>NZ_JBAWJZ010000003.1:0-495370 GCF_043876835.1 Gaetbulibacter sp. M235
TAAAACACCTAATATGGTATACAAATTAACAGCGTAAATCAATTTTTAACCTGTAGCCATATTTCAGGACTAGACATTTGAGAAAAACACAAATTGAACAAAGAAATTAAAATATCACGTTCTGACTTAATTGCTAAATGTGACCAATACCTGAATGGAGAAATTGGAGAAAAAGATTTTGAAAATTATGCTTGGGAATTAATAACAGAAGACCATTTTGACTGGGACGATGACGTAATATCAGACATTCTTTTTCAATGGGATAATCCACAAATCAATTTTCCGATTACAAAACAAAATGTCAAACTTTGGAAACACCAATTAAGAACTGACGAAAACCTATTAGCAGATTTTAATTTATGGAATGTGCATATTGACAGACAAAAAAAGGTTTGCGAAAAATATGAATCTAAATGGAATCCGATTAACAAAAAACTAAAAGTTGGAATTAGTTCTGACCCTAATTCTGACCCAATTCACGGATTACGACATCCACAAGAAAAAGGAACTACAGGCTGGTATATTTGGACAGGAGAATACTCGGAATCAGGTGATTTTTTCAAACCAATGTGTGCAGAACATTTGCTACAGATTCGACCTGAATTAATAAAATATTTAGGACTTGACATTGGTTATCGATTTTTAATTGACAAAAACGGTTACGAAGATGTTTGGTTTGACGAAAAACTTAAAAATGTGGAATAAAAAAACGGTGTACAACACCGTATAACTAAAATTGCTAAATCGAGAAATATAGAATGTTTCTAAACACAAATATTAATAAATTTAATAAACGAAAAATTGGGTTAACTAAAACGCAACTTTAGTTATACAAACCGTTAGCTGCAAGTGAGACAACTCGCGAAAAGAAGATGCTAGTATAAAAATAGAAGACATATATGACTTTAAAACCAATTTTTCCGACTGATTTACATAAAGACGTTGCAGAATTAGTAAGGGATCATTTTTTGAAAATTCCAAATGTGGACACCTTTTTGGTTGTAAATTCATGTGCAAGAGGTGTTGCTGTACCTGAAAGTGATTTAGATTTTGCAGTTCTTGTAAAACCGGATACAAAAGCAACTGAAATATTGGATATTGAAAACGATTGGCTTACCTATTCAGCTAATCAGCCTATTATAAATAAATATAAACAATCAAGTCAATTTGCTCATTTACATTTAGACATAATCGATGGAAATTATAAACCAACAATTATTGAAATAGGTGAACCAGCAGACTATTTTGAATTAGAAATCGGAAATCAATTATGTTATTCAGCAATTATGGATAAAACTGGTTCATATTTCCTTGAACTACAAAATAAATGGTTGCCATATTACAATGAAGATCTTAGACTACAGCGTTTGGCAATGTTATTCAAGGCTAGAGAATACGACTTAAACCATATTCCAATTTTCGTTCAACGTGGACTTTATTTTCAAGCTTTTGATATTTTATGTAAGGCTTTTCAAGAATACCTGCAAGTGCTTTTTATAGCAAATAAGACATATCCAATTGCTTACAATAAATGGATAAAAGAGCAGGTTGTAAATTTGCTTAAAAAACCTGATTTGTATCCTAAATTATCACCTATTCTATCAATAAGCAATATAGAGAGTGATGAAATAATTGTAAAAACTAAATCACTCAGAGAATTATTGGAGGGTATAAAAATTGAAAATAATAATATAAACACCAGCAGCTAACACGCGGTCATAAAATATTGGGGTTTAAGTGGTTTGTCAAGCGCAGTGCTCGCTGGCAAGTTCTTATCGATTGAAAAGTTCGCAGCTCCTAACTCCCCAACATTTCATACCGCGAAACGTTGCGGTCATTGTGAAAGACGACACAGCAAACTAAAACAACTAACAAATGACAGAGTATAAACAAAAAAAGAAAGGTAAAATATGAGAAAAGTAATTTCATTTATGCACATAACTCTTGACGGTTTTGTTTCAGGACCAAATGGAGAACTTAATTGGGCAAAAGTTGACCAAGAACTATTTGGCTATGTTGGAAATCGAATTAAAAATGGTGACACAGCTCTTTATGGGCGAACAACTTACCAAATGATGGAAAGTTATTGGCCAACCGCAGGTGACAAACCAAATGCAACCAAACACGACATTGAACATTCAAAATGGTATAATAACGTTCACAAAGTGGTTTTGTCAAAAACCCTACAAGGCATAGACAAGCCAAACACGACAATCATAAGTGAAAACATTGTTGAACAAATAAATGAAATCAAAAAACAGAAAGGTGAAGACATTTTACTTTTTGGTAGTCCGACAGCAACTCATTCGCTTATTCAACAAAATTTAATAGACGGCTTTTGGTTGTTTGTAAACCCTATCATTCTTGGACAGGGTGTTTCATTATACAAAGACATTAATGACAAAATGAACTTAAAGCTTTTGCCAACTACTCGACAATTTAGCAATGGCGTAACCGAACTAAATTATGAAGTGGAAAGACAATAAAAAATGAGAAGGATAATAGCGGCACTCAATATGACAATTGACGGCATTTCCGACCATACAGCAGGTATTCCAGATGAAGAAATACATCAGCATTATACAGAGATGTTAGGAAAAGGTGACGCAATTCTATACGGCAGAACAACTTATCAGCTTATGGAATTTTGGCGTACATTTTTAGAAAATCCCTCTGAACAAAAATCAATGAACGACTTTGCCATGGCTATTGACAAAATTCCAAAAATTGTTTTCTCTCATACGCTTAAAAATGTAGATTGGGAAAGTGCAACCATAGCAAAACGAGACTTAAAAGATGAAGTTTTAGAACTCAAGCAACAATCAGGTAAAGATATTTTTGTTGGTAGTCGCAGTTTAATTATACAATTAATGAAACTTAACCTGATTGATGAATTCCAACTTTGCATATATCCAATGGTGGAAGGAAACGGTTTGTCATTATTTGAAGACATAAATGACAGGATTATTTTTAAACTCGCTAAGACTAAAACCTTTAATGGCGGAGCTGTAATTCTGTATTATCAACCAAAAAAAGAATGACAAAAAAAAACAACCAACGATACGATAAGTAACAAACAGGCAGAAAAAATGAAACAAATAATTTTAGTTTTCGGGTTGACACTTTTTACTTTGACATCGTGCAACGAAAACAAAACAGAAACTAAAAAAATGGGAGTAGCTACGACAGACGAATTAACTTTTGACAGCGTATATTCCGAAGTGAACGGACTGAAAATGTATTACGAAATTTACGGACAAGGCAAACCACTTGTTCTCATTCACGGTGGTGGTTCTACTATTCAGTCAAACTTTGAAAAAGTCATTCCATTATTCGAAAAAAACAGGAAAGTAATTGCGGTTGAGCTACAAGCACACGGACGGACAAACGACAGAAACGTAGACTTGTCTTTTGAGCAAGATGCGGACGATATTGCAACACTTCTCAAAAACCTTAACATTAACAAAGCAGATTTTTTCGGTTTCAGCAATGGTGGAACAACGGCTTTGCAAATAGCCATTCGACACCCCAAAATAGTTAACAAAATTGTTTTGGGTTCTGCACTTGCCAAACGAAATGGAGTCCCCGAATGGTTTTGGGGTATTATGGAACAAGCGAAATTGGAAAATATGCCTGAACAACTGAAAACGGCATACAAAAAGGTTACACCTGACACAAGTGGTCTGCAAGTAATGCACGACAGAGATGCTAAACGAATGGTAAATTTCAAAGACATTCCAGACGAGCAGATAAAATCTATTAAAGCACCAACTTTAATCATAATTGGCAACAAAGACGTTATTACACCAGAACACGCCATCGAATTGCACAGACAAATTACGAACTCTGAATTAGCAATAATTCCGGGTGGACACGGAGAATATATTGGAGAAATAACCACAATAAAACCTGACTTTAAAGAACGTGAACTTGTCGTCCCAATGATTGAAAAGTTCCTTGACAAAAAAGAAGAATAAAAAACAACGAACCGCCAACAATGTGTATAGTGCATAGCTACCCTGCGGGATAGCTACGACACCATACACGAACCGTTAGCAAATATTAGAAAACTACAATGAATTTCACTCCATTCGAAAATACAGAACTATTAAGTAATTTAAAAAAGGAAGAAATAGTGGAAATAATTAATAATAACATTGAATTTTCACCTAAATTAGGTTTGACTTTCAAAAAGAACACAAACAAACATTACGAAGGAATTATAATAGAGGATATATTTAAAATTCGAAGAATTCTAAAAAGCGGAAAAAATTCATTTATACCGATTGTTTATGGAAAAATTTCTGAATTTGAAAAAGGGACGCTTATAAAAATGAAATTAAGACTCCATCCAACAATCACGTTATTTTTAATTGGTTTTACAGCTTTTTCTGGAAGTTTACTCTTTTTTGGAACATTAAATTGGCATAATTTATTAATGTTTATCTTACCTTATTTTATGTGTACTGTTTTCTTTAATTACGAGTCGAATATTATTAAAACTGACCTAAAAATAATGTTGAAATCAAAAAAATAACATTTGCTAACACCGTATAAAAATAATGCATAAGTTTAATCCTAAATCAAAAGGTTAGTGCGTATTTGGTCACTCTGATTTTCCTTCGGAAAATCCTCGCACACAAAACCGCACTATTCTTATACAATCACGTTAGCCACAAGCTGGAAAATCCGTTTGACAATGAAAAATAATGAAATATTAAGAGAGCAGATTCTAGAAATAGTAAAAAATCAACTTGAAAATAATGATCCTCCTGAAACAAAAATCACATATAACAAATTGACAAAGGATGGATACAATGACTTTCAATCCCGACAGATGATAGGACAATGTGTGGCTATAGAATTGTTTGAAATTATTAAAATGGGTAAACCATTTGATAATGATAGATACATAAAAAATTTAAAAAAACTCCCAAAAGAGCCATTTGAATAAAATCATGAAAATAGAATTAACAAAAGAGGAATATAAAACTCTACTTACTATAGTATATTGTGGAGAATGGATGCTAAACAGCCATAAAATAAAAGATGATAGTATATCAAAAAGGACTGAGGGTTTAGAGCAAAATATATTTTCCTTTGCCAAGGATGCTGGTTTAGAAAAATGGATAGAATTCGATACAGAAATGGAAAAATATTTTCCTTCTGCCGCCATGGAAGATGAATTACACAAATTTATTGACCTATATAATTTGAGACAAAAGAAAATATGAAAAGCCAGTGCCTAACACCGTATAAAAATAATGCGTAAGTTTATTCTTTAATCAAAAGGAAAGTGAGTATTTGGTCACTCTGATTTTCCTGCGGAAAATCCTCGGACACAAAACCGCGCTATTCTTATACAATCACGTTGTAGCACATTTGAGAAATGAAAATTCTAACCTACATATCATCATTACTACTCGGCGGATTTTTATACCTTTTATTTGCAGCTTATATGACTGGTTCAGCAGGATTGATTTCAGCTAATCCGTTAATAAGCGTTGGCTTTGCGATATTGATTTTTGGATTTTTAAGTTGGTTCCATTTTTACAAACCAAGACTTGGAGCCTTACTATTGACTTTGGCTTTTTTTGGAATGTATTTGACTTGGCCTGTTTATCTGCTTTTAGAATATTTTAGTGAATCTGACTTAAAACCTGCACCGATTGAGATTTTACCTCCAATTTTATTAGGAATTATGACCATATATCTGGTTTGGAAAAGTAAAAATGCAAAATTGAATAAATGGACTAAACTGACATTAGCTGTTCCTCCAGCATTATTCGGACTTTATGTAGGCGGATATATGGTAATTAAAATGTTTGGATAAAAAATTGTACCACAATAACGATGTAGAATATTGAGAAATAAGTGATGAATAAAAGAAATTTTAAAATTGTAAGACTATAAATAATTAGCCTATTCTGCCTTGTCTTTTATTTCATATTAGAGAATTCTAACGTCATACCTAAACTAATTCAAATTTCTGAAAAAGGTCGTTATGGCGGATTTCCGACATTTTTCCTAACAGGATTATTCAAATACGGATTATTAGTATACGGAATAAGTAATATTATAATTATGAGCTTTCTGCTAATCAGAGAAAGAACAAAAAAAACTTGAATAAATAAAAACGTGCTACAACACCGTGTAAAAAACATTGCTTATTTTAGTTAAACTAAAGGTCGTTGCTTTGTTTGCTAGCTACTGATTTTCCTTCGGAAAATCCTCGCACTCAAACACGCAACTTTCCTTATACATAAACGTTGGCAAACATTAGATAAAAAATGAACAAAAAGAAACTAACCCTTTTATTTACTTTATTTCTTCTAACTCTAAAGTTGTTTTCTCAAGATATTAGTTCTGGAAAATTCAGAATAGGATTGAATTTCGGAGCAAATCTCTTCGATTTAAATAAAGATGATGTTTTTGACAGGTATAAAGGTAAGGCTGGCTATACATTTGGACTTTCTCTTGAATACAAATTGAGTGAATTTTTATCTCTGACTTCAGATGTCAATTATGATAAAAAAGTGATGGAAATGGAAGATGACCTGTATCGAGATGTGAATGGAAATATGACTTTGACCACTATTAAAGACAAAATTAAATTCGCTTACATAAATATTACTCTAGAATTAAGATATTATTTCAAGAATAAAGCATTTATTAATATTGGTGGTTTTTACAACCTATCTTTAAATATTAAAAATGAAACTGTAATTAAAGATACAGGTGAAAGTGTAACTTTTTGGGAGTACGACAAGGTTATTAAAAATTATGATTTCGGACTGTCTGTTGGTATCGGATATAGATTTAGTTTAGACAATAAAAACCATTTTTTAATAAAAATTAAAGACGAACTAGGTTTAGCTAATATTGCGGATTATCCGAACAGTTCGCTGACTGACTTAAAAACGAATACTTTAAAATTGATTTTGAATTGGGAATTACCTTTATAAAATAACGTTTGCCAACACCGTGTAAAAATAATTGCTTGGTTCCTGCCCACTCGGAAAATCCTGCGGATTTTCCTTTGGTTCGTTCCATTTTTAGTAAGTCAGTTACTTGAACACGCAACTATCCTTACACAAACCGTTGCCAGTAATGCAAAAATGAATAAATCGATAATCTTCATATTAATTATTTTGACCTTTGGTTGTGGAACCCGAAATCTAAATCAGAATCGGATTTACATTCAAGACGACAAACGTTATGGGGAACTTGAAAATGGAATACCTGAAAATGACACTTTAATAAAACTGAAAAATAAAAAAGGAACTATTATCGGAATTGGGAAAATGGCTGTTTCTGATAATAATGTTAGTGATTTAAAATTCAATTTGTGGAAAGAATTTGACTCGGACGGAATTTTATCGGCAGAAGGAAATTATAAAATAAGTTCTTTTATCGACTGTGGAATGGGTGGAGCATTCAGAGCTTTCTATTATTACCGAATTGGAAAATGGAAATACTTTAAGAAAAACGGAGAATTGGATTTTATACTCGATTTTGTTCCTAAAGAACATTTCGTAGATACGAGATGCGAAGGTGGAGACAAAATGATTTTCGGAATTGTAGAAACTATTCCATTAGAATATTGGGACAGAGCTACCGCAAATAAAATATATGAATTACAAAAAATTTCGTTTTCTGATTCATACGCTATTACAACTATGATTCCGCTAAACGGGAAAATATATTACGAGACAGAAAATGATTTTTAAAACAAAAGCACTACTGGCAACACAGTATATAAAAAATTGCTAGTTTTAGCTAAACCAAAGTTAGTTACTTGTTTGCTAGCTTCTGATTTTCCTTCGGAAAATCCTCGCACACAAACACGCAACTTTCCATATACCAAACGTTAGGCATTATTAAAAAACTCCTGTGACATGAAAAAAATTATTATTATTATTACACTTTTGGCTGTTGCATCGATTATTATGGCATTCGGCCTGTTGACTAATAAACCCGCAGTTGATTTTTTGAAATCTCTAACGCAGGCTCAAAGGAACAAAACGCAGATGCCCTTCATTGACGAGTCTAGAATTCTTTGGCATTATGTACCTAGTTCAATGTTTCCAAGAGCAGGAATTCAACTGAATGAACTTGATTCAAATCAGAAGTCCAAATTGGACGAACTCCTCAAGACTTTTCTATCAGAAACAGGATATAATAAAACTATGAAAATCATCGATTTAGAAAATATCCTTTTGGAAATCAGTGGAGATTCAATTATGAGAAATCCTGAAAATTATTCGGTAGCATTTTATGGAAATCCTGAAAAGGACAGCTTATGGGCTTTCTCTTTTGAAGGACATCATATTTCCCTGAATTTTACAATTCATAACGGAAAAGTTGAAATTGCTCCCCGATTTTTAGGAGCGAATCCAGCAAGAATTCTTTCTGGCCCCAGAGAAGGTGAGCGCACTCTTCAAAAGGAAGAAGACCTAGGTTTTGAATTGATAAACTCATTATCAGAAGAACAAAGGAAAATGGCAATATTTCAGAAGAAACCATTTTTTGATATTGTTACAGGGAAATCCACAGAAGTCGAACCTTTAAGTCCCGTAGGAATTATGTATGGTCAGTTAACCAGGAATCAACAACTTGTTTTTTTAAAACTTCTTGATGAATATCTATCAACCATGCCCCCGGAACAGGCCGCAAAGAGAATGAATAGCATTAAGGATGAAGAAATAAATGAGGTAAGATTTGGATGGGCCGGAGCAACTGTCTTGGGTGAAGGTCACTATTACCGAATTCAGGGGAAATCTTTTTTGATTGAGTTTGATAATGTCCAGAACGAAGCCAATCACATTCATACCGTGTGGAGAGATTTTGATGGAGATTTTGGTAGGGATATAATTAGAGAACATTATAAGAATTCGGATCATCACAAACATGAATAATAACAATGCCTAACACCGTGTATAAAAAATTGCTAGTTTTAGCTAATAAACAGTTGGTTGCGTGTTTGCCGGCTTCCGATTTTCCTTCGGAAAATCCTCGCACTGATGGTTAAGTAAATGATTTTTTCTTACAATATACTTAAACCACTTGTAGCCGAAACTAGATTTATACCTTTAAGAATAAATGAAGTATATTAAAAGTGTTTTAACTTCAACAAAACATAAGAACGATATAGTACAAATGTATTCAAAAGCAACGTCCGTGCAACGACTTTGCAACGGGTTTGCAACAACATTGTAATACTGCACCATTAATTGATATAGAATTTTAAAAACTATATATTAAAAAGTATTTGAAAATTTAATAACACCACACCCTCATTTTAATAATAAACCCTATTGTTGAAACATAAGCCCTTTTGTAATAACACCACACCGACAACACCTTTGCAGCAACATTGCAACTGCCAATTATTATCAATATTCTATAAAAAAATAAAATTATTGATTACAAATGACATCAAAAGCAACGAGGGTGCAACGAGGACGCAACGAGCATGCAACGACATTGAAACACTGCTCCATTAATTGATATATCTTTAAAAACGATAAATTGAAAAGCATTTGAAAATTTAATAACACACCACACCCACATTTTAATAATGCCACCACACCATTCAAAAGTTATTATTATTAAAAACCCTTTATTGAAACATACACCCTATTGTAAAAACACCACACAATCCTTTTTAATAACACCACATAAAAAACACTTTGCAACTAACTTGCACCTACATTGCAACTGCCAATTATTGTCAAAATTCTATAAAAAGTATTATTATTGATTGCTAACGTAATCAAATGCAACGATAGTGCAACGCATTTTCAGCAGGTTTGCACCAACATTGTAATACTGCTCCATTAATTGATATAGAACTTTAAAAACATTATATTAAAAGGTATTTTAAAATTAATAACACCACACGCTCATTTTAATAATGCCACCACAACATTCAAAATTCATTATTATTTTAAATAAAATCCTTTCATTGAAACATACGCCCTATTGTAATAACACCACACCAACCATTTTAATTATGCTGCACTCAATAAAACAACTGCAACAATTAAGCAACAACATTGAAACAAATAAATAATAGCAATGTTCTATAAAAAAATATTATTATTGATTACAAATGCAATCAATAGCAACGAGCGTGCAACGACTTTGCAACGGGTTAACAACACATGGTAATACTGCAACATTAATTGTGATATAGAACTTTAAAAACAATAAATTAAAAAGTATTTGAAAATTTAATAACCTTTATTACAAGTCACTGGCTTAAGAAAATAATGAACTATTAAAATGGTTCAATCTAATATAGATGTTCAATCTTTTTAAACCAAATTAAAAATTGTTCTTAATAATAATTTTTCTGCTTCCTCTTCTGTAATAAGCACTTTCTTGTCATTGCTCTTTGTTTTTTTGTCTGTTGTGGTTGCTAAATGGGTGGCATTATTTAATTTGGTTGTCTTTTTTTCTGAATTTATGTTATTAAAATAGAGCCCACTATTTTGTTCAAGACTTTTTGAAACATCTGGGAAATATGTTTCTATGATTTCATGGGCATTAAAATTGCCCTTAGACATTGCTTCTTTATTAGGGTAAAAATGCTTTACCAAAGTTTCAAAGTGCTTTTTATAGTCCATAAACTGTAAATGGAACAGTCCTATAACGGTATCCTCTGTTTGAACAATTTGTGTTAGGTTGGTGTTCATCCAATTAGTGGCGTAAAACAAGTACTCCACTAGTTCAAAATATTTGTTTAGCACATAAATGAACTCCTGATCCTTTACTTCACTTTTCTTCTCTATTAAATCGAATATGTTCTGTTCCAGTTTACTGCTCTTCAGTAAAACCCGATTATTGTTTCTGCCTTTTTTATATTCAATCGGGCCTTGGTAATGATCAATGACATATATCCTGTTCAGGACATCGTATTTTTTTAAAAAATCAACCTTTTCAATAATATCCTCACGGATCTCTTTCTCTGGCACAAAGAAAAACAGTTCGGCCAGTAGATTTGGGATCAGATCAAGATAAAATTGATATAACGATTTTTCACTCATTTTCTTTTCTTGAATTTATTGGAATAATCCGATGGCAATTCGGCATCTATGTCCCGTAGGTATTTCTCCAAGGCCGCCATGGACGAATGCCCGGTAATCTGCATCAATTCACTCTTGGCTTCAAAAGGTGATGATTCTTCTACCTGTGTTCTATATAGATTAGTAATAAATGTGTGCCTAAAACTATACAGTCCATAATTTTCATCCAGACCAAAAGGGTCTTTGATTACACGTTTAAATCGATTTGTAAAGTATTCTCTCCTGCTGTCTTCATGGGCGTCCCAAGTCCCTCCTATTTTACTTGGTGTAAATAAAAAAAGGTCTTTATCTATTTGTGATATATCCGGCAGATCATCCAGTAAGATACTTGGGATCCTTTTGGTCTTAAGTGGTTTGTTCTTTGCCTTAAAGACCACTATTTGCTCTCTTAGATTAATATCTCCGACCGTTAGCCTGCATACCTCCTTGGGACGTAAAAAGTTATAGGATATAAACTTAATAAATAGCAGCAGCAAAGGATCCTTTTCATCCAGGTAACTGAATATTTCCTCTTGCTGGTCATCTGTGTACGTCTTGTTTCTTTTTGGTATGGATTTCAATACAGGGATTTTTTTTATAAAGTTTTGTCCAATGATATCATTGTCCTCCAATACTTGCATGATACTGCTCAAATCAGTTCGGTAATTGTTTCTGTTACGTGGTGATGTGTTTTCCAGAACATGGTTTAAAAACTCCGTTAGGATCTTTTTATCCAACGCTTGTATTGTTTTTATATCCGGATGCGAGTCGGCCAGCCATTGTAAAAAAAGCTTTATTTTGTTTTCATAATTCTTTTTGGTATTTGAGTTGATCAGCTTTTCCTTTAGTTTCAATCCAAAATCAAAGGCTTCTCTCAAAACCATAGAAGGTGTTTCTTTTGCTTTCCGTGCAGTTTTGGTGTCCTCTTGTTTTATGCTTTGTGTTTCTAAGGGTTTTTCTTTTGGGTTCAGCCTGTGATATAGGTCCGTGTTATCTTCATAAGGGCTATAGCCTTGCTTTAACAGCTTTAATAATACTTTTCTATAGGTTACCAATACGGAAAGGCGTTCCTCCTTGGTTTTGTAGGTATTGGCGTCACCATAAAACGGGGTCACTCGTTTTAATTTTCCGCGCTTTGGGTCACGGAATGAAAAATAGACGTACCAGCGCTTTTTAAGGTCGCCTCCTGCGTTATAGATCTTTGGTTCGGAAAAGTTTCGTTTTATAGACAAATCGTATGCACTTTCGTATTCACTTTTGTATTCAAATGTAATTAATTCCTTTAAAGTAGACATAAAAAAAACGGTTTAGGAAAACTAAACCGTTGTTTTTAAATATTTTATACTTTGTAGCGGGAACTGGACTCGAACCAGTGACCTTCGGGTTATGAGCCCGACGAGCTACCTACTGCTCTATCCCGCGATTTAATCCTAAACAATATTCTTAGCTTTTAACTTTTAGCTCATAATACCAACCGTATTGTTTCGGACTGCAAATATACAATCCTTTTTAATTACTACAAGAATAATAATAAAAATTATTACCAAAAATCTTTCTTAAAAATTACATGACTACAAAACTTCTTAAATTGGAATAATCCTATCAATAAGTTATAAAGTAATCATTTTATAAGAAATAGAGTTTTAATTAAGTAATCACAATGTATAAAATAAAAAAGCAACATATAAACATGTTGCTTTTCAAAATCTAACTTTTCAAACTCTTTGATCTAATTCAAAAATTACTCTTTTTCTATATCCATAGTTGCTGTTGCGTTTTGTAATTCTAAACGCATTATTCCTGGTGGATTTTTACCAGAAACAGTAATATATTCTTCATTTAAATTATTGTCACTAACCATCATGGTATTTAATCTTTTTAAATTCATAAACTCCATAGGTAAATTACCTGTAAGTTGATTAGTTGATAATATTAATTCTTCTAAATTTGTTAGTTGTGCAATTTCAACAGGAATCTCTCCGATAAGCTTATTATCCATAAGACTTAATTTTTCCAATTTTGATAATGCGTATATTTCAGTTGGAATAGTTCCTGTTAAAAAATTACTTCCTAATAAAAGTTCTTTTAAATTAGTCAATCCCATTAAAGATTGTGGAATATTTCCTGTAAACTTATTGCTATATAATTTTAATGATTCAAGTTTTTTTAATTCTCCTAATTCATTTGGAATGTTACCTTCAAATCCATTCATAAACAATTCTAAAGACTTTAATTCTTTTAAATTTTTTATTGAAGAAGGTAAAGTTCCTGTTAACTTATTAAAACCAAAATTCAAAGATTTTAAATTAACCAAATTCCCTAGTTCTTGTGGTAAAGTTCCTTGTAAATTATTAAACTGAAGACTTAATTCTACAATTTGATTGTTTTCTATTTTTACACCATACCAGTTTTCTACAGAACTAGTTAAGTCCCAAGTAGAATTCCATTCTTTTCCGTTGGTTGAATTATATATTGCAATTAATGCTTCTTTTTCTGCTGGCGATACACTAGCAAATGAAAATGCTGATACAAAAAAAAGTACAGCTATGTGGTTAAAAAGTTTCATGTCGAATAGATTTGGGATTAATTCTTAAACGAAATTAAGCCAAAACAGGATTAAAAACTATTTTATTCGATGAAATGCAATTTTTTTTAACATTTAGCTATCGACGAACTGCACGATTAAGTAAAATTTTCATTTTAAAATTTTACATTTAAAAGCTCTCCACTTAATTGAAGCAATAGTAACTCTGATAATTTTGCTTGATATTTCGCTTGATTTCTACTAAGCTCAGCATTAAGTAGATTTAACTGGGCTTGCCTAAATTCAATAGAATTTATCTGACCTGTTTTAAATTTTTCTTGCGTTCTGTCAAAGTTATTCTGAGATGTAACAATATTATCTTCCTGGATTTTGTAAATACTTAGTTTGTTTTGATAGTCATCCCAAGCATTATTAAAATCTCGCTGTAAACTAGCTAACAATTGTTCCTTTTGCAATTGTTGATTTTCTAAGTTTATTTTTGCGTTTTTAACTCTTGTAATAGTACTGCCACCATCAAATAAATTCCAAGATAAATTTACACCTCCTGAAATACCAGTATTGGTCGATACAGCCAAAAATGATGCTGCGTTATTATTATTTTTATTCCAGCCATAAGTTCCTGTTAATCCAATAGTTGGCAAGTAAGCCGATTTGCCTGATTTTATATCATAACCACTAATTGTAATATTCTTCTCAATCTGCATTAATGAAATATTTCTATTTTTTGCACTTTCAAAAAGAGCTTCTTTATCATATAATACATCAAAATTTATTGTTGTATCAACATCAAAATCAGTAGTTAGTGCATTACCAAAAACAACATTCAAATCACGCTTAAAATTTATAAGTTGTTGTTTTACGTTTATTAGATTGATACTGTCATTATTAATATCTACTTCTGCATTAAGCACATTTAATTTTGTGCTTTGACCGTAATCAAATTGATATTGAGCACGTACTAATCGGTCTTTAGAAATTTCAAGTGTTTGTTGTATTGCAGAATTGTTTTCTTTTAATTGCGCTACTGAATAATATACCGTGAACAATTGAAAAATTGTGTTTTCAATGGTTTCTCTAGCTTGCAACTCTGTTAATTGATACCTTTCTTTAAGTTGTTTGTAATCATAACTTCTTCCTAAGCCATCAAACAAAATATAATTTAGGCTTACAGACGCGTTATAACGTGAACTCTCTGCTCCATTTAAAACGGTAACACTTCCATTTGAAAATTCAGCTTCAGTATTATCTATATTATAAGTTGCACCTGCACTACCTGTAACTTTTGGTAAATAACCTGAATTTAAAATATTAGCATTATTCTTAGCAACTTCCAATTGGTTATTTGCCAGCTTAATTCCATAATTATTTTCTAAAGCTAATGAAACTGCTTCATTTGGTGTTATAATTTGTTCCTGAGCAATTAATTTAGAAACAACTAACAACACACTTAAAAGAATCATTCTATTTTTCATTTTCTTCAATTTGCTCTTTTATGGCTCGTTCAACTTCTTCTTTAGTAACTTCTTGTCCTGTAGCTAACCATTTTACATTTTTCTTAATACTATTACTAAATGACAAAAATAACGGCAATAATAATAAGGTTAAAATGGTGGCATAAAAAATTCCGAAAGAAATTGAAATAGCCATAGGTTTTAAAAATTGTGCTTGTCGGCTTTTCTCTAACAACAAAGGGGCTAAACCAGCAATAGTTGTTAAGGATGTTAAAAATATTGCTCTAAAGCGTGATCTTCCCGCATCAATTAATGCCTCGTCAAATTTCAACCCATCTTTTAAATTAGAATTAAATTTACCAATTAAAACGAGTCCATCATTTACCATAATACCAATTAGTGCAATGATGCCTAATAATGACAATATGTTTATTGGAAAACCCAATAACCAATGTCCCCAAGCTACTGCGGTTAAACTAAAAGGTACCAATAACAATAATAATAATGGTTGACTATAACTTCTGAAAGTAAATGCAATAGTTATATAAATGAGCAATAATATGACGCCTCCAGCACTTTTTAAAGATTTTGATAGTTTTGTTGCCTCTCTATTTTGACCTTCAAAGGAAGCTGAAATAGTAGGATATTTAGATTGAATTTCAGGAATAATATTGGCTTTAATATCATCTAAAATATCTGTTGCACTTGAGCTTGGGTTTTTCAAATCAGATGTTACTTGAATCTCTCTTTGACCATCTAAATGATTAATAGCAACATCACCTCTTTCAATGGTATAAACAGCAATATCTTTTAAATTAACCCGTTGACCAGTAGGTGTTACAATTCGCATATCATCTAAATCATTAATAGATTCTCTGTTACTTCTATCATACCTAACCCATACTCTAATTTCATCCTGACCTCTTTGAAAACGTTGTGCCTGTGCTCCAAAAAAACCAGCTCTTACCTGGTTCATAACCGTTCTTAAATCTAGCCCGAGCAAATACGCATTTTCTTTAAGTTGTAAACGAATTTCTTTAATTCCAGCAGGGTCATTGTCTGCAACATCTTTTAATAATGGGTTACTTTCCAATGCCGATTTTAACTCTACTTTTGCTGACTTTAATTCATTAATATTATTACTTAATAAAGAAACCGAAACCGGATTTCCGCCAAAATTGCCACCAGACCCAAAAATTAAACGTTCAGCTCCAATAACAGGTCCAACCAGTTCTCTTAACCTATTTGCCACTAAAGATGAATTTATAGCATCCGGACGTTCTTCTCCTGGCAATAAATTAATTTGCAATCTGGCACTTGAACTACTATTTAAACTTAAGATAGTATTTTCAAAAAGTTTCTTTCCAGTACCCTTTAAATATTCATCAGTAAATTCTTTTTCAACAATAAAAGATTTTTCTTCAATCATTGAAATGATAGAATCGGTAATTTTCACATTGGTTCCATTAGGCATATTTAGTTCAATTGAAACCGTGTCGCTTGCAACGGATGGAAATAAAGTTACTCCAATTATTCCACCACCAATAGCACCAAAAGTCAATATCATAAGTGAAACAAAAATGGCCAATGATAATATTTTAAATTTTAAAATATTATCAAGTAGAGGACTATAAGCCCTATCTCTTAAGAAGCTCATAATTTTGTCACCAATCTTATTAACTTCTCTCATTTTAGCAAAAAACTGCTTAATTTTTGAGGGATGCTTTTCAGTTGGAACTGGATGTAAAGCCTTTGAATGAGCCAAATGCGCAGGTAAAATTAGAATGGCTTCAATTAAAGAAACTGATAAGGTTAGCATCACAATAATGGAGACTTCGCTAAAAAACTCTCCTATTCTGCTGTCTAAAAATAAAAACAATGAAAATGCCAACAACGTTGTAATAATGGCAGATACAACAGGAGGAATTACTTCCATAGTACCATCTATAGCAGCTTGTATTGGGGTTTTACCTCTTTCATAATGCTGATAAATGTTCTCTCCTATAACAATTCCATCATCAACCAAAATACCAATTACGATAATCATCCCAAAAAGAGACAGAACATTAATAGTAACATCAAATTGTCCAGCAAAAATGAACATCCCTAAAAAAGAAATTGGCAGCCCAAAAGCAACCCAAAAAGCAACTCTTGTGTTTAAAAATAGTGATAAGAAAACTAAAACCAATATCATCCCAATAAGTGCATTCTCGCTTAACAACTTGGTACGTTGATTTAATGTTACTGAAAGATCTCTAACAACATCTAAATGTACATTATTGAATTTCTGATTATAATCTTCTATATACTGTTTTACCTTATCAGCCGAGGAAATAAGATCTTCATTATTTGTACTGGTAATAGATATATTTACAGAAAGTTGTTGGTTAAAATACGTAGCATTTGGTGTTTCAGCAAAACGATCTCGAATAATTGCTACATCTTTAAGCCTAACCGTTTTTCCATCATTTGAAGCTTTAATAACTATGTTTGAAAGTTCATCTCCGTAATAATTTCTGTTATTAGCTCTAATTAAATATTCCTCGTCATCTGTTTTAATATTACCACCAGTTACCAAAATATTTGATGTGCTTACCGCTTGAGCGACATCATTAAAAGTCAAATTGTAAGCTAATAAATTAACTTCGTTTACAGCGATTTCAATTTCTTCATCTGGATAACCTGAAACTTCTACCTGAGATATACCATCAATAGTACGTAAGTCGTTTTCAACTTGCCTGGCAATTTGCTTTAAGGTAGCAAGTGGAATATCCTTTCCACTCACAGCAAATGAAATTGTTTCCCGTACTTCTTCTCTCTTGGCAACTATTAAAGGCTCCATGCCTGTTGGAAAAGAGGGCACTCTATCAACAGCGTTTTTTACTTCAAGAAGCATAAAATCAATATTTTCGCCTTTTTGAATTTCAACTGTAATAGTTCCGCTATTTTCCCTAGACACAGATGTTACTCTGTCAACCCCTTTTAAGCCTTTAAGATTGTCTTCTATTTGAAGTACAATACCTTCTTCTATTTCTTGAGGTGATGCACCTGGATAGGTAATATTAATATTGATTATTTTAGAGTCTGTTAAAGGAAAAAAAGATGATTTTAATGAAAACAACCCTATAAGACCAAAAGAGAAAAAAGCAATAATAAAAATATTTACTGCTACGTGATATTTAATAAAGTAAGCAATTAATTTTCTCATTGATTATTGGTTTGCTTTAACATCAAAAGGTTTAACCAACATACCAGCATAAGATCCTGGAACAGGTTTTTTTAAAATAACTATATTATCAGGAACATCTTTTAGAACAACTTTAGACTCTGAAAAATAAACTGGTGTAACAGGAACAGCAACTAATAACCCATCTTTTATTTCAAATATTTGATTATCATCAAGCAAAAGATTTCTATCAATTTCAATGGCATTATCTACAACTTCTCCGTTAATATTTGCCTCTAAATAAATTCCTTCTTTTAAATCATTATCCTTTACATCAATATATGCAGTAATAGTTTGTGTAGTTTGGTCAATACTGCCATTTATTCTTGAAATTTTACCTTCGTACGCTTTTGTTTTATCTAAAGTACTTAATTGAACCTGTTCTCCAATTTTCAATAAATTAGCAAATGATTTACTTATTGCAACTTCCATTTCATACTCTGATGGATCAATAAATTCACCTAATTTTTGTCCATTTCTTATTAAAGTTCCTTCAGTTACCAAAGCTTCTGTTAATATTCCAGTAAAAGGTGCTGTTATAACATATTTTGACAAGCGTTGTTCTAAGTTTTTTAAATTATAATAACTGGAAACTATACCGCGGCCTGTAATAAAATAATTTTCTTTTTCTGATGCCATTTCTGGTAAAACTGGAGCGGACTTGTTTAAATCAAATCCATTAAGATAATTTTGCCATTTTTGATATACTTCTGGAAAATCCAATCTTAAATCGGGCATTATGGCCGCTATAGCATTATATAAATTGCTTTTTGATGATTGAACGCTTGCATAATATTCTGACGCATCAATACGAATTAATGGCTGTCCTGCACTATATTTTTGTCCTGGTTTAAATAAAACATTACCTGTTTTAAAGATACCTTGAACTTCAGAATAAATTTCAACACGACGCTTTGCGACTAAACTTCCATTAGCAGGTATTTTTATTTGAACTTGTCCGTTTTTAACAGTATCAATAAACACTGTTTTGACAACTTTCTCTAAAACAGGTTTTGGCTTATTTTTACTCGCTATAATTGATTTTGCAATAAAAAAGGAAGCTACTATAAGTAAAATCCCAACAACTGAAAGTATAATTTTTCGCATGCTATGATGGTTTAAGCAAATTAGATTACAAATCTATTCGTTAGTTTAATTTAATATGTTAATAAAAACTTAAAACTATAAATCAAAAGTTTCAATTTCCATTTGAATATCTTCCCATTTTTGCATTAAATCTTGCAGCAATGATTTCTTTTTCTGGTAATTATCAAAAAAATGAGGTTTTGAAGTTACTTCTTCATAATTTATCTCTAGTGAAAAATCGATGTCTTTAATTTCTCGTTCCAACTGGCTTATTTGAGCTTCAACATTGCTCAATCTGTTATTTAAAGACTTTAACTTTTTTTGGTCATCATAAGATTGTTGCTTTTTTTCTTTAGGGATTTCCTTTACAACATTACGTTTTTCAACCTCTCTTAAATTAAGCACATTACGTTGTTCCAAATAATAATCAATATCTCCTAAATATTCTTTAATCTTATGATCTTTAAATTCATACACTTTATTAGTTAGTCCTTGGAGAAAATCCCTATCATGTGACACCAAAATTAAAGTCCCTTCAAACTTAATTAAAGCGTCTTTTAAAACCTTTTTCGATTTTATATCTAAATGGTTTGTAGGCTCATCCATAATAAGGACATTGAAAGGCTGGAGCATTAATTTAGCCAATGCTAAACGGTTGCGTTCGCCACCAGACAAGACTCTAACATATTTATCAGCTTCATCACCTCGAAATAAAAAAGACCCTAAAATATCTCTCACTTTACTTCTATTAGTTTCATTAGCTGCATCAATCATGGTATCCAGAACGGTTTTATTTCCGTCTAAATATTCTGCTTGATTTTGAGCAAAATAACCAATTTGAACATTATGCCCTAGTTTTAAATGCCCATCAAACTTGATATCACCAACCATAATTTTGGCAAGTGTTGATTTACCTTGTCCGTTTTGCCCAACAAATGCTGTTTTACTATCACGTTCAATAACAATATCAATATTCTTTAAAACCTGATTATCGCCATAATTTTTTGAAATATTATGTGCTTCAACAACAACTCTTCCCGGTGTTATCGATACAGGAAATTTAAGGGTCATGACGCTATTATCATCTTCATCAACTTCAATCCTGTCAATACGATCTAGCTTTTTTATAAGCGATTGTGCCATGGTTGCCTTTGATGCTTTGGCCCGAAACTTTTCAATAAGCTTTTCTGTTTGTTCAATTTGCTTTTGCTGATTTTTTTGTGATGCCAATTGCTGTTCTCTTAACTCTTCTCTAAGAATTAAATATTTTGAATATGGTTTTGGATAATCATAAATTCTGCCTAATGAGATCTCTATAGTTCTATTAGTAACATTATCTAAAAACATTTTATCGTGAGACACAATAACAACAGCTCCTGAATAATTTTTTAAAAAGCTTTCTAACCAAATAATAGATTCAATATCTAAATGGTTTGTAGGCTCATCAAGTAGCAAAATATCATTATTTTGTAATAACAGTTTAGCTAACTCAATACGCATACGCCAACCACCAGAAAAGGTATCGGTAAGTTTATCAAAATCTACACGTTGAAATCCTAATCCTTGTAGAATTTTCTCTGTTTCACCTTGATAATTATAACCTCCTAAAATTTCATATTGATGATGATACTCATTAACATCGACCATTAATTGATGATAAGCTTCGCTTTCATAATCGGTACGTTCTGCCAATTGATGATTAATGGCATCAACTTTTGCTTCCAATTGTTTTATTTCAGTAAATGCTTCATAAGCTTCTTCTAAAACAGTCCTACCAAAATCAAAATCGATATCCTGTTTTAAAAACCCAATTTTCAATTCTTTATCTGTAGCAATCTGACCAGAATCTGGTTCCATCTCTCTCGATAAAATTTTAAGCATGGTTGATTTACCAGCACCATTTTTACCAATTAGCCCTACTCTATCTCCATTATCTAATTTAAAGGTGATATCTTCAAAAAGATAGTCTCCTTGGAATGAAATTGATAAATTGTGAATGTTCATCATAAAAATGTAACTTATATTACAAAAGCTTATTATTTAAAACTTACATTTGCCTCGTAATTGCGGATGCAAAAATACATTAAATTATATGTTTAAAAAAGGAACTGCTATATATAGCATTCTAACTGGAAATTGTCCTAAGTGTCAAGAAGAGTCTATGTACACTTTTAAGAATCCTTACAATTTAGAAAATACTTTAAAAATTAATGAACGATGTTCAAAATGCAACACAAAATATCGTCTTGAACCTTCCTTTTTTTATGGTGCGATGTATGTAAGTTATGCTGTTGGAATTGCCTTTGCTGTTGCCGCTTATGTAATTACTAATCTTTTTTTTCAAGCTGATTTAAAAACAACTTTTATATCAATAGTGGTTACACTGGTTGTTTTTATGCCAATTATTATGCGCCTTTCAAGAAATATTTGGATAAACCTTTTTATACATTACGATAAAGAGGCTAGTAAAAAGTAGTTATTGAAACCGTTTTATATCAATTTCATTTTCTAAAGGTGTTCCAAATTCTATAAACTCAAAAAGTTGGTTTGCAACATAAGGACCAATCATAACACCTCGAGTTCCTAATCCATTTAGTACATACATATTTTTATAAACTGAATGCTGCCCTACTAACGGACGTCTATCTCTAACTGTTGGCCTAATACCTGCAACATGATTTACAACTTCAAAAGGGCAATTTAAAAAAGTTTTTAGCTTGTTTAAAAGTTCTTCTTTTGCCTTAAGAGTTACGTCATTACTAGTGTCATCCCAATTATAAGTTGCTCCTACAATATAATAATCATCACCCAAAGGAATTATAAACACAGAGCTTTTTAAAATGAAATCAATTTTTAAATTTGGTGCATAAATAGTTAATAATTCGCCTTTTGTTGCCAGTAAAGGTAAATCCTGAAAAAACAGGTTCTTATTTACTCCATAACCTTCGGTAAAAACAATATGTTTAGCATGAATATCGGCATATTTTAACTCATCATTACTAACTTCTAATTGCTGATAATTAAATGACTTATCAATAAACCGATTGTCTTTTTGAAGATAGTTTCTATAAGCATCCATTAAAGTTTTAACATCAATTCTTCCAGTTTGCATAACTTCTCCATAACCAAACGGAGCATCAATATATTGATTGGTATTTTTAATTAAATTTATTGAAAGGTATTCTGAAAGCAAAGGATTATCTGAAGCAGAAAACCAATCGTTTTGCTCTTCAAGAGATGAAAATTTACGAAGAACCGGAATTTTATAATCAAGCTTTATATCAAATTCCTGTTCTAAACGATTATACATTTGTAAAGCCAATTGTAATTGCTCTTTACTTTTCCAAACAGGCGTGAAACGTTTTAAAACTACAGGATTATATAAACCTCCTGCTACTGTTGAAGACTGTTGTGATTTATCATCAAAAACAACAAATGTTTTATTATGAGTTCTGAGTTGTTCACAAAAACTTATGCCGGCTAAACCGTTACCTATGACTATAAAATCTACTTGCATTCTAAACGCAAATATACATAGATAATCTTTTTGTAAGTTATAAAAAAACCGCTCAACTATATAATTGAGCGGTTTAAATTATTTAATCCTTATGTGGCGTTAATACGTCCACATATCAAGTTCGAAATCTCTAATTTTGTCTTTGATCCTGTCAGATTCTAACAACTGCATCAATGCATTTTGAGATACATATTCTGTAATTGCTCTATCACCTTGAACATTTTCCTCTTTATAAATATATCCTTGAAAACGTCTAGAATTTAAAATATGATCAAATGAATAAGGTATATTACTGTTTTCATTATTAAATGCCTTAGCTTCATGTAAAACATTTCTAGCATCTGGGAAAAATACCCAGAACAAAGGCACTAAATCTGGTGTATCTTGATCAATTGTTTGAACATCAGGTGCTACAGGAGCAATTCCTAATAGTCTGTATTTCATTTCTGATTGACGTTTATCAAAATACCAAAGACCTTTTATACGATATTCTTTAATATCAGCAGCAGTAATATCTCTTCTGTCGATATATTCTGGTGATAATTCTTCACCAGCATTAAGTTGTTCAATACCCATTTCTGTGGTATCAATCTTAACTAATGCTGATTGGATATCTTTTAAAGTACGTTTTGCTGTAAAATAAGAATCATCATAAATGTTTTCAATATTACCATTTTTTATATTCTTAATAAGTACATCATACAATGATCTACGATTACTACCTATATTGTTAGTATCAATTGGATAGTAAAGTGGAAAATTAGCGCGCTCATCAAGAACAATTTTTTCCCACGTCATTTTCGCAAAAAGTATATCCCTATCATCAACATAACCATATTCTAAAGGCTTGTCGTTATCGATAGCTATCTGCGCTGCTGTTCTAACACCAATTTCATCTGGGCTTTTTGCATTAAGAATATTTGCTTGTGCAAACATACCTGACACCGTAAAAAGAGTAGTAACGGTTAATAAAAAACTTTTCAATTTCATGTGTATGATTTTTTTGTTATTCAATTGTCACATGTTACATCCATATCTTGTTTAGCTATTTTGATATACTAAATTCAAGTTATGGATGTTTCATCTGTTTTACATTTAATTTTATTAGAACCTATATAAATTCTAGTTTGTAAGCTCAATAAATACTGGTGATACTTTTTTAAGTATTACACTAACACCATCGGCTTTTGCTTCAATATCAAATATTTGAATTCCAGAACCTCGTTTTGCCTTACTTAAAGCTTGCTTAGCTCTAGTATCTAACTTATTACCACTAACTTCAATAGTTGGTTGTCCTGGAACTTTAAATTTAAATCCTGTAACACGTAATGGCAATTCAAAATCAAAGTCATCAAATTTAGCTCCTATAGTTGAAATTTCAAGACTATTACGTTGCATGTTTAAAGAACCGTCTTCACCTCTAACTGTACCAGTTGGTTTAGGTAAATCCTTAATTCTGAACATAGCTTTATCACTTACGGTTTGACCATCAGGCAATTTACCATTTACATTAATGGTAACCTCTCTACCTTTAATAAGTGTAGCATCCATAATATATTTACTACCACCTGCTCTAGTTAAACCTTGTCCGCTTGCATTTACATTATTATCAGAAACTCCTGCAAATGATATGGTCATTGGGTTTTTAACTCCACGGTAAACTACATTCATTTTATCAGCAGAAATAGTAGCTGCATTAGGCTTAGGAACCGTAGCGAATGATTGTTCTACAGGAACCTCAATTTCCTCACCGTTTTCTATAAAAATTAATTGTCCACCAATTTTATGCTCACCGGCAGCACCAGCATTAACTAATAATTTCACTTTACCATCTTCAATAGCATATTCTTTTTCTGAAAGTTTTCTTCCATCTAAAGTTAATTCTACTCTGTTTGGCTTTGTTGAATTATCCTTTCTTCCTAATACAATCTGTCCATCAAATTGTTCACCATTAAAGTAAGCAGATTTAGATGTTTCTAATAAGGTTGTATATTTAGTCATAGAAACTTCACTAGTAAGTGTTCCTTTTAACATGGTTGCCATTACTTCAGATTCTGTTGTTTTAATATCAGATTGAAGTTGAGTCATTTTTGTTAAAGATGCCACTAAAGGAAATCCTTTAAAGTTATGGTCCAGCCATTCTACTTTTCCAGCACCACGTTTTACTGGTTCTGTAGCAAACTTAGCTTGCACATCTTTAATAACTGCATCCATACCTTCTTGGTTTTCTAGAACTTTAGTAACTCCATCTCTAAAAGTTGCAATTTGAGATAAAAACTCTTGACCGTCTGGTTTAATGACATCTCCTTTGAAAAAATGTTCATCAAGGTAATCACCTTTGTCCATGATTTCGTAATCACTAGGGTCATCAACCGTAGAAGTCATTTTACCTTTCAAGTCCTCTAAATAAGCATTAAAATTGCTTGCCAATTCTTTTATTTGGCTTGCCTGTCCTTTTAAAGGCTGATATTTATCAGGCTGTTCGCTTGCTTTTTGTTCTAATCCGGCCATAAAAGCATTGTTGCGTTCTGCAGCTGCTTCATTAGACTCAGTTAGCTTTTCATTCATTAATCCAAATGCCGAAAGCACTTCTTTTGACATATTTAATGCTAGCATAGCTATAAATATCAAATACATCAAGTTAATCATTTTCTGTCTGGGTGATAAATTTCCTGCTGCCATTTCTAATTATTTTTTTGGTTAATTATTAAAATTTGGGTATAAAAAACCATAATTAGTTTTTATTCATCGCAGAAAGCATTCCACCGTAAACACCGTTTAATGATGATAAATTAGATGCTAAAGATTGCATTTGTTCTTTTAATTTTGCCGCATTTTCAATTGATTCTTCATTAATAGTAGCTTGACGATTAATGCTTTCTAATTGCACTTTGTATAAACTATTTAAAGATTCCATTTGTGCAGCAGCTAATGATAATTCTTCACCATATTTTCTTGTTGCTTCAATAGAGTTTACTGCTGGTGCCATATTTTTAGCGGCTCCTTCAAAGTTTTTAATGCTGTCACCTAAACTTGCCATTAATTCGCCATCAATTTTAGCGTCTTTTAATAACTCATCTAATTTTTTTGAAAGTAGACCTTGGGCGTCTTTTGATTCTTTTTTGCTATTGGTTGATTCTCCTCCAGCTAATTCTGGATAAACTAACGACCAATCTAAATCACTATCTACAGGTTCAAATGCTGATATTGCAAAAATAATTGCTTCTGTTACTAAACCTATAGTCAACATTACGTTACCTGTTAAAGGTCCAATTTCGAAGTGAATAATTTTAAATAGTGCTCCAACAATAACGATTGATGCTCCTAATCCGTAAGCTAAATTCATAAACTTTTTACTTGCTCTTGACTGTGCCATAATTTTCGGTTTTTAATTTAAGTTAAATACTTAAGTAGGTTAATTAATAGTATAAAATTTTTGTTTAATTCTTTTTACCGTTTTTTGTTACTTGTGTCCCCATATAATCTTGAACGGTTCTAAATCCAATATAACATCTTGCAGAATCTGCATATTCATAGTCTCTTGAACTAACTTGTAAAAAATATGCAACATCTTTCCAAGATCCTCCTCTTACAACTTTACGTTGGTTGTTATTATCGTTAACACTTGGGTTTATGGTTGAAACATATTCATAAGATGAAGGATCGTAAGCAGCATTTACCCATTCTGAAACATTCCCTGCCATATTATATAAGTTATAATCGTTTGGTTCATAAGATTTTGCTTCAACAGTATATAATGCCTGGTCTGCTGCATAATCTCCTCTTACAGGTTTAAAGTTTGCCATAAAACAACCTCTATCACTTTTTGTATAATAATCTCCCCAAGGATAAGTTGCTGCTTGCAAACCTCCTCTGGCAGCATATTCCCATTCTGCTTCAGATGGTAATCTGAAAGAATTTACAAAGGCTGCTCCTTTTCTAGATTTTTGATATCCATTTTTATATAATGTTCTCCATTGACAAAATGCTTTAGCTTGTTGCCAACTAACTCCAACCACTGGATAATCACTATAGGCATCGTGCCAGAAATAATCATTATGCATTGGCTCATTATAAGAATATGAAAAATCTCTAATCCAAGTTGTTGTATCTGGATATACTTGGATTTCCTCTTTTACTAAAACGTCTTTACGTTTTAAATTTCTATTTTTAGCAGCTTTTTGAATATCCATGTAGGTGTATTGAAACTTAAATTTCTTAACATCCCAGGTACGTTGACCATTATATGATTCTTCTATTGGAAGGTACATGGTATCCATAACCTCTGTATACCATTCGTCAGGATAATCAGCTGTATCATAAATTAAATCAACATCTTTGTTTAATTTTCTACCTTCATATCCGGTTGGACCTAATCCTGTATAGTTTTCAAACATATACTTTTCGTAAACAGACATATTTGCTGTATCTGCATCTTTAAATGCAAACTCGCCAATACCACCGTCTTCAGGAACTTTTCCAATTTCGTCTGCTAAAATAGCTAGCTTAGTTCTAACAATAGAGTCTCTTACCCAATTTATAAATTGACGATACTCACTGTTAGTAATTTCAGTCTCGTCCATGTAAAAAGCTCTTACAGTAACAGTTTTTGCTGGTGCATCATTTACACCTGCTAAATCATCATCTGCCTTACCCATTATAAAAGCTCCTCCTGGAACAAGTTCCATTCCATAGGGCTTTTCTGGATGCCACTTTTTTCCTTGCACACCTACTAATTCGCCCTTATCGTTAGAGCCACAACTTACCAGTAGTGATAATAATACAGTTAATAAAACAAACTTCTTCATATCCATAGAAAACTCGAGGTTAATTACTTTATCTTTCATTTTGAGAGCGTAAACATATTTATATATTTTTTAAAAAACAACTATTTTTCAAAAAAAATTACATTTCATCGTAAAAAAACTGCTCTTTACCGATGAAATTCAACTTTTGGTCAGTATTTTCAGCTAAATACAGTTTTTTTGGAATGCTTTATACCAACGGTCTGGTACTTTATTATTACAAGCATCTAAATAATCCTGATGCATGCATGGTAATAACGTATGTCTCTTTAATTTAGTATTTATTTCACTTAAAAAAGGAATTTCAATCCACCATCTCCCTGTTTTATTACTTTTATAAAAGATTAATTCTTGATCGTCAACTAAAGTAATATATTTTTGATGATTATTCTCATCAGAAAAATTATCATCTTTAACTCTATAATTAACACCTTCTATAAAATACCAAATTATTTGAGCAACCAACATGCTTGTTATTTCATCGTCCTTTGAAACCTTATATTCATAAATTCCAAAGGAAGATACTTTGTTGCTAATTCCCGCATAACGTGAAATGGCGCAAATTTCTTTTCCATCAAAACCATTTGGCGAATACTTTTGATTTAAACTTACTTCAGCACTTTTAACAGAATTTAAATCAAGACTTACAATATTAGCATCACGTAAAACAGGTTCTACTAAAGTTATATCTTTTGAAATCTGTCCTAAACGATAGAATTCAAAGTAAAGTTTATCCATTAAATCTATTTCTTCTTGCGAATTAAAATAGGTTTGGTAACCTATTGTAGAGTAATTAAACAGGTTATACGGCCGGTCTAAAATAATTTTACCAACAAAACTATTGTTTTTTATAGGTTTTGTAGAATCTCCTAAATCAAACTTACAATCAACATTCACAATATTAACCATAGGAATTAAGGCATCGTAAGCTCTATAATTTGGATAGGTTAAATCTTGTGTGCCTCCTATTATGATAGGAATGATTTTTTTTTCAATTAAAATAGCAAGCGTAGTCTTTAATGCAAAATAGGTGTCTTCAACACTTTCACCTTTATTAATATCACCTAAATCTGCAATAATAGTGTTCCAGCTTCCTGGAAAAAGCGAATAAAATGCTTTTCTAATTTCATTTAACTGAAATTCTTCTCCTATATAATTATGATCATTCCTATTTTCTAAAACACCAATGATTGCAATATTTACGTTATCTAAATCTGGAAGACCTTTTTGTTTTGAATGTATTCGTAATTTTCTTCCTAAAGCTTGTTGTGAAAGCAATTCATTATGCGCTAAAACTAAATCTGAAACAGGAGAGAGAAAATTAAAATTCATCTATATAGTATTAATTTTTTTAAAGGTTAGATGCAATGCTCTTGTTAAACATTTTTGTTGGTCTACCAGATCAGAAAATGCGCATTTCATAAATTACTTCTTTTTTACTGCCGTTTTTTTCTTTGCAACTTTTTTCTTTGGTGCTTTTTCTTCAATAATACCTTTTACTTTTTCTAAAGTTAATTTAGACGCATCAACAGATTTATCTAATTCAATCTTAACTTTTCCTTTTAAAATAGTATATCTTCCCCAACGTGCTTTTTCAACACGTATGCCTTCTGTTTCCCAATTGTGTACTACTTTATCAATATCCTTTTGAATTTTTGTTTCAATCAATTCAATAATTTCGTCATTTGATAAATTATCCCAATCGTATTTGGAATTTACATTAATAAACATGTTGTTCCATTTAATAAATGGTCCAAAACGTCCTTTCCCTTTTTGAACAGGCAAGCTCTTGTATGTATATATTGGTGCATCGGCTTCATCTTTTTCCTTTATTAGCGCGATAGCATCTTCAAATTCAACACTTAAGGCATCAACACCTTTAGGAAGCGATACAAATTTATTACCGTACTTTACATACGGTCCAAATCGTCCATTATTTACTTCTAATTCTTCTCCTTTATAAGTTCCTAAACTTTTTGGAAGCTGAAATAATTCCATAGCTTCTTCATAGGTTATGGTATTTAATTGTTGATCTGGTGATAAGCTAGCAAATTGAGGCTTTTCATCATCATCAACGGTTCCAATTTGAACCATTGGACCAAATTTACCTAAACGAACACTAACTTGTTTTCCAGATTTTGGGTCGGTTCCAAGAATACGTTCTCCTGATTCTCTGTCTGCATTTTCTTGAACATTCTCAACTTGTGGATGAAAATCTTTATAAAAGTCTTTCATCATTTTTGTCCAATCTTCCTTTCCTTCAGCAATATCATCAAAATCTTCTTCAACCTTAGCTGTAAAATTGTAATCTAAAATATGCTCAAAATGATTAACCAAAAAGTCAGTAACAATCATTCCAATATCTGTTGGAACTAATTTTCCTTTATCAGAACCCGATTTCTCTGTTAATAACTTATCTTTTATAACACCTTTTTTTAGTGTTAACTGAGTATAATTGCGCTCTACACCATCAACACTTCCTTTTTCAACATAATTTCTATTTTGAATAGTAGAAATAGTTGGCGCATAAGTTGACGGACGCCCAATACCTAACTCTTCCAGTTGCTTAACTAAAGATGCTTCGGTATATCTATATGGTGGGCGTGTATATCGTTCTGTTGCTATAATATAATTATTATGAAGGGTTTCATTAGTTTTCATGGCAGGCAACATACCTTCTTGCTCAACATCTTCATCATCATTACCTTCTAAGTAAACTTTTAAAAATCCATCAAACGTAATAACTTCCCCATAAGCTGTAAATTGCTCTTTATGAGTTGAAGCACTGATTTTAACATTGGTTCGTTCTAATTCTGCTTCACTCATTTGTGATGCAATAGCCCGTTTCCAAATTAAATCATATAAACGCGCTTGATCTCTATCAATATCAACAGAATGCAAAGAAAAATCTGTTGGTCTTATTGCCTCATGCGCTTCTTGCGCACCTTTTGATTTCCCTGTATAATTACGTGGTTTACTGTATTTTGAACCAAAAGAACTCGTTATTTCGTTTTGGGCACCTTTTCTTGCTTCATCAGACAAGTTTACACTATCTGTTCTCATATAAGTAATCAACCCAGATTCGTAAAGGCGTTGAGCCATAGTCATTGTTTTACTTACAGAAAAATATAACTTACGAGATGCCTCTTGTTGAAGTGTTGATGTGGTAAATGGGGCTGCTGGTGATTTTTTAGCTGGTTTTTTGTCTAATTCTGCAACTTTAAATGTTGCATTAACGTTAGATTCTAAAAACTTATAAGCTTCTTGCTGTGTAGCAAAAGTTTTTGGCAATTTTGCTTTGAATGATTGCCCTGTTTCATTTGAAAATTCCGCATCAATTCTATAAGAAGCTACAGACGTAAATTCTTGGATTTCGCGTTCACGTTCAACAATTAAACGCACAGAAACAGATTGAACTCTCCCTGCAGATAAGCCTCCTTTAACCTTTCTCCAAAGCACAGGAGACAGCTCATAACCAACAATTCTATCTAAAACCCTACGCGCCTGTTGTGCATCTACTAAATGATAATCTATATCACGTGGATTTTCAATTGCTTTTTGAATAGCAGACTTAGTAATTTCATGAAATACAATACGCTTGGTTTTTGCTTTGTCTAAATTCAACGCTTCAGCCAAATGCCATGCAATAGCTTCACCTTCTCGATCCTCATCACTTGCCAACCAAACCATATCGGAGTTTTTGGCTAAATCTTTAAGTTTTTTTACTACCGCTTTTTTATCTCTTGAAACCTCATACTTTGGTTTAAAATCACCTTCTACATCAACGCCCAACTCTTTTGATGGAAGATCAGATATGTGACCAAAACTAGATTCAACTTTAAAATCTTTTCCTAAAAATTTCTCTATTGTTTTAGCCTTAGCCGGTGATTCTACAATTACTAAATTCTTCGCCATACGTCTTTTTTTGAAGGTACAAATGTATAGGAAAAAAAGTTTATGTGCCTAATTTTATGGATTATCTGTTTTTTCATTGATTAAAAACATCTAAATGATTCTAAAAAATTTGACACATTTATTATTCTATTGGTTAATCTCAATATTGTTGTTTTCTTCAAAACCAATAACTTCTTTATATATAATGTATGTAGGATGATATACAAATGGAGCTGTAAATAATACTCCCACAAAACACATAAGCATACCTACAATTTGTGCTAATATACTTGACACTATTATTAACCCAAAAACCAACAACCATTTTTTATTTCCAAGTTTAAAACTAACTTTCACTATATCGCCCACACTCATTTCTGGATTAAAAGCAAAGACCAATGTAAAAAATGATAATGGCACCATAACATAGAATATTGGTAAATAACACAACAAAGCAGCACAAATAGCAATTCCAATAGTTGCCAGCATAAGTAAAAAAGTAGTATTAAAATATTTTGCTTTAAAAAAATAAAATAAGTCTGCTGTTGCTACGGTCTCATTAAAATCTAATTTTTTCATGATTCTAAAAAATCCAGCATTTAAAACAAATGAAAGTGTTGTAAGTGCAAATACAGCAACAACAATAAATAGAATATAAAGTATTGACATCCCTTCAAAGAAACCAAAAAAAGGATCTGAATCCATATATCCATTTTCAGATTGAGCTAATATCATCGTGAATATTGGTATGTAAATAACTATAATTAATGGCAACATAATAAGAATAGTGATTATTTGTAGCAAAAAACCCTGAAGCCATGTTTTCTTAAAAAGTTCAATAGAGTCACTAAAAATAGTTCCAAAGTCTAATTGCTTCGCATTACTTATTCTTTCTAAAATATTTTCAACAGTATTCATTTTTATAATTTTTGTTTGGTTTCGTTAAAAGTAAATACTTTAACATATATATCACAATTTTAATACAATTTTACATATGACACTTTGTCAGAAAATATAATTTTATCGTATCTTTGCACACTTATTGACTTTAGTTGCTTCAATAATAATATGGAAAAGATAATAGACGAAAATAAACAAGGTGAATCCCTTGTTTTAGAACAAAAAAAAGAAAACACAAAAAAGCTATTTATTGAAAGTTATGGTTGCGCCATGAATTTTAGCGATAGCGAAATTGTTGCTTCAATTTTAGCTAACGAAGGTTATAATACGACTCAACACCTTGAAGACGCAGATTTAGTTTTAGTAAACACTTGTTCTATTAGAGATAAAGCTGAGCAAACAGTGCGCAAGCGTCTAGAAAAATACAATGCCGTAAAAAAAATTAACCCAGGAATGAAAGTGGGTGTTTTAGGCTGTATGGCAGAACGCTTAAAAAGTAAATTTCTTGAAGAAGAAAAAATAGTTGATTTAGTTGTTGGTCCTGATGCATACAAAGATTTACCAAACTTATTAAGTGAAGTTGAAGAAGGTAGAGATGCTATAAACGTTATTCTGTCTAAAGAAGAAACCTATGGCGATATTTCACCTGTAAGGTTAAACTCTAACGGTGTTACAGCTTTTGTTTCTATAACTCGCGGATGTGACAACATGTGTACTTTTTGTGTAGTTCCTTTTACAAGAGGACGTGAACGAAGTAGAGATTCTCAAAGTATTATTGAGGAAGTTAATGATTTGTGGAATAAAGGCTTTAAAGAAATAACATTACTTGGCCAAAATGTAGACAGTTACCTATGGTATGGTGGTGGATTGAAAAAAGACTTTGAGAAAGCTTCAGATTTTCAAAAAGCAACAGCAATAAATTTTTCTGACTTATTGGAAATGTGTGCTAAGGCACAACCAAAAATGAGGATTCGTTTTTCAACCTCAAACCCTCAAGATATGACTATGGATGTGGTTGAAACTATGGCTAAATACGACAATATTTGCAATTATATTCATTTGCCTGTTCAAAGTGGGAGCAATCGCATTTTAAAAGAAATGAACAGACAACACACCCGTGAAGAATATTTTGATTTGATAGACAATATCAGAAAAATCATTCCAGATTGTGGTATAAGTCAAGATATGATTGTTGGTTTTCCAACAGAAACCGAAGAAGATCATCAAGATACCTTGAGTTTAATGGAACATGTAAAATACGATTTCGGTTATATGTTTGCTTATTCTGAAAGACCAGGCACTTTGGCAGAACGCAAAATGGAAGATGATGTACCTGAAGAAACTAAAAAACGTCGTCTTGCAGAAATAGTTGAATTGCAACAAAAACATAGTCATTACAGAACAAAACAATTTGTTGGAAAAACAGTAGAAGTTTTAATCGAGAAATCTTCTAAAAAATCTGACGCGCATTGGTCAGGTAGAAACGAACAAAGCACTGTGGTTGTATTCCCCAAAGAACATTATAAAATAGGTGATTTTGTAAATGTAAAAATACATGATTGTACCAGCGCAACCCTTATAGGTGATGCTGTTGGATATTCAAAAAATAATTAATTATGGAATCTGTTCAAGTTATAAAACAACGTTTTGGTATCATAGGCAATGCACCTTCGCTTAATCGTGCTATTGAAAAAGCCATTCAAGTTGCACCAACAGATATTTCTGTATTAGTAACTGGCGAAAGTGGTGTTGGAAAAGAAAGCATTCCAAAAATAATTCATCAATTATCTCACAGAAAGCATGGTAAATATATAGCTGTAAACTGCGGAGCAATTCCTGAAGGCACCATTGACAGTGAATTGTTCGGGCATGAAAAAGGCTCTTTTACAGGTGCTACCCAAACTCGCGAAGGCTATTTTGAAGTAGCAGATGGAGGCACTATCTTTCTTGATGAAGTTGGCGAGTTGCCATTAACAACACAAGTACGTTTGTTACGTGTTTTAGAAAATGGTGAGTTTTTAAAAGTAGGTTCCAGTAAAGTTCAAAAAACAGATGTTAGAATTGTTGCTGCTACAAACGCCAACATGTTTGAAGCCATTAAAAAAGAACAATTTCGTGAAGATTTGTATTATCGTTTAAGCACTGTTGATATTCACTTGCCACCATTAAGAGACCGTCAGGAAGATATCCATTTGTTATTTAGAAAGTTTGCCAGTGATTTTGCGTTAAAATATAAAATGCCTACTATCAAGTTAACCGATAGCGCTATTGAAGTACTTTTAAAACATCGTTGGAACGGAAATATTCGTCAGTTACGAAATGTAGCCGAACAAATATCTGTGTTAGAACAAAACAGAACCATTTCTGCTGAAACTTTAAATAGTTATCTGCCTTCTTCTGGAAATAATTTACCTGCCGTTATAAAGCACACAAAATCTGATACCGACTTTAGTAGCGAACGTGAAATTCTTTACAAGGTTTTGTTTGATATGAAAAGTGACTTGAATGACTTGAAAAAGCTCACTATGGAGCTTATGAAAAAAGGCAATTCCAAAGAAGTTGAAAAGGAACATCAAGGGTTAATCCAGAAAATTTATGGCTCAAATGACGAAACAGATTATGAAGAAGCTATAGACGAACCAGAAGTTTTATCAATTCAGGAGCACAAAAATATTCCTCAAGAAATTACACCTAGCACAGACAAATATCACTTTGCCGAAGAGATTGAGGAAGAAGAGACACTTTCTCTGCACGATAAAGAATTAGAATTAATTAAAAAATCACTTGAACGTCACAGCGGAAAACGTAAATTAGCAGCTGAAGAACTTGGTATTAGTGAACGCACATTATACCGTAAGATTAAACAATATGATTTGTAACTTTAAGTTTAATTAAAATATTGAATTTTATAGGAGTCATAATGCATTTAACAAATTTAAACAGATGAAAGCAACCCATTATATTGTTTTATTTTTAACATCAATCATCATGTTAAGTTGTGGTGCATATTCATTTACAGGAGCATCTATTTCTTCCGATACCAAAACATTTCAGGTTAATTATTTTCAAAATAATGCTTTATTGGTAGAACCAGGGTTGGATAGAGATTTCACCAATGCCTTGATCGATTTATTGCAAAACCAAACCAATTTAAGTCTTGTAAAATCCAATGGTGACTTGGTTTATGAAGGAGAAATTACACAATACAGAATTTCGCCTACTACAGCAACCTCATCAAATACAGCTGCCCAAAACAGACTAACAATAGGCGTTAAAGTTCATTTTTACAATAAGCTCGATGAAGAAGCAGAATTTGACCAAAACTTCTCTTTCTATTATGATTATGCTGGAAATGCACAACTTGTAGGTGGTGTTAAAGATTCAGCCATTGCTGAAATTTTTGAACGTATCACTCAAGATATTTTCAATGCTTCGTTAGCTAAATGGTAAAAAAGCGCACAGTTTAAAATTAAAAAAACAAACTTTTGAACAATAAAAATTTCACATATTTACTTCAAAACCCAGAAGCAGTTACTCAAAAAGAAACTGAAGATGTGAAATCAATAGTTAATGAATTTCCCTATTTTCAATCAGCAAGAGCCATCTATCTTAAAGGCTTAAAAAATCAAGAAAGTTTTATATACAATCAAGAACTTAAAACAACTGCTGCATACACTACCGATAGAAGTATTTTATTTGATTTTATAACTTCTGACGTTTTTAATCAAAATGAAATTTCTCAATTCATAAAAATAAACAGCGAGCACATACAGGACTTAGATGTTACAGTTGAAGACATCTCTATCAATAAAAAAGTGATGATAGATGAAACATCTCAACAAGACATAAAAAACAGTTTAGAATCGTTAAATCCGTCACTTTTTCAACCAAAATTTGAACGTCAAAAATTAGCCAATTTTTCTTTAGATGAGTCTGAAATTATTGAACCTGTTACTCCAAAAACAAAAACTCAAGAAGTTTCAGCTGAAGACATTTTACATTTAGGCAGGCCATTGCAATTTGATAAAAGAGAAACACATTCGTTTAATGAATGGTTAAAACTTGCAAGTTTTAAAACTATTAAACGTGATGAAACTATTAAAAAGGTAGAACCAAAAACTGAAGATGCTTCACAATTAGAACGAAACAAAAAATTTGATTTAATTGATGAATTTATTGCAAAAAACCCGAAAATAAATCCTGTTAAAACTAGTGGTTCAACATTCAATTTGTCAAAAGCACAATTGATACAACCAGAAGAGTTAATGACAGAAACATTAGCGCGCATTTACGTAGAACAAAAAAACTATAAAAAAGCAATTCAATCTTATAAGATATTAAGTTTGAAATATCCAGAAAAAAGTAGTTTCTTTGCAATCCAAATTAAAGCAGTAGAACAATTACAAGAACAAAACAATAAAGAATAATGAGTACGTTTACAATATTTTTAGCATTAATTGTTGTAGTAGCATTTTTACTAATAGTAGTAATTATGGTTCAAAACCCTAAAGGTGGTGGATTATCATCTTCTTTTGGTGGTGGTGGAACACAACAATTAGGTGGCGTTAAAAAAACAACCGACTTTTTAGATAAAAGCACATGGACTTTAGCCACACTATTATTAGCATTAATACTATTATCAAATGTAGCTATTAATAGAGGAACAACTGAAGCAGATTCAAAAGCATTAGATGCTGAGGAAACTACTACATCATTGCCTGCACCAGTAAAAACAACAACTGATGCAGCTACAACTACAGTAAAAGATTCTGTAAAGTAATTATCTGAAAATAAAATTAAAAAATGCCAACTTAATAAGTTGGCATTTTTTATTACTGCAAGTTTGTCAGTAGTAGGTTAATGGCACAATTTTAGAAAGACATAACTTCGTTAAACAAAATTTAATTAATTAAAATTATATAACAAATGGCATTAAACATTAAACCATTAGCAGACCGAGTTCTTATTGAACCTGCTGAAGCTGAAACAAAAACAGCATCGGGAATTATCATTCCAGATAACGCTAAAGAAAAACCACAAAGAGGAAAAGTTGTTGCTGCTGGCAAAGGCACTAAAGACGAGCCTATTACTGTGAAAGTTGGCGATACTGTTTTATATGGTAAATATGCTGGAACAGAACTAAAACTAGATGGAAAAGATTATTTAATCATGCGCGAAAGCGACATATTAGCAATTATTTAATAAGTTACAAATTATGGCAAAAGATATAAAATTTGATATTGACGCACGTGATGGTTTAAAACGTGGTGTAGATGCATTAGCAAATGCAGTTAAAGTAACCTTAGGACCAAAAGGAAGAAACGTTATTATTAGCAAATCATTTGGTGCTCCTCAAGTTACAAAAGATGGTGTTACAGTAGCTAAGGAAATTGAACTTAAAGATGCTCTTGAAAATATGGGAGCTCAAATGGTTAAAGAAGTTGCTTCAAAAACCAATGATTTAGCTGGCGACGGTACAACTACTGCAACCGTTTTAGCACAAGCTATTGTAAAAGAAGGTTTAAAAAACGTGGCTGCGGGTGCAAATCCAATGGATTTAAAGCGTGGTATAGACAAAGCCGTTGAAGCTATTGTTAAAGATTTAGAAAAACAAGCTAAAAAAGTTGGCAATTCATCAGAAATGATCAAACAAGTTGCTTCAATTTCAGCTAATAACGATGACACTATTGGCGATTTAATCGCTAAAGCATTCAGCAAAGTAGGAAAAGAAGGTGTTATTACTGTTGAAGAAGCTAAAGGTATGGACACATATGTTGATGTTGTGGAAGGTATGCAGTTTGACAGAGGTTATTTGTCTCCTTATTTTGTAACAGATGCAGATAAAATGATAGCCGATTTAGAAAATCCATACATTTTATTATTCGATAAAAAGATTTCAAACTTACAAGAAATACTTCCAATATTAGAACCGGTTGCACAATCAGGAAGACCTTTATTAATTATTGCTGAAGATGTTGATGGACAAGCATTAGCAACTTTAGTAGTAAATAAATTACGTGGCGGATTAAAAATTGCTGCTGTAAAAGCTCCAGGTTTTGGAGACAGACGTAAAGCCATGTTAGAAGATATTGCCATTTTAACTGGTGGTACCGTAATTTCAGAAGAAAGAGGATTTACTCTTGAAAACGCTGACATTACTATGTTAGGTACAGCTGAAACTGTAACTGTAGATAAAGACAATACAACTATTGTTAATGGTGCTGGCAAAGCAGATGACATTAAAGCAAGAGTTAATCAAATAAAAGCACAAATTGAAACCACTACAAGTGATTACGATAAAGAAAAACTGCAAGAACGTTTAGCTAAATTGGCTGGCGGTGTTGCTGTTCTTTATGTTGGAGCTGCTAGTGAAGTTGAAATGAAAGAGAAAAAAGATCGTGTTGATGATGCCTTACATGCTACGAGAGCTGCCGTTGAAGAAGGTATTGTTGCTGGTGGTGGTGTTGCATTAGTTAGAGCTAAATCAGTTTTAGAAAAGATCACTACCGAAAATCTTGACGAAGTAACTGGTATTCAAATTGTAGCACGTGCTATTGAGTCACCTTTACGCACTATTGTAGAAAATGCTGGTGGAGAAGGTAGTGTGGTTGTTTCAAAAGTAATGGAAGGCAAAGGTTCTTTTGGTTATGATGCCAAAACAGAAACTTATGTAGATATGTTGAAAGCAGGTATCATTGACCCTAAAAAAGTAACTCGTATTGCATTAGAAAATGCAGCATCTGTTGCTGGCATGATTTTAACTACCGAGTGCGCTTTAATTGATATTAAAGAAGATGCTCCAGCTATGCCAGGTGGTATGGGTGGTGGTATGCCGGGAATGATGTAAGTCGGAGAATCTCGATGCATAAATATAAAAAACGCTTCAATTAATTTTGAAGCGTTTTTTTAAACTTTAATTCATTGAACAATGATTAAAAAACCACTTTCCTCAGGCGGAAAGCGGTTGCTAATTGAGTTTTGATTAGCTAGTTCATTGTATTTGAGCAGAAAGCCAATGATATTGACAACCGTTCAAACATCTTGTTAAAATGACCGCCCACAAAGGTTTCAAAAGTATAGTCAATGCCATAATAATTGAGCTTGTCAATCAAATAAGAATAAGCCAATCCGGTACCCAACTCATCATAAATGCCAACATCAAAATAGATACCTTTTAATGATTTGAATTCGTCAACATGTGTATCCAATAATGTAAATACATCTTGTTGATACCAACGTGCAACAACATCAGAAATAACACCCCCTGAAGGCCATTCAAAAGGCAAGTCTACATAAAAAGGTGGATTATTGAGATTGGGTGACCAAGCGGCACTCATGGCATATCCTGCGCTTGTCAAGAATTTTGCAGGATCAGGACCTGTAAATCCATCAGGATTTTCGGCAATTACAACAGGGGCTAAAGAAAGTACGGCATCAACCAATAATAATCCGCTATGGCTAGCAACAGTACCAAATACGTCAGGGTGTAACATGCCAAATTTAAAGGCAGCATAACCTCCTTGTGAATATCCTATAACGGCTCGTCCAGACGCATTAGGTATCGTTCTATAATTGGTGTCCATATAATTTACTAGGTCATTCACAATATAGTCTTCAAAATTACCATTCAAAATAGAATTGGAATAAAAACTGAAACCATAAGGTTCACTTCTAGCATCGGGCATTACAATAATCATAGGTTCTATTGTTCCTTCATCAATCAAGTTGTCTAACCATTCCCTAAAACTTTCGGTTGGAAAATCGGGATATTCCTTAAAGAGGCCTTCAGGATTAACCCATTCATCCCAGGTCCTCTTATCGATAAATGATTTTTCTGAAAATGGCAAACCATGTAACAAGTAAACCACTGGGTATTCTCGTGTACCATATTTATCATAGCTAGGAGGAGTATATACCTGCATTTTCCTAACATTTGAATTACCTATCACATTATCGGAAAGTGCCTCACTTATAAATACATTGTTTTGAAGTTTACTCTTGTGAATATCTTTATTGATATCCATTTTGAGATTACTTTCTTGAATACTAGATTCAATGGGGTCATGTTCGCAGCTCCAAAATGTCATTGCGGCTACAAGAAATAAAGAAAAAAATTTTATCGTTTTCATAATTGAAAATTTAAAGATTACCAATGCTTGCATTACGAGTCCACTTTCTTTTTGGCTGGTTGATAATAAAGATTTTTAAAATGGAGCTTCGTTAATTTTCAAAGGTTAAATTAACATGTGAATTTTATTTGTGCTTGTCTGCCAGTATCAAATATTTTGCTGTGCGTCCCAAAAAATAATGAAGTAGATAATGTGTAAGTTGAGAAGCTTTAAATTTTGACTTTGCTTGGGGTATAGCCAAATTCTTTTGTAAAAACCCTACTAAAATGAGCAAGGTTTTTAAAACCGGTATCGTAAGCTACTTCAGAAACGTTGAGGTCGGTTGTAAGCAATAATTCTTTAGCTTTTTTAAGCTTTAGGGTTTGGATAAAATGATAGACCGTAGTATCGGTCAATGCTGCAAATTTACGATAGAGCTGGGAACGGCTCATAGCCAAGGATCGGCACAATTCTCCAATTCCAAATTCTTCATCGCTAAGGTGTGCTACAAGGACTTCACGTACTTTTCGTATAAATTTATCTTCCCTGCTAAATTGTGGATTATCTATGGTCACAACTGATGAATTATGATGGGTTAAAGCCTTATAACGAAACTGGAGGGTTTTGCGCAAAGTAATGAGTTTTTCTATCCGTATAAACAGTTCATCATGATTAAAAGGTTTGGATAAGTACACATCCGCACCCGTTTTTAAACCTTCCATACGAGAATCCATATCAGATCGAGCAGTAAGGAGCACAATAGGAATATGACTTGTTCTTATATCTTGCTTTAATTGTTTACACAAGGAAAAACCATCCATTACTGGCATCATAACATCGCTTATTACTAAATCGGGGATGATGTTCAATGCTTTTTCAAAACCCTCATATCCGTTGTGAGCAGCTTCTATATTATAGGTATGTGAAAGCAACGAATGAAGGTAGTGTATAACATCAGCGTTGTCTTCAACAATAAGTATTTTAAGCTTATGGTTTGCAATTATTTGTGTGCCTTCACATTCGGGATCTATTGTGGCTGTACTTATTTTAGTATGAGGTATTTCATCAGCTAATGGCAATTGTATTTCCTTGGCCTGATTGGTAATGGGGATTTGAATGATAAATGAAGAACCTTTGTTAAGATTGCTATCAATACTAACGGTTCCATTGAGGAGCTTCACCAGCTCTTTTGTTAAAGCCAAACCTAATCCTGAACCTTCCTGAAGTTTTTCCAGTTGGTTTTTAGCCTGAAAATACCGATCAAATACCCTGTGAAGTTGGTCTTTTGGGATGCCAATACCCGTATCCTTAACGATTAATTCAAGTTTGTTTTTATCAATGATATGAAGCGATGTTTTTACCAATCCACCCTTAGGCGTAAATTTGACAGCATTGGATATGAGGTTTGAAATGATATCACGAATCTTATCAGGATCAAAATCCATTATAATCTCTTTAGGCTCTGTTGAGAACAAGAGGCGAATATTTTTAACTTCTGCAAGCGAATGAAAAGATTCCATCAGATATTGAATATATAACGCGATATTATCCTGAATTAAGTTTAGCGGCATAGAATGGGCTTCCAATTTTGAAAGATCCAACAATTGGTTGGTCAGATTGATAAGGTTGTTGCTGTTTCGCTTTATAATACTATGGCCTTCATTTAACCATTTTGAAGGGTTATTTTTCATTTGATCGGCCATACCAGTAATGATGCTCAATGGTGTCCTGAATTCATGGGTGATATGTGTATAAAATTTGGTTTTTATATCATCGAGCTCTTCCATGCGGGTTTTTTCGTCATTTTTAACTTTTTCCAGTTGAGTAGTAAAGTAATAAAGTGAAAAGAACACAAAGGTCACTCCTATAATAAAACCAAGAAAATAATGTGAAACCAAAAAATCCAAGGAATCGTATGGGTTTAAAAGTGTGGCACTTATCATTGATGTTGCAAAGAGAATAAAAATAAATACGGCTCTTTTTTTATTGGGGAAAGTCAGTGCAAAAACGGGAGCGATAAAACCAACAAAAAGCGGGGTTAATGTATTGAGCATTCCTCCCATTAGGTAAACTTTTATAGAGGTAATTATAACTACTGCGAGTTGGGTAAAAAACGCATAATTTTCAATTTGTTTTTTGTAAAAATGAAAAACGAGAGGAGGAACAGTAAAAATGAGTACAAACAATATATTCATAATATTCACCACATAACTCATTTTACCCATGAGGTAGATGGCGAAGAGGAGAAAAGGCAATCCTACAACATTCATTAACCACCATATTTTTTTCAATAGTATAGTCTCGGGGTCATCACCGGATTGATAAACATAGTGGGTTAACCATGCATTGATTTTTTGCGATATATGCTTAACAGTATTTATGATTAAACCATTTAATATTGACATCTAAAGTTAAAAAAACAATATTTTTTAGTCAATGATAAATGTCATTCAATTAATATGGCTTATAGTGTCAGTTCGAGTAAAATTATTGAAAAGAATTTGTATCGAGAACCATTGAATAAGTGAACTTCTCGATACAAAGTTGTTTCGCTGTACTTCACAAATCCACTCGAAGTGACACCCTTTATTTTCCTCCCGGAGGACAGTGTGATTTTAAATAATTGGTATACAAGGTTCTTAAATGCTCGGTAGTCCCTTCCCCTTCTCGTATGCCATGTGTACGGTTTGGGTAGGCCATAAACTGAAATTGTTTGTTATACTTCACTAATTCATTAATTAAGATTTCAGCATTTTGATAATGAACATTATCATCACCCGTTCCATGAATATATAACAGATTTCCAACCAAATTTTTGGCATAAGTTACTGGTGAACCATTTACAAAATCTTCCAAGTTTTCTTGTGGTAAACCCATATATCGCTCTTGGTAAATATTATCGTAAGTCAACTGATTAACTACAGCTGCTAATGAAATACCTGTTTTGTATATTTCAGGATATTGAAACATTAGATTTAATGTTGCCGATCCGCCGCCACTATGACCCCAAACAGCAACTCTATTTGGATCTACAAAATCCCATTTCAAGATTTCTTTTGCTGCCAAGGCTTGGTCTTTTATATTTATTTTACCAATATTTCGGTAAATACTTTTTCTCCATTCACGTCCTTTTGGAGCTGGTGTACCGCGGTTATCCAATGAGATATAAATATACCCATCGTCTGCCATACTTCCATTATAATTTCTATTTCTACCTATTCCATAAGTATCTGTTACAGTTGTTGTTGCTGGCTCTGAATAAACATAAAATACAACAGGATATTTTTTAGTAGCATCAAAATTAGTTGGCTTTACCATCCAACCATCCATTTCAACACCTTCTGAAGTTTTAACTTTAAAAAATTCTACATTAGGAGTCTCTTGCAGGTTTGTTAAATTAGCTTCTATACTTTCACTAGCCTTTACCGGTTTTTGGGTTGCAAATGAAATAAATTCTCTTGATGGGCGTGTAAAATGGTTTGAAAATGTGTGTATGGCATAAGTTCCTGTAGGCGACACACTATATCCATGTGTTCCTTCTAAAGTTTTAGGACTTAATAGTTGCAACTTCCCATTACCATTTAAACTGGTTTTATACAGATAACTTTGCGTAGCATTATTAGGTGATGCCATAAAATACACATACCCTTTTTTGATGTCTATATGGGTTAAATCTATAAAATCATAAGCTCCTTTAGTAATAAGTTTTTCTGGTTTTCCTTCTAAAGACACATTATATAAATGTCTCCATCCATCTTTTTCTGAAGTCCATAAAATACTTTTTCCTCCATTTAGCCAAATAAAATTATTTGTAAAATCAATTGTATAAGGATTTCCTGGCTGATAAATATCTACCCAAGCGGCATCACTTTCTTCTTGTATAACTTTTGAAACACCCGTTTTAGGTTCTGCAATAAAAAGTTTACTGTGATTTTGTTTTCTGTTTAATTGCTGAATCAATAACTTTTTAGTTGAAGGAATAAACTCCATACGCACTAAATAATTCTCACGTAAATCTCCTGGAATATCCATCCAAGTCGTTTTTGCATCATCAACAGTTACAACACCAACTTTACATAAAGAAGGCTTTTCACCTACTTTTGGATATTCAAGAGGCACTATTTTTGAATAAATGTCATCCGTATTATTAATCATGTAAAACTTTTTAATATCATTGGCATCAATTTGCCAATAGGCTATGGATTTACTATCTGGACTCCAACGAAATCCATCTCTACAGGCAAACTCCTCTTCATATGCCCAATCAAAAGTTCCGTTAATCAAGGTTATAGTTCCATCAGTAGTAAGCGCTTTAATTTTTGAAGTGCTTAAATCTTCCACATAAATATTGTTTTCACTTACATAAGCGACTGACTTTCCATCAGGAGAAATTTTAGCAAACATTAAAGACGATTCTGGCAAACTTTTTCCTATCTGTTGTAATGAACCAGATTTAAGGTCTAAAACCCAATAATCGCCTTTTGTATTTATTCTCCATACACGTTTAGTGTTTGTAAATATTAAGACTTTTTGTTCATCATCAGAAAAAGTAAAATAACTAACAGCAAGTGGGTTTTTACTACCCATAGGCGTTAATTGTTCTTTAGATATTAAGACTTTAGAATCGTTTGAAGGTAGTGTGTATTGAACAATATCATTGTTTTCAATTCTATAATACGATTTACCATCGTTTGACCATTTAAATCCTCCTTGAGAAAAAACTTGAAATGATACCAGTACGATAAACGCAAAAAATAATACTGATTTCAAATGTATCTTAAAACTGAAAATCTTTTTTAAACTGCACATATAATTAATTTAAATAATAATTTATAATTCTTTTTGATATTAAAAAGAGGTTCAAATCTACTATTTAATTTTAATTTTAAAGCTGATTTTTGATAGGTTTAACAGAAAATGAAATGAAATTTAATCCGTATTTACATTGCGTAATCTTAATGCATTGGAAATCACAGAAACTGAGCTAAAACTCATCGCCAAGGCTGCTAACATAGGTGATAACAGAAGACCAAAAAACGGAAATAAAACACCCGCGGCAATAGGTACACCTATACTATTGTAAATAAGAGCAAAGAAAAGGTTCTGCTTTATATTCGTCATAACCTTAGTGCTTAAATTATGGGCTTTTACAATGCCATGTAAATCTCCTTTCACTAGGGTAATTCCAGCACTTTCAATGGCAACATCTGTACCTGTGCCCATTGCAATACCCACATTGCTTTTTGCAAGGGCCGGTGCGTCGTTAATACCATCACCTGCCATGGCTACTTTTTTGCCTAGATTTTGAAGACGTTCTACTTCACTTAATTTATCTTGAGGCAACATATCTGCTTTAAAGTCTGAAAGATTAAGTTCTTCAGCAACTGCTTTAGCTGTATTCTTGTTGTCTCCTGTGAGCATCACAACATCAATACCTCGTTTTTGTAAGGTTGCAATCGCTTCTTTACTCGTTTCTTTTATCTTATCAGAAATCACCACATAACCCACCACGTGTTTATCAACCGATAAAAAAGATACTGTTTTACCTAACGATTGTTGTTTGGACACATCTTTTTTAAGTTTTTCAGAAATAGAAGCCTTTATTTCATCCATCATTTTTTTATTTCCCAAGGCTACTTTTTTAGACTCAATAATTCCAGTGACTCCTTTTCCTGTTACCGAATTAAAATCATCTACTTTTAAGGAGTTTAGTTTTTTTTCTTTACCATATGCTAGAGTAGCCTCAGCCAAAGGATGCTCACTATGGCCATTCACAGACATACTATATTGAAGCACTTTATCTTCATCAAAATCACTTGACTCTGCCACCACCATATCCACCGAAGGTTTTCCTTCTGTTATAGTTCCTGTTTTATCAATAATAAGAACATCTATTGTGCTTAATGTCTGTAAAGCTTCTGCATTCTTGATAAGCACCCCAGACTTTGCCCCTTTTCCAACGCCTACCATAACCGACATGGGTGTTGCCAAGCCTAAGGCACAAGGACAAGCTATAATGAGTACTGCAATAGCATTTACTAACGCATAGACATATTTGGGTTCTGGGCCAAAAATCACCCAAAGTATAAATGTTATAACCGAGATAGCAACAACAATAGGTACAAAATAGCCTGAGATTTTATCGGCCAACTTCTGGATAGGCGCTTGACTTCTGCTTGCTTTATTGACCATGTCTATAATTTGGGACAGCAAGGTATCAGACCCTACCCGTTCGGCTTTCATAATAAAAGACTGTTTACCGTTAATAGTTCCCGAACTTACTTTGTCTTTTACAGATTTATGAACTGGCATAGGTTCCCCCGTAATCATGGATTCATCAATAGAACTTTCCCCTTCATGAATGCTTCCATCGACAGGAATTTTATCACCAGGCTTTACACGTAATAAATCGCCTATTTTAATAACATCTATAGATATGGTTTCTTCCTTTCCATCAATAACCCGAATGGCTTGATTTGGCGCCAATTTTAATAATTCCTTTACGGCGCTATTTGTTTTAGTGTGGGCACGTGCTTCTAAAACCTGTCCCATCAATACCAAGGTTAGAATAACTGTAGCAGCTTCAAAATAGACATGAACGGTTCCAAATTCGGTTTTAAATTCTTGCGGAAAAAAGCCAGGAACCAGCATTCCAAAAACACTGAATGCCCAAGCAACACCGGCTCCAATACCTATCAGCGTGAACATATTTAGATTCCATGTTATAATGGATTTATAGGCGCGTTGAAAAAACATCCAAGTAGTATAAAAAACTACTGGAATGGATAATGCAAATTCAATCCAATTCCAATATTTTAAATCCAATACTTCATACAACGGATTGTTTGGAATCATTTCTGACATCGCAATCATAAAAATTGGCAATGTAAAAGCCACACTCCACCAAAATTTCTTAAGCAATTTTTTATAATTCTTTTCTTCTGCTGAAATATCTGCTTTTAATGGTAGTAAATCCATTCCACAAATTGGGCATGAACCCGGTTCATCTTTAACAACTTCTGGATGCATTGGACATGTGTATTGTGTCCCTGATTGTTGCTTTATACCCACTTCTTCAACTAAATCCATTCCACAAACTGGACAATCACCTGCTTTATCATAGGTCTTTTCACCTTCGCAATGCATAGGACAATAAAATGTACCTGTTCCTTTCCCTTTTGGTTTTTCAGGTGATTTATGCTCGTGTGCATGTTGATGTTCTCCCGGCATAGAAATACTATATTGCCCATTACTATCTAACTCAAGTGCTACCTTAAAAGTTTCTAAAGGAATATGTGAGTTCATTTCAATAATGGCTTCTGCTTTTTGTAAATCTACCTGTGCACCAACAACGCCTTCAACATTATTAAGGGTTTTCTCAACATGAGACCGACAGCCATTACAGCTCATTCCTGAAATCTTATAGGTATGTTTCATTTGTTGTTATTGTTTTTTATGATGTTATGATTCAATAGTGGATTGGTTTTACTAATAAGCAAAGGTCTTTTTAATTAAGAACTTAATTGTGTACAATTATGGTTAAATTGTATCTAATTTTTTTCGTATCCTAATGTTTTTAAAAGCAGATGGCGTTAGTCCTGTAATTTGTTTAAACTGTCTTGATAAATGTTGTGGACTACTATAATTAAGTTGGTAGGAAATTTGACTCAAGGTTAATTCGTTATAAACAATCAACTCCTTGGCACGTTCAATACGCTGTTCTATGATATAATGTTCTATGGTATTTCCTTCAATTTCAGAAAATAATTTGCTTAATTGAGAATAGTCCATCCCAATTTCTAAAGCAATAAACTCTGAAAAGTTTTGATTTTCTGGCTTTTCCTTTCCGTGATGGATAAGTTGAACAATGATTGTTTTTATATTTTTTACAATAACGGACTCTTTATCTTCAACTAGCTCAAAACCTTCTTTTTCAAGGATGATTTTTAGTTTTTCTTTTTCCATTCCTGAAATATTCTGATCAAAATAGATGGTGCCTAAATCTACATGGTTGAAGTCTATATTGTTTTTAACCAATTCTTCCTTAACCACTTTAATACAGCGATTACAAACCATGTTTTTTACAGCTATTTCAATACTGCCCTGTTTCATTTTTTTAAAACTAGTTTACCGTAAACTGTAAAAATAATACATTATGATTCATAATAAGGCTGAATTAGAAGCACTTTTAACAACTTCTAATTCAACCATTACTTTTATTTGTGAAATGGGATTGATTATTTAGTTTGATTCATAGCCATTTCATGGTCATACTGGCAACAACTTGGTAATTCACTATAAGCTTCTGGATTGGCTGACATTTTTTCTGTGTCATATCCTGATCCTGCAATAGCATTATGAATTGCCATTTCATTTGTTTTTGTATCATCAAAGGAAACATCTATTTTTTTTGCATCTACATCCCAAACTGCTTTTGAAACGCCTTCAACGCTATTAGCAGCTTTTTCAATGGTACTTTTGCACATTTCGCAATTTCCTCTTACTCCAAAGCTTATATTAGCCATGGCAACGTCTTTAATCTGTTCTGTTTTTGCAGTAGGTTCGTTGTCTTTTTTTGCTTCATTTTTACAACTTGTAAAAACTATTGCTGCAATTACTGATACACTTAAAATTAACTTCTTCATGATTTTAAAATTTAATTATTTATTGATTATTATTCTATTATTTGTTTTGTGCTTCCACATTTTAACATAGCATCTCCAAAGTATGGATTAAAAATTTCTTTATCTAAACTAAGCCAATAGGCTCCTTTATTATCATTTGCCATGGGACAAAACTGACTGTAAATTGTTTGATTGACACCAAATATTTTAATAGCATTTGTTAAACTCAACGACAAATGCCTAAAAGACATTCTTGCTTCCCCAATGTTGTTTGCATTGAGAATTTGTTCAACTGATTTTTTTATTTTTTCTTCTGATGCCATCCAATTCATATGAGCATTTTGGTCTTTCAGCAATTCCATATTTACTTGTTTCAACTTTTCTGCAAGTATTTTGGATGATTGCTTTGCTGTTTCAAAATTATCTTTCACCAAGGCATCTTTTATTTTTAAGTATGCTTTAAAAACATCGTTTAACTCTTCTTGAAAAATAGAAGGCACAGATATTCTATCGAGCTTATTTTCTTCTTCATCCATAACTTTTGGAACAGAAACATTCATCATACTTGGTTTGCCTGCCAACTGAGAAGCCGCATCGACAGTAAATGTCCCTTTTACAACAATTTCATCTCCATCTTCAAGACCTTCCTTTATCACATAAGTGTCTCCAAGTGATGGCCCTAAAAGGACATTTCTTAACGTAAAGCTTACCTTATTGTCTAAATTGCTTTTCATATAAACGATGGAGCGCTCACCGGTCCACATGACAGCCGATTTTGGTATTACAATATCTTTGGAAGCCGATTTACTTGTATTGTTTTTAATAACTCCAGACACAAACATTTCTGGTTTTAGTTTATCTCCACTGTTTTTAACCTCGACCCTTGCTGTTGCCACTCTTGTTTGTGGATTAATCAACGGGTCGATAAATGTAATGGTACCTTTAAAGGTTTCTCCTGGTAATGATTGTACCGTGTAACTTACCTCGTCTCCAACGTTCACCCAAGGCAAATCACTCTCGTATACATCAAACAATACCCATAATGCAGATAAATCTGCTATTTCGTATATTGGCATACCGCGGTTTACGTAATCTCCTAATTCCACTTTTTTAGCGGTTATAATTCCAGATACATCAGCATTAATTGGAAATTGCTGAATCGGCTTTCCTGTACTTATTATGTTATCAATCGTATTTTTTCCAATTTTCCAGTTGAACAATTTTTGTTTTGCTGCTTCAAACAATTCTGGCTGTGTTTCTTTAATACTATAAGCTTGTAATAATTCTTCTTGAGCTGTTACCAATTCTGGTGAATACAGCATAGCTAATGTTTGTCCACGATGAACCTTTTCACCCGTAAAATTGATTTTCAAAGTCTCTATCCTACCAGGTATATGTGAAGATTGTGTATACAACTTACGCTCATCAATTTGAACCTTTCCATTTAATCTCAATTCTTTATTAGCTTGTTTACTGCCAACAATCATTGTTTGAATATTGGCCAACTTCATAGCGTCAGTTGTCATTTGAAAGCTATTTGCGTCAAGAGAAGAATTGTAGGAGTCTAAAGGAATTAAATCCATTCCACAAAGCGGACATTTTCCTGGTTTATCCATTCGAATTTGAGGATGCATTGAACAGGTCCAAATGGTTTTAACTGCTTGCTCAGTTTTATGATCATGTTCTGATTTTGGAGTATCATTTCCTCCAAAAATGAAACTACCTAACAAGATTCCTATACAAAGGATTCCTATGGCTTTTATAATATTTTTAGTTTTTGTTTTCATCATAGTCTTCTTTAGAAAGTAAATACTCTAATGTTGATTGTGCTATAAATTGATTTTTATTGGCGGTAATTGTTGATGTCTGTAACATTAACAGGTCTTGGTTCATTCGCAAAATTTCTTCAAAATTGGTTCCAGAATTACTATAAGCTGCCATTAATAATTTAATTGCTTGCTCGGTGCTTTCTACTTGTGTTTGATAGAGTTCTTTAAGTTTTTTAGCTTTAGATAAATCATAATTAGCTTTACTGTAATTAGCTTGTAAGGTGTTTTTTACGGCTTGCTTTTCATAATTTGCCGATTGCAACATAAAGTCTGCTTCCTTTTGTTTTGCGTTATATTTTTTTCTGAAAATTGGCAACGTAACAGAAAGCATAGGCATAATAGCGTCTTGCCCATTCATTTCAAGCCCAGGCACATCGCGTTTTGAAATGATTGAATAGTCTAAACCAACACCAATCATAGGATACCCTTCTTTTTTGGCAATGGTTTTTTGGGCCTCAAAAGAAGCTATTCTTTTATCTAGTTCTAACACTTTAGAATTAGAAACGAATAAACTATCAGAAACAATGGGAATTACAAACTCATCAGTCATTAATGAATCCGCAATATTTACAGCCTCATTCGCATTACGGTTTAACATACTATTAAAATCCACTCTTAATGGTTCGTTTTGGTCTTTTAACAACTGGATTTTGGTTGTGCTTTCATTGCGCTTAATATCAATTCTTACTACATCTACCATGGCTCCTTTTCCATTTTTAAACCTACTTAAAGCCAGCTCTCTGTAACTATTTAAAATCTGTAGGTTTTTTTCTTCTAGCTGAATCATTTTGTTTAACTCATACAGTTCTGCATAGGTTTTTTTAATGCTTAAAAACACGTCGTTTTTTGTATCGACATATTTTTGAAACATCGCTTCTGCCATTAAATTAGCGGCGTTTTGCTTAGCAGCTAATGTTCCAAACCAAGGAAACATTTGCATTAAACTAAACCGAGCTTCTTGAGCGCCTACCCTAGTTTCTATCATTCGCCCAAAAGCGCTCATTGTCAAAGTAGGATCTGGTAACGAACTTACTTGTGGCGATTTTTGCATTGCCGCTTCAAACTGAGAATAGACGGCTTTTATCTTAGGATTATTTTGTGCTGCAATTTCCAAATAGTTTTGCAATGTTTGACTCGTTGCATGTATTGAAAAGAGCAACAATACCAATAAAAATCCTTTTATATATTTATATGTTGTTTTCATTATTAATTTCGTTTAATTACAGATTCTCTCCAAAAAGCTTGTAAAACTGGCACGACAAACATGGTCATCAATTGAATAACCATGCCTCCAAATGTTGGTATCGCCATAGGGATCATAATGTCGGCACCTTTTCCTGTTGATGTTAACACAGGAAGCAAGGCAATGATGGCAACTGCTGCCGTCATCATAGCAGGCCTCACCCTTTTTTTACCAGCTTCTAAAACAGCTTCTCTAACACCTTCAATTGTTTTAGGTTGTTTCTCTTCAAATACTTGGTGAATGTAGGTTCCCATAATAACACCATCATCTGTAGCAATCCCAAACAAAGCAATAAATCCAACCCAAACAGCAACACTTAAATTGATAGGATGGATTTGGAACAAATGCCTCATATTGACATCGGCAACAGAAAAATTTAAAAACCAATCCTGACTGTATAACCAAAGCATTATAAAACCACCCGCAAAGGCAACAAAAACTCCAGAAAAATGAATGGATGATGCGATGATGGTTTTAAACTGAAAATAGAGCAATAAGAAAATGACAATTAAACTTATTGGGATAACAATTGATAACTTTTTAACAGCCCTTATTTGATTTTCATAACTTCCTGAAAATTTATAACTAACACCTTTTGGAACTACTAAATTACCATTAGCAATATTATCTTCAATTAGTTTTTGTGCATCATTTACAACGTCTACTTCAGCAAAGCTTTCCTTTTTATCGAACAATACATAACCTACCAAAAAGGTCTCTTCGCTTTTTATCATTTGAGGTCCACGAACAAATTCAACATCAATAAGATCTCCTAAAGGTACCTGAACTCCTGTTGGTGTAGGAACCAATATGTTTTTAATTTTCTCTGGGTCATCTCGTAATTCACGTGGATATCTAACCCTAACCGGATAGCGTTCTCTACCTTCAACGGTTGTGGTGGTTTTCATACCGCCCACAGCAGTTTCAATAACTTGTTGTGTTTTCTCTACGCTTAAACCATAACGGGCAATGGCTGACCGATTAATGTTGAGCTGCAAATATGGTTTTCCAACAATTCTATCTGCAAAAACAGCTTCGCTCTTTACTGAAGGAACTTTCTTTAAAATGGTTTCCAATTTAAAACCAAATTCCTGAATAGTTTCTAAATCTGGGCCATATACTTTAATACCCATGGGAGCACGCATACCTGTTTGCAACATGACCAAACGAGTTTCAATAGGCTGTAATTTGGGTGCAGAAGTAACTCCGGGAAGATTTGTAACCTTTAGTATTTCCTTCCAAATATCGTCTGAACTCTTTATTTTAGATCGCCAGTTTCTAAAAAACTCACCATTTTCATCAAGTATCAAATCTTTTTCGGAAACACCTTGCATTAATGCATCGTCATTGGATAACTTTTTTCCATTAATTAGTATGAAATTGTCTTGATTATCTACTTTAAATCGCTTAGGGCTTCCGTCTTCAAAAGCGATATATTCTGGTTTGTAATTAATCATGTTTTCATACATGGAAATTGGAGCAGGATCAATGGCACTTTCAACACGGCCCAATTTTCCAACTGAATTTTCAACCTCAGGAATATTGGCCACTAGCATATCCAATTTTTGAACCGTATTTTTGCTTTCTTCCAATCCAGCATGTGGCATTGACGTTGGCATGAGTAAAAAACTACCTTCATTTAATGTAGGCATAAATTCAGAACCGATACCAGGAAATGTTTCAGAAATTGCCAACCATGGTTTGGTGTCTTTAATCTTCCATCCTATTTTTTCAAATCCTTTACCTACAAATCCAAATGTGCTATCAAAACCAACCCAAACAAATAGCCCAAACAATAGGGTTACTAATGGAATCAACATAAATTTGCCTTTGTTACTCAAGCACCATTTCAGCACAGGTTCGTAAAAATAAACGATGGCCAATAAGGTTCCCAATATGAATCCCATTAAAACCAGTATAAATAGATAGTTTACTATCAAATTGTTTTGAGGACCTAAAGGCAACCATTCTTCTGCTAAGAAAAAAGTAGCGACCAATAAAGTAATTCCTATATTGATATAGTTAGAATATTTATTGAATTGAAGTGGTAGTTTATGTTCAAACAACATATTTAAGCCCAATACACACAACGCTAAAGGAAGCCACATATGCATGAAAACAGTCAATAACAAGCCTCCAACAATCAAGATAATTCCCCAAATTCTTCTTACTCTTTTTTTGTCATAATTAATTCCAAAAACAAAATGTGCCAAGGCAGGCAGTACCACAATACCCAATACAAAGGCTCCTAGTAGTGCAAATGTTTTAGTAAAAGCTAGTGGCCTGAACAACTTTCCTTCTGCTCCAACCATGGCAAATACAGGAATAAAACTCACAACAGTTGTTGCTAACGCGGTTGTTATTGCAGAAGCTACTTCTTTGGTTGCTACATATATTAATTGGGTCAATTCTTTTCCTTTAACATTTTTATTTTCAGGCATTTCTAAATGCCTAATAATATTTTCAACAAACACGATACTGATATCAACCATGACTCCAATAGCAATAGCAATTCCAGACAAGGCAACTACATTTGCGTCAACACCTGCATACCGCATAATAATAAAGGTCATTAGTACTCCAACTGGCAATAAACTTGAAATGATTATCGAGGCTCTTAAATTCATCATCAAGACGAGCACCACAATAATACTAATCAAAATCTCATGAGATAATGCCGTTTCTAACGTGCCAATGGTTTCTTTAATAAGTTGTGTACGATCATAAAAAGGAACAATAGTCAATTGACTTGTTGTTCCATCTGCCAATACTTTTTTTGGCAAACCTGAAGAGAATTCCTTGATTTTGTCTTTAACATTATTGATAACTTCTAAAGGATTTGAACCATAACGAGCCACAACTACGCCACCAACTACTTCTGCTCCTCCTTTATCCAACACTCCTCTTCTAGTTGCAGGTCCCAAACTAATATTGGCAAGGTCCTTAATAAGAATAGGTTTATTATTGGTAACACTAACTACTGTGTTTTCTAAATCTTGAATGTTTTTAATATATCCAAGACCTCTAATAAAATATTCCGCTTTATTGATTTCAATGGTTTTAGCTCCAATATCCCGATTGGAATTTTTGACAGCCATCATCACTTGATCAATCCCAATATGATATGCTTTTAAGGCATCTGGATTAACATCTACTTGGTATTCCTTCACAAAACCACCTACCGATGCTACTTCAGAAACACCTGAAACACTGTTTAAAGCATACTTTACATAGTAATCTTGTACTGAACGTAATTCATCTAAATCCCAACCACCTGTAACATGTCCTTCTGGGTCTCGACCTTCAATGGTGTACCAATATACTTGACCTAGAGCTGTGGCATCTGGACCTAATGCTGGTTTTACATCGTCTGGCAACAAATTATTTGGCAGTGAGTTCAATTTTTCCAGCACACGTGATCTAGACCAATAAAAATCTACCTTTTCTTCAAAAATGATATAAATACTGGAAAAACCAAACATAGATGTACTTCTGATAGATTTCACATTCGGAATTCCTAAAAGTGAAGTTGTAAGCGGATACGTAATTTGATCTTCAATATCTTGTGGCGAACGCCCAGGCCATTCTGTAAAGACAATCTGTTGGTTTTCACCTAAGTCTGGAATAGCATCAACTGGCACAGGATCTTTAGGCAAGAAACCAACATTCCAGTTAAAAGGTGAAGTTGCAATACCCCAGCCAACAAAGGAACACAGTAGCAGAACTGTTACCAATTTGTTTTCTAAAAAATATTTTATGATTTTGTTTAACATATAATTTGATTAATAAACCATTAGACATTGGCATTTTGAAAACACCGAATACAGTTAGTCATCCTTAAGATAATTTAAGGATGTTACGTCTATTGTTTAAAAATCAAATTAAATAGGTCTCGTCAAGTTTGTAAATACTCTTGACAATAATTGGAGGTGGGTATTCTGAAAAAGAAGATGTTTCGTCTTCAATATTTTCAAAAAGTGAGATATAAGAATATACAAATGAAGAAACGAAAAGTTGTTTTTCAAAAGTAAGTTTAACAAATGTTAATTGGAGTTCATCTTGTCCTTGAACATTAATCTGTTTTTCTGAGCAACATCCTTTTTTTTCAACAGAACAGTCTGAGTTTGTGGTTGTGTTTTGCATTTCCATGCCACAGCCTTTAGCTTTATGAAATATTGCAGTTTCAACTAAAGTATCTCCACAATAATGCATATCAATAGTAAATGACATAGTAGAAAATAATACTACTAAAGCCATAAAAAATGCTGTTATTTTATGCAAAACTTCTTTCATAAGTCACAAATGTATAAAAAAAATCACTATGACAATGTGATAATTATCATGATGTTAACATCTAGTGCTTTAATCTGTAGTAATAAAAAGCTGGTAAAAGCACCAATAAAATAATTGGTTGAATTAAAAACCGACGCATATTGAAAAACAAATAATACTGTTCTTGTTTTGGATTTACAACAAAATACAAATAGATAAAAATTAATATCACAAATGAAATTCCATAAATCAATCCAGAGAATTTTATGATGCTTTTATCTTTAAAAACCACATATAATATTGCTAATGAGATAGCAGTATTAAGGAAGTATCTCAATGAAGTAAACATTGTTAACTTAAATACTTCACGCCTGGGATTATCAATGTATAAATAGTCATTTTGAAAAAAAACCAGATATGGGTCGTAAAATAATTCATTCTCAAAAACACGAATTAAAACTAGTAATCCAAACAGCACCAAAAGCAATGTATATTTCGTTAAATTATTCATTATTCCTAATCATATTCGAAAATCTATTCACCCAAACTATCCATAATAAAAATACCATACCATAAATTATAGCGGGAAAAATAACCGTATGCAAAATATCTTTTCGCCAAGGGTAATGGTATAAACTAATTGAAAAAAATACAATACGAATTAAATTAACAGAATAAATTAAAACACTTCCAGCCAGTATGTACATGAATGTTGTTTTAGGTTTTCCTGAAAAAGCTATAATAAATGATACAAATAAAATAATTACACTAACCGAGTTACAGCCTTCAGTAATTCTTGCCAAATATTTATTATTGATAATTAATTTCATTGAAGGTTCATCTGGATGCGGTAAAACTTCTGCTTTATAACCCATCAAATCAATTAAGTCTTTGCTTTGTCTAGCAACCAAATTGGTTACATAATCTGGATAATATTTTGAATCTTTAGAAAAATCTAAATAAAATTTATAGCAAACAGATAATGCAACATACACTAAAATAAATGTAATTATAAATTTAATAACCGATTTATATTTATTAATAAGTGCTTTCAAAAAAAAATTACTGTTTTATATTTTAATAATTTGAATATCGAAGTTAAGTCTTTTTAAATACTTTTACCAAAACTTTTGAATGATGATTTTTGAAAATTTAAAACCGGAAATTGAAAACATTATATCTAACAAGATAAAATCAGTAAATGAAAGACTTTTAAATGTCTGTGAATTGCTTGAAAAAAATGTATCCTATTATGATTGGGTTGGTTTTTATTTTAGAAACGGAAATAAAGAAGAACTTATTTTAGGCCCATATGTAGGAGCTCCTACCGACCATACAGTAATTCCTTTTGGTAAAGGTATCTGCGGGCAAGTAGCTGTCAGTAATCAGAATTTTGTAGTGCCAGATGTAACAGCTCAAGATAATTATATTGCTTGCAGTATAACTGTTAAAGCTGAAATAGTAATTCCAATTTTTGTAAATGGAAAAAACATAGGACAAATTGATATTGATTCAAATACACCGGACCCATTTACAGAAGAAGATGAACGTTTTCTAGAATTTGTGTGTGACAAGGCAGCAATACTCTTTTTATAAATTCAATATTACATCCCTGTTCTAATAGCTTCTACAGGATCAAGTTTTGCAGCAGAATTTGCGGGTAAAATTCCTGCTATTAATCCAATAATACTTGAAACAGCAAACCCTAGCACCATATTCTTAAACGATAAAATAAATTCAAAATCGCCTGCCAAAGCTGTACCAATAATGGTGCCTATCCATACTAAAAGCAAACCTACAAGACCACCAATGACTGCCAAAATAATGGCTTCAAACAAAAACTGAAACAATATAAATCTGTTTTTGGCTCCCATTGCTTTTTGTATTCCAATTAGGTTAGTGCGCTCTTTAACGCTGACAAACATAATATTTGCCACTCCAAAACCACCAACTAAAAGTGAAAATCCGCTAATTACCCAACCAATTAGATTCATTGTTGAAATAATCCCGTCAATTAAATCTGTAAAACCTGAAAGTTTGTTAACAAAAAAGTTGTCAATCTCGTCTGGCTTTAAACCTCTGTATCGTCTATATTTTTGTTTTAAAACCTGTTCAAATGCCCCAATATCAATTCCCTTTTCAGGTTTAATAATAATCATTGTTAAGGCACCTTTACTACCAGTATTCATAAATCTTCTGGCAAAATTTGCTGGAACAAATGCTTTCTCATCTGGTGAATCCATATTAAGTCCACCAAATTTTTCAAGCACACCAACAACGGTTAGCTTTCTTCCGTAAACTCTAACCACTTTTCCAACAGGCTCTTCATTTTCAAAAAGGTTTTGAGCCAAATTATATCCAATCACAATTACTGGTGTCCCTGTATTTGACTCGGTTTCATTATAGAATCTCCCTTTATAAAGCTTTAAATTATCAATTTCATAAATCTCATTTGAAACTGGAGTTGTGTTTATATTCTCGAGGGTTCTATCTCTATATCTAATACTTTGACCACTTCCAAAAAGGGCAAATGCACAAGCATCAATACCAGAAACATTACGTTTTATAAATTCAAAATCATCATTACCAGTTTGTGGAAAATTTTCACGTAGCCACCTAGGAACTGAAGTAGGTCCAAATGAAAAACGAGTTACATACATGGTATTTTTATCAATTCCTGATAGCTGGCTTTTTATGTTTTGATCTAAAGAATCTACGGCTGCTAAAACTGCTATTATTGAAAAAATACCTACTGTAACCCCTATTAAAGATAAAAATGTACGCAATTTATTATTTCTCAATGCATTAATCGCAAACGAAAAACTCTCTTTAAAAAGGCGTAAATAAAGTAACATAGATTGATTTTCCTATAAAACTATTGAGGTATAAAGGTAAGACGTTAAATTAAAATATTCGTTACAAAAAAATGAAAACAAAACAGTTTTCAAACATATATTTTTGCTTTAAATAATTACTTTTGCACTTTTAAGATATTATACTTCAATAAGTAACCAGAAGTTTATCTAAAAATTGCCGTTTCAAGTACAAAATATAAACAACACAACAAAAATGAACAACCAAAAAACTATCAAGTCTGCACTAATTTCTGTATTTAGTAAAGATGGGTTAGAACCTATTGTAAGAAAACTTAATGAGCAAGGTGTAACCATTTATTCAACCGGGGGAACACAAGAATTTATTAACAATTTAGGCATCAATGTAATCCCTGTTGAAGATGTAACTTCATACCCATCAATTCTTGGCGGACGTGTAAAAACTTTACACCCAAAAGTGTTTGGAGGTATTTTAAATCGTCAAAATAATGATAGTGATATTGCTGAATTGGCTGAATTTGACATTCCTCAAATTGATGTTGTAATTGTTGATTTATATCCATTTGAAAAAACGGTAGCTTCTGGAGCTAGTGAGCAAGATATTATTGAGAAAATTGATATAGGTGGTATTTCATTAATTCGTGCAGCAGCTAAAAATTATGCCGATGTGGTTTGTGTGGCTTCAATGGATAATTATGCTGAATTTTTGCAACTTATAACAGAAAAAAATGGAGCACTTTCTGAAAGTGACAGAAAACGTTTTGCAACTAAAGCATTTAATGTGTCGTCTCACTATGATTCTGCAATTTTTAATTACTTCAACAAAAATCATGAAGAAGCTGTTTTAAAAATTAGTGAAACTAATGGTCAAGTTTTAAGATACGGTGAAAATCCTCATCAAAAAGGGTTTTTCTTTGGTGATTTTGATGCGCTGTTTACAAAACTTCACGGAAAAGAACTTAGCTATAATAATTTACTAGATGTTGACGCTGCTGTAAATTTGATAAATGAGTTTAAAAATGATGCTCCAACATTTGCTATTTTAAAACACAATAATGCTTGTGGTTTAGCTCAAAGAACAACTATAAAACAAGCTTATTTAGATGCTTTAGCAGGAGATCCTGTTTCAGCTTTTGGAGGTGTTTTAATTAGTAATACAGAAATAGACAAAGATACTGCTGAAGAAATACACAACCTGTTTTGTGAAGTAATTATAGCTCCTTCATACGCTATTGATGCTTTAGAAATTTTGCAAGGGAAAAAAAACAGAATCATTTTAATAATTCATGATATTGAATTACCAAAAACTAGCGTAAGAAGTTGTTTAAATGGTGTTTTAGTTCAAGACAGAGATACCATAACAGATGCTATTGAACATTTAACTTATGTTACAAACAATAAACCAACAGAAAACGAGTTAAGTGATTTAATCTTTGCTTCAAAAATTTGTAAGCATACCAAATCTAACACTATCGTATTAGCAAAAAATAACCAATTATTAGCAAGTGGAACAGGGCAAACAAGTCGTGTTGATGCATTAAATCAGGCCATACACAAAGCACAAACTTTTAATTTTGATTTAAATGGTTCTGCGATGGCAAGTGATGCATTTTTCCCATTTCCAGATTGTGTGGAAATTGCGAAAAATGCTGGTATTAGTTCAGTTATTCAGCCTGGCGGTTCAATAAAAGACCAATTAAGCATTGATTATTGCAACGAAAATAATGTAGCTATGGTTCTAACCGGTACACGTCACTTTAAACATTAATTATAAAATATCTAATTATATTATTTCTTTTATATACCTTAACTTTTATTACATTTACAAGATATAGTTTATAAACCTTAAAATCATTTTTAGCACATGGGCTTTTTTGACTTCCTAACAGAAGAAATTGCAATAGATTTAGGTACCGCAAATACTCTTATCATTCATAATGATAAAGTTGTTGTTGATGCACCTTCAATAGTAGCAAGAGATAGAATAACTGGCAAAATAACACATGTTGGTCAGGAAGCTAGTTTAATGCAAGGAAAAACTCATGAAAACATTAAAACCATAAGACCTTTAAAAGATGGTGTTATAGCAGATTTTGATGCTTCTGAGCAAATGATTAGTATGTTTATTAAAAATATTCCTGCTCTAAAAAAGAGGTTTTTTACACCTGCACTAAGAATGGTTATTTGTATACCATCAGGAATTACTGAAGTTGAAATGCGTGCGGTTAAAGAAAGTGCAGAGCGTGTAAATGGTAAAGAAGTATATTTAATTCATGAGCCAATGGCGGCAGCTATAGGTATTGGTGTTGATATTATGCAACCTAAAGGAAACATGATTGTTGACATAGGTGGAGGAACCACTGAAATTGCTGTTATTGCTTTAGGAGGTATTGTTTGTGACAAATCTGTTAAAATTGCAGGTGACGTGTTCACTAATGACATTGTTTATTATATGAGAACACAACACAACTTATATGTTGGAGAACGCACTGCAGAAAAAATAAAAATTCAAATTGGTGCAGCTACTGAAGATTTAGAACTACCTCCAGATGACATGAGTGTTCAAGGTCGTGATTTGTTAACAGGAAAACCAAAACAAGTTCAAATTTCATTTAGAGAAATTGCTAAAGCCTTAGATAAATCTATTTTAAGAATTGAAGATGCCGTTATGGAAACGTTATCTCAAACACCTCCAGAATTAGCAGCTGATATTTATAATACAGGTATTTATTTAGCTGGTGGTGGGTCAATGCTTAGAGGTTTAGACAAACGTTTATCTCAAAAAACAGATTTACCAGTTTACATTGCAGAAGACCCATTAAGAGCCGTTGTTAGAGGTACAGGTATTACACTAAAAAACTTAATTAAATACAAAAGCGTATTGATTAAATAGCCATATTGATTTAACATGCAGCAGATTATAAATTTTATAATACGGAACAAAACGTTTTTATTGTTCTTGTTGCTTTTTTTTATATCACTTACTTTTACAATTCAAACACATTCATACCATAAAAGTAAGTTTATAAATTCGGCTAATTTTTTAACCGGAGGTGTTTACAATTCAATTAGCAACATCAATAGATATTTTGATCTTAAATCTCAAAACGATATTTTAATTGAAGAAAACAGTAAGTTAAAATCAATTTTATACAACACAAAAAACAAAAAAGATTCTAGCTATATTGATGATTTATCATTTAATCACACTTACAAATTCACAACTGCTAGTGTATTAAAAAACAGCTATAGTTCTTCAAAAAATGTATTATTACTTAACAAAGGAATTTCAGATAGTATAAAAGAAGATTTTGGAGTAATTTCGTCCAAAGGTATTGTTGGTATTATCGACAATACAAGCAGACATTATGCTACTGTTATTTCTGTTTTAAATACCACTAGTAAAATTAGTGCTCAGCTTAAAAAAACAAATCACTTTGGCACTTTAACTTGGAATGGAATATCTCCTTACCTTACACAACTTACAGACATTCCTAAAATAGCACTTGTTAAAGTTGGAGATACAATAATAACTTCTGGCCGTTCTTCAATTTTCCCTAAAGGAATTCCAGTAGGAATTATTCAAGACTTTAAACTTGATGCCGCTGAAAATTATTATGAAATAAATATTAAGCTGTTTAACGACATGACAAGTATTGAGCATGTTTATGTCATTGAAAATATTGATATTAACGAAATAACCAACTTATTAAAAAGCAGTACAAATGAATAGTGTATTATATACCAATATTACACGCTTTATTCTACTTGTAGGTTTACAAGTACTAGTACTAAATCATATTAATTTTTTAGGATATATTAATCCATATGTTTACATATTATTCATTATTCTTTTTCCTATAAAAAACAGCAGAACCCTATTTATTTTTTTAAGTTTCATCATTGGCTTAACTATAGATATATTTACAGATTCTGGAGGCATTCATGCAGCTGCTTGTGTAAGTATAGCGTATGCTAGACCAATTGTTTTAAAATTTTGTTTTGGAACGGTTTACGAATATCAAACAGTAAAATTTGATACTGTTGAGTTTAGTTCAAAATTTCTGTATATTACTATTCTAACTGTACTTCATCATATCATTCTATTTTCATTAGAAATCTTTAACATTTCTAAGGTAATTTTAACAGTTCAAAAAACGTTATTCTCAAGTATATTTACTATTATACTCTGTATTTTGGTAACCATTATTTTCAGTAGAAAAACTAAATGAGAAAATTTTTACTTTTTTTTATAATAATTGCTGTTGGTGTTATATTTATTTTCAGGCTTTTTTATCTGCAAGTCTACACCCCACAAACACATGATTTATATGAAGATAATGCGATAAGAAAGGTATTTGACTACCCAAAAAGAGGATTTGTTTTTGATAGAAATGGCGAGCTTTTAGTTTCAAACCAACCATCATACGATGTCATGTTTATTCCTAGAGAAGTAAAACCCTTAGATACTTTAGAATTTTGCGAGTTGCTAAAAATAAATAAAGATCAATTTATTGAAATTTACAATAAAGCACATCGCTATTCACCATGGCTTCCATCTGTTTTTATTCCTCATTTATCTAAAGAAGATTATGCTGCTCTTCAAGAAAAAATGCGAAAATTTGAAGGATTCTATATTCAAAAACGTTCAATAAGATACTATCAAACTACCATTGGAGCTAACGTTTTAGGCGATATAGGCGAAGTAAATAATGCTATTATTGAAAAACAACCCTATTATAAAATGGGAGATTTAATTGGCAAACAAGGTATTGAACTCTCTTATGAAAACACTTTAAGAGGTGTAAAAGGTATAAAGTTTATTCAAAAAGACAGATTTAACAGGGATATTGGCCCTTATAAAAATGGCATATATGATACTTTGCCTAAACCAGGAGAAGATATAACTATAACCATTGACGCCACTTTACAAGCTTATGGTGAGTTATTAATGCAAAATAAACATGGAGGAATTATAGCTATTGAGCCAAGCACTGGCGAAATACTTACTATGGTTTCAACACCAACATACAACCCAAATCTATTAGTTGGACGTCAACGTTCTGTTAATTTTTCTAAATTATATAACGACAGTATTTCAAAACCTTTATATGATAGAGGACTTCAAGCCATGTATCCTCCTGGTTCACCTTTTAAAATTTTAAATGCCCTTATTGGGTTACAAGAAGGCGTTGTTACTACAGAAGATCGTTTTAGCTGTAACCATGGTTATAGCTACGGTGGCAGAAAAATGAAATGCCACTCCCACTCAAGCCCACTTGCTATGAATGGTGGCATATATAACTCGTGTAATGCCTATTTTGCCAATGTTTACAGAAGAATTATTGATAAATTTAAAGATCCAGCAATAGGAATGGATATTTGGAGTAATCACGTAAAGAGTTTTGGTTTAGGAAATTATTTAAATAATGATTTATCTGTTGGCCAACCCGGTAAAATACCAAATAGCCAAACATATGACCAACTTTATGGCAAAAATAGATGGGGCAGCACATACAACCTGTCTAATGCCATTGGGCAAGGTGAAGTATTAACAACTCCAATACAGTTAGCAAATATGGTTGCAGCTATTGGTAATAGAGGTTATTATTACACACCTCACATTATTAAAAAAATTGAAGGAGAAACTATTGACCCTAAATATACTACACCAAACCACACAACTATTGATAAACAATATTTTGAACCAATAGTTCAAGGTATGTTTGATGTTTATAATTATGGAACAGCAGCAGCCGTTCAAATACCAGGAATTGAAATTTGTGGAAAAACTGGAACTGCTGAAAACTTTACTAAAATAAATGGTGTAAAAACTCAATTAACAGACCATTCCATTTTTGTAGCTTTTGCTCCAAAAGATAACCCAAAAATAGCAATTGCTGTTTTTGTTGAAAACGGTTATTGGGGTAGTCGTTTCGCTGGTAGAATAGCAAGTTTAATGATTGAAAAATATATTAAAGGTTATATTACCCGAACCGATATGGAAGATTGGATTTTAACGCATAGCTTAGAAAATGAATATGCAAAACCTTATTCCGGTGAACCATTTGGTATTAATGGAGCTACCACATTACAAGTAATTCCTTTAGACGAATCACTAAGATCTAAAAAACCAGATTCCATTACCAAACAGTAATTAAATGCTTAGAGAAACTCACAGACATTTTAAATTTGATTGGATTACCATAATTCTATTCCTTCTTTTAGTAGGCTTTGGTTGGTTAAATATTTTATCGGCATCACATACAGGAGAAACCATTGATTATTGGGACTTTTCAGAACCCTACGGAAAACAACTTATGTTTATTTTTTTAACCTTAGCCTTAATTGTTCTTATTTTATCAATAGATTCCAAATTTTATGAACGGTTTTCAAGTGTTATTTATATAATATCCATGTTATCATTAATGGGTCTTTTTGTACTTGGAAAAAATGTGAATGGTGCGACTTCATGGTATGCTATAGGAGGAATGACATTACAGCCAAGTGAATTTGCAAAAGCAGCAACTGCTTTAGCAGTAGCAAAATATGTTAGTGATATGAATACTGATATTCATAAATTTAAAGACCAGATTCAAAGTTTCATCCTTTTTGCAATTCCTGCAATTTTAGTTCTGTTACAAAATGATGCAGGAAGTACCATTGTTTATGCCGCTTTCTTTTTTGTATTGTACAGAGAAGGCTTACCAAAAATATATTTAATCATCGGTGTTGCATTGGTTATTCTCTCTTTATTTTCTTTAAAGTTTGGAGCTATAATTACTTCCATTGCAGCAGCATTTGTACTTATTGTCAATCATTTTTTTACTAAAAAAAAGCCTCCATTAATCCAACCAATTGTAATTTTAATAGCTTGTATTATTTTATCATCAGGCATCAAATTCTTTTATCAAAATGTATTGCAACCACATCAAAAGGACAGAATAAGTCTTTGGTTGAGATTAGAAAAAGATCCTGTTAAGCTTGAGATCATGAAAAAAACCTTTGCCTATAATTTAAATGAATCTGAAAAAGCAATTAGTTCTGGTGGTGTAACAGGAAAAGGATTTTTAGAAGGCACAAGAACTACAGGAAAATTTGTACCAGAGCAGCATACAGACTATATTTTCAGTACTGTAGGTGAAGAATGGGGCTTTTTAGGAAGTGCCATGGTTGTTATTGTTTTTGTGCTGTTACTAATTAGAATTCTTCACTTAGCTGAATTACAAAAATCACAATTTAGCCGCATGTACGGATATGGAGTAGCCTCCATATTTTTTATGCATTTTATGATAAATATTGGCATGGTAATGGGTTTAATTCCAACTATTGGCATCCCACTACCTTTATTTAGTTATGGTGGTTCTGGCTTATGGGGTTTTACCATTTTACTCTTTATATTTATAAAATTAGATTCTAACCGAATCAATGAATGGTAATTTTTAAACTAATTCCATGAAAAAACTATTTTTATATTCAATTCTAATTATTACTGTTTCAAACTGTTCAAGTGTTAAAACTAGTCAACAAAAAGAGGCCATTTTAAATTCATTTTCTAAAAATGAGATACAAATGATAATGTCTTCTGATTCTTTAACCCCAATGCGTGTTTATAAAATAACTAGCAAAAGTGATTCCTTGGTACTAAGAAAAAAGAGTGGGTATATAAAGCCAAATCCTAATGACCCGATACAAAAAACATTTATAAAACGTCTTTACAGAACTGTTACAGACAGTATGTCTTTAGGAGTCGGTATTGCTGCACCACAGGTTGGTGTTTTAAAAAATATTATCTGGGTTCAACGTTTTGATAAAGAAAACTTCCCTTTTGAAGTTTGTTTAAACCCAATAATCGTTCAATATTCTGAAAAAAAACAAACCAACAGAGAAGGTTGTTTGTCAATTCCTAACAGAAGAGAAACCTTAGATAATAGAGCTTATGCTATATTAGTTGAATATGATACTGAAAATGGAGAACACAAGGCAGAAATGGTTGAAGGATTTACATCTGTAATCTTTCAACATGAAATAGATCATCTTAACGGTATTTTGTATTTAGATCACCTTAACAAAGAGATAAAAGACGCTATAAAAACAGATTGATTTATTTTTTAATCTCTAATTTTTCGGCAAAATAATCACAGAAATCTTTCATAGTAGCCGTCATTTTTTCATCTTGAGTCGCTCTATTAAAAGTATCACTCATGGCTACTAAGGTTTGATGAAAAAACACTTTCATCTCATCAACTGGCATTTCTTTAGTCCATAAATCTATTCTTAAAGTTTCTTGAGCATTAGCATCCCAAACAGACAACATCATGGCTTTAGCTTCTTCATTGCTCACGCCACCATCTTGTGCTGTCCAAAATAATTTTTCCGGAACTCGGTTTTCGTCTAGCTCAACAGTTAACTCAATTTTAGATTTAATTTTATCAGGCATTATTTACTTGGTTTAAATTTTGAATTATTAAAAATATATTCAGGAGACGCTATAAGCATATCCTTTAATGACACCTCATTATTTTTCATATAGGCTTTTACAATTTGCCAACCTATATATTGCCCCAATCTTCCGGGAGATTGACTATCAATTTCTTCTAAATAAAATTTTGTGAATGGCGCTGGATTTATAAATCTGCCAGGCAATTTAGAATCGGTACTAAACAGTAATTCCCTTTCAACAAAATACCTCCAAATATAACTTTCATTAACATGAGCCCAATCTAGTTGTTCATTAGTGTATCCAATTCGCTCTGCTTCTGTTTTAAAAGGGATAACCTTATCTAAAAAATACAGCTGTTTTCCAAAATAAATCATTTCATCCAATAACGTTTTATTCTGTCCTTGATAAATATATTTTTTTGCGTATTCGGTTGCTAAATCAACAACCATATTCCTTTTATTAAAATCTTCCCTTATGTATTTTTGAATTCCTTGATAAAACTCATGATCACTTCCTAAATAAGTGTCTATGGAAATTAAAGCAATGGTATCTGTTAAAATTATTTTGTTTCTATAATCAACAAAAGACGTTGTAGTAATAATTCTTGGTGGTGTAAATTCTGAAAAATAATATTTGATGTGTTGAAATAAGGAGTTTATTTCATTTTGTTGTCCATCAATATTAGGAAAAACTTTTGCTACTTCTTCAAGTAATTTAATTTGAAGCGTATCTTGTGTTCTAGCAATCCAAAATGAATCCGCATATTTTTTTGAAAACATAAACGGATAATCTCTCTTTAACTTTGGTAAATTTTTATCATTTACATGACTGAACAACTCATCAAATCGTTCAATCTTAATATTCATAGGGATTTTTTCAATTTCTTGTTCAAGTTGATTTTCATTTTTACATGAAACAACGACAGTCAATAGAAATAATAGTAATATTACTTTTTTCATATAAAACTTAAACGTTCTAAATTTTTATTAATTGAGCGATTCCCTTATTTTTGTTTGCAAATGTACTATTCTTTGAATTAAAATCATTTAAAATGCAAACAGAAAAAGTTGTTGACCACATTGTAAATTGGTTAAAAGATTATGCTACAAATGCTAAAATGAACGGTTTTGTTATTGGCATATCTGGTGGAATAGATTCGGCCGTAACTTCAACGCTTTGTGCAAAAACTGGATTACCTCTTTTATGTTTAGAAATGCCAATTCGTCAAGCTCCTTCACAAGTAAGCAGAGCATTAAATCATATTGATTGGCTAAAAAATAACTTTGACAAAGTGACTATGACTAAAGTAAGCTTAACTCCGGTTTTCGATAGTTTAATAACATCTTTACCACAAGTTGAAAATGAAGAAGACCGATTTATGTCTTTAGCTAATACAAGAGCAAGATTACGCATGACAACTCTTTATTATTTTGCAGCTTTAGAAAAACTGTTGGTAGCCGGAACAGGAAACAAAGTTGAAGATTTTGGCGTTGGTTTTTACACAAAATATGGTGATGGTGGTGTTGACTTAAGCCCAATAGCAGACTTATTAAAAACCGAGGTTTACACTATTGCCAAATATTTGGGTATTAATAAAGAAATTATTGATGCAGCTCCAACAGATGGACTTTGGGGTGATGACAGAACCGATGAAGATCAAATTGGGGCTAGTTATCCAGAACTTGAATGGGCTATGAAAATGAATAATAATGGTAAAACTTTTGATGATTTTAAAGGTAGAGACCTAGAAGTCTTCAAAATATACAAGCGATATAATAATGCCAATAAACACAAAATGGACCCTATACCTGTTTGTATTATTCCAAATGAATTAATGTAGAAATTGCTTTAATGTCAATTTATTCCTATATTTACTATCATTTATACGTTTTCCCTAAAAAACGCTCTCAAAACACTTAAAATCAACCGATATGATTAAATTATTAATAGCAGATCACCATCCTATCGTTAGAAAAGGATTAGAATTACTTTTTTCCGCATCGTCAAACATCCAAGTAGTTGGAAGTCTTGATGATGGCGAAGCCATTATTGATTTTATTAAAAAAAATCCAGTTGACATTATTTTAACTGAAATTGATTTACCAAAACTTAATGGATTGACTGTTTTAAGAATTTTAAAGCATGAATTCCCCAACATTAAAAGCATCATTTTTAGCGGCCAACCTGAAGAAGTTTACGCTATTAATGCAATTAAAGCTGGGGCTTCTGGTTACATTTCAAAAACAGTAAATATTATCGCAATAAATGAAGCCATTTTAAAAGTAAATGAAGGTGGCACCTTTTTAAGTGATGAAATTAATCAACAAATAAAGCTTGGCAAACGAGTTAACAAAACAGGCTCTTACTACAAAAAACTCTCAACAAGAGAAACCGAAGTTTTAAAACTTTTATGTGTAGGTAAGAAAAACAAAGAAGTTGCTAAAGAATTAAATGTTAATGAAAAAACCATTAGCACTTACAAAGCAAGGTTAATGAGAAAATTAAAAGTGACTAATTTAGTTGATTTAGTTAACCAAGCTAAGGTGGCTAACTCACAAAGCTCTATTTAATTTTCTTGATAAAAGCATCTTTAGGCTAGAGTAATCTTTTACTTCCTCAAGGATGCTTTTATTTACACCTGTTTTATTTTGCAACGTTTTTTGCTGAAATTCTTTTACTTTCTGGTCAATTAAAAAGCATCTTAAACTAAGAATTGTTTCACTTACAAATTGAGCTATACTGTCTATCTTTTTTTTAGGATAAATATGGACACGCTCCCAATCAGCTAATGCATGCTGTTCATCTTCCATTAATATACTAGTGATTTCATTGGATATATAGGAATCAGCTGAATTTATAAAATTGTTTAATTGGAAGTCTGGATTTTGATTAAGTGTATCAATAATAGTATAATACAATGTTTTAAATTGAGGATTTGAAAATTCCATTTCATCATCTTGTAAATCTAAAAATATCTTTTCAAAAACTTTAGCAGTATTAATTACCGGTTCTAAAACTAATTGTCCTTGTTTGTTTTCTTTTAAAAGCAGATCTTCAAAATCTTCTGTTTTATTACCATAAAGCAATAAGGCTTCAATTATTTTACGCTCTAAAACATATTGAACATTAATCTTTTCAACTGGTTGTTGGTTTTTAATAACTTCAAAGGTTCTTTGTTCGGTTTTAAATTGTTTATTAGTCTCTTGAAATTCTTTTTTATCAATTTGAGCCAAGGTGCTAAATAAAACCTCTTCACTTATGTCCATAATTTTTGAACACTCCTGAATATAAATTTCTTTCTTTATTCTATCAGGAATTTTAGAAATACTATTTACAATATCTCTAATAGTTTCAGCTTTTTTGATTGGGTCATTTTTAGAATCCTCATATAAAACGGATGCCTTAAACTGAATAAAATCTTTAGCATTCTCAACTAAATAAACCGATAGCTCCTCAAGGGTGTTATGTTTTGCAAAACTATCTGGATCTTCACCTTCGGGAAACGTACATACTTTTACGTTCATACCTTGTTCCAAAATCAGGTCAATTCCTCTTAATGATGCTCTCATGCCGGCAGCATCCCCATCAAATAACACCGTAATGTTTTTTGTTAAACGATTTATCAACCTAATTTGTTCTGAAGTTAGGGCTGTTCCAGAAGAAGACACTACGTTTTTTATTCCTGTTTGATGAAACTGAATAACATCGGTATAACCTTCAACCAAATAGCAATTATCTTCTTTAGCAATACTTTGCTTTGCATGATAAATTCCATACAACACATTGCTTTTATGATAAATATCGCTTTCAGGTGAATTTACATATTTAGCAGCTTTTCTATCATTTATTAAAATCCTACCCCCAAACCCTAAAACGCGCCCACTCATACTTTTTATGGGGAACATAACACGACCCTTAAATCTATCAAAGCGTTTTTCGTCTTTAACAATGGTTAGTCCAGTTTTTTCTAAAAACTCCAATTTATAGCCTTGTTTTAAAGCTTCGTCAGTGAATGCTTGCCACTCATCAAGCGAATAACCTAAATCAAACTTTTTAATGGTTTCTTCTGTAAACCCACGTTCTTTAAAATACCCAAGTCCAATAGATTTTCCCTGGTCGGTCTTATGAAGTATATTTTGGAAATATTTATTTGCAAACTCGCTAACTAAATATAAACTTTCGCGCTCATCTTGTTGCTCCTTCTGCTCGTTAGATTGTTCTGTTTCCTCTATTTCTATATTGTATTTTTTTGCTAAATACTTTATGGCCTCAGGATAAGTAAAATGTTCGTGTTCCATTAAAAATGCAACAGCATTTCCTCCTTTTCCACTGCTAAAATCCTTCCATATTTGCTTCACAGGAGACACCATGAAACTTGGTGAACGCTCGTCGCTAAATGGGCTCAAACCTTTAAAATTAGTACCTGCTTTTTTTAGCTGAACAAAATCACCAATGACCTCCTCAACTCGGGCGGTTTCAAAAACTAAATCAATTGTTCTTGGTGATATCAATTTAAAAAAGTTACATTTAAAATGTAAATGTAATTATAAACTATTGATTTTTGAAATTTGGATTTGTTATATAAATTAACAATCTCGTTCACCTGCACTAAACTTATTTTAATAAACTGAAAATTAGGTAATCAAACAAAAAACCAAAAATGGTTTTTTGTTTGCCGCTATTAATCCATATCAAACCTAATCCCAACAGAGACATTTCGTTGATTGATTGCCTGGTCTTTAAAGATGGGCGACAAATCATATTTAACATACAAGGCTGTATCACCAAATCCAACATATCCACTTAAACCATATACTAAATTAGTAGTATTAAAGCTTTGTTTTTGTTTCTCTTTTATTGTTTCTCCATCAATGGTATATTTTAGTTTTTGCCGTGCACCTATATTAAAACCTCCATAACCGCCTAATCCAATTTTAAATTTATTAGTATTTATATATCTTAAACGATCCTCTCTGTCTAACTTTCTTAATGGACCAAATTCTAAATGCAATGGAAATACCAAATTTGAAACTTTGAATTTAGATTTTTTTAAATCATTTGGAAATGTTTCAAGTTCAGTTACATCACCATTTTGTTTAAAATACTGATTATCTTGGAGGTTAAATTTATTCCATTGAAATGAAAACCCATATTTAAACCTCAAAAAAGGTGAGTTCTTTAAAATTCTCGTTTTCCAATTCCATCCTAGCTCTACAAAACCAGAACTTCCAAATTTATATGGTGAATCATCTAATTTTTCACCATCAATTATCGCATTATTAAAACCTATTGCAAATAAAAAATCGTTTGAAGTTCTAATATCGTATTTAGGTGTTATCTTTTTTGTCTTTAAATTAAAAGTCTTATTGCTTATATTGATTCCAAAAAGATTCTTCTTTTCTTCTTGCAATTCATAATCATCCATTTTATTCTCAAAACTATAATCATTCCTTTCCAATAGGGCTATTTTATTATCAACAATAGCCAATCTATTTTCAATGTTTAAAGCTCGTTTTTTGGCAGCTTCCATTTTTAATTCTTCAGCTTCAATAGCTGTAATTTCTCCTTTTTCTAGGCGTATAGTAATCGCTTCAACTTCTGCTTTCAAAAAATCTCGTTCTTGTATTTTTATCGTTTCCTTAAAAGCTGCAAAAGCTTCTATTCTAGTTTTGTTATTGATGTTTTGAATGGTATCTTGTGCATTGATGACTTGCACGCTTAACAATAGTGACATAAGCACTAAATACTTGGTAATTGTTTGCATAACTGTTCGTTTTTTGATTTAATAATATTGATGATTAATTGATGATTTTTATTAATTGTTGCGTTGAGCAACGGCTGTTTTTACAATATTGAAATTAGATTTTAAAGCTTCAAATACCTTATCTCTAAAAGATTTATCTAAGTCTGCCTCTACATCTTGAAGAAGAGATTGTGCATCTACAATGCCAGTTTTTTGATTATAAAGTTTTTCTAAACTTATTTCCTTTTGAGCCTGTTGTAATAAAGCTTCCACATCTGCATCTGTGATAGACATATTATTATTTTTTAATGTTTGAACTTGAGCGATAACATCTTGAATTTTTTGATCTTCAAAACTTAATGCTTTTTGTTTTAATTCAACTGGTTTTAAATTCTTCTCTTCCAGATTGTTAGTATTTTCAGAAACTGTATTATTTGCCACTACAATTTGCTCTTTATCTTTAGAATTTACTTCATCTACAGAATTAGAATTCGCAATAACTTCTAGTTTTGGTCTTTCTAAAATTTCACTATTACCTTTTTTGTTATGATCTTCAACAATTACTTTATTCAAGTTCTTTTTATTTTCAGTTTTTGGTGTTACCACAATAATTGGAGTATTATTTTCAGTTTTCGTCTCATTAAAAAGTTGAGACACAACTAATAAAACACCAACAATACTGGCTGCCAAACCAATGAATAAAAAGGGTTTCGTTTTACTTTGTTTAGTGGAATCCAATTTGTTTTCTAACCTGTTCCAAGCATCTTCAGATGGCTGAATAATTCTCTTTTCAAGCTTATTTTTTATCCTTTCATCAAAGTTAGTTGATGCCATAGCTTGTATTATTTAATTCGTTAATTTTTTGTTGTAGCAAATTCCTTGCTTTAAATAACTGCGATTTTGATGTACCTTCTGTTATATTAAGCATCTCTGCAATTTCATGATGTTTATACCCTTCAATAGCATACATAACAAAAACCATTTTATATCCTTCAGGAAGTTCATCAATAAATTGTTGAATTTGTTCTACTTCAATATCTGTTTTAATATTATTGACATAATCATTCTTAAAATCAACCTCTTCAACAAGAAATTCAATATGTTTTTCTTTTCTTAAAAAGGAAATACATTCTCTCACCATAATTCGGCGGATCCACCCTTCAAAACTACCTTCTGCCCTAAAACTTTGTAAATTATTAAACACTTTTAAAAATCCGTTTAACATCACTTCTTCAGCATGGTGAAAGTCTTTTATGTAGTATCGGCAAACACTTAACATTTTTGGAGCATTCATTTTAAATAATACGTGTTGAGCTTCACGATTATTTTTGATTGCTCTTTCAATAAGAGTATTTTCATTTTTATAAAGTTGTATAACTTTCAAAAGAGATTTCATTTTGACTTCTGTATATATAGACGTAAATTAAATTCAAATGGTTGCCTAAAGGTTAAAAAATAAATTTAGCTTCATCTTTTTTAATAGAAATAATTAACTGACAAAGTATATACCACAAACTTGGATTTACTTTACTTGAAAAATTACCAATCGCCATACAATAAGAAAACAATATTTTTAATTTTTTACCAATGTTTTTACTCAAAACAAAAATTATTAATAACTAAAAACAGATTTTGATAATTTATTATTAGCAATTTAGTTAATTTAATGAAATTTATTTAACAATCCATATATTTGGTAAAATACAATATTATCATGAGCAAGGACCACCTTTTTTCATCCTATGATCAACTCTCAAGTACTTGGGATGAGATGTTTAATACCAATACAGAGATTCGTACACAGTATGAAACTATTATTGAATATTTAAAAAACACTTCTAAAGAAACTCTCAGCAAAAAAGAGGAACTCTCAAAACAGCTTTTTATGAGTCAAGGTGTAACTTTCACCGTTTACAGTGATAATGAAGGTATTGAGAAAATATTTCCATTTGACATTGTTCCTAGAATTATAACAGCGTCAGAATGGAATAAAATAGAAAGCGGGATTAAACAACGTATTAAAGCTTTAAACCTATTTATTAAAGACATATATAATGAGCAGTTCATTATAAAAGATGGCATTGTTCCAGCAGATTTAATTTATTCCTGCCCAAACTATTTACGTGAAATGAAAGGTGTAAAAGTGCCTCATGATGTATATGTACATATTGCTGGAGTAGATTTAATACGTAATAACGATGGTGAGTTTTATGTACTTGAAGATAACTTAAGAACACCTTCAGGCGTAAGTTACATGCTGGAAAACAGAGAAATATCTAAACGATTATACCCTGGGATTTTACCAAGAAATAATGTGCGTTCGGTATCAAATTATCCTAACATGTTATATAAAAAATTACAAGAGCTTTCATATAACAGTAATCCCAACATTGTGCTTTTAACACCAGGTATTTATAATTCTGCCTATTATGAGCATACTACTTTAGCTCGACTAATGGGAATTGAATTAGTTGAAGGAAGTGATTTGGTTGTAAAAAACCATTTTGTATATATGAAAACCACCAATGGATTAAAACAGGTAGATGTTATTTATAGACGTGTTGACGATGATTTTTTAGATCCTCTAGAATTTAATGCTACCAGTGTTTTAGGTGTTGCTGGAATTATGGCTGCATACAGAAAAGGCAATATAAACATCATTAATGCTCCAGGAACTGGTGTTGCTGATGATAAAGCAACTTATGTTTACGTACCTGATATGATTAAATATTATTTAGGTGAAGAACCCATTTTAAAAAATATTGAAACGTATCAATTAGGAAGGCCTGTCGAATTAGATTATGTTATTAAAAACATTAAAACCATGGTTATTAAAAAGACTGATGGTAGCGGTGGTTATGGCATGTTAATGGGGCATGAAGCTACCGATGAGGAAATTAAAGATTATTTAAACAACCTAAAGAAAAAGCCCGAGAACTTTATAGCTCAGCCTATTTTAAAGCTTTCAACAGCACCTTGTTATATTGACGGCAAACTATCCCCGCGTTGTATCGATTTAAGACCCTTTGCTTTATCTGGTAAAGATGGCATCGATATATGCCCTGGCGGACTTACTCGAGTGGCGTTAAAAAAAGGTTCGTTAGTTGTAAATAGCTCTCAAGGGGGAGGTAGTAAAGACACATGGGTAATTCAATAATTCAATAAAAAGTAGTGTATGTTAAGTAGAGTAGCAAATAATCTCATTTGGATGGAACGATATATGGAGCGTGGTAATGGTATTTTAAGTTTACTAAAAGTAAATTTTTATGCCAATCAAGATTCTCCAGAATTATTCTCATGGACGCCTATTATCCAAAATTATAATGCTTCTGGAGAAGAGTTTTATACCGAAGATGCTATTGAATGTATTGAATTTTTGGTTTTCAATTTAGGCAATCCCAATTCTATATTAAATTTAGTTACTAAAGCAAGAGAAAACGCAAGAAGTGTTCAAGAGCATATCTCAAGAGAATTATGGCTCTGCATAAACAATTATTACCTGTACTTAACTCGTAAAGATTTAATCGCCAAATTGCATGAAGAAGATCCCATTGTATTTTTAGATGAACTCAAAAAATATCATCTCATGTATTATGGAACTTGTGATATTACCCAAGAACGTGGATCCTCATATTATTTTATTAATGTTGGTAAATTTTTGGAACGTGTAATTCAAATTTCCGATTTCACAGCCATAAAACTCATGGAAATTGCTAAAACATCTGACAGTTTAGAACAAAGTTTTTATTGGAAAAATTTGTTGCTCTCTGTTGGTGGATACCAGTTATATTTAAAAACCCATAAATCATCGTTTCAAGAAAACCATGTAATAAGAATGATTTTTCAAGACAAGTTATTCCCACGGTCCATGTATTACTGTGTAAACAAGTTAAGCAGATATGTAAACCAACTTATTGAAACTAATGAACTTGACAGAAATAACACAGAATTTTTATTAGGGAAACTTGAAAGCACCATAAAATATACAACTATTGAAGGCATTAATGAACAAGGACTTAACAATTTCATCTTAGGGATTAAAGAAGACATTAAAAATATCTCGTTAAGTATTAATACCGTATATTTTTCACATTCAAATTAAATTTATAATGGCAACATTTTATATAAAACACCTTACCCAATATAATTATAGCAGTACGGTTATTGATGCAGCAAACCAAATTAAGTTATATCCTATAAATGACAATTTTCAAAAGGTAGCCTATCAAAGAATAAACATTAACACCAATCCATTAATTGATACCTATCTTGACTTTTACAATAATGTAGTTGGCACTTTTATGATTATTGAACCTCATAGCCTTCTTGCTATTGAATCTGATATTGAGGTGATTACGTACCCAAAAATATTTCCTGAAGATTTAACTGAAGCTTCATTACAATGGGATGCCCTAAAATTACTTAAAAACAACACGTTTTATATCGATTTTTTAAAACATAAACCCTTTGGTGGCACTCAAGATATTTTAGAATGGATTAAATCAAAAGACCTAAATACATTAACACCTTTTAAAATTTTGCTTGAACTTTGTGAATATATATATACAAATTTCAATTATATAAAAGGTGTTACCACAATTGATTCCACAATTGATGAAATTTGGAATTTAAAATCTGGAGTTTGTCAAGATTTTACAAATATTATGTTACAAATGGTAAGAATGCTAGGAATTCCTGCCAGATATGTAAGTGGTTATATTTGTCCAAATGGTACAATTACCAGAGGCGATGGAGCAACACATGCTTGGATAGAAGCTTATATCCCGTTTTATGGTTGGCTTGGTTTTGACCCAACAAATAACGCTATTGCAAATGAAAACCATGTACGTTTAGCGGCAGGTAGAAACTATAATGATTGTTCGCCAGTTAAAGGTGTTTTTAAAGGTAAAGTTGAAGAAGAATTGATAGTAAAAGTAAAAGTAAGCACTACTAGAGACACTATTGATCCATTACAATTTATTAGTAATAATGAAAAACCCGAAGATGTTAATAGTTACCGTCAAAATTTAGAAATTATTCAACAACATCAGCAACAACAGCAATAAAACTTGTTGTGAGCTTTAATGCCACTAAACATCTACATCTTAATTCAAGTGATTTTTAGTAAAAATTGGATTGGGAACTATTTTAATAAAGCAGAAAATTCATTGTTAAATTTAAAAAACACAAAATACAGCTTAAGCTTAACAAAAATCATAATTTATTGAATTTCAGAAATTAAAATATTTTGTAAGAATTTTATTAAATTAATTTGGCTGTTTGTCGAAAAATTAGGTTATTAATCGAATTAATTGTAGTTTTGTTAAAAATATTTTAATTCTATTTTTTAAAGCCAAAAATATATAAAGTGTTTAAAAACCCCATTAAAATGGGAACAATCGTTCCTATAGTCTCATTTGTTATAATTCTAATATTTGTATTGGCAATTTGGAATGGTTTAATTAATTCCTACGAGAAAGATATAAAAGATGATTTGGTTGCATCTGGGAAAACAGCTTTACAAGAATTTAAATTCATTCTCAATAACGATATAGAGCGCTTAAAGAACCTAAAAATGCGGTTTGAATTTACCAATGGCAACTATTTTAAATATTGGGAAAATGATGCGAAATTACTGTTGGAACAAAATCCATCTTTTCATTTCATTGAATGGATTGATTCCTTGATGGTTATAAGAAAAATAGAACCCTTAAAGGGAAACGAAAACGCCATTGATTTAGATATTTCAAAAGTGGGTTATCGAAAAAAAGAGTGGATTGAACATAGACATAGTAACACTATCAATATAACACCATGGGCAAAATTGACGCAAGGTGGTCAAGCCTTTTTAATTGACATTCCAGTATATTTTAAAAACAAGTTTCAAGGCACAATAACTGGTGGCATGGACTTTACGGACCATCTTAACCACTTTGCTGAAGAACTCAAGGAGTATACCATAGAGATGACAGATTATGACGGCACTCTTTTTTATGAATTCAATAAACAAAGCCAAACAAAAAATACCGCTGGTTTCATTTTTGAAGACAGAATTTTAATCGATAAACTTCATGATAAATATTGGAGTTTTAAAATGTACCCAACACAATCATTATTTATAACAGATCGATTTATTTTTATTAAATATTTTTTAATTGCTGGCATATTTTTGGCTCTACTGATTAGTTCGCTTATTTATTTTTACATAAAAGCCAAAGACGAGACTAAACGTGCCATAAGATATAGTAAGGCATTATCAAAATCCAATCAAAATTTAAAAAGGGAAAAACGTATTGCTATAAAAGCATCTAAAGTCAAGTCTGAGTTTCTATCTAATATGAGCCACGAAATCAGAACGCCACTTCATGCCGTATTAGGATTTGTTCAAATTATAAAAAAAAGTGAATTAAACAAAACAGATAAAGTATATATTGACTTGTTGGATAAATCTTCAACAAATCTACTATCCATTATTAATGATATTTTAGTAATCGATAAAATAGAATCTGGAAATATCCAGTTAGAAGAAATTTATTTCAATCCATCACAAAAAATTCAAGAATTAGTAGACACTTATAAGCATCTGTTTTCAGAAAAAAATCTTTATGTTATTTCAAAATTTAAAGAACCCTTTGGTGTAAATGTAATAGGCGATCCAAACAAACTGTCACAAATTGTAATAAATATTCTTAAAAATGCTTCAAAATTTACAGACAAAGGAGGTATTGTTATATCTTATGTTGAAGAACAAGTTTTTAATAAATCAAAAATAATAATAACTATAGAGGATTCTGGAATTGGCATTCCAAAAAACAAAATGCATTCCGTTTTTACCAGATTTTCCCAAATAGAAAGTCCCTTAAAAAAACAATATGAAGGCAGTGGTCTTGGGTTGGCTATTAGCAAAGAGCTTGCTACTTTATTAGGAGGCTCCATTTCTGTTGAAAGTGTTTTAAACCATGGCTCTAAATTTGAAATTTCAGTGGTTTTTAAAACAGCCGAAAACCAACATGTCCATAGTATCAAAGAGACCTATGAAAACATAGATCTTTCCCATTTAAAAGTTTTAATTGTTGATGATAACAAAATGAATATTGTGATACTTAAAAAAATCCTTGAAGATGTTAAAATAGATGTTGACATTGCTCTGAACGGTAAAATTGCCATTGAAAAAGCTAAAAACAACAATTACAATATTATTTTCATGGATATACACATGCCCGAAATGGACGGTTTTGAAGCAACTCGTTTAATTAGAAAGTTTAATACAGAACTTAAAATTTTTGGACTATCAGCCAATGTAACTCCAGAGGCCATTGCCAAGTCTTTAGACTCTGGAATGAATAATTATATAACCAAACCATTCACTAAAGAACAACTCTTCAACTTTATATTGACTTCATTGGATTATAACGAATTAAACCCAAGAGTTGATTTAAGAAAAGGTATAAATACTTGAATGATAAATAGGGAATGGATTAATTAAAATGATTCTTCTCTAACCAAACTTAAAAAACGAAACCTTATTTTTGATATAATGGAGATTTTCCTTTAACTATTTCTTTAATTTTTTGCTTCCATTTAAACAGCGAAAATTTTATCAAATAATTGTATATATTATGCCAGTCATCTATAGATCGACAAGGCTTTATAACCGTCTTTTTCTTAGTCAATGCTGGATTCATCTTATCGCATAGCATTGCTACATAATCAAACATATTATATTCATTTAGCACCATTTCCTTGCACGCTTTTAAATCAGCTTGTTTTTGTTCAAAGATATCTTCAGCAATTATTTTGTCGATTATTGCAACTGCCTCTTGAAAATTATGTATGTTAATAGGCTGAAAAGCACCTTCAGGAAAATAATCGGAAAGATTTGTACAACCATAATAAATAGGATATGTTTCTGCTAAAAAACAATCTGATATTTTTTCTGTCCAATAATGCTTTTGTGAAGAATTCTCAATAGAAATATGATATTTATAAGGAGCTAAAACATCCCATTTATCATCAAAATTACGATAACCACTTCCAAAAACATCAATTTTATCTCCATAACGTGCTTTTAGTTTCTCAACAAATTCTATTCTATCAAGATGGCCTTGTGTAAATGCTTTATTACTTGTTATAACAGAAATAAGTTTCGTTTTTTCAGGAGTTTCGCTATTAAGTAAATCATCATAAGTTAAAGAAGATATAAACTTATTATCTTTTGATTTTTTAAACCCAACAAACCATGGAAGAATTGCTGGACCTAAAATTAAGTTCTTATGTTTAGTTCGCTCTTGGCAAGAACATATTGCTCCAAACTGTTTTATGTATTTTTGTGGATATACAAGTACCGATTTAGGCTCTGTAGTTAATAAAAGGGTGTTTTCTGGTGCTACTTTAGTTGATTCGTTTTTACGAAGACCTTTGCCTTGAACAACCCAAAAATCTGGTTCTTCAATATTTTCATCAATAAAAAATTGATAACGACCATTAGAAGAAATTCCTTTGCCATCTTTAGTTTGTCGAAGCATAATTTCGCCAGCACTTTTCCGGTAAGGAGTGAATTTAACTTTATACATCAATATAGTCTTTTAATATCATTTAAGTTTTTAATAAAATATGGCTAAGCACTAGTATAACTAAACAATTATTTCTTACCCATCTTTTAAAATTTCATATCAGTTGCCATACCCCATTCAACTTTGTATAGTAAACCAGTTATAGCAAATCGAATAATATGGGATATAAATTATCAACGAAATTTAATTTTAAAACTAGCCATATTTCAGAACAAAACACAACAAAATTTTATTACTTTTTCCTGTCAATCACATAATTCACCATTAATTCCAGTGAATTTCTATAATCAGAAACTTCGTAGGTTTTAAGAATTTGCAAAGCCTCCGTTTGAAATTGCTTCATTTTATTTATAGAATATTCTAAACCTCCATTTGCTTTCACAAAAGCAATAACTTCTTTAACACGAGTGGTATCTTTATTGTGATTTTTTATTGAATTAATCAACCAATTTTTGTCCTTTTTTTCTGCTTGGTTCAACACATATATTAAAGGCAAGGTCATTTTTTGTTCTTTAATATCAATACCTGTAGGTTTACCAATTTCACTTTCACCATAATCAAATAAATCATCCTTTATTTGAAACGCCATACCAATTAGTTCCCCAAATCGACGCATATCTTCAACATGCTTAGAATCGGGTTTTACAGAGGCTGCCCCCAAGCTACAGCATGCTGCTATAAGTGTTGCCGTTTTTTGACGAATTATTTCATAATAAACACCTTCAGTAATATCTAACTTACGGGCTTTTTCTATTTGAAGTAATTCACCTTCGCTCATTTCTCGAACGGCGATTGAAATAATTTTAAGCAAGTCAAAATCATTATTATCAATAGACAGCAACAACCCTTTCGATAGTAAATAATCACCAATCAAAACGGCTATTTTATTTTTCCAAAGGGCATTTACAGAAAAAAAGCCGCGTCTGCGATTACTGTCATCAACCACATCGTCATGCACCAACGTTGCTGTATGAATCAATTCTATAACCGATGCTCCTCTATAAGTACGTTCACTAATTTCCCCGTTAGAAACCATTTTTGCTACCAAAAACACAAACATGGGGCGCATTTGTTTGCCTTTTCTATTAACTATATAATGCGTTATCCTGTTAAGAAGTGCTACTTTACTAGACATGGAAAGTTGAAACTTTTGTTCAAAAAGTTCCATCTCGTAAGCAATGGGCTGTTTTATTTGTTCTACAATCTTCATGTGAAGAATCAAAGATACTATTTACATTGAAATTATTAATGATTGTTTACAACCATTACACGATTGAATATTACGATTTATTTGCCAATTGGCCGCATGCTGCATCAATATCTTTACCTCTACTTCTACGAACGTTTACAACAATTCTATTTTTTTCCAAATGATATATATACTGCTGTAATGCCTCACTTGATGCTTGCTGAAACTCGCCATCATCAATAGGGTTATATTCAATAATATTAACTTTACAAGGGATATACTTACAAAATTTTACAAATGCATAAATATCCTCTTGACTATCGTTTATCCCTTTCCAAACCACATACTCATAACTTATTTGTCGATTGGTCTTTGTATACCAATACTGTAAGGCTTCTTTTAAATCATTGAGTGGAAAAGTTTCATTAAAGGGCATTATGCTTGTACGAACCTCATCAATTGCAGAATGTAATGACACCGCTAAATTAAATTTAACTTCATCATCTGCCATTTTTTTTATCATTTTAGGTACACCAGACGTTGAAACCGTAATGCGTTTAGGTGACATTCCTAATCCTTCAGGCGATGTTATTTTATCAATGGCTTTTATTACGTTATTGTAATTCATAAGAGGCTCGCCCATTCCCATAAATACAATATTGCTTAAAGGTCTGTTAAAGTATAATTTACTTTCTTTATCAATCGCAACAACTTGATCATAAATCTCATCCGGATTTAAGTTACGCATACGTTTTAAACGCGCTGTTGCACAAAATCTGCAATCTAAGCTACAACCCACTTGACTGGATACACATGCTGTAGTTCGTGTTGCTGTTGGAATTAAAACAGATTCAACAATCAATCCATCATGAAGTTTTACAGCATTTTTTATGGTCCCATCACTGCTTCGCTGCATGGTTGTTACTTCTATGTTGTTAATAACAAAATAAGTTTCCAACATGTGCCTGGTATCTTTTGAGAGATTGGTCATATCATCAAAAGTATAGGCCGATTTTTGCCATAACCATTCATATACCTGATTGCCACGAAAAGCTTTATCACCTTGTTGCTCAAAGAAATTCCTGAGTTGCTCTTTTGTTAAAGCGCGTATGTCTTTTTTTGCTGTTGCCATAAGTATTGCAAAAGTAGTAAAACGGTAATCGAATTACGATTTTAGAAAGCATAAAAAAGCCTTGTAAAAACAAGGCTTAATTTAATGTGTTAAATTATAAGATTAGCATGGCATCACCATAACTGTAAAACTTATATTTTTCTTTGATAGCTTCAGCATACGCTTTTTTAATTAAATCATGTCCCGCAAAGGCAGATACCATCATTAAAAGTGTTGATTTTGGAGTATGGAAATTAGTAATCATACAATTAGCAATACTAAAATCATATGGAGGAAAAATGAATTTATTTGTCCATCCATCAATTTCATTTAGCATCCCATTTGATGAAACAGAGCTTTCAATGGCTCTCATAACTGTTGTACCAACAGCACAAACACGTTTTTTATTTTTTATCCCTTTATTAACAACTTCAACAGCTTTAGAATTAATTTGTAATTCTTCGCTATCCATTTTATGCTTAGAAAGATCTTCTACTTCAACAGGATTAAAAGTTCCTAAACCTACATGCAATGTTACTTCTGCAAAGTTTACACCTTTAATTTCTAAACGTTTTAATAAATGTTTTGAGAAATGCAAACCAGCTGTTGGTGCTGCTACTGCACCTTCATTTTTTGCATAAATTGTTTGATAACGTTCTTCATCTTCTGCCTCAACTTTTCTTTTAATATATTTTGGAAGAGGCGTTTCTCCTAGCTCATTTAACTTTCTGCGAAATTCTTTATATGAACCATCAAAAAGAAAACGCAAAGTACGTCCTCTTGAGGTTGTATTATCAATAACTTCAGCTACCAACGTATCATCATCACCAAAATATAACTTGTTTCCAATACGAATTTTACGAGCTGGGTCAACTAAAACATCCCACAAACGTTGTTCCTCATTTAATTCTCTTAATAAAAACACTTCGATTCTGGCACCAGTTTTTTCTTTGTTACCATATAATCTTGCTGGAAACACTTTTGTGTTATTTAGTATTAACACATCGTCTTCATCAAAATATTCAATTATATCTTTAAATAATTTATGCTCTATAGTTTGTTTCTTTCTATCAATGACCATTAAACGCGATTCATCTCTGTTTTCAGCTGGATATTCTGCTAATAAGTCATCTGGTAAATTGAAGCCAAAGTGTGATAATTTCATGTGTTTGTTTGTTTTATTGTTTTTTTGAAAGGGTGCAAATATACAATCTGAAAGTAGGCCTTGTCAAGTATTTATGTGATTATTATTGAGTTATTTCAAATCCTAAGGTTTTTAAGTCGTTCCAAAAAGTTGGAAATGATTTAGAAACAACCTCCTCATTCTCAATAACAATAGGGGTTTTTAAAGCTAATGGAGCAAATGCCATGGCCATTCTGTGGTCGTTGTATGTAGAAATTGAAACCATTTCTCTAATAGAATTAGCCTCTGAAAGATGTAAAGACTCATCAGTAATTTTCACTTCTCCACCTAGTTTTTCAATTTCAGTTTTCAAAGCTACTAACCTATCTGTTTCCTTGATTTTTAATGTATGAAGTCCGGTTAAATCACATGGAATACCTAAGGCTAAACAAGTAATCGCAATGGTTTGGGCTATATCTGGTGCATTTCTCAAATCTAAAGTTAAAGGTTCAAGATTATTATTTTCCTTTGTTAATACCACCGAATTGCCTTTAAAAACCGTTGTAATACCAAAGTATTTATAAATATCTACCAGTGCAGAATCTCCTTGCAAACTATGCTCTTTATAACTTGAAAGGGTTATTTGAGTTCCTATTTCTGAAATGGCAACAATTGAATAAAAATAGGATGCTGATGACCAATCTGATTCTACTGTAAGTTTCTTTTGTTTTAGTTGATTAGTATTTGGTTTTACAGTGATTACATTATCTATAAAAGATGACTCAACTCCAATTTCATCCAACAGACTTAAGGTCATTTTTATATATGGAATTGATGTGATTTCTCCTTCAAGTGTTAATTCCAAACCATTTTCAAGTTTTGATGCGATAAGCAATAATGCAGAAATATATTGACTGCTAACATTAGCCTGAAGTACAACTTTATGCTTCGTTATTTTTTTTCCAATAATCTTTAATGGCGGAAATCCATCATTTTCTAAATATTCAATTTGAGCACCAAGAGATTTTAAAGCTTCTACCAAAATTTTAATGGGGCGTTCTTTCATACGAGAAGATCCTGTGAGTGTAATGGTTTTACCTTCTTGAATGGCAAAAAAAGCGGTTAGAAATCGCATGGCAGTACCTGCATGATGAATGTCAATAATGTTGGACGTTGATTTTAAAGCACTCGTCATTAATTGGCTATCATCAGAATTTGAAATATTTTCAATTTGCAATTCTGGATATAAAGCCTGTAATAACAACAATCTGTTGGATTCACTTTTAGAACCAGTTATTTCAATGAAAGAATTCTTTTGTATGGTAGATTTTTGAAGTATAATGCTCATATAAACTATTAAAAAACGCTTCTTAAAAGAAGCGTTCAAATATACTTATAAATTATTTTAATTTTTTGTTATTATGATGCCTATCGTGGTCTCTCTTGGTTTTTTTGTCCATTCGTTTATCAAAAGCTTCTTGTAAATCAATTCCTGTTTGGTTTGCCAAACACAACACAACAAACAATACATCGGCCAGTTCTTCTCCAAGGTCTTTATCTTTATCACTTTCTTTTTCACTTTGCTCGCCATAACGACGAGCAATGATACGAGCTACTTCTCCTACTTCTTCAGTAAGTTGAGCCATATTGGTAAGCTCATTAAAATAGCGAACTCCATGATTTTTAATCCAATCATCTACAACTTTTTGTGCATTTTGTATGTTCATTATATTTTTGATAATACTATTTGTTCATTTTCTTTTTCTATCATCTGTTTAAAATACTCTTTTAAAACATCATAATACATAGGAGATATAATTGATTCATTAATTTCTGTATTAACAACTAATTGAACTGATGCCCCAGAAATAGATATATTATATTTAAAAACCCCTAAATTATCTGGCAGCGCTAAAATAACTGGTTCTGGTGTTGATTCAACTTTATATCCATCAGGCAATTTAATAATAAATCGATACATACTAGAAGATGGATATCCAAAATCTACAGGAAATTCTCTTTTTTCTAATTTAAAAGGATTTGATGATGTTCTTAAAAAAAACAAAGGTGAAAAATAAATTTTATCTCTTATGATATCTGCCTGACTTTCTTTAAAGAATTTATAGGACTCTACAATTGGTTTAGAAAGTTCTAATGCATTTATTACATTGAAATCTGAAATTTCTAAACCATTATATTTATTTTCAATTTTTTCTAAATAATCATCTTTATCTACATCATTATACTTTTCTCTATAAAGTAATGCGTCGTGATTTGTTTTCATACTCCTAAAACTACCTTCAATATTTCCATTTCCATCTAAATTAACCATCATAGTAATAGTGTTTTTAGAACCCTCCTTAGGATATAAATCGATTAATTCTGACCCCCCTTGTTCAGCAATAATTCTACCTTGCCAATTTAAAGTTCTATAAGGCAATATGTTAGGCAAACTATATTTATTTGTAGCGTCTAATAATATTGTTCCTTCAGGAAGATTCACATAAGAAATCACATAATTATATCCTTCTCTGGTGGGAAATAACGGAATACCATTTTGTCTTGTACTAACTAAAACAGGATAGGCTCTTAAACCTGCATAACGCAACATGGATGTTAGCATCAAATTAATTTCGGCTACATTACCCACTTGTTCTTTATAAGCTTTTTTTACACCATCATTTGTATATTTACTGTAATAACCATTCCATTTAACTTTACTTTTTACAAATTCATATATTAAAGCAACTCGCTCTAAAGGGCTTGATATGTTTGAAATTAGCGGGTCAATTTCATCTTCAAAATAACCTGTTTTATCTAATTCACTACCAAAGCTTGGGCTTTCATAAATGGTTTTAACAACATCTTCCCATGTTGTTGAATAATATTTTAAAGGAGACTGAGGAAATTTGGTATACGACAACTCATATTGAATAGAAGACCTGTAATTATTAATATTATTTACAAATGGTTCTTCTTTTAATGCTGGTATATTTGAAAGATTATAAGATGTAATGTTGGTGATAAAATTTAAATCTGAAGTTTCGTAAGAAGTTTTAGATACATACCCAAACCCTCCTGATTGATCTCTATACTTATTAGTAAAAGTTACTTTATCATTTTTAGCTGTGACTTTTGGAATTACACTCAAAAATCCTTTTGCATTTATCTTGAAATTATAATATTCTGGCGATTCAAACTGTGCTTCTATCTTTTTTACAGGAATGTCATATTGAAACACAAAATCTTCAACATTCCAAAAAAAAGGAGATGTAATTGTGTATTTATATTCAATTACAGAACCTCCTTTTAAATTTGGCATTGTAAATTTTACTTGCTCAGTATATTTACTTAGTTCTGTTTTAAATATTCCATCTTTATTGAGTTTAGTTTCTTCAACTTTCCCAGACTCCAAATTATATGAATAAGCCTTTAAATTTGAAAGTTTCTCATCGTCACCTCCTTCCTTATAAAGCCTAACTTCTATAGTTCCATAATCTAAACCTTCTTGGTTATATATTTTTACACGTTCTTGAATCTCTGTTACAAGTTGAAATCCTTCGTTTTGGTTATATACAAAATATGTTCTTCTATTCTTATACAAATAGGTTGCATTGGCCGACGAATCTTGCGGGTTAAATTTTTCTTCAAGTTCATCTACCGATACTTTACCAAAATCATAGTTTTGCGAAAATACTGTTATGCTAAAGCTTAACAGAATAAAAAAAGATACTGATTTCATTTATTAGAGTTTTTTAATTAAAGCTATTTTGATATTATCAAATTTTGATACTTCTTTATAAAAGTTTCTAAACTCATCATAATCTTCTTTTGGAAACTCTCCATCGTTTACAACAAATTGTCTATTATAAAGGATTGTATTGTCATTTTTAACAGCAATATAAAAAGAATAATACCCAAATTTATTCTCGATTTTTACGTTTTGAGGTAATGATTCTATTTTATAATCTGCTGGCAGATTAATTTCAACCTCATCAATATCTTTAAAACCTCTATAAATTTTTAGAGGTAATTTTCGTTCTCTATATCGGTCAGGAACTTCTTTATTTCTATTTAGAGCATTTACAGTAAATAAAATTCTATCACCAACAATTTTCGAATAATTAGTTGCATTGAATTTTATAGACTCTTTAAATTGAATGCTATCTTTATCATTCAAAATTCCTTTTTTATTCAATTCAATATTATTAATGTAATTCCAACGCTTTTTATAGTAGACCTCTAAGTCTCGCTCTGGAAGAACTTCCATCCCATACTTATCATCGTATTGAATTCCTTTTGAAACAATAACGCCTTCTAAATCAATACCTCCATCATTTAAAATCGTATAACTTCCTTTTGTTATTTGTTCATTTTCTTTAACAGTATACTTTTTGGTGTGTTTAATTTTTCCTCCTTCTGGTGTTATAACAAAAACATCTCTATCATCAGTAAAATCGCCTATAAAGCCGAATGGCGTTTTTTGACTAGTACATTCTAACCAAATATCTCCTCCTTTTTCTGTTGGAATGTTAAGTATTACATGATTCGCTTGACCTAAAAGAGACGCGAAATCTTGCTCCAAACTTACTTGGCTCTCATCATCTCCATACACTTCTGTATAATATGAATCAACTCCAACAATTTTTAACAATGCTTTCGTGTAATTTGTTAAACCCTTACAGTCTCCGTACTTTACCTTGTCAACCTCATAGGCTGGAAATGGCTGAATGCCGCCAATACCCACTTGTACACTAATATACCTGGTATTATCCTGCACAAATTTGTAAACAATTTTTGCGCATTCTAAAGGATCACTTACACCTTCAACAAGTTTTTTAATTAAATTTTCTGTCTCTGCCGTAACTGTTGCTCTTCCTGCTAATAGATTGTCGTTAATCCATTTTCCAAGATTATCCCAATCGTTAATAGAGCCTGAATAATTTTCATAATTAAAATTAATTGGGCTAACCAGCAAGCTTGGAGAAAACTCTCTAAAAATAGGACTATAATCTTCTTGCTTTAAAGCTTCAATATTTTCAGCTTTATAACTTAAAATCCCGTCTCTATTATCTTTAACAATATTAAAATCTGAAAATTGCTTTTCTTTTGATTTTATACCTATTGAAGTATCATAGGTTATTTTGTAAGTACTATTTTCTGTACTTATATGATATCCTTCCAAAGGTCGCCAAAATGGAATCCAAGCTGTGTTTTCGGTTTCAGTTTCAAAAATAAATTCAACAGTATAAGGGTAATTTATCGGGGTATATTCTAGGTATTTAACTCTACTGTCTTCATATAATGAAAAGTCGTTTACAGCGGCAACATCTTTAAAATCTGATTTTTTAAATTTATTTATCTCAAAACCAAATGCATTATAAACAGTAGCTTTTAAAGTTTTTACATTGATTTTATCATCATAATAAACGTAAGCCTTTAAAAATTTATCCCCTTCTTTATTTAAAATAGTAACAACCCGCCTATAATGATGCTTCAAACTCTTGATTGATAAAATTTCAATTTGTGTTTCATCAACTCTTAGAACAGCATTGGCATTCTTAGTTAGATTATCAGGAATTGTTAAACTTGAATAGAAATTTTCTTGTGGTAAGACTGAAAAACTGGCAAAAATAAGCAGGACACTTAAAACATTTTTAATAAACATATACTATCAGTTCAATGTAAACATCTATAATTTATTTCTTGAGAGACTTAATTATTAGACTTTTAAAAACCTTTAGCTATTATTTAGTTGCATTAAAAATCGTATATCAAATATAACGAAATAATGTAAGAAAATGAATTAAATCCCACAAAAATAAAGTTGCTTTTTTCATTTTAAAAACACATTAAAATTACATAAACAACTGATTATCATTAAAATAAATAGCAAATGTTAAGGATGTGTTAAAAAAATTATTATATTAGCTTACACTAACCAACCAGCCAACCAAAATGAAAAAAAAAAAACCAACTCACTATGAGTTCATGAGAGTTCTTGATTTTCTCACTTTATTAGGATTAATATGTTTTATAACTCTATTTGTGAACTCTATTTTAGATCTTGCAACTTCTTTTAAATCGGAAGTTTACTCAAGTATGCTTACTCAGTTTAAGTTTTACCCAAAATAATTAAAATTCAATTTTTTAAGATTATAAGACACCTTAATATTAATCATCATTCTTTATTTTTAGAATCAATGATTATTGTAACAGGTCCATCATTTAGCAATTCAACTTTCATATCTGCACCAAATTCACCTGTTTGAACTTGTTTTCCTAAATCTAATTGGAATTGCTTTAAAAAAGCTTCATATAACGGAATTGCTATATCTGGTTTAGCAGCATTAATGTAGCTAGGCCTATTTCCTTTTTTTGTGGAAGCGTGAAGCGTGAATTGACTTACCACAATAGCATCGCCAGAAACGTCTAATAACGATAGATTCATGACATCATTTGCATCTCCAAATATGCGTAGATTGACAATTTTGTTTGATAGCCATTTTATGTCTTCATAATTGTCATCTTCAACAATTCCTAACAAGATTAAAAGGCCTTTATCAATAGAAGCAATTTTTGTTTCTTCAACAGAAACATTTGCTTTTAAAACACGTTGAATAACTACTTTCATTTATTCTCTTTCAAAATTATCAGTTCTGTAATGTTCGTCTTCTCCTTCTAAAATCTGTAAATAACTCCTGTATCTTGAAAAAGCTATCTCATTATTATCCAAAGCTTTTTTTACTGCACAATGAGGTTCCTGGATATGTAAACAGTTATTAAACTTGCAATGCTGCTTTAATTTAAAAAATTCGGGAAAATAATCGCCAACTTCTTCTTTATCCATATCAACCACACCAAACCCCTTTATTCCAGGTGTATCTATAATTTTGGCTCCAAAACTTAAATCAAACATTTCTGCAAAAGTGGTTGTATGTTGTCCTTGCATATGGAGTGTTGAAATTTCTTTTGTTTTAATATCTAAAGAAGGTTCTATAGAGTTAATTAAAGTAGATTTACCAACACCCGAGTGACCAGAAAACATGCTCACTTTGTCATGCATTAATGCTTTAACCTTTTCTAAATTTTTTCCATTAACTGCCGAAACCTCTATACATTCATACCCTATTTTTCTGTAAACATGTGCTAAATATTTAACTTCATTAAGGGCGTCATCATCGTAAGTATCGATTTTATTAAAAAGCAATACTATTCTTACGGAATAGGCATTTGCTGTGACTAAAAACCTATCAATAAAACTGGTTAAAGTTGGTGGATTATTAATAGTAATCATTAAAAAAACCTGATCAATATTTGCTGCAATAATGTGTGTTTGCTTAGATAAGTTAACCGATTTTCGAACAATATAATTGTTTCGATCATGAATATTATTAATAATTCCGGACACTTGATTATTATCAGTTTCCAACTCAAAATCTACAACATCTCCTACGGCAATTGGATTGGTGCTTTTAATTCCTTTTATCCTGAATTTACCTTTTATTCTACACTCATAAGTTTCTCCTAAATCGGTTTTTACAGTATACCAACTTCCTGTAGATTTATAAACAAGTCCTGTCATTCAATTTAATAGTTTCAATTTTACAAATTAACAACATTTCAATGTAACAAAAAGTCTAAATTTAAGTCTTAAACAAAAAATCCTTAAACAACATGAAAAAATTATTATTTATCACATTTTTTTTAGTTTCATTTATTGATGTTAAAGCTCAGGTAGAGTACAAAGTAGTAACTAGTGTTGAATCCATTGTTCCTAGTGGATTAGGCCGTTCAAGAATAATCAGTGCTAATGAGGATAAAAACTATAAAGATTTCACCTCAACACAAACCGAAGAGGATAACACTCGTAATAAATCTGATAGAAGCGAAATTAGAGTTAAGGATTTTGATGAAACCAAACTATTAAACTTTTACAACATTGGTGGTATTCGTTTCCAAAATATTGCTGCTAATGATGCTGTAATTGCTTCAAAAATTAACACAATGATAGAAGAAGGCTGGGAACTGGCTTTTGTTAACAGTGCTGTTGAAAGTGATGGCGGTAAAGATGACGGGCAAGGTATATTTATTACGCGCTATATTTTTAAAAGAAACAAGCAATAATAAAGACTAAAAAAAGCCTCACAAATGTGAGGCTTTTTTATGAAAATAATATTTTTTAGTATTTGTAGGCAACACCTTTCTTGATCGATTGTGAACCTCCCAATAAATTTGAATTTGCTCCTACTGTAGTTTTATCAGCTGTCAATAAAATAAAAGGGCAATCAAGTTCTGCCGCAGCCATTTTTAATTTTTTATCCGCTTTTCTGTCACCTGTATTACCTGTTTGAAAATTAATTAATCCTGTTTTTCCTCTAATTTCTTCCCCTTTTTTCAAACCAGCGATGTAACTTTTCTCTTCAAGTATAACTACATTTTGCCAACCATCTTTTCCACTTACATCAATTTTTTCAGTAATTTCTTCAACTCGTCCACTGGATCCATAAATAATTTTTTCTATGGCATATTTCCCTATAGTATTTTCAGCAACTTCGCCTTCATATACAAAATCTACGGTATATTCTTCAAGTCTAATAACTTTTCCTTCAACAGTTTCTCCATTATGCTTAAAGATTTTATCAACTTGTGCACTCATTAGTGTTGTAACTAACGTGAATACTAAAAATAAAGTTTTTTTCATGTCGTTTTCTTAAAATTTATGCAATTATACAAATTAAATGTTAATATTATGAATATAAATTTTAACTGTTAATAATTTTTTCTTGATGATTAATAGATTCTTGGTGAATGGCTTTAAACATTTTTAAAATAAACTCTTCACTTAATCCTTTAGATTCTCCTTCCAAAACCATTTTACCTAAAATTTCATTCCATCTTTTAGACTGTAACACTGCGACATTTTTTTGTTTTTTAAGCGCCCCAATTCCATCAGCTGCCTTCATACGCTTTCCTAATAATTCAATAATTTGATTATCAACAATATCAATCTGAGCTCTTAAATTATCTAAAGACTTATTATATTCAGTTTCAGGATCAGTTTCCTTTCTGATTTTTAAATCTTTCATAATTTGAACCAAAACTTTTGGCGTTACTTGTTGAGAAGCATCACTCCATGCATTATCAGGATCGTCATGTGTTTCAATCATTAATCCATCAAAATTTAAATCTAATGCTGTTTGAGATACATCAAAAATCATATCTCTTCTACCTGTAATATGCGATGGGTCGTTTATTATTGGTAAATCTGGGAATTTTGTTTGCAATTCTATAGCTAATTGCCATTCTGGGTTATTTCTGTATTTTGTTTTTTCATACGTTGAAAACCCTCTGTGTATAACACCTAATTTTTTAATATTAGCTTTAGCTAAACGTTCAATAGCACCTAACCATAATGACAAATCTGGGTTAACTGGATTTTTAACCAAAACAATTTTATCAGTTCCTTCTAAAGCATCTGCAATTTCCTGAACAATAAAAGGACTAACTGTTGAACGTGCTCCAACCCATAACAAATCCACATCATGCTCTAAAGCAAGTTTTACATGAGCTGCATTTGCAACTTCTGTTGCAATTTTCATTCCTGTTTCTGCCTTTACTTTTTGTAACCATTTCAATCCTAAGGCACCAACTCCTTCAAACATTCCTGGACGTGTTCTTGGTTTCCAAATACCTGCTCTAAAATAATTAACATCGGTATCTTTTAATTGATTTGCAATTCTTAATACTTGCTCTTCTGTTTCCGCACTGCAAGGTCCTGCAATTACTAACGGGTGACTTAATTTTAAGTCATCTAACCAGCTTCTTAACTCTTTCTTGTTTTCCATAATTTTAATGCTTAAGCAATTCCTTTTAATATCTCTTTTATGTAATTTGTGTTTTTCATCTCATTAAAAATTTCTTCGAAATTATCATCCTGCATTAAATTTTTAAAGTGAGTGAGGTTATTAATATACTCTTCTAATGTTTCAACAACATTGGCTTTATTTTGCTTAAAAATAGGAGCCCACATGGCTGGTGAACTTTTAGCTAATCTAACTGTTGAAGCAAATCCACTGCCGGCCATATCAAAAATATCACGTTCATTTTTTTCTTTTTCAATAACAGTTTTACCTAGCATAAAAGAACTTATATGTGATAAATGTGATACATATGCAATATGTTTATCATGAGCTTCCGGATTCATATATCTGATGCGCATACCCATTTCGGCGAATAACTTTAAAGCTTTTTCCTGAAGTTTAAAAGCAGTCTTTTCTACTTCACAAATAATATTGGCTTTATTTTGAAATAAACCGCTAATGGCTGCTTTTGGTCCAGAAAATTCGGTACCTGCAATAGGATGCATCGCTAAAAAATTTCTTCGTTTTGGATGATTTGTAGTCATTTTACAAATATCTAATTTTGTTGAACCTACGTCGGCAACCAAAGCATTATCTGGTATGGTATCAAGTATACTTAATATTAGATTTGTTGAAGCATCTACGGGAATTGAAAGAATAACTAAATCAGCATTTTTCAAATCGGCAAACTCTACTTTCTCATCGATAATTTTTAAAGCAAGAGCTTCTTCAAGATGAACCGGATTATAATCCAACCCATGAATGACAACATCTGGATTTAGCTTTTTTAAATCTAAAGCCATGCTTCCTCCAATTAATCCAACACCTATGATGTATACATTTTTCATCTGATTGTTTTTATTGTTTTAATAATATCGCATGCAATTTGCATGGAATTAATCTTTTCTATATTTGAATCTTTATGCTTCATTTTATTTAAATCTTGCAATTGCCTCTTCTAAAACTTCAGTGGTTGCACATAAAGAAAAACGAATATAGCCTTCTCCTTTACTTCCAAAAATAGTTCCTGGAGTTATGAATATATGATTATTATAAAGTACTGAATCTATAAATTCTTCTGATTTTAAACCTGATGGTAATTTTGCCCAAACAAATAATCCTGTTGCTTCTCTATCATAGGTACAATTTAAGGTATCTGCTAACTGCCACACCAAATCTCTGCGTTGCTTATAAACACTGTTTAAAGTAGAGAACCACATTTTTGTACACTTTAAAGCTTCAATGGCTCCTTTTTGAATTCCATAAAACATTCCGGAATCCATGTTGCTTTTCACTTTTAAAACATTACTTATATGCTTACTGTCTCCAATGACCATTCCTACGCGCCAACCAGCCATATTAAAAGTCTTACTTAAAGAGTTAAGCTCTAAACAAACTTCTTTTGCTCCAGGAACACTTAAAAGGCTTTGTTGCGTTTCGTTTAAAACAAAACTATAAGGATTATCATTTACAATTAAAATGTTATGTTTTTTACCAAAAGCTACTAACTCTTCAAATAAATACTTGCTTGGCATGGCTCCTGTTGGCATATGAGGATAGTTTACCCACATAATTTTCACCTTACTTAAATCTTTTTGAGACAAGGCTTTTAAATTTGGTGACCAATTATTTGCGGCATCCAATTCATAAAATACAGGTTTAGCACCAACTAATTTGGTAACGGATTCATAAGTCGGGTAACCTGGATTAGGAATTAAAACCTCATCGCCTTCATTTAAATAAGCCATTGAGATATGCATGATACCTTCTTTGCTACCCATTAATGGTAAAATCTCATTTGCCGGATTCAACGACACATTAAAGTGATCTTTATAAAATGCTGCCATGGTATCTCTCAATTCTGGCAAACCTTGATAGCTCTGATATTTATGTGCATTTGGATCTTGAAGACTATTTGTAATAGCTTCAATTACTTTTTGAGGCGGTGCCAAATCTGGGCTTCCAATTCCTAAATTTATAATTGGTTTCCCATTTGCAATAAGCAAATTAACTTCTCTCAATTTTTTTGAGAAATAGTATTCTTCAACAGTATGCAATCTGTTAGCTACTTCAATCATAACTTTGCATTTTTATATTCACCTAATATTTTAAGTCCTTGAGCCATAATATTTAATATTGATTTTGCTTTCACAAAATCAGTGTAATTTTCAAAGGTCACGTCAACAAAAAAAGAGTATTTCCAAGGAGTTTCAATAATTGGTAAAGATTGAATTTTTGTTAAATTCAACTTACAATCACTCATAACATTTAAAATCGTCGCTAAACTTCCTCTTTTATGATCTGTCTCAAATTTTAAAGAAGCCTTATTAATTTGATCTTCCGGGATTTCTGAATTTTGTCTTTTTACAATAGCAAACCTTGTTTCATTATGCTTGATGGTTTGAATGCTGTGTGCTAAAATATCCAACTCAAAAATATTTGCAGCCATAACACTTGCAATTGCTCCAATGTTCTTTAACTGGTGCTTATGGATTCTTTCGGCCACTTCTGCTGTATCCTTATCTTCAACCAATTTAACATGTGGATATGCCTTAAAGAAATCCATACATTGCAACAATGCCATAGGATGCGAATACACTTCTTTGATGTCATTAATATCCTGTCCGGGCAATGCCATTAGGTTATGCTGAATATCTAAATAATGCTCTCCAACAACGTGCAAATCATATTTATTTATTAAAGCGTAATTTGGAATGATAGACCCTGCAATAGAATTTTCTAACGCCATAATAACGGCATCACTTTCTTTGCTTATTAAGGATTCAACCACCTCATCAAATGTTAAACATTCAATGACTTCAACAGGTTTGTTAAAAAACTCCTGAGACACAATGTGATGGAATGATCCTTTTACTCCTTGTATGGCAACTGTTTTTATCATATATAAAAAAAGTCCCGATTTCCATCGAGACTTATATTCAAATTTATTTCTTATAAATTACACATACAAAGTCTCGATCTCTTTACTAAAAAAGAAATAAAAAAAATTGCTAAAATATGTGTAACCTAATGTTGTTTTCACGTGTTTATTATATTGTTTTTCAAAGGTCACATGCAACATCCAATTTATAATTCCTGATTTATTAAGAATTCATTACGGATGTTTCATAATGAGTGGCTAAAGTAAATAATATTTTAACAAATCAAAATTGTATAAAGATTTTTTTACAATAAATTTAAAAGTTTTAAAGAATTTAAGGCAAAGCTCCAAATAAATTATATAATCATTATTTTTGAACAAATAATTTTAATATGTCGATAGAAGTAAATGGTGTTTCAAAACTTTACGGAAGCCAAAAAGCTTTAAATAATATATCTTTTAAGGTTTCAAAACCAGAAATTGTTGGTTTTTTAGGACCAAATGGTGCCGGAAAATCAACTATGATGAAAATTTTGACCACTTTCATCAATGCTTCAGAAGGTTCTATTAAGGTAAACTCTTTTGATGTTAATGAAGATTCGAAAAATGTTCAAAAAAGTGTAGGCTATTTACCAGAAAATAATCCTTTGTATTTAGACATGTATATTAAAGAGTATTTAAACTTTAATGCACAGGTTTACAACGTTTCAAAAGAACGCATTAAAGAAGTTATTGAGCTTACTGGATTAACGCCTGAAGTACATAAAAAAATAGGACAACTCTCTAAAGGATATCGCCAGCGTGTTGGTTTAGCTTGCGCATTATTGCATGACCCTGATGTTTTAATTCTAGACGAACCCACAACTGGACTAGACCCAAACCAGTTGGTAGATATAAGAAACTTGATAAAAACTATAGGAAAAACTAAAACTGTGTTTTTATCAACACACATTATGCAGGAAGTGGAAGCTATGTGCGACCGCGTGATTATCATTAACAAAGGTGAAATTGTTGCCAATAAAAAATTGCAAGAATTACGTGATGGTGAGGAACAAACCGTTATTGTAGAGTTTGATTACAGAGTTGAAGATGCCTTTTTAAATAATTTACCTAAAGTCAAGAATGTAATAAATACTCATGGTTTTGTGTATGAAATCACCTTTAAAACGTCTGAAGATATGCGCCCTCATGTGTTTGATTTTGCACATGATAATAAACTTAAGATTTTACAATTGAATCAGAAAAATGCCAGTTTAGAAAGTTTGTTTAGAGATTTAACAAGTAAATAATCATTCAAAAATAAGACGTCCTTTATATTGTTCTTCTACCTCAACAATTGGTGGATGATTAACACAAATAACATCGCCAGTTCCTGAAATTTTACCTTTTATTTCCTGAATAGGATTCATAATCATATCGTTTGAACTTCTGTTCCATATGTTCACTTTTTGAGCGATAAGATTTCTTCCTTCAAACCTTGATGCTCCTGCTGCAAAAGTTACATTTAAATTATTTGTATTACCAGAAACATAGCAATTAGATAAATTATTAAACACCACATTGAAACTTATGTTATCTAGCTGCAACCTGAAATTCCCAACAGTAAATGTGTCTGGGGCATTATAATCTTCAGACAAAATAGTTAAACTTGGATATGTTAAAACTCCATTTGAACTTACATCATATTGTGTAGAACTTCTTATCTCGGTTATTTTTGGAGAGGTTACATATACTTTTGTAATGCCATAATCTCTCACATAATTACAGCTGTTATTATCAGTTAAAATCAATTTGCCATCAACCACAATAGCTTCTACATCGTTCATTAAATTTTTCCCTGTTTCTATCATTACTTTTTGAGTAATACCATCTTCTATGATTAATTCAACATCACGATTCACCAAAATTTTATCAAAGGCATCTAAACTTATTTCTTCCTGAATTATTTTTCCTGAGGTTTGAAAACAATCGCCTGCATTTTCACTATTACATGAAAAGAGAAAAAATATGAATACTATGTATATTATTTTTTTCATAATCTTACACCAACACCAAATTCGACAGCTTCGGCTTTGGCCGCATGTGCTTTCAAGGTTAAAGCTCCAAACCACTTATCACCAAAATAGCGTTTCAATCCAACTCTTATATAAGTTCTTCCTTCAAAATCAAACGGGTAATACACATAGTAGCCTAATTGGGTTACCAATGATATTCTATTTACAAACAATTCGTGTCCAACAAACAATCCAACTCGCTTATAGTCTTCATCTCCGCTGGTAGGTTCTTCTGGAAAAGAAACTGACCTGTAATAAATATATTCTTTTAAAAAATTAGAGAAAAACACGTCCGTTCCAAATTGTAAAGCGCTTTTTTGATTGATACGCTTATCGGCATAAGCAGACACTACATAAAATGGAAATTGCCCACTACCAACTATATCACTTTCATTAATGCCACTTCTAAAAACAAAATTATACTTTATAGGCTCTGTAAAATTTTTGTTGATTTCATTACTGTCAGCTACAATAAATTCTGGTTCTTCATTATTTAAATTGTAAGTCACTCCAAGATTAAGTGTTATTGAATTAATGCTGGTATTTGGAGCTTTTACGTTAGCGTTTGAATAATGAATCATTGAAAAACCTGCCTGTAAACCAAACTTATCAATAATTCGTTCCTTCTTAAAGTTGAGCATAACAAAAGTACTGCTCATAATTTTTGAACCAAAAGCATTGTTGCGGTAGTTGGTTTCTTTGTCGTAAGGATTAGTGGTTAATGCCAATCCCTGACCTATGCGAAACATTAAATTTCGTTTTAAAAAGTAAAAATTATAATGTGCATACAATGAATAATTATTCCCTAAAACATCATTTTTTAAATTCTGATAAGCAAACGAAAAACCATAATCCGGATAGTTAAAACGTTGTTCCCAAGCATTTTTTCCAAATGTTTTTTTGTTGTAACTTAATATAACACCTTCTGGATGGCCAGTTATTAAGTGCAGAATATCATTATTGTGTAAAGCAATATTTCCTTTAAAATAATTAATATCAAAATATGAACTTTCCTTATTTTCTTGGGAAAAAATTATATTGAACAAAAAACAAAAAACTCCAGTAAGAAATAGCCTCATTAACAGGTTGCTTGTGTCACAAAAATAAGAGATTAATTAAAATATTTGCGACGCAATAGCTTTTATATTATCACTTTTACCCATTGAATAATAATGCAACACCGGCACACCCGCTTTAAGCAGCTCTTGTGATTGCTTAACAGCCCATTCTATACCAACCTGACGTACTTGATTGTTGTCTTTGCATTTTTCAACTTCTTGAATTAACGTTTCAGGTATATCAATTTTAAAAACCTGAGGCAATAATTGTAAATGGCGTTTAACTGCAATAGGTTTTATTCCAGGAATGATTGGCACATTGATTCCTGCTTGTTTAGCTTTTTCAACAAACTCAAAGTACTTAGCATTATCAAAAAACATTTGTGTCACCACATAATTGGCTCCGGCATCAACTTTTTCTTTAAGACGTTTTAAATCGGTATTTAATGATGGTGCTTCTAAATGTTTTTCAGGATAACCAGCAACTCCAATACAAAAATTCGTTTTATAATCAGACTCCACAACATCATGTAAATATTTACCTCTATTTAAATCGCTCATTTGTTTTACAAGTTCAGAAGCATAGGTATGTCCTCCTTCAGCTGGTTCAAAATATTGCTGATGTTTCATAGCATCACCACGTAAAGCCATCACATTTTCAATACCTAAATAATGACAATCCACCAATACGTATTCTGTTTCCTCTTTTGTGAATCCACCACACAATACATGTGGTATAGTATCTACATTGTATTTATGTTTAATCGCAGCACAAATACCCACTGTGCCAGGACGCATACGCGTAATTTTTCTATCTAAAAGCCCTTGTCCTTTATCAATATACACATATTCTTCTCTAGAAGTGGTAACATCAATAAAAGGTGGGTTAAACTCCATTAAAGGATCTATGTTATCATATAATTCCTGAATATTTCTTCCCTTTTGAGGTGGTATAATTTCAAAAGAAAATAATGTTTTTCCGTTGGCTTTTTTTATGTGCTCTGTTACTTTCATTTACTGATCAGTATCTTTTTTAAATAATCATAATCTTCTTTGTACTCCCAATAAATCCATCTTCCATCAACATAATCTGTCAAAATATATTTTTCGCTTATAGATTTTATTCTCGAAATGGGGATAATTTTTTTAGAAAAAGTTTCTGAAGAAATTGGCTCCATCATTTCTTTGTTTTTACTATACCCATGAGATATGATATAACTACCCAATGTTAATTCTATAAATTTATCTTTCATTATATATACTTTTACTCTTCAGCAATATTTGGAAACAACCATTTTCTTGCTTTCTCGTTTGATATTCCTTTCCTAACTGCAAAATCGACAACCTGATCATCAGTTATTTTGCCTACTCCAAAATACTTCGCTTCAGGATTTCCAAAATAATACCCGGAAACTGCTGCTGCAGGCCACATAGCCAAACTCTCAGTTAAGGTTACACCAATAATTTTTTCAACTTCCAACAAGTCCCAAATGGTTTCTTTTTCTAAGTGGTCCGGACATGCTGGATACCCTGGCGCTGGACGAATGCCTTTATAGCTTTCTTTGATTAAATCTTCATTTGAAAGTATTTCGTCTGCAGCATAGCCCCAATGCTTTGTTCTTACTTGTTTATGCAAATATTCTGCAAGTGCTTCAGCAAATCTGTCTGCTATGGCCTGTGCCATAATAGCACTATAATCATCCTCTTTTTTTCTGTAACTATCCGCTAACTCTTGAGCACCAAAAATAGCTACACAAAATGCACCCATATAATCTGTAAGACCCGTTTCTTTTGGTGCAACAAAATCTGCTAAAGCCATATTTGGAATACCTTCTCTTTTACTTAATTGCTGACGCAACGTTCTGAAAACTGCTATTTCTTTTCCTTTTTTCTGAATAGAAATATCATCCTCATGAATAGTATTGGCTTCAAACAAACCAAAAACAGCTTTTGGTTTTAATAATTGCCTCGCTATAATGTCATTAATCATAGCTTGTGCTTCTTTATACATAATGGTTGCCTGTTCTCCAACCATTTCATCTGTTAAGATATCTGGAAATTTACCGTGTAAGTCCCAACTTCTAAAAAAAGGGCTCCAATCAATATATGGCACTAATTCTTTTAAACTCAACTGTTTTAAAACTTGAACGCCTAATTCATTTGGCTTAGAAATATTGGTGGTATTCCAGTCAATTTTATATTTCCTTTTTCTTGCCTCTAGGATTGAAATATATTCTTTTGTTTTCCCTCGTTTTAAAAATTTTTCACGAAAAACATCATAATCTTTCTTCATTGCAGCAACGTATGCATTTGCTGATTTTTTGTTTAACAAATCGCCCACAACCGTTACAGCTCTTGAAGCATCATTAACATGGACCACTGCATTTTTATATTGTGTATCAATTTTAACAGCAGTATGAGCTTTGGATGTTGTAGCACCACCAATTAGCAAGGGAATTGAAAAGTTTTGTCGTTCCATTTCCTTGGCTAAATACACCATTTCATCAAGTGACGGCGTTATTAATCCAGACAATCCAATGATGTCTACATTTTCTTTTTTAGCGGTTTCAATAATTTTTTCGGGTGGCACCATAACACCCAAATCCACTATTTCATAATTATTACAAGCCAAAACTACGCTCACAATATTTTTACCGATATCATGCACATCACCTTTTACGGTTGCCATTAATACTTTTCCAATGGCCTCTTGTTTATCTCCTTTTTCTGCTTCAATAAACGGGTTTAAGTAAGCCACAGCTTTTTTCATTACCCTAGCAGATTTAACCACTTGTGGCAAGAACATTTTACCTGCTCCAAACAAATCGCCAACCACGTTCATTCCAATCATTAAATGACCTTCAATAACATCAATAGGCTTTTCTGCATGTAATCTGGCTTCTTCTACATCTTCTATTATAAAAGCATCAATACCCTTTACTAAAGCATGAGTTATTCTATCTTGAATTGAGTTTTCTCTCCAAGATAAATCTACACCTTTTTCAACTTTTGAACCTTTGACCGTTTCAGCAAAATCCAGCAAACGCTCTGTAGCATCCTCTCTTCTATCTAAAACAACGTCTTCAACACGCTCCAATAAATCCTTTGGAATGTCATCATAAACCTCTAAAAGAGCAGGATTTACAATCCCCATATTCATACCAGCTTGAATCGCGTGATATAAAAATACTGAATGCATGGCTTCACGAACGCCATCATTTCCTCTAAAAGAAAACGATACATTACTTACTCCTCCACTAACGCTTACATTTGGTAAATTTTGACGCACCCATCGTGTGGCTTCGATAAAATCGATGGCATTTCTACGGTGTTCTTCCATACCGGTCGCCACAGGAAATATGTTTAAATCGAAAATAATATCTTCTGAAGGAAAGCCAACTTGATTAACCAATATATCGTATGAACGTTTTGTGATTTCAATTCTACGTTCATAATTATCGGCTTGCCCAACCTCATCAAAAGCCATCACAATCACAGCAGCGCCGTAACGTTTGATTTGTTTTGCCTCCCAAATAAACTTGTCTTCACCTTCTTTTAAAGAAATGGAATTTACCACGCACTTACCTTGTACTACTTGAAGTCCTGCCTCGATAATTTCCCATTTTGAACTATCAATCATGATTGGAACTCTGGAAATATCTGGTTCGGCAGCGATTAAATTAAGAAAACGCACCATGGATTCTTTACCATCAATAAGACCGTCGTCCATATTGATATCGATAATTTGAGCACCACCATCCACTTGATGACGAGCAATATCTAAAGCTTCATCGAATTTTTCGTCTTTAATCAATCTTAAAAACTTTCGCGATCCTGCAACATTAGTACGTTCACCAACGTTAACAAAGTTGCTGTTTTCGTTAAGGACTAGAGGTTCTAGTCCTGAAAGTTTCATATATTTTTCTTGCTTAATTTTCATTCTTTTTAAATTGCAGTTTGCAAGATTTTTCTAGGTTTATATTTTGCTGCTATGTCTGCAATAACCTTTATGTGTTCAGGAGTTGTTCCACAACAACCACCAATAATATTAATTAAATCTTTTTTTAGATATTCTTCTATCTGTTCGCCCATATCTTGAGGTGATTCATCATACTCTCCAAAAGCATTTGGCAAGCCTGCGTTAGGATGGGCAGAAATAGCAAAATCTGTTTTATTGGCTATTGCTTCTAAATGAGGCTGCAATAAATTAGCCCCTAAAGCACAATTAAAACCTACTGATAACAATGGAATATGCGATACCGAAATTAAAAAAGCTTCAGCTGTTTGTCCAGAAAGTGTACGACCACTAGCATCGGTTATAGTTCCGCTTAACATAACAGGTATATCTATATGTCGTTCTTCTTTTACTTCTTCAATAGCAAACAATGCAGCTTTAGCATTTAGGGTATCAAAAACGGTTTCAACCAATAACAAATCGACACCACCATCAATTAAGGCTTCAACTTGTTGTTTGTAAGCAATACGTAGTTCATCAAAAGAAATGGCTCTAAATCCAGGGTCATTTACATCGGGAGACATACTAGCCGTTTTGTTAGTAGGTCCAATGGAACCAGCCACAAAACGTGGTTTATTTGGTTCTCTCTTTGTGAATTCATCGGCTACTTCTCTAGCAATTTTAGCTGACTGATAGTTAAGTTCATACACTAAGTCTTCCATATGATAGTCGGCCATGGCAATAGTAGTTCCAGAAAATGTATTGGTTTCTACTATATCTGCTCCAGCTTCAAAATATTTTGCATGTACCTCTTTTATAGCTTGTGGCTGAGTAATGGAAAGTAAATCGTTATTGCCTTGTAATGATGAAGGATAATCTTTAAAGCGTTCTCCACGAAAATCTGCTTCTGTAAATTTATAACGTTGAAGCATAGTACCCATGGCACCATCGAGCACCAAAATACGATCTTGTAAAGCCTGTTTAATTTTTGACATTTTGAAATTAATTTATATCAATATGTCATCAAGAAAAGCAAAAAAACTTTTCGTTATCTTTCCAATATCCCTTAAGAATATTAGTAGAACGTAGCACCTTCTTTACACGATAAAGGGTTGCCAAGGCTTCAACGGGTCTATTCCCTCTACCTTTCTTGATAACAATATTAATACGTTTATGAACTAGCGAACAAAAGTAATAACTATTTTTTTGTTAACCTTATAATTTTAAAACCTTTTTATAATTCAATATCTTGAATTCGAACTTCCCTAATATCTTCTACTAATTGTCTTAACATATTATCATTGTCATATGCCATCAAAAACTCATCGCTTATTTTAAACAACTGACGGCATGACAGATCTAATCGTTTTCTTAATATAAGGAGTCGTTCTGAGGATATTTTTTTGTTTATCTCTTCAAGGTTATTAAAACTAAATTTAAATTCTTCCTTTTTTAATTCAAATTCTGTTTCATCATCATTTACACTTTTAAAACCAATAGATTCAGCGACTTTTTTTGAATTTTCATAACAATTAGCAGAAAAATCATATTTGATAGTTATTCTTTGAGTATCTCTTGGTGAACAATAATAATCACAAAATATATATGGCATAATTGCTTCTTTTAGGGCTTTGGTCAAATAGCCCCTCTTTCTCTCATTTTCTAAAACATACCAATGCAAGTTAGATTCAGTATCATGTACAGCTCCAACATATTTATTTTCTTCATTTCTAATGAAAAAAAATGTTTCAGAAAGAGAAGAAATACTTATATCTTTATTTAATTTAGGTTCTTCATCCCATACTCTTGCAACATCAACTAAACTAGATATTTGGCGAATAAAAATCGTTTCATCTCCTTTTTTATTATTAAGTCTATCAATGTACTCCTTGATTTTTTTGTCTGTCATTTTCAAACTTAACTTAAATTTTTATTGTAAAACTACTCGAAAAGTGATGAGGATAAATACCTATCACCTCTATCACAAATAACAGCAACAATAACACCTTCATCAATAGATTCTGCAATTTTTACTGCACTGTAAACAGAACCTCCACTACTCATGCCAGCAAATACGCCTTCTTCTTTAGCCAACCGTTGCGTCATGGTTTTTGCATCTTGTTCATTTAATTCAATAACCTCATCAACTTTTGATCTATCAAAAAACTTTGGCACATAATCTGGCGTCCATTTTCTAATACCTGGTATTTTAGCTCCATCTTCTGGTTGGGCACCAACGATAACAATATTTTTATTTTTTTCTTTTAAATAGGTTGAAACACCCATAATGGTCCCTGTAGTTCCCATAGCCGACACGAAATGAGTTACTTTTCCATCAGTATCTCTCCAAATTTCTGGTCCCGTAGTTTTGTAATGGGCTTTCCAGTTATCATCATTCTCAAACTGGTTTAACAAGGCATATCCTTTTTCATCTCTTAATTGAAATGCTAAATCCCTTGAACCTTCAATTCCTGCATCAGCTGGTGTTAAAATTACCTCAGCACCATAAGCACGCATCGTTTTAACGCGTTCTTCGGTTGAATTCTCAGGCATTATCAAGACCATATTCAAGCCTAATAGTTGAGCAATAAAGGCCAATGCAATTCCAGTATTTCCACTTGTGGCCTCAACTAAATAATCACCTTGCTTAACATCCCCTCTTTTTAAAGCTTCATTAATCATGTTGAAAGCTGCACGATCTTTAACACTTCCTCCAGGATTATTACCTTCAAGTTTTAAGTAGAGTTTAACACCTTTTTTTGAAACAAGATGAGATACCTCAACAAGGGGTGTATTTCCAATTTGATCTAATATACCTTTAACTGATGCCATTTTTTTTAGGTCTTATTTTGATTTCTGTTTGATATGTAACCAAAGAATTTTCTGGTACCGACTGAGTAATCCAAACATTGGCTCCAATAGTGCTGTTTGCCCCTATTACAATGTCTCCTCCTAAAATGGTTGCATTGGCATAGATAGTCACATTATCCTCTATTGTTGGATGTCGTTTTGTTGACTGCATTTCCTTTTTTACTTGAAGACCACCAAGTGTTACACCTTGAAAAATTTTTACGTTGCTTTTAATGATAGATGTTTCTCCAATAACAATTCCTGTTCCATGATCGACAAAAAAAGAGTCTCCAATAGTTGCTCCCGGATGAATATCAATACCCGTAATACCATGTACATATTCACTCATCATACGTGGAAGAATAGGTACTTTTAAAAGAAACAATTGATGGCTCAACCTATAAATTGAAATGGCGTAAAACCCTGGATATGCCAGATAAACCTCCTCAATACATGTTGATGCTGGGTCATTCTTTAAAAATGATTCAGCATCTAAATTTAATTTCTTTCTAATTGTTAAAAATTCATTTTGAAAATCATTCCAAATATTTTCACCATTTTCAATAGCTAGTTTTGAGGTGATTTCTAAAAAAGTTTCTTTTAAATAAGTTGTTTCTTCTTCTTGCTCATCAAATAAATTATAGAATAATCGTTTTGTGAACGGTTTTATTAGCTCCTTTAAGCGGATATTATAATTCTTCATTACCAAGTAGTCTCATTAGGTGAGCTAAAATTACATAATAAAAGTTATTTATTATATAGATTGGACTACCGCTTTTGGAGCTTCTTTACGTGTACCATCAAAACCATCAATGCCACTTACAGTTGTATATTTTAAAACGTATTTTTTACCTGGATTGATGATTCTGTAAGCTGCTTGACACATAAGTGTAGCTTCATGAAATCCACAAAGAATTAATTTTAGCTTTTCTGGATAGGTATTCACATCACCAATAGCAAAAATTCCGGGAATATTGGTTTGATAATTTAAGGTGTTATCCACTTTAATGGCATTCTTTTCAATTTCCAATCCCCAATCTCCAATAGGCCCTAATTTAGGAGACAACCCAAATAATGGAATAAAATGATCAACTCCTAATAATATTTTTTCATCACCTTTATTAATTGTAACTCCTTCTAATTTAGTATTTCCATGTAAAGCTGTGACCTCAGCAGGTGTAATCAGGTTAATTTTTCCAGAATCTTTTAACTCACTTACTTTTTCAACCGAATCTAAAGCACCTCTAAACTCATTTCTTCTGTGAATTAAAGTAACTTCTGAAGCAACATCTGCTAAAAAAATACTCCAATCCAATGCGGAATCACCACCACCAGAAATAACGACCTTTTTATTTCTATAAACTTCAGGGTCTTTTATAAAATATTCAACACCTTTATCTTCATAGTAAGCTACGTTATCAATTAAAGGCTTTCTTGGTTCAAAAGAGCCTAAACCACCTGCAATAGCAACTACTGGGGCATGATGCTGTGTGCCTTTATTAGTTGTTACTATAAATGTTCCGTCTTCTAACTTTTCTATGGTTTCTGCACGTTCTCCTAAAGTGAAACCAGGCTCAAACTGTTTACCTTGTTCTAAAAGATTTTTAGTTAAATCGCCTGCCAATATTTCCGGAAATCCAGGAATATCATAAATAGGTTTTTTAGGATATATTTCTGAGCATTGCCCTCCCGGTTGTGGTAGTGCATCAATTAGATGACACTTAAGTTTCAGTAGTCCCGCTTCAAAAACCGTGAATAACCCAGTGGGTCCTGCTCCTATAATTAGTATATCTGTCTTAATCATTTTTAGCTTCTTTTTTTTCAATTAATCCTTTAGTGAATTCATTAAGTGTTTCCACTTTTTGTTCAAAATCACCTTTAATTGTTTTTCTATATTCATTTAAGTTTTTCACCAAATCATCTACATTCTCTGGAATTACATCCTCAAAAAACTGTCTTAATCGTTTAGCTGTAGTAGGCGATTTCCCATTGGTTGAAATTGCCACTTTTACATTTCCCTTTGTAACAATTCCTCCCATATAAAAATCGCAATAAGGTGGATTATCAGCAACATTTACTAATATTCCTCTTTTTCTGCAATGCTCATATATTTTTACATTGATTTTAGAGACATCGGTTGTTGCAATAACTATGTGTTTTCCTTTTAAAAAGCGTTTGTTATAAAGTCGTTTTATTAATTTAACATCTCCTTTTTTTGCTAATTCTATAGTGCCTACTCTAAACATAGGAGATACCATAGTAACTTTTGCATCTGGACTTGACTTTAAAAGAAAAGATAATTTTTCTTCAGCAACATGACCTCCACCTACTATAAGTACTTTTAAATTGTTGAGTTTTAAAAAAACCGGATATAGGTTATTTCTTTCCATTCAAAAAAAATTAATCAATTTTTCGTGCTTTTATTTCATGTAAAACTGATGATAATGCCACTCGTTCCTTCACAACATCTCCAATAATAATGATTGCTGGCGATGATAATTGGTTTTCTTCTACAACTTTCTCAATATTATTAATAGTTCCAAAACCAACTTTTTCATTTTTCGTTGTACCATTTTGAATAACTGCTACAGCCATCTCATGCTTGTTTTGGGACTTGAAAATTTCAACTATTTCACTCAATTTTCCCATTCCCATAAGAATGACAACGGTTGCCGTAGATTTTGCTGCCAAAACAACATCGTTTGACAACTGATGTGATTTTGTTGTGCCTGTTATTACCCAAAAACTTTCAGAAGCACCCCTCTTAGTTAAAGGAATACCTTGATATGCTGGAACAGCAAAGGATGAAGAAACACCAGGAACCACGTAAGTTTCAATATTAAATTGTCTTGCATAATCAATCTCTTCAGCTCCTCTTCCAAAAATAAATGGGTCGCCTCCTTTCAATCTAACCACATGACCATGGCTTTTTGCTCTACTTACAATTAGCTCATTAATTTGTTCTTGTTGATAAGCATAACAACCTTTACGCTTACCAACAAAAATAATTTCAGTTTCCTTTGAAGCATAATTAAGTAATTCTTCATTAATAAGCGCATCATACAAAATTACATCAGCCGATTCTATTGCTTTTATGGCTTTAAGAGTTATTAGCTCCACATCACCTGGTCCTGCGCCTACAACTGTTAACTTTGGAGTTTTAATATTGAATTCCATAATAAATAAGTTATTAAACTACTACTTAGTTAAGGCTTACTGGTTTGTTTTCCACATTTCTATATGCTTTTACATTCTCTAAAAACTGATTTGCATTTTCTATATAAGCTGACGCAAATTCTTTAGTTGGTTTAAACTCTCTAATTTGATAAACCAATTCTGAAAAAGTGGTGCCTAAATCTAATTTACCATTTGAAATAAAGACCTCATCAAACTGACTTATGATGCCTGCTTGTGTATTGGTACTAATATTTTCAGAAAGCAATAATGCTTTTGCGGAATTTATCATAGAACTATAAGCATGGTAAATAGCACCTGAAAACACGTTATCAGCAAACGATACCCTTGCATTTTCAATTTTTTCTTCGCTTTCTAAAAATAAGGTTGAAATCAAATCAATAACAACTCCTGCACACTCTCCTACACCAATTGCTTTTTCATATTTTTCATCAGTTCCCCAATCAATAAAATCTGCCTGAGTTAGATTTGTAACATCTTGAAGATCATTTAAAAGGTCATAAAAATAACGCTCTCCTGTAGCCTTATAATATTCTAAAAAGGATTTACCTTGAGCATTTGCTTCAAAATCATTTAATATGATTCGTAAAGCTTCTGGTCCTCTTCTACTTGGAATCTTTACTACTTTATCGGCAAATAATCCATTTCCATCACCCAAATTTCCACCACCTAATAGCACCTGCAATGCTGGTGCGACCAATTTATCTGGTGTACGAACCGACATGCCTTGAAAACCAATATTGGCCATGGTATGTTGCCCGCAAGCATTCATACAACCACTAATTTTTATGACTAGATCTTTGTTCTCTAAGTACTGTGGATACTCTGTTTTTATTACACGCTCTAATTCGGCCGCAATTCCTGTACTGCTAGCAATACCTAAATTACAGGTATCTGTTCCCGGGCAGGCTGTTATATCAACCGCTTTATTATATCCTGCTTCTGCAAAACCAAGTTTATCTAATTCTGTATAAAAAAACGGCACTAATTCTTCTTTAACAAATGGAATTAATATGTTTTGACGAAGTGATAAACGTATTTCACCTGTAGCATATTTTTCAACCAAATTGGCCAATAATCTTGCTTTATCTGTATAAAAATCTCCTAAAAGCACTTTAACACCAATAGCTACATAACCTTCTTGTTTTTGAGGGACAAGGTTTGTGGATTTCCAAATTTCAAAAGCCTTTTTATCTTTTATCTCAACTATTGGAGCTTCAACCGAAACTGGTTTTGAAGATTTATATGATTCAAAATCAATAGGCACCGATTTAAACTCTATGGCGTTTTGCTCTTCTTCAACTAAAGCCTTAAAAGCATCTAATTCTATGTCTTTAATTAAGAATTTCATCCTAGCTTTGGCTCTACTTTTACGCTCGCCATGGCGGTCAAAAATTCTTAAAACGCCTTCCATTACTGGAATAATTTTGTCTGTAGGCAAGAAACTATATAGCTCATCGGCATGACGTGGTTGAGACCCTAATCCCCCACCAAGCATTACTTTAAATCCGCGAACACCATTTTCAATTTTAGCGATAAATCCTAAATCATGCATGTATGAAAGTCCTGTATCTTCGTCAGATGATGAGAAAGACACTTTAAACTTTCGTCCCATTTCCTGACAAATAGGATTTCTTAAAAAGAATTTAAAAACGGCATCTGCATAAGGTGACACATCAAAAGGTTCATTGATATCAATGCCTGCCGTTTCTGAAGCTGTTACATTTCTTACAGTATTTCCGCAAGCTTCTCTAAGGGTTACATCATCTTTTTCTAAGTCAGCCCAAAGTTGTGGCGTTCTGTTTAAATCAACATGATGAATTTGGATGTCTTGTCGCGTTGTAATATGCAAACGACCTCGAGAATATTCATCTGAAACATCTGCGATTCTTCGTAATTGATTGCTTAATACTTTTCCGTAAGGCAGTTTAATACGAATCATTTGAACGCCTTCTTGACGTTGGCCATAAACACCGCGCGCCAAACGAAGACTTCTAAATTTTTCTTCATCAATCTTGCCCGTATTGAACAGCTCAATCTTTTTAGCTAATTCAATAATATCCTTTTCGACAATAGGATTCTCTATTTCCGTTCTAAAACTTTGCATTACGTACCTGACCTTACCTTACAGTAAGAATTTTTTAATTATTTTTTATTGAATAAACCCTGCTCCAACAGTGTTATTTGTTTGTGTATCAATTAAAATAAATGAACCGTTTGTTCTATGATTTTTAAATTGATCATAAAAAATAGGTTTATTTAATTTGAACGTTACCTGTGCAATGTCATTAACATTTAACCCAGTAACATCGGTTTCAATTCCAGAATAATCTGGATTTATTTTATGATGAATCTTATCAACTTTAGCCAACACTTTATTAACCCCATGCTGCACAATATATTTACCACCTGTTGTTAATTGTGATGCACACATCCAACAAATATTGGCTGTAAATTGCTTGTCTATAGTAGGCAAATCACCATCTTTTACAATCATATCACCACGACTTACATTGATATCATTCTCTAATGTAATGGTTACAGAACTACGTCTTGAGGCTGTTTGAAATTTTTCGTTATAGAAATAAATTTCTTTTATTTTAGATTTTGTTTTTGATGGTAAAACAACAACATCATCTCCAACACTTAATTCTCCTCCATATACTTTTCCTGCATAACCTCTAAAATCATGAAACTCTTCTGTTTTTGGGCGAATAACATATTGCACAGGAAATCTAGGAGTACCAACATTAAAAATGTCTTTTTTATCTAATTCCTCTAAATGCTCCAATAAACTTTGTCCTGTGTACCAAGGCATCTTGTTGGATCTATTTACAACATTATCTCCCTTTAAAGCACTTACCGGAATAAAAGTTATTTTTTGATCTTGATAATCTCTCTTACTCATCAATTCAACAAAATCTGCTTTGATTTTATTGTAAACCTCTTCTGAGTAATCAACCAAGTCCATTTTATTAATGGTCACAACCACATCTTTTATTCTCAATAAATTATTGATAAAAAAATGACGGTTGGTTTGCTCAATCACACCTTTTCTTGCATCAATTAAAATAACGGATGCTTGTGATGTTGATGCTCCGGTTACCATGTTTCTTGTGTATTCTACATGACCAGGCGTATCGGCAATGATGTAACTTTTTTTAGCAGTTGAAAAATATATGTGTGCCACATCAATAGTTATTCCCTGTTCTCTTTCTGCTACTAAACCATCTGTTGCCAATGAAAAATCCAAGTAGTCATATCCTTTTTGTTTACTTGTTTTTTCAATAGCTTCTAACTTATCTGTAGTTAATGATTTTGTATCGTAAAGTATTCTACCAATCAAGGTGCTTTTCCCATCATCTACACTTCCTGCTGTTGCAATTTTTAATACTTCCATATTATATCTTATTGGCTTTATTTTAAAAATATCCTTGTTGTTTACGTTTTTCCATAGCGGCATCAGAACGTTTATCATCAATTCTGGCTCCTCTTTCAGAAATAGTTGAATCTCTGATTTCTCTTACTACACTTGCAATATCTGTCGCTTCTGAAAATACCGCTGCAGTACAACTCATATCTCCAACGGTTCTGAATCTAACCATACGCTCTAGCACTTCTTCATCGTCTTCCTGATATACAAATTCTGAATGTGACCAAATAAGACCATCACGTAAAAAGACTTTTCTTTTGTGAGCAAAATAAATTGATGGAATTTCTATATTTTCTTTTTCTATATATGACCAAACATCTAATTCTGTCCAGTTTGAAATTGGAAACACACGTACATTTTGACCGTGGTGAATTTGCCCATTTAACATATCGAACAATTCCGGACGCTGGTTTTTTTCATCCCACTGACCAAAATCATCACGAACAGAAAAAATACGCTCTTTAGCCCTAGCTTTTTCCTCATCGCGTCTTGCTCCACCTATACAGGCATCAAACTTAAATTCTTCAATAGCGTCTAAAAGCGTTGTTGTTTGTAATGAGTTTCTACTTGAATATTTTCCAGATTCTTCTTTTACTTTACCTTCATCAATAGAATCCTGGACATGTCTAACTATTAATTCCAACCCTAATTCCTCAACCAATTTGTCTCTAAACTCTATAGTTTCAGGAAAGTTGTGACCTGTATCAATATGCATTAAAGGAAATGGTACTTTGGCTGGATAAAACGCTTTTACGGCAAGTCTTACCAAAGTAATGGAATCTTTTCCTCCTGAAAACAACAACACAGGTTTTTCAAATTGTGCAGCTACTTCTCTCATTATATAAATAGCTTCATTTTCAAGCGAATTTATATGGTATGTATCTTTCTTCATTTTACTCTTTTATCAATTTTCTTAAGCATGTAAACCACACTCTCTATTCTCTAATGCTTTTGTTGGGTCGAAATATTTAAATTCGTTAGGTAAATTATTTTCTTCTAAATAGGCATCTAAATCAGAATCACTCCAATAATAAAATGGACTTACTTTTAAAACACCATCTTTACTTACACTAAAAATTCCAATACTATCTCTAAAGGCTGTTTGACCTTGACGTAAGTTTGTGAACCAAACTTTTGGTTTATGGAATTCCATTGCTCGTCTAAAAGGTTCTAGTTTAACTTGCTCTGTAAACAACTTGTGTTCTGGAGCATCAATACTTGGTATACCCATAACGACATCTCTGTGTGCTGCTGTCTGTTTAGGTACATACAGAAATACGTTTAATTTTAAATCTTCAATAACTTTTTCGGCATGTCTATATGTTTGTGGTGTATTATAACCTGTATCACACCAAACCACAGCAATATTTGGTTTAAACGTATTAACTGCGTGTAAAATTGCAGCTTCATAAGGTCTGAAGTTAGTTGTAACAACCGCTTCATTGCTAATCTCAAAAGCTTTTTTAATTATTTCAGAAGGCTTTGCTTCTTTAAATAGTCTATTTAATTCGTTTATTTGCTCTTGTGTCATCATATTATTTCCTCCTACTTTCCCCATTTAATTGAATTCCAAATACGTTCGTGAAAAAAATACAGAACCATTTTTGTAACTAATTCTACCGAACCTATTGAAAAAGCCAATTCTAATTTACCAGTTACTATCCATGATATTAAAATAGTATCTAAAGTTCCTACTATTCTCCAGCTTATGGATTTAGCAATACTTCTAAATGGTTTCTCTTTAACAACGTCTTCTTTATATGTAGATTTCTCTTTTTGTATAGAATCTGTTAACACTTGTGTAATCATTTTAAAATTGATTTATATTATTCCTATCGATTTAATAGGAATTACAAAAGTAAAACTTTTTATAACATACCAAACATTATTAATAATTTTTTAGGATAATGAAATTTTTTAAGAAAAATGGAAGAATATAAAAAGAAAAGTCGCATTATATTGTGAAATTTTCATCCTTAGAGGTCTTACATATGTCAGCTAAAGTGTTATTTCTAAAAACATTCAAGGTGCTATCCCTAACTTGAATCATTAATTTGTGTACACTACAAGTAATCTCATCTGGACAGTCATCACACTTTTCATAGAAATTTAAACTCACACATGGCACTAACGCAATAGGGCCTTCTAGAACCCTCATAACATCTGCCATTAAAATATCAGAAGGTTTTTTTATAAGATAGTATCCTCCATGTTTTCCTTTCTTTGACCCTAAACAACCTGATTTTCTTAAAGTCAACAAAATACTTTCTAAAAATTTTTGTGGTATGTTTTCATTAAGGGCTATTTCACCTACTTGAACAGGTGTGTTTCCTTCTTGTCTTGCAAGATAAGTAAGTGCCTTTAAGCCGTATTTTGTTTTTTTAGATAGCATTGTGCTAATATAATCAATTTAAAGCTTGCTCCAAATCCTGAATAATATCATCTACATGTTCCAAACCAACTGAAATTCTAACTAAACCATCTGTAATACTAACTTCCAATCTATCAGCTTCCGACAATTTACTATGGGTTGTTGATGCTGGATGGGTTACTATACTTCTGGTGTCGCCTAAATTTGCTGATAATGAACACATTTTTATGGCGTTTAAAAATTTTCTTCCGGCTTCAATACCACCTTTAACTTCAAAAGCAACAATATTTCCTCCAAGCTTCATTTGCTTTTTAGCCACTTCATATTGAGGATGAGATTTTAAAAATGGGTATTTTACCCAATTCACATTTGGATGAGATTCTAAAAACTCAGCTACTTTTAAAGCGTTTTCACAATGTTTATCGACTCTTACTGAAAGTGTTTCCAAGCTTTTTGATAAAACCCAGGCATTAAAAGGTGATAAAGCAGGCCCAGTATTTCTTGAAAACAAATAAATTTCTCTAATTAAATCTGCTCTACCAACAGTTACACCACCTAAAACACGACCTTGTCCGTCAATCAATTTGGTTGCCGAATGGATAACCAAATGTGCACCATGTTTTATTGGCTGTTGTAAATATGGTGTTGCAAAGCAATTATCTATTACTAAAAGTAAATTATGCTTTTTAGCAATATTTCCCAACAACTCTAAATCAATAATATCAATTGCAGGATTCGTTGGCGATTCGGCATAAAGAATTTTTGTTTTAGGCGTGATAAAACTTTCAATAGTTTCAGGCTTATTGATATCAAAATAACTTGTTGAAATATTCCACTTAGGAAGATAATTTACAAACAACGCATGTGTAGAACCAAAAACAGAACGTGCAGATACAATATGATCGCCACTATTTAGCAATGCGGCAAACGTTGAAAACACGGCCGCCATTCCGGTAGCAAAAGCATATCCGCTTTCTGCACCTTCCATTTTACAAATTTTCTCTACAAATTCAGTCGTGTTAGGATTTGAAAAACGACTATAAATATTACGTTCCTTTTCTTCAGTAAAAGAAGCACGCATATCTTCGGCATCTTCAAAAACAAAACTTGATGTTAAATATAATGGGCTTGAATGTTCTAAAAATTTGGTACGCTCTAATTGGGTACGAATAGCTTCCGTTTCGAAATTTTTTATTTCCTCATCCATGTTTTTTCTTTTTTGTCACGAATTCACGAATAATTTCAATTAATATAATTCGTGTATTGGTGGCTTATTTTATTTTTTAACTAAAAAGGTCTCGACTGCGCTCGACCAGACAATTAATTTATATGTTTTGACAACCTTAAAATATCTCCAAAAACTCCTCTTGCAGTTACCTCTGCTCCTGCTCCTGCTCCTTGTATCACAATAGGTTGCTCGCCATAAGATTCTGTAAATATTTCAAAAATTGCATCAGATCCTTTGATATGTCCTAAGGTACTATCTTCAGGAATTGATACTAATTTTACCTCTAAGTTTCCTTTATCTTTTGATAAATCTCCTGATAAATCACCAATATATCTTAACACATGTCCTGGTTTTTGAGCTTGTTTTAAAGCTTCAAATTCTTCATCCAAAACATTTAATTGTTTTAAAAATTCTGACACAGAAATATTTTGATACGCTTCTGGAATTAAGTTTTGAACTGAAACATCTTCAAATTCATTTTGCAAATCTAATTCTCTTGCTAAAATTAACAATTTTCTAGCAACATCATTTCCTGAAAAATCTTCTCTTGGATCTGGTTCGGTAAATCCTTTATAAATGGTCTCTTGTATGATTTCGCTAAATGGTTTGTCTTGAACTGAAAAATTATTGAACAAATAACTCAATGTACCTGAAAAAACACCTCGAATTCTGGTAATATTTTCACCTGATTCATGTAACAACTTAATAGTATCTATCAATGGCAATCCTGCGCCAACAGTAGTTTCGTATAAATATTGCTTGTTATTTTCTTTTAACTGAATACGTAAATCTGAATAAAATTCATGTGAAATAGTATTGGCAATCTTGTTTGATGACACCAAATCAAATCCGGCTTCTACTAAAGAGATATAGTTTTTATAAAAACTTGAACTCGCTGTATTGTCAACGGCAATTAAATTTTCTAAATGATGTGTTTTCGCAAAGGTTATGACATCTTGAATAGAACCATCTATTGTTGATGCCTGTATATCTTTTTTCCAGTTTTTATCAACTCCTTTTTTGTTTAAAAGCATTTTTCTTGAATTAGAAATAGCAAACACGTTTAAGTTGATGCCTTTTCGTTTTTCAATCTCGTCTTTAGATTTCAAAATCTGATTTATAAGTGCGCCTCCAACTAATCCGTGACCAAAAATGGCAATATTGATTTTCTTGGAAATCCCAAAAATCTCACCATGAATTACGTTCATAGCTTTGTGCAACTGGCTCTTTTTAACAACCAAACTTACGTTTCTTCCTGTAACAGTATTATTGAACAATAAAGGAGTAATTTGGTTTTTAATAAGAGCATTAAATGGTTTATGAAATGAGCTTAACTCAATCCCAATAATTGAAATAACAGAAACATCATCAACCACACCAATTTTGTTAACGTCTTGGGAATAAAAATCTCTTTCAAATTCTCGCTCTAAAGCAATAACAGCTTGGGTAGCTTGTTTTGCATTAATAATTAAACCAATACCTCTTTCTGATGAGCCTTGAGAAATAATACTAACACTAATATTATAATTTGCCAACGCACCAAATATTCTGGCATCAACGCCGCTTTTTCCTAATAAACCACGCCCTTCTAAATTCAATAAAGCCACATTATCTAAAACCGATAAGGATGTTACTTCCTTTGAATTTGGCTTAGCGGTTATTAATGTACCTTCATCATCTGGATTAAACGTATTTAAAATACGAAGGCTGATATTTTTTTCAACCAAAGGAATAATCGTTTTTGCATGTAAAACATTTGTGCCAAAATTAGCAAGCTCGTTGGCTTCACTAAAAGACAGCTCTCTAATTTTTTGAGCGTCTTCAACAAAATCCGGATTAGCTGTATAAATACCATTTACATGGGTGTAGTTTTGCAACTCTTCGGCATCTAAATAATTTGCCAAAAGTGCCGCTGTGTAGTTGCTTCCGTTTCTGCCAAGTGTTGTGGTTTCATTTTTTGAGTTTGAAGCGATAAAACCAGCAGCTACATATACAACATCACTTCCGTGCTTTTTATAAAAATTCTTAACGTTGTCTTTTGATAATTGTAAAATTGGCTGCGCATTTCCAAAATTTCCATCGGTTTTAATTAATTCTCTTGAATCTACAGCTACAGTTTTAATTCCTTTCTTATTTAATACATCAGCAATTAACTTTACTGAAAGCAATTCTCCTTGTGCTAAAACCTCATCTTTGGTTTTTCCACTGTAATCACCCAACAAACTTACCCCTTCAAACAGTTTATCCAAAACTGAAAATTCTTTAGAAAAATCAATGTCCTTTGATGGTTCTAACTGATACGCTTTAAATTCTTCTAGGTCTTCCTTATATGGTTTTCCTTTTAAAGCCTTATTTAAAATGGATTCTAAATCATCTGTAGCAGAATCTCTTGCCGATACAACAACTGTAATTTTTTCTCCTTCATTAACCTTATTTTCAATAATTGAAATAACGGTATTCAATCCTTTACCATTTGCTAAAGATTTTCCTCCAAACTTTAATACTTTCATTCTTCTTTTTTTAGAATTTGGCACAAAAATGCCTTCTATTATTTTCTCTAATTGTTCGTATTCCATTAAAAATGCATCATGTCCATGTACAGAATGGATTTCGTTATAAGTTACATTTGGGTTTGAAACCGCCAACTGTTTATGGGTTTGCCTGTTTTCTTCAGCCGTAAAAAACAAATCGGAGTCAACACCTATAATATGAATATTACAATGAATATTCTCTAAGACATTAAAGTCTGTAGGTCTGTTTTTAGTGACATCAATACTTTTTAAAAGTTGATTCATTAATTTATAGGCTGATAACTGAAAACGCTCTTGCAATTTTTTACCATGATGCAACAACCAGCTTTCAACATTGAAAATTTCTGAATCGATGTTTTTTGAACGCTGAAAACGTTCATTAAAAGATTCTGGTGTTCTGTAACATAACATAGCATGCATTCTTGCATCGTGCACCGGATTTTTTGAATTCAACAAGAATTGCTCTTGTATTTGACAATTAGCAATTAGCCAATCAGTAGATTTCCAATCGGTAGCTACAGGAACCAAATGCTCTGTAATATCTGGATTTAAAACAGCCATTTCCCAAGCAATACCGCCACCTAAAGAACCCCCAATAATTGCAAAAAGCTTTTTGATTTTTAATTCATCTAAACCAATTAAAAATAATTTAGCTATATCTCTGGCCACAAAATCTTTGTAGTTTTCAATAACAAAACTATCAAAACCATTTCCGGGGATATTAAATGCTAAAATGGTGTATTGTTTTGTGTCTATAACTTTATCGTCACCAATCAAGTCCTTCCACCAGCCGTCATCACCTGCTACATTACTATTTCCTGTTAAAGCGTGGTTTACTAAAACTACAGGGGCAGAACCTAATTCTTTTCCGAATAACTGATAACTCAGTTTTATTTCAGAAATCAGTACGTTACTTTCTGTAATGTAATCTTTGACAATAATATGTTGCAATGTTTTTTTCAAAATGGATTATTTTAATTTAAATTTTACTAAAAGCTTCTTTTAAATCAGCTTTTAAATCCTCAATATCTTCTATACCAACACTCAATCTAATTAAATCTTTAGTGGTTCCTGTAGATTCCTGTTCAGCATCACTTAACTGTTGGTGTGTTGTACTTGCAGGATGTATGATTAGCGATTTTGTATCTCCAATATTTGCCAATAAAGAGAATAATTTGGAATTATCTGCAATTGATTTTGCTGCTTCGTAACCACCTTTTGCCCCAAAGGTAATTATTCCGCTTTGCCCTTTTGGCAAATATTTATTAGCCAAAGCCTTATATTTACTTGATTCTAAACCTGGATAGTTTACCCAAGCCACTTCATCTTGTTGTTCAAGCCATTTTGCAAGTTCTAAAGCATTTTCACTGTGCTGCTTTATTCTTACAGGTAATGTTTCCAATCCTTGAATTATTTGAAAAGCATTAAACGGACTTAATGCACCACCAAAATCTCTTAAACCTTCTAAAATAAGCTTAAATGTATAAGCGGCAGCTCCTAAAGTTTCATGATAAACTAAGCCATGATAACCCGCTGAAGGTTCTGTAAATTCGGGAAATTTTCCATTTGCCCAATTAAAAGTTCCGGCATCAATAATGGCTCCGCCTAAAGAATTTCCTTGTCCGCCAATATATTTTGTTAACGAATGGATTACAATATTTGCACCATGTTTTATAGGATTTAGAAGTGCTGGTGTTGCTACCGTGTTATCTACAATAAAAGGGACACCTGCGTTCTTAGAATATTCTGCAATAGCTTCTAAATCTAACACATCTAATTTTGGGTTTCCTAAAGATTCAACAAAGAATGCCCTTGTGTTGTCTTGTACTGCTTTTGCAAAATTATCTGGTTTATCCGCATCAACAAATGTAGTAGTGATACCTAATCTTGGCAACGTTACTTTTAATAAATTATAGGTTCCGCCATACAAACTGCTGGAAGCAACTATGTGGTCTCCAGCTTTTAAAAGAGTTAACAATCCTGTTGAAATGGCCGCCGTTCCTGAAGCAAAAACTACTGCTCCAATTCCGCCTTCTATGGAAGCTAAACGCTGTTGCAAAATATCGTTTGTAGGATTATTTAACCGAGTATAAATAAACCCCAGCTCTTTTAATGAAAATAAGTTTGCCGCATGTTCTGTATTATTAAAAACATACGACGTTGTTTGATAAATTGGAACCGCTCTTGTTCCTCCATTTGCAGATACATCATGTCCTGCATGCAATGCATTAGTAGCGAATTTTTGTGTACTCATTTTTCTAATTTTTTTTTGAGTTAATAAATAATTAAACCAAAAGTCAAATGCATCAAATTTTTGATGTACTTAATAGAAAAATGTTAAAAAGAAATTATCGAAATTAAATAAAGTAATTTCGTTTGGTTATCTATCTAAATCTGTTAATAAATAAACAGCTTAAGTAGAATTTAGCACCTTCTTTACGAATAAAGGGTTGCTAAGGCTTCACTGGGTCTAATCCCTCCGCCTTTCTTGATAACATTTCAATAAGTTATTGAACTTTGTGAGTGCAAATATTCAGTTAGAAATATTTAAAATCCTAATTTTTTTGAAAAAAATTAATAAAAAGCTTATTTCCTTGCTAAACTGGCTTCAAATTTATCTTTAATAATGACGCTTATTGGTTTTGATTCTATTTTAGATTCTAACCATGAAATAATATCTAAATACAAGAATGCCCTGTTTTGATATGGGTCATCTTCATATTGTTTTAATTTTTGATGAAGTTTAATAAATTCTCCTCTAACTTCATTTGGATAAATGTCGCCTAAACCTCTTAAAAACTTAATAAATTCTTTTTGCACTTCATATAAATCTTCCATCTTAATTAAAAACTTAAAAGTACTTTTTATGAGGGTTTCCAAGTTATAATCTAAACCAGCCTCATAATGTGCAACAAGATTTAAAATTCTAGCAAAACACAATAAATCCTCCCTCATTTCAAGAGATTTATTGTCTATTATTTTTTCTAAAAAGAAAATACATTTTTTGTTTTCTCCTGCTCCAAAATAAAGGCTTGCAATTTTATAATAAAACACCATGATGTGATGCTCATCAATTCTGTCCTGATAATTTTTTAAATTATCTAAAACCTTATCTACCATAGGCAAGCCTTCTTTAAAGCTACCTTCAATAAAATGTAAATTGAATTTATTATTGTAAATATATAAGAATGCCAGCCCCTCTAAATTATCATCGACCGGAAACCAACTTTCCTTGGTTACAGATTCTAATCTTTGAAGTGATTCTTTGAATTTTTCGTAATGCCTTAAATAATATAATGACTCTAACAAATAATGATTCCCTTTAAGAAAAAATACAGGATTTAAAACAATTTGATCTTTATTATCATAAAATAAAGTCACCCATTTGGCTGAATATTTATAACATAATAAAAAATCTTGAGTTAAAAAACTATACCACAAATGTGCTTTGAAAAACCACAATTTTTCTCTAAAACCCAATGTATTAATGTCACATTTGGGCATTCTGTCATTAAAGTACTTTGTAACTCTTTTATTCTCTTTATCATTTTTTACATAACCTGTTTTGAGAAATAAACCGTATAATTGAAGTGATAAATTAGACAATTTACTGGCCAAAACATTTTGTTGACTTAGCTCTTTTGCTTGAATGGTTAATTCATCAGCCCTACTACTTATGCTTCTAGTAATATACTGAGATTCAATAACTTTTTCAAGCTCTACAATTTCATAAGCAATATTTTTTTCTTCATTGGCAATGGCTAAACCTTTAGCTTTATCTAATATTCTTAAACTTTGCTTGTATAATCCTTTATGATATAAAATTGTGGCAAAATCTAATTGCTCACGTATTTGAATTCTTATGTTTTGATGTGACGGATTTAACCTTAAGGAAATAAGAATTTGCTTATATAAATGCGCCTTTAAATTTGATAATTGTTGTTTCTTAACAATTCCTTTTTTAAGAATTGCTGTTTCGTCATAAAACGGAAGCTTTTCAAGTATATTAAAAAGGGTTAAAAATTTTGAGTCTTCATTAACGCCTAATCTTCCTACATAAAGCTTAAACTGCCTTTTTTCTGATTTTGACAGTGATTTTATTAACACAAACAAATTATCTTTTTGCTCTTTTGTCATAGTTGCAAAACTAGTATTAAATAACTGAAAAACAATATTTTAAATCAATTAAACATAGGTTAAACATCGTAATTAAAACATGATGAATTCTACATTTCCGAAACCAAAATATACATTCGTATTACAATAAGAAAATTTATTTTAATAAATGTTAGATAAGAACGTACAAATTTTTGATACAACGTTAAGAGATGGAGAGCAAGTTCCTGGCTGTAAATTAAATACAGAGCAGAAATTAGTGATTGCTGAACAACTTGATTTTTTAGGTGTTGATATCATTGAAGCTGGTTTTCCTGTATCTAGTCCTGGTGATTTTAAATCGGTAGAAGCAATTTCAAAATTAATTAAACACGCAACAGTATGTGGACTTACAAGATCTGTTCAAAATGATATAAAAGTAGCCGCTGAAGCATTAAAATATGCTAAAAGAGCAAGAATTCATACCGGTATTGGAACTTCTGATTCGCATATTAAATTTAAGTTTAAATCCAATCGTGAAGACATTTTAAAACGTGCTTTTGAAGCCGTTAGGTATGCAAAATCCTTTGTTGAAGATGTTGAATTTTATGCAGAAGATGCAGGAAGAACGGATAATGAATTTTTAGCAAGAGTTTGCGAAACAGTCATTAAAGCCGGTGCAACTGTGCTTAATATTCCAGACACAACGGGGTATTGTTTACCACACGAATATGGTGCTAAAATTAAATATTTAAGAGAAAACGTAACAGGTATTGATAAAGCCATTTTATCTTGCCATTGCCACAACGATTTAGGTTTAGCAACGGCAAACTCCATTGAAGGTGTTATCAATGGTGCGCGACAAATTGAGTGCACTATTAATGGAATTGGTGAACGTGCAGGAAATACAGCTCTTGAAGAAGTGGTAATGATTTTAAAACAACATCCTTACCTTAATTTAGATACTAATATTAAAACAGAAATGCTATATGGTATTAGTCAATTAGTGTCTGATAGTATGGGTATTTACACACAACCAAACAAAGCCATTGTTGGTGCTAATGCATTTGCCCATAGTTCTGGAATTCATCAAGATGGCGTGATAAAAAATCGCGAAACTTATGAGATTATAGATCCAAAAGATGTTGGTGTAACAGAATCGTCCATTGTGCTTACTGCAAGAAGTGGAAGAGCGGCATTGGCTTACAGAGCAAAAAACATTGGTTATGAATTAACCAAATTACAGTTAGATGAGATTTATTCTAACTTTTTAGATTTTGCTGACAAAAAGAAAGAAATAGATGATTCTGATATTCATCAAATTATAGAATCAAGCAGAGTTTATAAAGAAATTATTTCAGCATAAAAATATTTTAAAGTAAATGAAATTACATATAGCTGTTTTACCAGGTGATGGAATTGGTCCAGAAGTTATAGCACAAGCTGTAAAGGTTTTGAAAGCCATAGCAATGGAATTTGGCCACATATTTACTTTTGAATATGGTTTAATTGGCGGTGTAGCTATTTCTAAAACAGGAGTTGCTTTACCAAACGAAACAATTAATTTATGTAAAAATGCAGATACCGTTTTATTTGGCGCTATTGGAGAACATAAATACAATTTTGATCCTACTGCAAAAGTAAGACCAGAGCAAGGTCTTTTAAATTTGAGAAAAGAACTTGATTTATTTGCAAATATAAGACCAGTAGTAGCTTATGAAGACCTTTTAGAAAAATCCTCACTTAAGAAAAAATTCATAAAAGATGCTGATATTGTTATTTACAGAGAACTAACAAGTGGTATTTATTTTGGTGAAAAAACATTGAGTGATGATGGTAACACTGCATCTGATATTTGCAGATACACCCGATTTGAAATAGAACGCATATCACATTTAGCATTTAAAGCAGCTCGATCAAGAAAACGAAAAATCACTTTAGTTGACAAAGCTAATGTTCTTGAAAGTTCCAGACTTTGGCGTAAAGTAATACTAGAACTTGCTCCACAATATCCAGATGTAACTTTAGACTTTTTGTACATTGATAATGCAGCAAAACAATTGGTGGTTAACCCTAGACAGTTTGATGTTATTTTAACAGAAAATATGTTTGGTGATATTCTTTCTGAAGAAGCCAGTGTTATTGTAGGTTCTATTGGCTTATTGGCATCGGCTTCCTTGGGCCAAAAATATTCTATGTTTGAACCAATTCATGGTGCTTATTCAAAAGCTACAGACAAAGGTATTGCAAACCCAATAGCATCTATTTTATCAGCCGCCATGCTACTTGAACATTTTGGATTATTAGAAGAAGCGGCCTTAGTAAGAAGAGCCATTGATAAATCTTTAAACCTTCATATAACCACTCCAGATTTAAACACTAAATATGACAATATTTCAACAAGTAAGGTTGGTGATTTTATTGAAGATTTTATTAATAACCCAGAAGAAACAAACTTAAACTTTACAAACATACATTTAGGACAGTCCACAATCATTTAAATATTTGAGTTAGTCACACAAACCAATAAATATTATGGATTATAAAAGAGCATTTAAATAATGCTCTTTTTTTGTTTACTACTTAACCATTAATCTTCCTGATTTTGAAGCTATAATACTTATAATTAATATTTGAATAGCATGAAACAGCATAAGAGGTAATAAAATAATACCAATAGTTGCCATATTACCAAACAAAATAGCTGAAAAAACAGTGCCGTGTACCAATGATTTTTTTGTGCCACAAAACTGTGTAGTAATTTGGTCTTCTTTGTTAAAATTTAATTTTTTAGCAACATATCCTGTTAGAGTAAATACAATAAAAAACAAAAATAATACAGCTGTAAAAAAGAACAACAAATCTGATAATGAAACCGAGCTAAATATATGCTCATCAAAAGATTCAGAAAAACTCCTATAAATAATCAATAATATAACGGACTTATCAAATAAAGTAATTTTACTGCTATGCTCATTGGCTAATTTTCCTAAATAACGTTGTAAAATAATACCAAAAACAACTGGCAAAATAATTTGTACAATAAGCTTTATGTAAATTTCAGTAAAATCAAAATCTGTTTGTGCACTATGTACAAACAAACCCATCCAAAGTGGTGTAACAACAATGCCTATAATTCCAGAAATACTTGCATTAAATATCGCAGCAGGAATATTGCCTTTTGCGATAGAAACCATAACAACTGATGATGATACCGTAGATGGTAATGCTGCTAAAAAAAAGAAAGCCAGCCACAAGATTTCTTGTTCTTGTGTTTGTATTAATGGGTGAAATGCTAAAACAATAAGGGGGAAAATTAAAAACGTAGTTGCTTGAACTAATACATGTAATTTCCAGTTTTTAAGTCCTGCTTTTAACTTATCGGGACTCAATTTAAGTCCATAAAAAAAGAAAATTAAAGAAATTCCCAAAGTACTGATAGTCTTTAGGGGAATTTGACTTTCTTTTGAACCCCAATGAGGAAAGAGATAAGCAACTCCTATTACTACAATTATAAATAGAACAAACTTATCAATCTTTATTTTCATAATTATAAATATAGAAATCCTTAACTAGGAAACTTTGCTTTGATTTTATCTAAACACAAATTATGGATGCTCCCAACATGTGTGTGCTTTTTAGATGTATCCGGAACGTAGGTTCCATCTTGCACTTGTCCGCCAATTTTCTGGTAGGCTTCTCTAAATGTCTGTCCTTCAACAACTAATGTATTAATATTATCAACCGTAAACAGGTATTTATACAAATCGTTGTGCACATCAATATCTTTTACAATGATTTGTTGAATTGAGTAATTGAAAATATCCAGAATGTCTTTAACTTCCTCAAAAGCAGCAATCATGTTTTCTTTTAACAACTGAAAATCTCTGTGATAACCACTTGGTAAGTTATTGGTTATTAAAATCATTTCAGTCTGTAACGCCTGTATTTTATTGCATTTACCACGTATTAATTCGAACACGTCTGGATTCTTTTTATGTGGCATAATGCTACTACCAGTCGTCAATTCATCAGGAAATGAAATAAATCCAAAATTCTGACTCATATATAAACAGGTATCCATAGCAAAACGTGCCATGGTGTTACACAAACCTCCTAATGCGGCCGCAATAGTACGCTCATTTTTACCGCGCCCCATTTGTGCTGCCACTACGTTGTATTTCAACGTTTCAAAACCCATTTCTTTAGTCGTAAACTCTCTATCTATTGGGAATGAGCTACCGTAACCTGCTGCAGAACCCAACGGATTTTGATCGACTGTTTTGATGGCTGCATTTATTAAATACACATCGTCAATCATTAATTCAGCATAGGCAGAAAACCATAACCCAAAAGATGATGGCATAGCTACTTGTAAATGGGTGTAACCTGGTAAAACTTTGTTTTTATGTGTTTCGGCTAGATCCAAAAGCGTATTGAAAAACGTTTGGGTTTTTTCTTTTACCAACTCTAAATTCTCTTTGTAATATAAATGAAGGGCTACTAAAACTTGGTCGTTTCTAGAACGTGCCGTATGGATTTTTTTACCGACGTCTCCCAAGGTCTTAGTTAATTCGAACTCTATTTTAGAATGTACATCTTCAAATTGTGAATCAATCACAAAAGTGCCATTATCAATTTGGTTCTCTAATTTTTTTAATCCGCCTAATAACTCAATTAACTCATTGGTAGTTAATATACCTGTTTTTTGTAGCATTTTGGCATGAGCTCTAGATGCAATAACATCGTATTTTGCTATATGAACATCAATTTCCCTATCGTTTCCAACAGTAAATTGTTCTATTTTTTTATCGATTGATATGCCTTTGTCCCAGAGTTTCATGAGTAATGATTTTTATTTATGTCTCCTCGAGCGCAGTCGAGAGGTTTTAAGTTTATTAGGTCTCGACTGCGCTCGACCTGACAATTTCATATTATTATTATAAGATTCCTGCTTTCGCAATAAAGACAGAACTGTTAAACAATTACGCGATTTAACAATTCTATATATATTTTTATTCCTTCTTCAATTTCATGCAAATGAATAAATTCGTCCGCTGAATGAGAGCGTGGACTATCGCCAGGTCCTAATTTTAAAGAAGGACAAGACAACCACGCTTGGTCTGATAAAGTTGGTGATCCATATGTGGTTCTTCCTAAAGCTATTCCTGCTTTCACCAATGGATGCTCTACTGGAATTGATGATGAATTTAGATGTAAGCTACGTGGTATGATACTATCACAAGGTGCGTTTTTTTGTAAAAATTCGGCTATTTCTGCATTGGTATATTTATCGTTTACACGTACATCGATAACCATTTCTACATCGGCTGGCACCACATTATGTTGCTTACCTGCATTGATTTGAGTGACGGTTAATTTTACATCTCCTAAGGCTTTCGAAGTCTTTTCAAACTTTAAATCCTTAAACCATTGCAAGGTTTCAATGGTTTTATAAATAGGATTATCATCATTGGGATGTGCTGCATGACTTGCCGTTCCTTTTACTTTAGCATCAAAAACCACCAGACCTTTTTCGGCAACTGCTAAATTCATCAACGTTGGTTCACCAACAATGGCAACATCAATCTTTGGAATGATTTTCAGCATACTGTTCAACCCATTTGGTCCACTACTTTCTTCTTCCGCAGAAGCGACCAAAATCAAATTATTTTTTAAATCCTTATGATTATAAAAATGGGTAAACGTTGCTATTAACGACACCAAGCAACCACCAGCATCGTTACTGCCTAAACCAAACAACTTACCATCTTCAACGATGGCTTTAAATGGGTCTTTAGTGTAAGCTGTATTGGGTTTTACAGTATCGTGATGCGAATTAAGTAATAAGTTTGGCTTGCTTTCGTCAAAATGTTTATTAACAGCCCAAACGTTATTAAGTGTTCTTTTATATGCTATTTGATATTTTTTTAACCAAGCTTCAATATGAGATGCTGTTTGATCTTCTTCAGAAGAAAAAGAAGGAGTTTCTATTAATTGCTTTAACAGCCCTATCGCATCATTGGTTAATTCTTGTATCGCCATATTATAAAGTTATTCTTGTAAAATTATCATTCTCTTGGGTTAACATATTTGTGTTTCCCATATTTATAGTTTTTACGCCATGGTTTAAAGCATCAAAACAGTTTTCTAGCTTAGGAAGCATACCATCTGCAATAATTCCTTGCTCCAAAAGTTCTGAATACAACTTAGAATCAATATGTTTTATAACTGAATTTTTGTCATTAATATCCTTTAAAACACCATTCAATTCGAAACAATAGTAAATAGATGTTTCATATAAATGGCTCATACCAACAGCCAATTGCGAAGTAATAGTATCTGCATTGGTGTTTAATAATTGTCCGTTACCATCGTGTGTAATCGCACAAAAAACAGGTGTAAAACCTGCTTGGATTAATTTATCTATAGACTTGTATGCTACTTTTTTGACATCGCCCACAAAGCCAAAATCTACTTCTTTTACAGGTCGCTTATCTGAAGTGATACTATTAGCATCAGCTCCAGTTAATCCAATGGCGTCAATTTTTAAAGCCTGTAATTGGGCTACGATATTTTTATTGACTAAACCACCATAAACCATGGTAATCACTTCCAAAGTTTCTGCATCGGTAACACGTCGGCCATTTATCATTTTAGATTCAATACCCAATTTAGAAGCAATAGCTGTAGCTCGTTTACCACCACCATGCACTAAAATTTTATTTCCTTCTAAATTACCAAACAGCTTTAAAAATGCTTTTAAAAAGGTATCATCTTCGATAATATTACCTCCTATTTTTACTATGGATAGCTTTTCTTTAAGCATTTTCTAATATTTTTTTCAACACCAATTGAGCTGCGTAGGTTCTGTTATTGGCTTGTTGAATAACCAAAGAACTATCACTATCTAAAACGGCATCTTCAACAATAAGATTTCGTCTTACAGGCAAACAATGCAAAAACTTGGCATTACCTAATTTTTCTTTGGTAATCATCCAATTAGGGTCAGTGTTCTCAACTTTTCCGTAATTCTCATAAGAACTCCAGTTTTTAACATAAACAAAATCTGCATCTTTAAAGGCTTCTTCTTGGTTATGAATTATTGGTGTGTTTCCTGTTATTTCAGGATTTAAATTATAACCTTCCGGATTAGTAATAACAAACTCCACATCCATTTTTTGCATAGCTTGAGTAAAACTATTGGCTACGGCATGTGGCAACGCTTTAACATGTGGTGCCCAACTTAAAACTACTTTAGGTTTTAAAACTTTTGCATGCTCTGAAATGGTAATGGCATCTGTTAACGCTTGAAGCGGATGACCAGTAGCACTTTCCATATTTACAATGGGCACAGAGGCATATTTTACAAAGGCATTCATGACCTGTTCGCTTTCATCTTTCTCTTTATCAGTTAAAGATGGAAAAGCTCTTACTGCAATAATATCACAATATTGGGACACAACAGCTGCCGCTTCTTTGATGTGCTCTGCGGTATTACCATTCATGATCGTTCCATCTCCAAATTCAATACCCCAAGCATCACCCGAAACATTCATAACTATAGGATCCATTCCTAAATTTAACGCTGCTTTTTGTGTGCTTAAACGTGTACGCAAACTGGAATTAAAAAACAACAACCCTAAAGTTTTATGCTTTCCTAATGCAATATGCTTTAACGGATTTGCCTTTAAAGCTTTTGCTTCCTCAATCCAAGAATGGATGTTATCTATATCGTGTATGGAGGTGTAATTCTTCATTTTTAGTCTTATTTTATTTTAGTAAACGGCACTTTATCATTGAATGCATTCATTATAAAATTATCTTCCAGTCCGTTTACAATCCATGTTTCTATATTAGCTTTTTTTGCCACTAAAATAGCATCTACTTTTGATTGCATACCGCCTGTGCCATGTGATGATTTTGAACTCACAACTTCATCTTCCAAATGCTTGAAATCTTCTACCAATTTAATGGTTTTTGGAATACCATTTTCCATGGATTCTTTGGTATAGATTCCATTAGTATTTGTTGCAATAATAAACAAATCGGCATTTAAAAGTGATGCTGTTAAAGCTCCTAATTTATCGTTATCACCAAATTTAATCTCATCGGTAGCAACCGTGTCATTTTCATTAATGATAGGAATGTAATTATTATTAACAAGTACATTGATTGTGTTAACTATATTGGTCTTGCTTTGTTCCTTTTCAAAATCAGAATACGATAACAAACATTGTGATGTCAATAAACCATACTCTCTAAATATCTCCTGATAAATCCGAATTAAATGCGGCTGACCAATAGATGCCAAGGCTTGTTTAACATTAATATCTTTTCCTTTGCTTTCCAGTTTTACAAACTGTTTAGCAACTGCAATAGCGCCAGAACTTACAATTATAAACTCACACGTATCCTGTAAATGTGCTATTTGACTAGCTAAATCTTCAATCTTCCCTCTAGAAATATTATCTGTTTCTTTGGTTAGCGTATTAGAGCCTATTTTAAGCAGTATTCTTTTCTTCTTTTGCATACTTTATCGTATTTGTCCATTACCGTGGATGTACCATTTATTAGTCACCAAATGCTGCAAACCAATAGGTCCGCGTTGGTGCAACTTATCTGTACTTATAGCCAATTCTCCTCCTAATCCTAATTGTCCACCATCTGTAAATCGTGTTGAAGCGTTATGATATACCGCAGCCGTATCTACATTTTCCATAAACGATTTAGCAACTTCATTATCTGTAGTTATTATGGATGAAGAATGACCGCCTGAGTATTTATTTATCATAGCAATAGCATCTTCATTGGATTCTATTTCGGCCATGGCTATTTTATAATCTAAAAATTCTTGATACCAAATATCGTCTGATTCAATAGCTTCAATGCCTTCAAATTTTGAAATAGAATCATCACCTAAAATCTGCACCTTAAATTCTTTCAGTTTTGAAATCAATGCTTTTATAAAAGATTCTTTATTTGGAAGATTTGTATCAATCAACACTTTGTCTAATGCGTTACAAGCTGAAATTTTTGTTGTTTTGGCATTTATAATTACGCTTAAAGCAAGGTCTAAATCTGCCTCTTTATGTACATAAACAAAATTATTACCACGACCACTAATAATAACCGGACAAGTAGCATGTTCCTTTACAAAAGCAATTAAACGCTCACCACCACGAGGCACAATCAAATCTACTTTTTGGGTTGGTTTTTCTAAAAAGGTTTGGGTTTCTTTTCTGTTGAATTGCAAATATTCTACCCATTCTGTTGATGCGCCTTGACTTTTTAATGCATGATGCCACAAATCAACAATTTTTAGATTTGATTTTAAAGATTCCTTTCCTCCTTTTAATAGAATTTTATTCCCCGATTTAAAGGCAATACCTGCCGCCTCAACAGTTACATCTGGACGCGATTCATATATAATCAAAACCGTTCCAAACGAAGCCGTTTTATTATAAACTTGCATCCCATTATCATGCTTAAAACTGAAACGCTCCACTCCAACAGGGTCATCTTGAGATGCTAAATGTGTAGCAGACTTAATCATTTCATCTATCTTAGAATCATCCACTTTTAGACGGTCGTACATAGAAATATCATCACCATCATAAGCCTCTAAATCTGCTTCATTGATTTTAATAATAGCATCTCTTTCTTGTTCCAAAAGCTCTGCCATTTTAAGTAATACTTCGTTTCTTGTCTCAATTGATAATAGGGTATTCATTTTGTTGTTTTTTAGTCAATCAAATTGACAATTCAAAAAGCCTTATTCTTTATAATGCCTTTTTTAATGTTTCAAAAAATTGATCAACATGTTCTTTTTTGATTGTTAACGGTGGTAATATTCTTATTAATTTTTTATTTGAAGCACCTCCAGTAAAAATATGATACTCATAAATAAGTTTCTTTCTTAATTCACCTACCTCAAAATCGAATTCCAAACCTAGCATCAAACCTTTCCCTTTAATATTTTTTATCTGTGGAATGGTTTTCGCTTTCGAAATAAAATACTCCGAAATTTCATTGACATTATCAATGAGTTTTTCCTCTTCAATGGTGTTTAAAACCGCTAAACCAGCTGCACATGCAAGGTGATTTCCACCGAATGTGGTTCCTAGCATTCCATATTTTGCTTCTATACTTGGATGGATCAAAATCCCTCCAATAGGGAACCCGTTACCCATACCTTTTGCTATCGAAATAACATCTGGTGTTACCTTGTAATGTTGGAACGCAAAGAATTTTCCTGAACGTCCGTAACCCGCTTGCACTTCATCTGCAATAAAATAGGTATTGTTTGCTTTACAAAGTGCATCTACTTGTTCAAAAAAATCAGCAGTTCCTTGATCTAAACCTCCAACTCCTTGAATAAATTCAACAATAACGGCACAAACATCGCCTTTTTCCAATTCATTTTTTACACCTTCAATATCATTCAAAGCTAAAAAAGTGACTTTTTGTTGTGCATTGATTGGCGCCACTATATTGGCATTATCGGTGGCAGCAACGGCTGCCGATGTACGTCCGTGAAATGAATTGTTAAAAGCTATAACCCTAGATTTCCCTGTTTTAAAAGACGCTAATTTTAAAGCGTTCTCATTAGCTTCAGCACCTGAATTACATAAAAACAATTCATACCCTTTACAACCTGAAAGTGTTTCAATTTTATCGGCTAACTCAACTTGTAACGGATTTTGAATGGCATTGGAGTAAAACCCAAGTTTTGATACTTGATTAGTAACGGCTTTAACATAATTGGGGTGTGAATGCCCAATGGAAATTACAGCATGACCGCCGTAAAGGTCTAAATATTCTGTTCCTGCATCGTCATAAACGTGCATATCTTTTCCAGATACTGGAGTGACATTGTATAATGGATAAACGTCAAATAATGGCATTTTAATTCTTTTTAATTTGGTTAATTTTTTCAAAGGATGCAACAATCCCTTTAATTAAGGATGAACTTAAACCTTGATGTTCCATTTCATTTAAACCTTCAATGGTACATCCTCTTGGTGTTGTTACACGATCTATTTCTTGCTCTGGATGGCTTCCAGATTCAATTAACAAGCTTGCAGCTCCAAAACAGGTCTGCATGGCTAATTCCTGTGCTTCATGGGCTTCAAAACCTAACTGAATGGCTCCTTGTGTTGTAGCGCGAATTAATCGCATCCAAAACGCAATGCCACTGGCACAAATAACTGTTGCTGCTTGTATTTGTTCTTCAGGTATTTCTAGTGAACGCCCAAGGCGATTAAAAATTTCCAAGGCAAGTTTTACTTTCTCTTTACCTTTTTCATTAGAAGCTACACAAGTCATGGATTGCCCAACAGAAATTGCTGTATTTGGCATAGCTCTAATTACAAATTTATTTATACCAATAACAGATTCAATTCTTGCTATAGAATAACCTGTAATGGTTGAAATAATCACATGATTTTCAGTTAAAAAAGGTTCTAACTTTTTTAAAATATTTTCAAATTGAGATGGTTGAACTGCAAAAATTAAAATATCCGAATTCTTTACAGCTAAAGCATTATCAGAAGTTAATGTTACACCTTTTGAACCTTCAAATTCCTTTAGGTGTTCTGTATTCCTTTTGGTTAAATACAAAGATGAAATAGCATCAGTTGCTATTAGTCCTTTTGCTATGGATTTTCCTAAATTCCCAGCTCCTATGATTGCTATTTTCATAATTTCTATTTTTAAAAATAATTGGCTTTTAATTGCAATCCTTCTGTTTCCTCAAACCCAAACATCAAATTCATGTTTTGAATAGCTTGTCCAGAAGCACCTTTCAATAGATTATCAATAATACTTGTAATAAGTAATTTATTATTATGCTTGTGCAAATGAATCAAGCATTTGTTGGTGTTTACAACTTGTTTTAAATGCAAATCTTCATCAGAAACAAAAGTAAATCTTGAATCTTGATAAAAGGTTTTATATAGATTTTTCGCCTCTTCTAATGTGCCTTCAAAATTGGTATAAACAGTTGCAAAAATGCCTCTGGAAAAATTTCCTCTGTTTGGCATAAAAACAATTTCTGATGAAAAGCTTTCTTGTAATTGCTTGACCGATTGATTGATTTCACCCAAATGCTGATGTGTAAATGGTTTGTAATATGAAAAATTATTATCTCTCCAAGTAAAATGAGTTGTTTCAGACAACGAAGTTCCTGCTCCGGTTGAACCGGTAACGGCATTTACATGCACATCACTATTTATTAAATTGTTCTCAGCCAATGGCAATAAGGCCAATTGAATAGCCGTAGCAAAACAACCTGGGTTTGCTATATAATCCGCTTTTTTAATGGCTTCTTTTTGAAGTTCTGGCAATCCGTAAACAAAAGTTTTATTGTCAAAAAATTTATCTTTCTCTAATCTGAAATCATTTCCTAAATCAATGATTTTTGTTTTATCTGAAAAAGAATTTGCTTTTAAGAACTTTACTGAATTTCCGTGACCTAAACACAAAAACAATACATCGACATTTGGATTGATTGTATCAGTGAATTTTAAATCTAAACTACCTTCTAAATCTTGATGCACTTTACAAATTTTATTTCCAGCATTTGATGTGCTGTAAACAAAATTGATTTCTGCTTCACGATGAAACATCAATAGTCTAATCAATTCTCCAGCTGTATAACCTGCTCCTCCAATAATGCCAACTTCTATTTTTTTCATTCTTATGATATTTTTTGTTCTATAGTCATGTCGAAATGAGGAACGATTGAGACATCGTATAAAATATCTTATCACAAATCATGCGATTTCTCCTTTCGTCGAAATGACTCACTTCTTTTTCATTTTAGCTTACCCCTTCAGAATTTACTTGTTGATATATTTTATTTTGATTTCCAAAGATTTTTATAAACCCTTTTGCTTCATCAGGAGTCCAACCTTTACTTTCTTCACCATAACTTCCAAACTTAGCATTCATTAAATCATGTTTAGAAACAATACCATCTAAAGTGAAATGATATGGTTTTAAACTCACAGTTACATCTCCACTAACTTTGTCCTGGCTACTTTGTAAAAAGGCCTCTATGTTTCGCATTACTGGATCTAAATATTGTCCTTCGTGCAAATGCATACCATAAAAACTTGCTAAATATTCTTTATGCTGTAATTGCCATTTAGTAAGTGTGTGCTTTTCTAATAAATGATGTGCTTTTATGGTAATTAAAGCTGCCGGAGCTTCAAAACCAACACGTCCTTTAATACCAACAATAGTATCTCCAACATGAATATCTCTACCAATAGCGTAAGCTGAAGCCAAATTATTTAAGGCTTCAATATTAACTTCAGGGTCGTTTTTAACACCATTTACAGCTACCAACTCACCTTTTTCAAAAGTCAACTTTACCTTTTCTTCATCACTATACTTTAATTGAGATGGATAAGCTTCGTTTGGCAATGGTTTTTCAGAAGTTAAAGTTTCTTGTCCACCAACACTAGTTCCCCAAAGCCCTTTGTTTATTGAATATTTGGCTTTTTCCCAAGACATATCAATACCATTGGCTTTTAAATATTCTATCTCTTCCTGTCTCGAAAGTTTTTCATCTCTGATAGGAGTCACAATTTCAATATCTGGAGCCAAGGTTTGAAAAATCATATCAAATCTCACCTGGTCATTTCCTGCACCTGTACTTCCGTGAGCAATATATTCTGCACCAATACTTTTAGCATATTCTACTATTTCAATAGCTTGAATAATTCGTTCTGCACTTACTGATAATGGATAGGTATTATTTTTTAAAACATTACCAAACACCAAATACTTTATTACTTTTTGATAAAAAGAAGCAACAGCATCAATGTTTTTATAGGTTGAAACACCCATTTTATAAGCGTTAGCTTCAATGTTATCAATTTCAGTTTGTGTAAATCCACCTGTATTTACACTTACAGCGTGCACATCAAATTTTTTAGATAAACTTACTGCACAATAAGATGTATCTAATCCGCCACTATAGGCAATTACTAATTTTTTCATGGTACTCATTTCTTATCTTTTTTTAAAAACATAGTCTCCTTGATATGTTTTAATCTTTGAAACACCTTGGTTTTAACCTGTTTTTTTTCATTAATATCTTTTGCTTTAGGATCATATAACATCCCAGTACATAAACACATTTTTCTATTGGTACGCGTTAAAACATCATAGTTTTTACAAGTTTGACATCCATCCCAAAAGGTTGGATCGTCTGTTAACTCTGAAAACGGTACGGGTTTATAACCCAATTCGGTATTCATTTTCATAACAGCCAAACCTGTGGTTATACTAAATACTTTAGCATCAGGAAATTTATTTCTTGAGTGCTGAAATATTTTATGCTTAATCTTTTTTGCCAAACCAGCATTTCTATAATCTGGATGCACTATTAAACCCGAATTAGCTACAAATTTGCCATGTCCCCATTTTTCGATGTAACAAAAACCAGCAAACTTATCACCATCTAAAGCGATAACTGCATTACCGTTTTCCATTTTAGTGGTAATATATTCAGGAGTACGTCTAGCTATACCTGTTCCTCTAACTGCAGCAGATTCTGCTATGGTTTCGCAAATAATTTCTGCGTATTTACTATGTGATTTATCAGCAATTACAATGTCCATTTATTGTATTGATTATCTAATTAAAAGTTATAAAATATTGATTGATTTAATGACGAACTGGACTCACCTAGTTCTTAAAAAGACCTACAACCCCTAAGGGCGGCGCGGAAAAATATGGCACATAAAATAGTGGTTAATTGACCTACTAATTATATTTTGAAATGCTATGAATGAAACTTTGTACAATGTTATAAAAATTAAAATTACGTATTGGTTTTGCTAATCAATGACTAAGAGCGACGGCGAGTACTACGCACGCGCAAACCGGGTGATGAAGGACGTATTTTATTTTTTAAAGTATTCATGAAGTAAAATTATGATTTTATTTTTTACAACCTGTAAAAAGACTTTACTTTTTTAAAAAAATTATCAATACTCATACAAAAACTCTTATTTATTATGAATAATGTAGATATTTTAAAAACAATTAAACATATAAAAAACGAAATCTATTTATTGAACTCCATTTTTTATATGTTAATACATGTTTCAATATTTTTTAAACTATAAAATATAATCCGTACTAATAAAGTTAGATGATTTTTTATCTAACAACTCATTCAAAATAGCATTGTTGTACTCATTATCTTTTGAAGCCACAAAGGTTCTAATTGAAAATGAGCGAAGTGCATCATGAACACTCAACGTGCTAAAAGCGGAATCTTTTCTTCCAGTAAACGGGTAAACATCTGGACCACGTTGACAAGAACTATTTAAATTTACTCTACAAACAAGATTTACCAAAGTGTCAATTAGTGGAGCTAACTTGTTAACATCCTTTCCGAAAACACTTACTTGTTGTCCGTAATTTGACTCAGCCATATCATCCAAAGGTTCTGCTATGTTTGTAAAAGGTAAAACCGGAATTACTGGTCCAAACTGTTCTTCTTTAAAAACTCGCATATCCTTGTTAACAGGATACAAAACGGCTGGAAAAATGTAATTTTCAGTTGTTTTTCCGCCTTTTTCGTTAATTATTTTGGCTCCTAACTTTTCAGCATCTTCAATTAATTCTTTAATATATGCTGGTTTATCTTTTTCAGGAAGCGGAGTTAATTTAACGCCTGGTTCCCATGGATTTCCAAATTTAAGAGCATCTACACGTAATGAAAAACGTTTATTAAATTCATCAACAATATCTTTGTGAACATACAGCACTTTTAAAGCAGTACATCGCTGTCCGTTAAAAGATAAGGTTCCGGCTATACATTCGTTAATAGCTAGATCCAAATCAGCATCGGGTAAAACAATCGCCGGATTCTTAGCTTCCAACCCTAATACCATTCGCAATCTGTTTTTCTTTGGGTGAATGGTTTGTAAAGCATTTGCTGAGACACTATTTCCTATTAAAGCCAAAACATCTACTTTTCCAGACTCCATAATTGGTGATGCTACAGCTCTGCCTCTACCAAAAATAATATTCACAACTCCTTTTGGGAAACTTTTCTGAAATGCTTCTAAAAGAGGCGTGATAAGTAAAACCCCATGTTTTGCTGGCTTAAAAATGGCTGTATTTCCCATTATTAAAGCCGGAATAAGCAAACAGAATGTTTCATTGAGAGGGTAATTATATGGACCTAAACATAATACAACGCCAAGGGGACCTCTCCTTATATGGGCATAAATGCCTTCGCTTTTATTGAACTTGGCACTATCACGATCCATTTGTTTGTAATCCTCAATGGTATCATTAATATAGTCTACGGTTCTATCAAATTCTTTTTGCGAATCCGGTAAATTTTTACCTATTTCCCACATAAGTAATTTAACGACTTCCTCTCGTTTTGTTTTCATCATTTCAACAAAAGTTTCCATACATTTTATTCTATCTGAAACTTTCATTGTTGGCCAAAGCCCTTGTCCCTTATCATATGCTAAACAGGCTGACTCTAAAGCCTCTAGGGCCTCTGTTTTTCCTTGATTTGGAATACTTCCCAAAAGTGTTGGTTTGTATTCTTCTGTTGATGAAATTGTTGAGTATATATTTGATGTTTCTCCTTCCCACTTTTTTAATTCTCCTGATACTAAATAGGTATTTTGATGTAATAGAGAATTTATTTTATATGCTTCTGGAATTTCTGTAAATGGTATTTTCATAAGAAAAAATATCGTTAAAATTAAACACTAATATACTTATATTTCTTCTTGAATGCCGTTATAAAAAAGATAATTGTTGAAAAAATAATGTATTATTATCTATTTAATTAACTGAAAACAAAATACTTATAACGAAAACGATTTCGTATGAAGAAAACAAAAGAGGTTTTGAAATTTAAACTAAAAACTGGAACAAGTCTGGTTTATCATTTAAGTAATCACCGTAAAAATTATGCAGTTTCATTTTTGTAACCAAAGGCTCCAAATCATCAGCAGATTTTAATTCGATACCTACAACAGCTGCCCCATTCTCACGATTAGTTTTTTTTGCGTATTCAAAATATGTAATATCGTCGTTTGGTCCTAAAATTTCAACCACAAACTCTTTTAAAGCACCTGCACGTTGTGGAAATTTAATAATAAAATAGTGTTTTAAATTAGCATAAAGCAACGCACGTTCTTTAATTTCGGGTGTTCTTATAATGTCGTTATTACTTCCACTAATAACACAAACCACGTTTTTGCCTTTAATCTCATCAGCATAATAATCTAATGCAGAAATGCTTAATGCACCAGCTGGTTCAACAACAATAGCATCTTTATTATAGAGTTCTAAAATGGTTTGACACACTTTTCCTTCAGGAACGGTCATCATCGCATGCAAATTGTTTTTACAAATTTGGAAGGTTAAATCTCCAACTCGTTTTACTGCTGCTCCATCAACAAATTTCTCAATGGAATCTAGCTCGGTGTTTTTATTGTTTTTAATAGAAACTGACATTGAAGGTGCGCCTTCAGGTTCAACACCAATAATTTTCGTGTTAGGTGATAACTGACTGAAAACAGTTGAAAGTCCTGCAGCCAATCCGCCTCCGCCAACAGGAATAAAAATATAATCTATTGGATTTTTGGATTGTTCTAATAGTTCTAATCCTATTGTTGCCTGACCTTCAATAACTTTTTTATCATCAAACGGATGAATAAAACTTTTACCTAAATGCTCACATTCTTTAATTGCTGCATAATAAGCATCGTCAAAAGTATCTCCATGAAGAACAATATCAATAAAGTCTTCACCAAACATTTTAACTTGCTCAACTTTTTGTTTTGGTGTAGGTGCAGGCATATAAATAGTGCCTTTTATTTTTAATAATTTACAAGATAAAGCGACACCTTGTGCATGATTTCCAGCGCTGGCGCAAACCACACCTATATTAGCTTCTTCTTTTGAAAGAGAACTGATTTTGTTATATGCACCCCTGATTTTATAAGATCTTACCTGTTGAAGGTCTTCTCGTTTAAAGCTAATATTGGCGTTAAACTCTTTTGAAAGTCTTACATTAGGTATTAAAGGTGTAACTGCCGATACATTTTTAATGGCATCGGCAGCTACTTTTATATTATTAATACTAGGAAAATAAGTTTGCTTTTCCTTATTCATAAAATTTATGTTGTTTTAAAACAGCTTAAACTATTGGTTTCATAGCTGTCATTGATGCTCTTAAAAATGTTCCTATTTTTTCAACAGGATGATTTCTTAAAGCAGCGTTAACTTCTATTAATTTAGCATTATCAACACCTTTACCATTATCTTTTGCATATGCTTTACCAATAACATCTGTATCAATTTTCTTCATAAAATCTGCTAATAATGGCTTACATGCATGATCAAATAAATAACATCCATACTCTGCAGTATCAGAGATTACGCTGTTCATTTCATATAATTTACGTCTTGCAATAGTATTTGCAATAAGTGGTGTTTCATGCAATGATTCGTAGTAAGCAGATTCGTCAATAATTCCAGATTCTGTCATAGCTTCGAATGCTAATTCAACACCTGCTCTTACCATGGCTACCATTAATACACCATTATCATAGTATTCCTGCTCTGAGATTTCAACATCACCAGCTGGAGTTTTTTCAAAAGCAGTTTCAGCAGTTTCAGCTCTCCATCCTAATAAATCTTTATCATTATTAGCCCAATCTTCCATCATACCTTTTGAAAAATTTCCTTCCATGATATCATCCATATGTTTTTGAAATAACGGACGCATGATGTCTTTCAATTCTTCTGAAAGTTCAAAAGCTTTAATTTTTGCTGGATTTGAAAGTCTATCCATCATGTTGGTAATACCACCATATTTCAATCCTTCCGTAACAGTTTCCCAACCATATTGAATTAATTTTGATGCATACCCTGGTTCAATTCCTTTTTCAACCATTTTATCAAAACAAAGAATAGAACCTGTTTGCAACAATCCACAAAGAATGGTTTGTTCACCCATTAAATCACTTTTTACCTCGGCAACAAATGATGATGCTAAAACGCCCGCTCTATGACCACCTGTAGCTGCAGCATATGCTTTTGCTTGCGCCCAACCTTTTCCTTCTGGATCATTTTCTTCATGAACTGCAATTAATGTTGGAACACCAAAACCTCTTTTATATTCTTCTCTAACTTCGGTTCCAGGGCATTTTGGAGCCACCATAATAACTGTTAAATCTTTACGGATTTGAGTACCTTCTTCAACAATATTAAAACCGTGTGAATAAGATAATGTAGCCCCTTTTTTCATTAAAGGCATAATAGCTTTAATAACGCTGGTATGTTGTTTATCTGGAGTTAGATTTAATACTAAATCGGCTGTTGGAATTAACTCTTCATAAGTTCCAACCTTAAAATTATTACTTGTTGCTTTTTGATATGAAGCACGTTTTTCTGCAATGGCTTCAGCACGTAATGTATATGATATGTCTAAACCAGAATCTCTCATATTCAACCCTTGGTTTAGCCCTTGTGCGCCACAACCTACTATGACAATTTTCTTTCCTAATAAAGCATTTACACCATCTTCAAATTCTGAAGAATCCATAAATCTACACTTTGATAATTGATTTAATTTATCTCTTAACGACAGTGTGTTAAAGTAATTTCCCATTTTTAATTTTAGTTATTATTGATTATTGAATGCCACTAGCATTTCACTTATTTTCATTTCACTTTTTGTTACTGCTATTCTTCCAGAACGCACAAATTGCATGATTCCAAATACATTTAAATCTCTTCGAAGTGATTCAATTTCATGACGTCTTCCTGATTTTTCCAACACAAAAAACTCCTTGTTCACAGTTACAATTTGCGAGTTACTATCTTTAATTATGTTTTGAATTTGAGGTTCTTCAAACAGTAAAGCCGATTTTATTTTGAACATGCAAGATTCTGTAAAAATAGTTTGCTCATCGGTATGGTAGTAAGCTTTAATGGTTTCCACCTGCTTTTCAATTTGTTTCACCACTTTTTTCGCCTGAACCTCACTAATATTAACCACGATAACAAATCTGTTAACACCTTCGATTTCTGACTGAGATGTTGTTAAACTTTCAATATTGATATGTCTGCGTTGAAAAATTGCTGAAATACGATTTAATAACCCAATATTGTTTTCGGTATAAATCGATATGGTAAATGTTTTTATTTCTTCGTTCATTCTTTCTAAATATTTAGCTTAATCTAATATCTGAAACAGATGCTCCAGAAGGAATCATTGGAAATACATTGTCTTCTTTTTCAACACAAACTTCCAAGAAATAGGCTTCTTTTGAAGCAATCATTTCTTTTACAGCATCATTCAATTCTTCTCTGGTTTTAACACGTTTAGAATTAATATAATACCCTTTTGCAATAGTTACAAAATCTGGATTTGTCATTTCTGTTGATGCGTAACGTTTATCGAAAAACAGTTGTTGCCATTGACGCACCATTCCTAAAAACTCGTTGTTTAATACAACTATTTTTAAAGCCAGTTTTTGTTGTAAAACAGTTCCCAACTCCTGAATAGTCATTTGAAAACCTCCATCTCCAATTATTGCCACAACTTCTCTTTCTGGAGCAGCCATTTTAGCTCCAATAGCAGCCGGAAGCGCAAATCCCATCGTTCCCAAACCTCCAGAGGTTATATTACTTTTCGTTTTATTAAAATCTGCATATCTACAAGCAATCATTTGATGTTGACCTACATCTGAAACAATAGCCGCATTCCCTTTGGTTTGAATATTAATTTCATTTAATACTTCACCCATGGTTAATCCCTCTTTTGTAGGGTGTAAGTCATTTTTTATAACTTTTTCAAATTCGATATCGTATAGATCTTTAAATTCTTGAAGCCAATCTGGATAGGATTTAGAATCCAGTAACGGTAAAAGTTCAGCTAAACTTTCTTTTGAATCTCCTAAAACAGCTATATCAGTCTTTACATTTTTATCAACCTCAGCTGGGTCAATTTCAAAATGAATGACCTTAGCTTGTTTTGCATAAGTATTTAAATTACCTGTAACACGATCATCAAATCGCATTCCGATAGCAATCAACACATCACACTCGTTAGTTAATCTATTTGGTGCATAATTTCCATGCATGCCCACCATCCCAATATTTAATGGATGTGAAGTTGGTAATGCTGAAGCCCCAAGAATAGTCCAAGCTGCAGGTATACCCGCTTTTTCAATCACTGCTTTTAATTCTGCTTCTGCTTTACCTAATATAATACCCTGACCCCAAACAATCATAGGCTTTTTTGCCTGATTGATTAATGCAGCTGCTGCTTTAATTGCATCGATATTTATTTTTGGTACAGGATTATAACTTCTAATACCTGTACATTTTTTATATGAAAAATCAAATTCTTCAAATTGGGCATCCTTTGTGATATCAATTAGTACGGGTCCTGGTCTACCACTTTTTGCAATATAAAATGCTTTTGCGATAACTTCAGGAATTTCTGAAGCTTTTGTGACCTGATGGTTCCATTTGGTTACCGGTGTAGAAATACCAACAATATCAGTTTCTTGAAATGCATCACTTCCCAATAAATGTGAGGCAACCTGTCCTGTAATACAAACCAAAGGTGTAGAATCTATTTGAGCATCAGCTATACCAGTTATTAAATTGGTTGCACCTGGCCCTGATGTTGCCATAGCAACGCCAACTCTACCAGAAATACGAGCATATCCTTGGGCAGCGTGTGTTGCACCTTGCTCATGACGTGTTAATACATGATGAATTTTATCTCTAAATTTAAATAGCTCATCATAAACTGGCATAATAGCTCCTCCTGGATATCCGTAAAGAATATCAACCCCTTCTTCTATTAAGCATCTTATAATAGCCTCACTTCCAGTAATACGCTCAGTTTTTTGTGCGATTTCTTTTGCTTTGTTTTTTGTCTCTGTATCCATATACTTCTAGCTTAAAATTCATCAGTAACACATCCTTTTGATGCTGATGATACTGTTTTTGCATATTTAAATAATATTCCTTTATTATGTTTTAAGTCTGGGGCAACCCACTGCGCTTTTCTTTCAGCTAATTCTTCATCGGAAAGTAATACGTTTATAGAATTATCTATAGCACTAATTTTAATTTTATCACCTGTTTTTAACAACCCGATGGTTCCACCCGATTGTGCTTCTGGTGTAATATGTCCAACCACAAAACCATGTGTTCCTCCTGAGAAACGACCATCGGTTATTAATGCTACAGATTTCCCTAAACCTGCACCCATAATTAGAGACGTTGGCTTTAGCATTTCTGGCATTCCCGGACCACCTTTTGGACCTACATAACGAATTACAACCACATCTCCTTTTTCAACTTCACCATTTGAAATACCTGTGTTTGCTGCTTGCTCGCCATCATAAACTACCGCTTTTCCCTCAAACAACAGACCTTCATTTCCAGATATTTTCGCAACTGCACCTTCAGTGGCTAAATTTCCATAAAGAATTTGTAAGTTTCCTGAAGACTTCAAAGCCTTATCTTTTGGATAAATAACATCTTGGTCATTTTCAAAAATTAGTGGTTCTACATCGGCTAAATTTTCAGCTAAGGTTTTACCGGTAACAGTCATACAATCACCATGCAAATAGCCATTATCTAATAAATATTTCATCACTGCTGGCGTTCCACCAATGCCGTGAACGTCTTCCATTAAGTATTTTCCGCTAGGCTTTAAATCGGCTATTAAAGGCGTTCTATCACTAACACGTTGAAAATCTTCTAATGTAAAATCTATATCTGCTGCATGTGCGATGGCTAAGAAATGTAACACTGCATTTGTCGAACCACCTAGGGCATTTACAAGCGCAATCGCATTTTCAATTGATTTTTTAGAAATGATATCTAAGGGTTTTAAATCTAATTCCAAAAGATTTTTTATCGCTCTCGCTGTTCTTTCGCTTTCTGATAATTTATTAGGATTTTCTGCAGGAATTGAAGAATTATATGGCAAAGCAAACCCCATGCACTCAATAGCAGAAGCCATTGTATTTGCCGTATACATACCGCCACAAGCACCTGCACCTGGAATAGCACTTTTTATAATTTCTCTATATTCTTCTTCATCTATTTCACCTGCAACTTTTTGTCCTAAGGCTTCAAAAGCCGAAACAATATTTAATTTTCTTCCTTTGTACTTTCCTGAAGCTATAGTTCCACCATACATCATTATAGACGGACGATTTAAACGCAACATAGCAATTACAGCGCCTGGCATATTTTTATCACATCCAACAACAGAAATAAGTGCATCATAACTTTGAGCATTCACAACCGTTTCAATAGAATCTGCTATAATATCTCTTGAAACTAATGAATAATTCATGCCAGAAGTCCCCATAGAAATTCCATCTGAAACACCAATTGTATTAAAACCTAAACCAACTAAACCAGCAATATTACACTCAATTTTTACTTGATCTTTCAATCCATTTAAATGCATGTTACAAGGATTTCCATCATATCCTGTGCTAGCTATTCCCACTTGCGCTTTTTTCATATCCTCATCTGTCAAACCAACGGCATATAACATGGCTTGAGAGGCTGGCTGTGATTCGTCCTGTGTTAATCTTCTACTGTGTTTATTAAGTTCTTTCATTCTTAGTTTTACTTCTACTTTTTTGTTTATTCTGTACTTTAAAAACAACATGTTTTTAAAATAATGTCCGAAATTAAATCTTTACACTTTTAATAAATCAATCCTTTACATTTTAAGTTTAAATCCATCAAAGTTTAAAATGTTTTATTTTATTGATTTACAGTTAGTTAATTCTTATTTTTTATGACGTTCAATGTTTAAAAAATGAATAAAAAAAAACCTTCCGATTAGGGAAGGCTTTTAAATTTTTATTAAAACTTTAATATACCATTCCCTATCCCTGTGAAATAATCACAATGACAATAATAGAAATGATATTTAAAACTTGTTTTTTCATTTTGATGGAGCAAATATTTAAAATAAAAAAACATTAGCCAAATTAATACTGAAAAAAAGTTAAAAAAATTCGTCATTCCTTTTATTTTATTAATTTTGCACCTATAAATAATAGAGGAAAGATTTGACTGATTGCAACCTCTTATACTTAAAAAAATAGTATAAACAAAAATGCTAAAGGCAGTGTAAACTTCCTTCGACGTTATCGTCAAATCTTCTGTTTAAATTAAAAAAAATGGCGTATTTATTTACTTCAGAAAGTGTATCTGAAGGACATCCTGATAAAGTAGCAGATCAAATTAGTGATGCTTTAATTGATAACTTTTTAGCTTTTGATGTCAATTCGAAAGTGGCTTGTGAAACTTTAGTAACTACTGGTCAAGTTGTACTTGCTGGTGAAGTAAAATCTAAAACCTATTTAGATGTTCAAAAGATAGCAAGAGATACTATTAATAAAATAGGGTATACCAAAAGCGAGTATATGTTTGATGGTAGTTCGTGTGGTATATTTTCAGCTATTCACGAACAATCTGAAGATATAAACCGTGGCGTTGACAGGATAAATAAAGAGGAGCAAGGCGCTGGTGACCAAGGAATGATGTTTGGTTATGCTACGAATGAAACAGAAAATTTCATGCCTTTGGCATTAGATTTATCCCATCGTATTTTAATTGAATTAGCCGATTTACGCAGAGAAAACAAAGAAATCACCTATTTAAGACCCGATTCTAAAAGTCAGGTTACCATTGAATATAGTGATGACAATATTCCGCAGCGTATTGATGCCATTGTAGTTTCTACACAGCATGATGATTTTGATGAAGACGAAGCCATGTTGTCCAAAATAAGAAAAGATATTATTACCATTCTTATTCCAAGAGTTAAGGCAAAATTACCAGAACATATTAAAGCGTTGTTTAATGATGATATTACCTATCATATAAACCCAACAGGGAAATTTGTTATTGGTGGACCTCATGGCGATACTGGTTTAACTGGACGCAAAATTATTGTGGATACTTATGGTGGAAAAGGAGCTCATGGTGGTGGAGCTTTTTCTGGAAAAGACCCAAGCAAAGTTGATAGAAGTGCTGCATATGCAGCCAGACATATTGCCAAAAATTTAGTGGCAGCAGGTGTCGCAGACGAAATTTTAGTACAAGTATCGTATGCTATTGGTGTGGTTAAACCAACATCAATTTTTGTGGATACTTATGGCACATGTCCTTTTAATATGACCGATGGTGAAATTGCCCTGGAAGTTGCCAAATTATTTGATATGCGTCCGGCTGCTATTGAAGAGCGTTTAAAATTACGTTCACCAATATATAGTGAAACAGCTGCATACGGACATATGGGAAGAAAAAACGAGATTGTTTCTAAAACATTTTCTCAACCTAATGGAGAAACAATTAATCTCGACGTAGAATTATTTACTTGGGAAAAATTAGATTATGTTGATAAGGTGAAAGAAGCTTTTGGTCTATAATTAAATATTTTGAAGTAAACGTTCTGACAGTTCTGTAGCCACAATGTGATTGGTAATAATCTCATCAATAACAAATTGTGTTCTGTCAGGAAAATCAATATCAACAATTGTTTTGCTTTCAATCCATTGTAAAAGGATTGGGAGCTTTTTTTTGTTGAAAGTCGGCAATACCAAAACACCCAATTCCTTTAAACTTTCTGCATTACAAGCTTGTTCATACTGTCCTTTCATAGGCACTACCAATAATTTCTTTTTTAAATACATAGCTTCAGCTGGTGTTTCAAAACCCGCACCACAAATAACACCGCTGCTCCATGCCATATTTCTTTCAAAATTGCTATTAGAGATAGGTTTCACTTTTACATTTTTAAAACTATATGATTCTTTAGAATGTTTTGAAAACACCTTCCATTTTACCCCTTTAATTTTTGATAAAACTTTAATGATTTTTTCATCACTGTAAAAAGGCAAATACACTACATAGTAGTTTTTCTCTTTAATACTTTGGCGCCTTATGTCATTCCTAATGATTGGAGTGAACATATTTTTATCGTAACTTTTAAAATGAAAACTATAATTTGTTGCCGATGGTGCAAAATATTTTAAAATTAATCTGCCAATGAAACTTCTCCTTTTGGGTCTAGGAACTCTACTTGATAAAAAGGCTCCTTGATGACTTAATGAAATACAATTTAAATCACCTCTAAAATAACTTGTCCATGCAGTTATGGGTTCAAAATCATTGATTATTAAATCATAATCACTCAAATCACAGTTCTTTATTTCTTTAAAAATTTTAAACGGATTATTTGATTTTAAGGTTTTTAAATAATCTATTCCACCATTTTTACCAAAAACAAAAACGATTCCTTTAAGTTGGTACTTTACAGGAAAAGGACAATCAATTTCAAACTGACTTCCACTTACAAGCACATCAACATCTACGCGATTGTTTAAAACAGAATATATTTCTTTGGCTCTACTTAAATGACCATTTCCTGTGCCCTGAACTGCGTATAAAATCTTCATAATGGCCGTATTAAATTAAAATCCATTAATAATTCGTTGAAAATTTCTTTATTGGATTTTTCAAGGATGCCTTCATGTTCATCATGCTCTTTATTTAATGATTTAAAATCATCTTCATCATACTTATAAATAGTCCATTTAGATTTATGATATTCAAGAGCCGTTAAATTCTCAACCCAATCCCCAGAATTTAAGTAAGTAACTTCCTTGTTTAATGATTGAAAGGTTTCCATTTTTGGATGATGGATATGCCCACAAACTACATAATCAAAATTGTTTTCAACAGCAATATCAATCGCCGTTTTCTCAAAATTATTTATATGCTTAACGGCGCTTTTTACACTGTTTTTTATTTTTTTAGATAACGATATTTTTCCTTTGCCAAAAAAACTGCTTATTTTATTTACCAAACTATTAATTAAAATAAGCAAGTCATAACCGTTAGAACCTAATTTAGCCAACCATTTTGAATGTTGCATGGTCACATCAAACACATCGCCATGAAAAAACCAAGCTGTTTTATCATCAAGTTTAAGTACAACTTTATTAACAATCTTAAACGAATTAATTTTAAAATTCACAAACCTGCGCAGCATTTCATCATGATTTCCAGTAATATAATACACCTCAACACCATCGGTTATCCATTTAATAATGTGCTTAATAACCTGCATATGTTCTTTAGGCCAATAGCTTTTTTTAAACTGCCATATATCAATAATATCCCCATTAAGAATCACCTTTTTTGGCTTGATACTTCTTAGGTAATTTAATAATTCAGAAGCTTGACATCCATAAGTTCCTAAGTGGATATCTGAAATAACAACAAGGTCAATTTTTCGTTTTTTAGAACCGGTTTTGCTCATAGTAGCAGCTAAAAATTACACGTACATTTGGTATTTAAAAATATACTAAGTATTTAAAGTTTATTTATTTTAATAATTAAGAATTAGTTAAATAAATGGTTTTTAAACCATTAAAAATTATGATAATGTATTCTTAATGTATCTGTAATATCATGAAACCATTTTTTTCTGGAGATTTAATTTAGAAAGTGTTGAATAAGAAAAAAATTATAACTTAGTTTACTTTTTAAAAATCTACTTCATGTCTAAAAAAATTATTGTTCTTTTTTTATCTCTTTTTACTATTCATCAAATTTCTATTGCTCAAAACAAAGAAAAATTAATCACAGAAATTAATACCATTTTACAAAACGAAATAGACCAATCTAAAATTCCTGGCGCTGTTATATTAATAAAACAGGGTGACGAAGAGATTTATAAAAACGCTTTTGGTTATGCCTTTTTAAAAGACTTCAACGAACAGATCGTTGCGAATCCTGAAAAAACAACAATCAATCATCTTTATGATATTGCATCGCTTACAAAAGTAATTGGCACTACAACTTCTATGATGTTGTTGGTCGATAAAGGACTTGTTAAAATAGACGACCCTGTTTCTAAATACATTAAAGCTTTTAATACTGTTGATAAAAATAAAATCACCATCAGGCATTTGCTTACCCATACTTCTGGACTTTACGAATGGTACCCAATGTTTTATTATTGCAACAACAAACAAGAAGTTTATAAAATTATTGATGAACTTCCTTTAAAGTTTCCTGTTGGCAGTGGCAGACATTACAGTGATTTGGGCTTTATGTTACTAGGTGAAATAATTGAAACCGTTTCCAACCTTTCTTTGGAAGAGTATATGGAACAAAACATTTTTATTCCTTTAAAAATGGAACACACCATGTATAATCCACTTAAAAGTAAATCGGAATATAACATAGCTGCAACATCTCACGGAAATCCTTACGAGAAAAGAATGGTAACCGATTCCACGCTTGGGTTTACAATAGATAGCATCAACGTGAACCAATGGAACGGATGGAGACAATATACGCTTAAAGGCGAAGCAAATGATGGCAATGCCTGGTATGCAAATAATGGGGTTTCCGGTCATGCAGGATTGTTCTCTACAATTTCAGATTTGCAAAAAGTAGTTGATGTATTAAAACATCATGGTAAAACTGAAGATTTTCAATTGATCTCTGAAAACACCATCAATTTATTTTTAACCCAAGATGAGTTTAATAACGGATTGGGTTGGATGATGGACGCCAATAATGCTGTAATAAAAAATGCGCCCGAAGGTAGTTTTGGGCATACCGGGTTTACAGGCACCAGTATTGCCGTTGTACCTAAATATGATATCTCTGTAATTATGCTGATTAATCGCCAAAATATGGGACTTTTAAATTCTCTATTCTATTATAATTTAAACCCAGTGAGAGAACAAGTTTTTACTGCAGTTATGAACTATTGCAGTGAAGAAAAGGAATAAACCATTTTTTGATTTTGTCAGAAAAATTGACTAACTTCGTTTAACGATTGATATAAATAATTAAAGCGTATTCATATCATAATAGTTATGTGCAATTAGAGCATTAAGAATGAACAGGATTTAGATATGAAATTACAGAGTATTAGAATAAAAAATGTAAAAAGCTTTAGAGAGCAAATCGAAATCAACTTAAATGATGATTTTAATATTCTAATTGGACCTAATGGAAGTGGGAAAAGCAACCTATTAGATATTATAACTATATGTATTCGCCAATATTTTCTGTTACCATATACTGTAAATGAATCCAATGACACACAAGGATTCTTTAAAAATATAAGTCAAAATCAAGCATTTAGAAACATTCAGCAGTTTCTTGATAAATTTTATGGAGACTCTTCGGATTCTGAAATTGAAATTGATTTTATTGTAAAACAAGAAGATATTGATAATATCAATGAAGTTGTTCAGAACATAGATAGTATAAAAGACAAGTTGTCAGATTTTCGAAATGCACAAGATTATAATCACCAAATAAAGCAAATAGAAGCTTGGAATAACTCAGTACTCACTGTAGACGAAAAACTAACATACAGTATTAAAAACTATTCTGTCAATAATCAAAATGAAACGCCAAAAAAACTGTTATTCTTTCAGTATTTAAACTATTTTGAATTTTTGCTTATTCTTATCAGAGAATTACCTGCGATAAAACTGCATACTAATTATTTATATTTTAGCCCTTATCGTGGGGCAAATTTGCAAAATTTACAAGCAAATCTTTCAAATCAAAACTTCTATCAAGTTCTACAAACTGTAATTAACACCACATCAAAATCTGTTTTTTCATTAATAAACCTTGCTACAATCTACTTTGCAGAAAAAAGACGGGGATTTGAGGATGAAGCTACAAGTGAAGGTTATATCCAAAAATGGATGAATGATGAAGAAGTTAAATTAGTTTCTAAATATCTTGGAAAATTAGGGTATGGTTGGGATTTAAGGCTAATTGATAAGAATAAAAATATATATGAGATAGTTTTAACCAAAGAGAGTAAAGAGTTCTATATAAACCAAGCAAGTTCTGGAGAAAAAGAAATAATAAACTTTTTGCTGGGTGTTTTTGCGTTTAATATTAACAACGGAATCATTATTATTGATGAGCCTGAATTACACTTGCACCCAAGGTGGCAGAATGTATTGTTAGATTTATTCATAGAACTTTCTCGTGTAACAAAGAATCAATTTATTCTATCAACACATTCACCAACCTTTATTAATGATAGGTCTTACAATCATATTTTTAGAATTTATAAGGATATTAATAATGTTAGCAAAGAAATCACTCTAAAAGATTCAGATTCATTTAAGCTAAGAGATATCCTACATATTGTAAATAGTACTAATAATGAAAAGATTTTCTTCGCTGATGTTGTACTTTTAGTTGAAGGAATAACCGATAGGTTAGTTTTTCAAAAGATTCTTAATGAACAAATTGAAAGTTTTAATGCAACAAGAATTGTTGAAATTATAGAAATTAAGGGTAAATCAAATGTTGACAATTTTAAAAAGTTCCTTTCTTCTCTAAAAATTCCAACATATTTTATAAGTGATTTGGATTATGTAAATGAAATAGGTTCTTCCGAAATTAAGACATTATTTGCAAGCAATAGAAAGAAAATAGAGAAAGATGTAATTAAAAATCAAAAAAGTAAAGATGGCGACTCGTTAGTTCAGATTATCGAGAGGGCTATTTCCGAAAAGAAAACAGATGAACTTGAGATTATTTGGGAATATATAAAATCCTTTAGAAGAAAACTTAAATTAACTCTTAGTCCTTCTGAGGAAGTTTCTCTTAAAAAATTGATTAGTGACCAAAAAAACAATAATAATTTTATACTTAGACGGGGAGATATTGAAGATTATTTTCCCATTGGTTTTAAAACTAAAGACTTGGTAAAAGTTATTAGTCTTTTGCAAGGTGATAATTACACAAATTGGAAACAGACAACAGAGTATAATGATTTACTGCTGATTATTGATGAAATATTGATAAGAAGTAAAATTAAAAGCACATAACAAAGTATAAAAATAATAGCCGAGATAGTAGTAAATATGAACATTGTAGCCCGCATAAAATTTAGTATTAACTTGAAAACATTGAGTTCCGCAGTCGGCTACTATTCTTATACAAACCGTTAGGAACAATGCCTTCGACACGTGTTTGCGGCACTCCGTGCCACCTGCAAACACTAAATGTTCCTAACGCCACGCAGTACGACTGCACTTTCGCCATAAACCCATTGTCAAACCAAAAGATATTTTCACTAAATTGCCTTTGCCACTATACCTAACATCGGATATAGCGAATATGCGTCTAATGGCTACTATCGCTAATGGCAGCAAGCTGCCAACGCAACTCGCCATATCCGCGTGGCGTTAAACGAAACTCCAAAAAAAAGTCAAACTAATTTATAACTCATACCTCAACCTAAAGGTTAAAAACCGTGGTTGTATATAATACTCTGTAGCACTTACAGAAACACTTCCTGTATTACTTGTGTTTTGCGATTTGGCATCCAACAAATTGGTAGCTTTAATTTCGTATTCCCACTTGCTGTCTTTATTCTTTTTGTAAGACAATGAGGCATCCCAAAACTCATAATCATTAATCGTTGTATTTCCTCTGCTAAAATTATTATAACTGTAATCTGTTTTAAAAGTAAATGATTTTAAAAACAAGGCATCAAATTCAACTGAAGGTGCCTTAGTATAAAATTTCGTTCTGCTCGAACCTTGGTCATTATCCTGAATTACATATCTATATCCAATTTCAAAATTTGGAGCTTCTCTAAAATTTGTTCCTATAGTAGTTCTATAAGTTTGAGAGTAATTTTCGTTAACCGAAGCTTGACTATTAATAAGCTGATTGAATTTACTATAACTAAAATTACCACTTAACATGGCTCTGAATTTACCAATGGTTTTTTGGGCACGCGCAAAAGCACTGGCGCTTTCATCGGCAAAATCAGAATTAATAGGTGAGCTAACATTAACAACACTTCCAGGTTCAAACTGTGATGTGGTTCTAAGTCTATCAATGGTTTTTGTATAACTAATTCTGGCATTTACATTGGTGTAATTGAACATATTAAAACTAAAATATGACAAGCTTACATTATGAGCCAAAGCACTTTCTAATTCCTGGTTTCCAGAAAAAATAGACTTATAATTATTTAAAACCAAGCCTCTGGCAAACTGGTTTACATCTGTAAAACTGGTTTGCATGGCATAATTAAATACAATTTGTTCACTCTTTTTTAACTGCATAAGCATATTAAAATCTGGCAATAACCTAAAAAAGTTGTCTTTGAAATTTACATTAAACTGATCGTTTTTAGAACTGTAAGCATGTGCCGAAACTCCTGGTGTAAAAGTAAAAATGCCTGATTTTAATCGGTAATGCAACCCTAAATACACATCATTAAACGTATATGAAATATCATTATAATCTATCCCATCATTTATTGTTGGAGTCGTTTCATATTTTGAATTGTCATCTAAAAACTGAAAGATATTGGAGTTGAAATCCTGCTTACTATAAATGGTTCCTAAAGTAAAATTGATATCGCTTTTTTGATTTAGGATATTCCAATAGTCCAACTTAGCATCTACTTGATTTGATTTCACGCGTTTATCTTGAGCTATATCAAATCCAGATTGAGAATCATCAAGCCCTAAAGCTGATGCTGTATTTAAGTAACTGTCTTTATCTTCTAAAAAAGCATTATAAAACGGGTCTTCATCCTGCAACAAATGTTGTACTTCAAAAGCAAAAATATTCTTATCATCAAGCGTATAATAGTAGTTTAAATTTTGGTTGATACTAAACGGTGACGATTTTTCCAATTGATTAATATTACCGTTTACTGATGAATAAAATAATTGATCTTGAGACTCTTTTGAAGTTCTTGCCAACACATCATAATCCAGTTGATTGTTTGCGTTAGGTTTATATTTTGTACTAAATTTTAGCATTCCCAAATCACTACGTTGTGTTGTATTACTTTCTGTATTTTCATCAGGAATTCCTAAATTTGGGTCGGTATAAACAATGGAATTATTTTCTTGTAACTCGGTTTTGCTGCTTGAAAAAATGGCAAAACCACTAACATCTAAAGTCTTTTTTGGTGAGTAGCTAAAATTAGCAGCTCCAAATTTGGTGTTAATGTCTTTTGCCCGGTTATTTTGTAGCGATAAAAATCCTAAATCATTACCTCCTAAATTTATGCTTGTTCCACTGCTTCTGCTAGGGCTTCTAAATCCGCCTGTAAAATTGAAATAATCTCTTCGTGTAAAGGCAATTTCTCCAATATTATTTAAATCGCCTATAAAGTTTATACTATGATCTGGACTGTAATAAAACAATTTGGGTTGCGCCAAATACAATGTGTTGTTTTTTGAATCGCCTAATCCAGCGGTAACATTACCAAACCAAAAATTCTTTTTTCCTTGCTTAAGTTTTATGTTAATTGCAATATTATCCTGATTGTTTGTTACACTACTTAACTGGCCAACTTCTGAATAATTTTTAAGCACCTCAACTTTATCAATGGCATTGGCTGGTATATTTTGAGTCGCTAATTTTGAGTCGCCATCAAAAAAATCTTTGCCTTCAACCATTACTTTTCCAACCGTTTTTCCTTCAACTTGAATCTGTCCTTCATCATTCACTTCAACACCCGGCAACTTATTTAAAACATCTCCTAATTTTCGCTCAGTTCCAGATGTAAATGAATCTGTATTATAAACAATAGTATCGCCTTTTACCACAACTGGCATTTCGTACACAAGCTCTATAGTATCTAAGGTATTGTCGTTTTGTAAAGTAATGTCGTTATTAATGTCGGCATCTGTTGTAGTAATTTCTATTTGAGCCGTTTTCATCCCAATATAGCTTACCTGCAATTTATACGTTGAATTCTTTTCAACAGACAACTTAAAGCGACCATCGTTGTTTGTAATGCCATAGGAATCTAACTTTTGTGTTTTTTGATTGATGGCAATGACATTGGCCAATTCTAAAGGATTTCCTATACTGTCTTTTACAACACCTTCAATTTTTACTTGGGCAAAAGTGATGTTTACCGCAAACAGCAGCATTAAAAAAATAATTTTTCTCATTAAATGTAATTGTTGCTTAAAAATTAATGGTTTGGTCCTCTTTGTCCGCCTCTGCCTCTAAACATCTCTCTCATTTCCTCCATTTTCTCTTTTTGAATGGATTCGTATTCAGATTTTGTAACTTCTTTCCCTTTTGAAGGCGCTTTTATAACATCTTTTTCTGAAGGATTTAAAACAATTTTAGAACACAGAATAGTTGTTCTATCTGCATTAACCTCAAGTATTAAACCAGGTAAACCCCAATATTCACCCGGACCTTGATTTACTGGAATTTGTGGTGTGTACCAGGCAGTAACGATTATTTGTCTTGGCTCTTCTTTAATCTCTTCAGAATTTGTTTTTGTTGAATCTTTGGGCTTATCATTTTCTGGCGGTCTTCTAAAACTATTAAAATCAAATCCATCCGCATCTTTAACAGCAGTTGCTTTAAAACACATATATTGTCCGATTGTTTTGGTTTCAGAACCCAATTCCCAATTTAATTTTGGTAAACTATCCTTTATTAAAAATTGTTTTCCAAAGAGCTCATTTTCCTGAAGTAGTTGTTGCTCTTTTACATTTTTATACTGATTACCACCCGAAAGACTCATCATTCCAATACGCATACCGCCACCTTGGCTTGGAGCATCTAACTTTTCTTCTTCTTTATAAATAGATTCTGATTGGTTAAATGTAAGAATGTATGATTTTTCAAGGGCACTTTTCATTCGTTCTGCAATTTGCTTTTTTCTTTCTTCGCTTAACTGACCACCACCAAAATTGCTCATATCCATTGTTGTTTTGGATTCATAATAAGCCTTTCCCTGAAAATCCTTTTGTGCATGTGATAAGAAAAAGCTAAAGATGAAAAGTGCTGAAATACTAAGTCTAATTCTACTTGAATTCATTGGAATTGTTTGTTAGGTTAATAAAAATGAACTTTTTATTTGACTTATATTAAACAAATAAGTTTAAGCTAGAAATGTTAAAGTATTCACAAAAAAATTATCCTCCTATTCTAATTTCTATTCTGTGTCCACCATCGTCGTCGTTACGGTTACTTTCTCTTCTTTCATTCTCCTCTTGCATTCTTTTCTCCACAATAGATTCAAAGTCTGCCTGATTAACTACCTTACCTTTTCTTGGTTCAACAATATCTGCGTTACCTTCAGGATTTAATACAACTTTACTGCAAACAATGGTTTCTGTACCATCATTAACTTCAAGTATTAACCCTGGCAAACCATAATATCTTGCTGGTCCATTGCTTATTGGTATTTGTGTTGTGTACCAAGCAGTAATAGTTGTTTCCTCCATTTGTGGCTCTTTATTTTCATTTGCTTTTAAATCTTTATCATCATTAATACTGATACCTCCTGTCACTATTGGAACCATGTGTTTCATAGTGGCTTTAAAACAGGTGTACTCTCCAATATTTTTGGTTTCCTTTTCAAACGTCCATTCTAATTTAGGCAGTGTATCTTTTATTAAAAATATCTTCCCAAAAACCTCATTTTTCGAGGTGTATCTTTTTTCTTTTAGGTTTCTGTACAAAATATCTGATTCATCTGTGTTTACTATAACCATTTGCACATTGCTTGGTTGTGGTGCTCCTAGCTTTTCCTCTTCTTTATAAAGCGATTCTTCTTTATTAAAACTCAAAATAAATGTTTTTTCAAACTGCTTTTTAAACATTTCTAACATCTTTTGATGCATTTCAGAATTTACTTGGGTACTATCTAACTTGATATCTACTTTTCTCTTTGTTTTATAAGTAGCTTCTCCTTTAAAATTCTGAGCACTAGCACTAAAGGTTGCCAATGTCAAGGTTGTAACAATAATGAATCTAATAATTGTAACCATATCTGTTCGTTTTTTGATTAATGATATTGCAAATATTAAATCTTAAATGATACTTTACAGTTAATGAGTGTTAACGTGTGTTAACCGATTGGTTTTATATGGTTTTTAAATTTACTTTTGATTTATGAACGATTCTAAATTAAAATGGATTCTATACTTTATAGCGTGTGTTATACTGGGCACCGTTTGGGTTCAGCTATATTGGAATTACAAAAACTATCTTTCTAGTAAACAACAATTAATCAACGAGGTACAATTGAGTTTGGACACAGCTATTGAAAACTACTTTGCTAATCTTGCCAAAAAAAACACCTTAGAGTTTGCTTTTACAACAGATAATGACACTCTTTCAAATGACATAAAATTAGATAGTATTATTAAAAACATTCAAATTTTTACAAACAAAAAGAATCATTTAGATACCTTAAAAGACATACACACCGATACAATAATAGAACATCTTTATCAAGACGAATCAAATAACGAATGGTATTCTAACAAAGTTATTTTAAAAAAGACCTCAAACAATTCAATTCATAAACTGCATTTGGACAGCTTTAAAACACTAACCTCAAAGGTTTTGATTTCAATGACCAATGATTCATTAAACCTAGAGACTATTGATAGTTTACTACATGAAGAATTACAACGAAAACAATTAAACATTACTTATGGCTTAACATTCAAAAAGGATTCCACTACCATCCAAAAAACTACAAATCATATTGATAACGATTTTTTGTCTGTTAGCTCAAAATCAACTTTTTTACCAAAATTTAGTGAATTAAAAATTCATTTCACAAACGAGACCAAGATTATTTTAAAACGTATTCTTTCAAGTATTTTAATATCGTTACTTTTAATATTGGCAGTTATTAGTTGTCTTTTTTATCTTTTAAAAATCATTAAAAACCAAAAGCAACTAGCAGAAGTTAAAAATGATTTAATAAGCAATATTACCCACGAATTTAAGACCCCAATTGCCACTATTGGTGTAGCTATAGAAAGTATTAAGAATTTTAATGTGATTGATGATAAAGAAAAAACAAAAAGCTATTTAGATATGTCAAGCAATCAACTATCAAAATTAAATGTGATGGTTGAAAAACTACTAGAGACCGCTACCTTAGATGGTGATAGTTTACAATTAAATAAAGAATACACAAATATAACCGACCTCATAAGCATGTTGGTTAACAAACATAGCATGCAAACCAATAATAAAACCATTTCTTTAAAATCTGAACAAGATGCAATTATTGCTAAAGTTGATGTATTTCATTTTGAAAATACTATAAATAATATTTTGGACAATGCCATTAAATATGGCGGCAACACTATTTCTATTCATTTATCACAAACACCAATCGCATTTACTGTTTCAATTTCTGATAACGGCAATACATTAACAAAGTCTCACAAAGAAAAAATATTCGAGAAATTTTATCGCGTTCCAAAAGGCAACACCCATGATGTTAAAGGTTTTGGAATAGGCCTCTATTACTCCAAAAAAATAGCAGAAAAACATGGTGGTATTATCCATTTAGATTTGAACAAGAGCGAAACAACATTTAAAATATCGCTACCTAATGAATAAACCAATAACCATACTTTTAGCTGAAGACGAGCCTGCTTTGGGGCAAATCATCAAAGAAAGTTTAGAAACCCGAAATTTTAATGTCTTGTTATGTGAAGATGGGGAAAAGGCTTTTGAGGTTTATACTAATTGTAAGCCAGAATTATTAGTACTTGATGTAATGATGCCAAAAAAAGATGGTTTTACTTTGGCTAAAGATATTAGAGATGTTGATGAGTACATTCCTATTATCTTTTTAACAGCAAAATCGCAAACCCAAGATGTTGTTGAAGGCTTCTCCATTGGTGGAAACGACTATCTTAAAAAACCTTTTAGCATTGAAGAACTTATTGCTCGCATTAATAACTTACTTAACCGAAAGCATCTTCAAAAAACAGCCGAAATATTGCAGGTAGGTAAATACACGTTTAATTTCCCGAAGCAACTCCTTCAATTTAACAATGATGCTCCATCTCAACTAACACACCGAGAAGCACACTTATTATTTCATCTTATAAAAAACAAAAATGCCGTTTTAGATAGGTCTTTAATTCTTAATAAGCTTTGGGGAAATGACGATTTTTTTAGTGCAAGAAGTATGGATGTCTTTATAACCAAACTCCGTAAAAAGCTAAATCAAGATGATTCTATCCAAATTATTAATGTTCGTGGATTTGGTTACAAGTTAATTTATTAAAAGTGATTTGGTTTTTGTATTTTTCATGTCAGTATGAAAATCACTTGTTTTATATTATTTATTTCATTCTCAATATTTTCTCAAGAATCTATTGAAGCTAATTTTATTTCTTCAATAAAATTAAAGGTTGAAACGCCAGTTGCCATTGATGGTTTTAACACCATGTACTATATTAGCAACAATGTGTTTTATAAAAAAGATGCTACAAAAACCATTTCTTATAATAATTTGCAATTAGGAAATATTTCATCAGCAAATACATTCAATACTTTAAAAATTAATTTGTTTTATAAAGATTTTAATTCGGTTATAATACTTGATAACAGGTTAGCCGAAATATTCAAAATAGATTTTAGTTCTATGCAACCTTATCGTAATGTATCACATATTTCAACAGGAAATGATAACACATTATGGTTATTTAATCAAGACAAGCAACAACTGGAAGTTTATGATTATAAATACAATTCAACCAAATTTAAAACGTTACCCATAAAAAGCAATGTGTTAGATATAAAGAGCAACTATAATTACTGTTGGTTACTAACCGTAGACAATTTATTAATTTACAATTATTTTGGAACCTTAATTTCAAAAATAGCTAATGATGGATTTACAAAAATGGATGAAAGTGATGAAAATATTATTTTAAAAAAGGATAATGCTTTGTTTTATTTAAAAAAGGGGACCACGCAAATCCTTCCAATTAAAATTCCAAATTTGTTAATAAATCAGTTTTTTGTAACCAACGAAACCTTGTATATTTACAATGATGAAACCCTTCAGAAATTCCAATTAAAAACCAACTGATATTATGCATATTGCAATTGCAGGAAACATAGGCGCCGGAAAAACTACGCTTACTAAATTACTGGCAAAACATTATAAATGGGAAGCACAACTTGAAGATGTTGTAGACAATCCGTATTTAGATGACTTTTATAACCAAATGGAGCGTTGGAGTTTTAACCTTCAGGTTTACTTTTTAAATAGTAGATTTCGTCAAGTTTTACAAATAAGAAAAAGCGGAAAAGATATTATTCAAGACCGAACTATTTATGAAGACGCACATATATTTGCGCCCAACCTTCATGCTATGGGTTTAATGACTAACCGTGATTATGAAAACTACAAATCACTTTTTGATTTAATGGAATCACTGGTTCATGGCCCAGATGTTTTAATTTATTTACGAAGCTCAATCCCAAACTTAGTTTCTCAAATCCACAAACGAGGCAGAGATTATGAAAACTCCATCAGCATTGACTATTTAAGCAGATTGAATGAACGCTATGAAGCTTGGATTCATGGTTATGACAAAGGAAAATTACTTATTATAGATGTTGACCATTTAGATTTTGTTGAAAAACCAGAGGATTTAGGAACTATCATTAATACTATTGATGCAGAAATTAACGGATTGTTTTAAAAAACAATTCTTTTTAAATAATAAAAAAACCACACATAAAAGTGTGGTTTTTCATTTGTAATAATATAATAATTAGCTAGTTTGTTTCTTTTTCAACCTGTTTTTCAATAAGTACTTTTACAGATTCATTTTTATCATTTAAAGCTTCAATTTCATCCTTAACTTCTGCTTCGGTTCCTTTAAAAACTTGTTCAGTCTTTTTTTCCTCTCCATTCACATTGTTTACGGTAGTTACAGTAGCGGTATAGATACCATCATCATTACTGCTCATGACAACTTTTACTTCTTTTGAATTAGTTAATCCACTCTCAGCATAAACAGTCACGGCATCATTGTCTAGAGCAATACTAGGTGCAATTACTAAAGCCACAACCGACATTAATTTTAACAAAATGTTTAATGAAGGTCCAGATGTATCTTTAAATGGATCTCCAACTGTATCACCAACAACTGCTGCTTTATGAGCTGCTGAACCTTTACGACCATCGGCTTCAATCATTTTCTTGGCATTATCCCAAGCACCGCCAGCGTTTGATTGGAAGATTGCCATAAGAACCCCACAAGTTGTTACTCCAGCTAATAATCCTCCTAGCATTTCGGCTCCTCCAATAAAGCCTACAGCAACCGGAACAGCTAAGGCCATTAAACCTGGTAATACCATTTCCTTAATAGATGCTTTTGTTGATATTTCAACACATTTTTCATATTCAGCATAACCATCAGCTGCATCAAATATTTTTCTTTGTTCTTCTGTTGCTTTAGACATATCTGAATCAACATCTCTCATAACTTTTAAAGCTGCTTTTAATTGCGGAATGTCTCTAAATTGACGGCGAACTTCTTCAATCATTGCCATAGCAGCACGCCCTACAGCATTCATTGATAAAGCAGAAAACACAAATGGTAGCATTCCTCCTATTAATAATCCAGCCATGATATTTGGTTTAGATACATCAATTGCTTCTACGTGTGCCGTATGCATAAAGGCTGCAAATAAGGCTAACGCTGTTAACGCAGCAGAAGCAATTGCAAATCCTTTACCAATGGCAGCAGTAGTATTTCCTACAGCGTCTAATTTATCTGTACGTTCACGAACTTCTTTTGGTAATTCAGCCATTTCTGCTATACCACCTGCGTTATCAGAAATTGGTCCGTAAGCATCAACAGCTAACTGAATTCCTGTATTAGCTAACATTCCAACGGCTGCAATAGCAATACCATATAAACCAGCATAATAATGAGAAACCATAATTGCAGCCGCTATTAATAATATTGGAATAGCAGTAGACATCATACCTACACCTAAACCAGCAATAATATTGGTAGCAGAACCTGTTTCAGATTGCCTTACAATTGAAGTAACAGGTTTAGTACCTGTACCCGTGTAATATTCTGTTACTTTACCAACACAGAATCCTGCAATTAATCCAGCAAGAGTAGCCATAAAAACACCAAAAGAACCAAATGGTAATCCTTCAACTGTTTCTGGAATCATAGCTTCAATAATAAAATAGGAAGCTATAATCATTAAAAACCCAGAGCCAAATTCTCCTAAATTTAAAGCTTTATGTGGTGAACCTCCATCTTTAACTTTAACAAATAAGGTTCCTATAATAGACATTACAATACCAACGGCTGCCAATACAAGCGGTAAATACACAGCTCCTAGACCTCCATAACCAGGAGTAACAATAATGGCGCCTAATACCATGGTTCCAATAATAGAACCAACATAAGATTCAAATAAATCTGCTCCCATTCCAGCTACGTCTCCAACATTGTCACCAACATTATCTGCAATAGTAGCAGGGTTTAGAGGATGGTCTTCAGGAATTCCAGCCTCAACTTTACCAACTAAATCTGCACCAACATCTGCTGCTTTGGTATAAATACCTCCACCAACACGTGCAAATAAGGCTATAGATGAAGCTCCTAAAGAAAACCCAGAAAGCACATTTAATACCATTGGAATATTTTCTGAACCTGGCCATATGCTTTGATAAATCATGAACAAACTACTCAATCCTAAAACACCTAGTCCAACAACACCTAATCCCATAACAGCTCCTCCTGCAAATGCAACTTCTAAAGCTTTACCTAAAGATGTTCTTGCCGCTTGGGTTGTTCTTACATTTGCTTTAGTTGCTACTCTCATTCCAATAAAACCAGCCAAAGCAGAACAAACTGCTCCTACCACAAATGATAATGCAATAATACCATTGGAACCCTCTTCAGAATTTCCTTTTAAGAATAATAAAATTGCTACTGCAACTACAAAAATTGCTAAAATTTTATATTCAGCTTTTAAAAATGACATAGCACCATCTGCTATGTGTTTGGCTATGTTAGCCATTTTTGGAGAACCTACCTCCTGTTTAGTTATCCAAACGTTTTTAACAAAAACAAATAGAAGACCTAGGGCCCCAAAAGCGGGAAGAAATTTTACTAATAATTCCATATTAATGATTAGTTGTTAGTTAATTTTTTTTTGAATCGACTAAAAATAGTAAAATATAATTGATAAAAAAAACCACCTTATAATAAGATGGTTTTAATTTTTTTTGTGATATTTTGACAATCCAATAATTAGATGGTAAAAGTTCTCTTTTTCTTATGTTCGCTTTCATCATAACGCTTTACACAATTATGATATATTTCTATGGCCTCTTCAGCACTTCCCCAACCTCCAACATCAACTTTCTTTTCCTCTAAATCTTTGTACACTTGAAAAAAGTGCTCAATTTCTTTTAATCTATGAGGATTTAAATCACTTATATCATTATTCTGACTCCAAATAGGGTCTGATACTGGTACACAAATAATTTTTTCATCAGGTCCTTTTTCATCCGTCATATGAAAAACTCCAATTGGTTTTACTTCCATAACGACCATTGGAAAGGTTGGTTCTGTACCTAACACCAATACGTCTAATGGATCCTTATCAAGTGCTAAAGTTTCAGGAATAAAGCCATAATCTCCAGGGTACATCATAGATGAGAACAACATTCTATCAAAACGGATTTTATGTAATGTAAAATCATATTCATACTTATTTCTACTTCCTTTTGGGATTTCTATTAACACGTCAAAGGTTAATTCATTTTTCTTACTCATATTTAATATTACAAATTATAATGATTTTCTTTTTTTTTGAGGCATTTAAAAATGCAAAGCAAAGATACTCATCCCTTAAAGATTAAGCAACAAATTGAAGATTGTTTTAAAACTTTTTAAAAAGAAAAAAAAAATGATAAAAATACCACAATCAAATAGCATTAAATTTAAAAAAATCAAGGAAAAACAATTAACTTCGCATCAAACCATATCCTATAAAAAATCACTTTTTATATTAAGAAAATGAGTAAAGAATTTACCCCAAAACTGTTTTCAATTCTTAAGCTAGGCATCTCTAAAGAAACTTTTATAAAAGATTCACTTTCTGGTTTAATAGTTGGTATTGTAGCTTTACCACTTGCCATTGCTTTTGCCATTGCATCTGGTGTTTCACCTGAAAAAGGAATTATAACAGCCATAATTGCTGGTATCATTATTTCAGCATTTGGTGGTAGCAGAGTTCAAATTGGCGGACCAACAGGAGCATTTATTGTGATTGTTTATGGCATTGTAGAACAATATGGTATCAATGGTTTAACCATTGCAACCTTTATGGCTGGATTTATAATTATTGGCTTTGGGATTGCTAAACTTGGAAATTTATTAAAATTTATTCCTTATTCGCTCATTTTAGGATTTACAAGCGGCATTGCCTTAATTATTTTTTCATCACAGATAAATGATTTTTTTGGTCTTCACATAACTAAATTACCTGCCGATTTTATTGATAAATGGATTGTTTATTTTAAAAATTTCAGCAATATAAACTGGTATGCAACTGCAATAACCATTGGTACTATTACCATTATGTTGGTTTTCCAAAAATTTATAAAAAAAATTCCTGGTTCTATAATAGCCATTTTAATTTCTACAATTATTGTCCAACTACTTAAGATTCCTGTTGATACTATTGAAAGTAATTTTGGAAGTATTCCCAATAGTTTTCATTTGCCATCCTTTCCTAAAGTGGATTTCAATACTATCCAGAGTCTTATTCAACCTGCTTTTGCCATAGCTTTACTTGGAAGTATTGAATCTTTACTTTCTGCAGTGGTGTCTGATTCAATGATTGGAGGAAAACACCGATCAAACATCGAGCTAATTGCACAAGGTGGTGCCAATATTTTCTCGTCATTATTTGGCGGAATACCTGCAACTGGAGCCATAGCCAGAACAGCAACTAACGTTAAAAACGGTGGCAGAACTCCAATAGCCGGAATTGTTCATGCTTTGGTTTTGCTAGCCATAATGTTGCTTTTTGGACCATATGCAAAATTAATTCCGCTTTCGTGTTTGGCTGGAATTTTAATTATAGTGGCATATCATATGAGTGAATGGAGACAATTTAAATCTATTTTAAAAGGTAATAGAATGGATATTATTATCATGCTAACCACCTTTTTCTTAACCGTAATTTTTGATCTGGTTATTGCCATTGAAATAGGCATAGTACTTTCTAGTTTTATGTTTATGAAGCGAATGAGTGAATCTGTTCAAGTTCAAAATATATTGACCGACAATGTTAATGGCGAGCATTTGTTTGATGAGGAATTGGTTGATTTACCTAAAGGCGCTTTACTTTATGAAATTAATGGCCCTCTCTTTTTTGGTGCCGCACGCCAGTTTCAAGAAACCATAACAAACACAAATCAAGAACCTAAAGTTATTATTATTAGAATGCGTTATGTACCTATGATAGATGCCACAGGATACCAAAGCTTAAAAGAAATAATTAAAACCTATAAAGTAAGAGGTATCAATGTAATTCTTTCCGGAATAAGTGAAACTCTAAGAAAAGATTTTGAAAAAAATGCCTTGTTCCTAATAATCGACAAAAAATTTGTTGTAAAAGACATTTCAAAAGCAATAGAATTAGCTAAAAAAACTTTTTAGAAACCTAGAAATGAAATCCAAAAGTACCGGTAACTCCAAATTTTCTGGCATTAGGATTTTCAAGATAATTACCTCTAAAATTAAAATCTAATCTGAAAATCTTAAAAATGTTTCCTACTCCAAAGCTGTATTCGTAATACACTTTTTTGTTTGGAGCTACTAAAGGAATACTGTTTGGGTTTGCTGTTCTGCTTAAGGCAAAATTTTCATCTGAAAGATCTCCCCAAACACCTCGAATACCAACAATTTCACGAAGATTGAATTTTCTTAAAAAAGGAACTCTTGAAAAGAACAGCCCATTAAAGTTATGCTCAAAGTTTACTGACGTGTAAGTATCTGAGACAAACTCGTAATAATCTAATTGAGAGAATGTGTTATAAATTGAAAAATAGGATTGATTCCCTGGAATGACACTTAACAACCCTAAAGGCACTTCTCCAAAAGTTTTACCTGCTTCAATCGTTGTTGTTAATCTTCCTAAACCACCTATTAACCAAGGTTGCACGTATGACATTTGAACTTTTGTGTAATTAAAATCACTATTAAAAATGCTTTTATCTCCACGACTCACTTGTGCAAAAAGACGAGCAAAATTATCATTTGCCTCACGCCTTTCAACCCCAAATCCAGTCATTTTCCGTTTTGGAAAATATGATAATGATAAGGTTGTTTCATATTGTTTTATTTGAGACTCAACTCCAGTTGGTGTATTATAGTCTAAACTAAACGTTGGAGAAGCAGATTCTAAAGTGCGGTAATTTGCTCCTAATCTAAAAATTAAATTTCGTACCGGTTCTAATTCAACTGCAAAACTGGTTAAATTTATTGAGGTAAGTTTATCATTAGCACCTGTTCCAACTACTGAAGATGAAGCTAAACTTCTACCTAAAACATCTGTTGATGTGGTTAAACTGGCTCCTATTTGCTCTACATCTCTTCTATTTCCGCCAGAAATAATCAATCGGCTTTTTTTGTCTAACAACCATTTACCAGATATTCCATATTTAAACTTATCATCCTTGAAACCATAAGCTAAAAACCCTTCTAAACGCCAAAGGTCGTTTTTACCAAAATAGGTTCTTCCTCCTGTTCTTAAACGGGTCCCTTCTACTTCATTAAAACCAAAGGTTGAAAAGATGGGGCCGTAATCTAATGGAAGCTCGTTAAATTCAATATAACCAGAAGCTAAAATGCTTCCTAAATTATAAAGCTGCTTGAATTTTTTAACGGTTTTTAGTGTGTCTAACATTTTGTACACACCCTTTTCGTCTTTATTTAAAGATTCTAGCCTATTTTCATTCCAGAATTCTTCATCTCTATCATATACATCTTTATCATAGTTATAAACCTCTTGCTCATAGAATTTTTTATCTAAAGGCTTATCAAACTCATAATTATTATAAAGTGTGGTTCTTTTACCATAAACCCCTCTTGATTTCTCTTTTTTTCTAAGAGCAAAATCAGACATCATATAATCTCTCTTTACTAAAAATAATGAGTCATTCAACACTTCAAATTCTTGCTCTATATAAATATCTTTTACCCAGTTTATATTGGCACTTTTTGATGCTTGTAAGTTAATTTCTTTAATAGCATAGGTTGTATCTGCAACCCAAAAATCTCCTTTAAAGGTTAGTTCATTTTTTCTTCTAGGATAATAAATGATATTATAACACCACTTATTATCTATATAAGTACTGTCTGATAATACATAATTATAGGTGTTTATTCCTGTTCTTGAAAGTGGACTCACAAAACTTTTATCAAAGAACTTAAGGTAATTATCATATACATTGAATTCAGAATACAAATCATTAACAAAATCAATAACGATTTGATTATCGCTAAATCCAGAATTTTTATTCCCTTCTAGGACATCTTTTTCTTTGTTCAGAATGTTGTCCCCATAAACTTTTGAAACAGCTTCATTAATAAAGATTGGCAAATATGTTTTTCCAGTAACGTTTGAAGTATCAACTTCACTAAAAACAAATTCCATTCCTTTAAACAATTTACTATTTATAAGAGCGCTATCAATGGTGTTGATATCAAACTCAACCTTCTCGTATTTATCGTATTTATATTGATTGAATTGTTTTAAACCATTTGTTCGTTTATGCTCCCATATTTTCCTGAGCAAATCAATTGCTGGATTATCCTTTTTGGGTTGTTTTCCTGTTACAATTAATACTTGATCAAGTTGTGATGCTTGTTCTTTTAAAATGAATTTTAAATCGTAATTAACTTTTTTGGTTAGCGGAACTACAATAGTTTCGTATCCAATAAAGGAGACTTTAAGTTCTGACCAAGTATCAGAAGATTCTAAATAAAACTTACCGTTCTCGTCGGTAATTGTTCCTTGAGTAGATCCTTTAAAAATAACATTAGCAAAGGAAACTGGTTGATTGTCTTCATCAAAAACATAACCACTAACTTTGGTTTGAGCCAATGAGGAAAAAAATCCAATGAAGAAAAGGGCAAAAAGTATTCTTATATTCATATTACAAAAAAAACTTCATCAACAATCGTGCTAATGAAGTTTATATAACGTAAAAACTTTTAATTTATTTGTATAAAACTTTTTTTACAGCTTTAATAACATCGTTACTATTTGGCAACCATTCAGCCAATAAAACTGGAGAATATGGTGCAGGTGTATCAGCTGTATTAATTTTAATAATTGGTGCATCTAAATAATCAAAAGCTTCAGATTGCACTATGTATGTAATTTCAGTTGAAACGTTTCCAAAAGGCCATGCTTCTTCTAAAATTATTAATCTATTTGTTTTCTTAACAGATTTAAGAATAGCTTCTTTATCCATTGGTCTCACAGTACGCAAGTCAATAATTTCACATGAAATGCCTTCTTTTGCAAGCTCATCGGCTGCTGCATAAGCTTCTTTAATTATTTTCCCAAAAGAGACGATTGTTACGTCTGTTCCTTCTCTTTTAACATCAGCAACTCCTAATGGAATTGTATATTCTCCTTCTGGAACTTCACCTTTATCACCATACATTTGCTCACTTTCCATGAAAATAACCGGGTCATCATCACGAATAGCAGATTTTAATAATCCTTTTGCATCATATGGATTTGATGGCACTACCACTTTTAAACCAGGAGTATTTGCAAACCAACTTTCAAAAGCCTGTGAATGTGTTGCACCTAATTGTCCAGCAGAAGCTGTTGGGCCTCTAAACACAATAGGACACTTAAATTGTCCACCAGACATTTGTCTGATTTTAGCTGCATTATTTATAATTTGATCAATACCAACTAGAGAGAAGTTAAAGGTCATGTATTCAACAATCGGTCTGTTTCCAGTCATGGTTGAACCTACTGCTATACCAGCAAAACCTAACTCTGCAATTGGAGTATCGATAACACGCTTTGGACCAAATTCATCTAACATTCCTTTTGATGCTTTATAGGCACCATTGTATTCCGCCACTTCTTCACCCATTAAATATATGCTTTCGTCTCGACGCATTTCTTCACTCATTGCTTCGCATACAGCTTCTCTAAATTGAATTGTCTTCATCAAACTATTTTTTAAATCGAATTGCAAAAATAACAATAAATGATTTAAGATGCTCAAAAGAATTATTTAAAATTTATTATGCGTGCATAGTAAATATTCAGAATAAAATAATTAACTTCGTGACTTCTAAATCATAGTTTCAGTTATATTTTTTCATATCATATAGGTTATCTGATTCTATTTTTTAATTAATTACAAACAAATTAAATTACTAAAAATGAAAATATTAGTATGTATAAGTCATGTTCCAGACACTACATCAAAAATTAATTTTACTGATGACAACACAAAGTTTGATACTAACGGTGTACAATATGTAATCAACCCAAATGACGAATTTGGTTTAACTCGTGCCATGTGGTTTAAAGAAAAGCAAGGCGCACAAGTTACAGTTGTTAATGTTGGAGGTGCAGAAACCGAGCCAACGTTACGCAAAGCATTAGCTATTGGTGCAGATGCTGCCATAAGAGTGAATATTGCAGCAACCGATGGTTTTATGGTGGCTAAACAACTAGCAAAAGTAGTTCAAGATGGTGGTTATGATTTAATTATTGCTGGTAGAGAATCTATTGATTATAATGGTGGAATGGTACCAGGAATGATTGCAGGTTTAACAAATTCTAATTTTGTGAATAATTGTATAGGACTTGAAGTTGAAGGAACTTCAGCTAAAGTAGTTAGAGAAATTGATGGAGGAAAAGAAACTGTATCTACAACCTTACCTCTAATTGTTGGTGGCCAAAAAGGAATTGTACAAGAAGCTGATCTTCGTATACCAAATATGAGAGGTATTATGATGGCTCGACAAAAACCATTAACTGTTGTTGAACCTATTGACATTGAACCTGAAACAGCTTCGGTTAAGTTTGAAAAGCCAGCACCAAAAGGCGCTGTAAAACTAGTATCGCCTGATAATTTAGACGAACTAATCAATCTATTACACAACGAAGCAAAAGTTATTTAACAAACAAACTATTTCAAATTAAAAAATTATGTCAGTTTTAGTATATACAGAATCAGATCAAGGACGTTTCAAAAAAATAGCTTTTGAAGTGGCTTCATATGCCAAAGCAGTTGCTGATCAATTAGGAACCACAGTAACAGCAATTACCATAAATGCAGGTGACACTTCTGAGCTAGAAACCTATGGAGTTAGCAAAGTTTTAAAAGTTTCAAATCCATCATTAGATGCCTTTAATGCAAAAATATATGCAGCTATAATTAAACAAGCTGCCGATAAAGAAGGTGCCAAAGTTGTAGTTGTAAGTTCAAGTGTAAACAGTAAATATTTAGCACCACTTTTATCTATAAATTTAAATGCAGGTTATGCTACCAATGTATTAGAAACACCTTTAAGTACTGCTCCATTTGTTGTAAAACGTTCAGCTTTCACAAATAAAGCCTACGAAATGTTTCAAATCAATACCGATGTAAAACTATTAGGCGTTTCAAAAAATAGTTTTGGTTTAAAAGAAAATAAAACGTCTGCTACTACTGAAGATTTTTCTCCTTCAATTCCAGATTCAGGAATTAAAGTTGAATCAGTTGACAAAGCTTCAAATAAAGTTACCATTGCTGATGCTGAAATAGTTGTTTCTGCAGGTCGTGGTTTAAAAGGCCCTGAAAACTGGGGAATGATTGAAGAATTAGCCGATGTTTTAGGAGCTGCAACTGCCTGCTCAAAACCTGTTTCAGATTTAGGTTGGAGACCACATGGAGAACACGTTGGGCAAACAGGAAAACCTGTTGCAGCTAATTTGTATATAGCTATCGGAATTTCTGGTGCTATTCAACACCTGGCAGGAATAAACGCATCAAAAGTAAAAGTTGTAATAAATACAGATCCAGAAGCGCCATTTTTCAAGGCTGCCGATTATGGTGTTGTAGGAGATGCTTTTGTTGTTGTACCTCAACTTATAGAAAAATTAAAAGCATTTAAAGCGCAACAATAAATATTTTTTTCTACATTGTATTGTCAAACAAACTGTTTAATTTGGTGTTTTAAAGTTTATCTGCAAAAGGTAGTTGCTAAAGTCCAAATTTAAGCAGTTATTTGCGTTTTATATAATTATGAGTTTAGTAAGACTTAACATAAAAGGAATATCCTATAGTCAAACCCAAAACGGGGCATATGCTTTAATTTTAAATGAAGTTGATGGTGATCGCAAATTACCTATTGTTATTGGAGCTTTTGAAGCACAATCTATTGCCATTGCTCTCGAAAAAGAGATTCGCCCTCCTAGACCATTAACTCACGATTTATTTAAAAATTTTGCCGATAGATTTGATATTATTGTAAAACAAGTAATCATTCATAAGTTAGTTGATGGCGTTTTTTACTCTAGTTTGATTTGTGAACGTGATAAAATTGAAGAAATCATTGACGCAAGAACTAGTGATGCCATAGCTTTGGCTCTACGTTTTCAGGCACCAATTTTTACTTATAAAAATATTTTGGATAAAGCTGGGATTTACTTGAAAGTAAATCCTAAAAAAGAAGAAGAAAGCGAACAAGATAGCATTTTAGTAGACGACTTATTAGCTGATGAACTTGAGCTAAGTAAACCTAAAGAAAATTACAAATCCAAAACTCTTGAAGAGCTTCACAATATGTTAGATGAAGCCGTTGCTAATGAAGATTATGAGAAAGCAGCCCATATTCGAGACGAAATTTCTAAACGCTAGCTACAATTAACACATACAACAATATGAGTATAAAATTCCGATTAACCCTAATGAGTTTTTTTCAATTTTTTGTTTGGGGAGCTTGGTTGATTACAGTTGCTAATTATTGGTTTGGAACAAAAGGTTGGGATGGAGCACAATTTGGCGCCATTTTTTCAACCATGGGAATAGCCTCAATTTTTATGCCCACCATTTGTGGCATTATCGCCGATAGATGGGTTAATGCAGAAAAATTATATGGTATTTTACATATTCTTGGGGGTTTAACCCTTTTATATATTCCAATGGCTGCTAATCCTGTTTCGTTTTTTTGGGGTATATTGGTAGCAATGATTTTTTATATGCCTACCATTGCTCTATCAAATTCTGTAGCTTACAACGCATTAAAGAAAAGTGGATTGGATGTTGTAAAAGATTTCCCTCCTATTCGAGTTTGGGGTACTATTGGTTTTATAGCAGCTATGTGGATAACCAATTTAACTGGAAACAAAGCGTCAGAAAATCAATTTTATATTGCAGCTGCAGCTGCTATTTTTTTAGGAATATATTCTTTTACATTACCTAAATGTGAACCACAACGTGAAACATCCGATAGTAAATCAATAGTTGAATTATTAGGCTTAAGTTCCTTTAAATTATTTGCCAACTATAAACTAGCCTTGTTTTTTATTTTTAGTATGTTTTTAGGAGCTGCCTTACAATTAACCAATGCATATGGAGATGTTTATTTAGACGATTTTAAACTAAATCCGATGTATGCAGATTCTTTTGTGGTTAAATACTCCACAATTATCATGTCAATTTCTCAAATCTCGGAAACTGTATTTATATTGGCTATTCCATTTTTCTTAAAAAAATTCGGCATTAAAATGGTAATGCTTTTTAGTATGATTGCCTGGGTATTACGCTTTGGATTATTTGCTTTTGGCAATCCTGAAGATGGATTGTGGATGATTATTTTATCATGTATCGTTTACGGAATGGCTTTTGATTTCTTCAATATTTCAGGCTCATTATTTGTGGAAACTTCAACCGATTCTAAAATTCGTTCTTCAGCTCAAGGCTTATTTATGATGATGACTAATGGCTTTGGAGCTATTTTTGGAAGTGTGATAAGCGGTTATTTAATTGATCTCTTTTTTACAACTTCAGAAGGTAAAGACTGGCATGGCATCTGGTTAACTTTTGCCATTTATTCATTGGTAATTGCCATAGCTTTTGCAATCATGTTTAAACATAAACATGATCCAAATGAAATAAAGGAAACAATTTCACATTAAGAAAATTTAGTTAATAACTTTTAATATAATTTATGGGTCAAACAATTTCTGTTCGACCCTTTTTTCTATTTTTATTTTTTAGAATTTCATTAAAATTTAAAGAGAATTCCACAGCTGTGGAAAAATGACTATGAAGCAATATCATGATCTTGTAAGACACGTTTTAACTAACGGAAATCAAAAAGGAGACCGTACTGGAACAGGAACAAAAAGCGTTTTTGGATATCAAATGCGATTTGATTTAAGCGAAGGATTTCCTATGGTTACAACAAAAAAACTCCACTTAAAATCTATTGTTTATGAACTTCTTTGGTTTTTAAAGGGCGATACAAATATTAATTATTTAGTTGAAAATGGTGTTAGAATCTGGAATGAATGGGCTGATGAAAATGGGGATTTAGGACCAGTTTACGGACATCAATGGAGAAATTGGAATAATGATGACATAGACCAAATTAAAGAAATTGTTGAAACCTTAAAAAACAATCCAAATAGCAGACGCATGCTGGTTTCTGCATGGAACCCATCTGTATTGCCGGATACTTCAAAATCATTCAGTGAAAACGTAGCCAATGGAAAAGCAGCCTTACCACCTTGTCATGCCTTTTTTCAATTTTATGTAGCTGATGGTAAGTTGTCTTGTCAGCTTTATCAACGCAGTGCAGACATCTTTTTAGGAGTGCCTTTTAACATTGCATCTTATGCTTTATTTACCATGATGATGGCTCAAGTTTGTGGTTACGAAGCAGGTGAGTTTATTCACACTTTTGGTGATGCTCACATATACAATAATCATTTTGAGCAATTGGAATTACAACTTTCAAGAGAGCTAAGACCTTTACCAAAAATGATTTTAAACCCTGAAGTGAAAGATATTTTTGATTTCACTTTTGAAGATTTCACGCTAGTAGATTACAATCCGCATCCACATATTAAAGGAAAGGTTGCTGTATAAAAAAAGGGTTTTCAAAAATTTGAAAGCCCTTTTTTTAATTTTTAAAGGTTTATTACCCCATTTTCTGCTGAAGCAAAATCATTCCATAAATAACCATCGGCTTCTGAGTCATTCACATATACACCATCAATGATGTATTTAAATTCATAAGAATTACCAGTTTCTAAATCAACAGTCCCTTTAAAGGTACCATTTTTTAATTTTTTAAGTCCTTCTGTTTTAGTATCCCAATTATTAAAGGTACCAACAACTTTTACCTCGCTTGCATTTTCTGCAGGAACAGAAAAAGTTACTTTACAAACAGGTTTGCTTTTTAAGTATTGTTTTGTAATAGCCATAATTCAATATTATTAATTAACTATGCAAATTTAAGAAACAATTTTCAAGGCATTAATATTATAAATTTTTTAAATGTTAGAATTATTAATTTGATAATATTAATAATACAAAATTTAAAGAACCCAATAAAATTAACTTTTAAATTATAGTATTATCACTATAAACTCATTTCTTTCTCACTGATTTTCAAAGGTTTTTAAACGGAATCGTTTGCGTATTTATGGTTTTTTTAATTCATGGTTTGCATTTAATTTTATCGTTAAAAATCTTTAACTTTACAAGAATGATTTAAAGGTATGTTTGGAACAAAAAAAAATAACCCTCAAATAGATAAAGAACAATTAGAACTTATTAAAAATGCTCAAAAACGTATTAAACAGAAAAAACGTTTATACTTTCATTTTGTGTATTTTTTAATTGGTTCCCTCTTTTTTATATTATTGAATTTAGCTCTTGGCTTTGGTAAGGGTTTTAGACCTTTTAATACTAACTGGTTTGTTTTTGCTATTTTAATTTGGCTATTTTTATTAGCTTATCATTCATTTAATGTATTTATAACACATCATTTTATGGGTAAAGATTGGGAACAATCACAATTAGAAAAGCTAGTAGCAAAACAAAAACAGCGTATTGAAGAGCTTAAAAAAACAATTCCTGTTACCAACCAATCTAATATGCGTTCTAAAACAGACGATAAAAAAAAAACTAACATAACTTCTTGCTTAACTATTATTGTTGCAGCGGCTGAAAATGATGCCATTGGAAAAAATAACCAACTCATTTGGCATTTAAGTGATGATTTAAAAAGGTTTAAAACGCTTACTAATGAGCATCATATTATTATGGGACGAAAAACTTTTGAAAGTTTCCCAAAACCTTTACCTAACAGAACTCATATAGTTATTACAAGGCAGCCAAATTATCAAGTTCCAAATGGAGTTGTAGTAGTTAATACCCTTGAAGATGCTATTGAGATTTCAAAACAAGATAGCCAACCTTTTATTATTGGTGGCGGTGAAATTTATAATCAAGCCTTAAAAATAGCAGATAAAATTGAACTCACAAGAGTACATCAAAGCTTTGAAGCTGATACATTCTTTCCTGAAATAGACACATCAATTTGGGTAGAAACCAACAATGTGTATCATAAGAAAGAGAATAAAAATGAGTTTGATTATTCGTTTATTACCTACAAAAGGAAATGAAATATCTATAACTTTTTTCTGTAATTTCGCAGCATGGTAAAAGAGATTCAGTTACGTATAACTCTTCAAGAAGAGGCTCAACCAAACATTCTTGTAAAAAAATCAGCTCAATTTTTAAAAATAAAGCAGGATGATATTACTGGAATTAAGGTATTACGTAAGTCTATTGATGCCCGTAAACCGCAAATTATTTTTAACTATAAAATAGCTGCTTACATTAAAGAATCATTACCAAAAACATCTGAATACACCTTTAATTATCAGGACGTTTCAAAAGCAAAAGCTATTCATATAATTGGTTTTGGTCCTGCTGGAATGTATGCTGCTTTACGATGTATAGAATTAGGTTTTAAACCCATTGTTTTAGAACGCGGTAAAAATGTTCAGGATAGAAGACGCGATTTAAAGGCAATTAACCAAGATCACATAGTAAATGAAGATTCTAACTACTGTTTTGGTGAAGGTGGTGCTGGAACTTATAGTGATGGGAAACTCTACACTCGCAGTTTAAAACGTGGTGATGTAAGGCGCATTTTTGAAAATCTGGTTTATCATGGTGCCACTGATCAAATTTTGGTTGATGCTCATCCACATATTGGAACTAATAAGTTACCTAAAGTAGTTCAAAATATAAGAGAAACGATTTTAAAATTTGGTGGCGAAATTTATTTTGAAACACGAGTTATTGACTTCACAGTTAAGAATTATAAAATCCAATCCATTCAATTGCAAAATGGTGAAGACATACCAGTTAACAGGGTCATTTTAGCAACTGGTCATTCGGCACGTGATATCTTTTATTTACTTTACAAAAAGAAAATAGCTTTGGAAGCTAAATCTTTTGCAATGGGCGTTCGCGTTGAACATCCTCAACATATCATAGATTCTATACAATATCATTGTAGCGGAGAACGCAATGAACTCTTACCCGCAGCATCCTATGCATTAGTTCAACAAGTTAATGACAGAGGAGTCTATTCTTTTTGCATGTGCCCAGGAGGTTTTATAGTACCAGCGGCAACAGCAAACGGAGAAGTTGTTGTTAACGGAATGTCACCTTCAAAAAGGAATAATTTATTTGCCAATTCTGGTATTGTTGTAGAAATAAATGCTGAAAAAGATTTATACAAATACGAACAATTTGGTCCTTTAAAAGGATTAGAATATCAAAAGGATTTAGAAAAACTGGCATTTACAGCTGGAGGAAGAACTCAAACTGCACCCGCTCAACGTTTAACCGATTTTGTTGAAGGAAAATTATCAAACGACTTAAATCCTTGTTCATATCAACCAGGATTAAAATCTGCACCATTACATTCTTTATTACCCAAGTTTATTGGAAGCAGATTAAGACAAGGCTTTGAAGCATTCGGTCAAAAAATGAAAGGTTATTATACTTCTGAAGCCAACGTTGTTGGAGTTGAATCAAGAACCTCATCACCTGTATGCATCCCCAGAAACGAAAATCTGGAACATCCAGAAATTTCAGGGTTATTTCCTTGTGGCGAAGGCGGTGGTTATGCTGGTGGTATTGTTTCGGCCGCTATGGATGGCGAACGTTGTGCTGAAGCTGCTACGGTTGGCTTATAAGCAGAAATTCAATCATCTAAAAGATATCTTCCAATCAGTTTCTAAAAGAAAGGTAGGCTGGTTTCTTTTCAAGATTTATTCCTATTTTTGCACCACAAAAATTAAACTAATATGAACGCATATATTTTCCCTGGTCAAGGAGCCCAATTTACAGGAATGGGTTTAAACCTTTATGAAACTTCACCTTTAGCCCAAGAATTATTCGAACAAGCCAATAATATTTTAGGGTTTAAAATTACTGATATCATGTTTGAAGGTTCAGCTGAAGAGTTGAAAGAAACTAAAGTAACACAACCTGCTATTTTTTTACATTCTGTAATTCTTGCTAAAACTTTAGGAGCTAACTTTAAACCAGATATGGTAGCTGGTCATTCATTAGGAGAGTTTTCTGCATTAGTAGCCAATGGGTCTTTAAATTTTGAAGACGGATTGAAATTAGTTTCTAAACGTGCATTAGCCATGCAAAAAGCGTGTGAAATACAACCAAGCACAATGGCTGCCGTTTTAGGTTTAGAAGATGAAATTGTTGAAAAAATATGTGCCGACACAAAAGGTATTGTGGTTGCTGCTAATTATAATTGTCCGGGTCAGTTGGTGATTTCTGGTGAAGTTGAAGCTGTTAATAATGCTTGTGAAGCTTTAAAAGCTGCCGGAGCTAAACGTGCTTTAGTACTGCCAGTTGGTGGTGCATTTCATTCTCCATTAATGGAACCAGCAAGAGAAGAATTAGCTGCTGCTATTGAAAGTACTCACTTTAGCAAACCTAATTGTCCAATATATCAAAATGTAACTGCAAACGCTGTTATTGATGAAACTGCAATCAAATTAAATTTAATTTCACAATTAACAGCTCCTGTACGCTGGACACAATCTGTACAACAAATGATCGCAGATGGTGCCACTTTATTCACTGAAGTTGGCCCAGGAAATGTATTGCAAGGTTTGGTTAAAAAAATTAACAGAGAAGCTCAAACTGCATCTGCTACTTTATAAAAATAATTTATGAAACTATCTCGTCGTTCCCTATTCATAATTCTAACAATAATCATTACAATTGCTGTTGACCAAATTTCAAAGATTTTAGTAAGAACCTATGTGGTTCCATCTGAAAGATCAAATATTATTGGCGAGTATTTTACACTTCATAATGTTGAAAATGTAGGTGCTTTTCTAGGAATGGGAAGTGATTTGAGCCCAGTTATGAAACTTATTCTGTTGCTTATACTGCCTATTGCTGTTTTAGGATTTGTAACCGTACATATTTTTAAGGATAAAAGTTTAGACAAACTTTCAGTCTTTGCTTTCGCTAGTATTATTGGAGGTGGAATCGCCAATGTTTTTGATAGAGTAGCTTATGGTTCTGTTACAGATTTTTTTCACATTGATTTAGGTGGTGTTTTTAGGACTGGTATTTTTAACATGGCTGATCTTTCTGTAACAACTGGAATGATTATGTTATTTGCACTCAGTCTTAGGAAGAAAAAAAAAGCAATTGATTAATCTTAATTATTTTTTTATAAATATCACATCTATCAAGAATATTACATTTGTACAATTAAAATATAAATTGTTTCAAAAAATAAAAGCCACCTAAATTTAGGCGGCTTTTTATTCATCAATTGAATTATTATTTATTGAGCACAAAGTGTGACAGGTAAAACTCCTGCACCAGCTTCACCAAAACCACTTTCTAAAAGTAATTCATCTCCAGGGCCATATATTTCAAATCCGATTTCTCCATAAGCATCCCCAGGGAAATTCCAAGTTGCTTTTAAAGCTCCTTCAGGTATGGTAATAATAGCGTCTTCATCAGCTTCAAAACCATCGGCACTAGGAGTACATTCAAAGGTGCTTGGTATATATGGGCTACACATTCCTACTTCTTGATCTACACCATCAACTGTAACAATAATTCCACTGCCTCCATTAGGATCATCCGTTTGCCAACCATCTCCGAATGAATCATGCATAACAACTCTATAATTACCAGGTTGCGGAGGGCAAATTACAAAGTATTCAAATTTGATTGTATAGTCTGTTATTTGAGAAAAATCGGCTGCATAATAGTTTGGTTCTCCATTACTATTAAGAACATCTAATACTGTTCCATCGGCTAACTTAAATGAAGTAAAAAACATTATTCTGTCACCAACAGAAACATCAGCCACACTATTCAGCTCAGAAAAAGCATTAAAAATATCTGTGCTCGTTATGGCATATTCTTTAGGGAAAGAAGTCACATTAGTGTCAAAAGTTCCCGGTCCATATAAATCACCAGCAGCTGTCAACCAAAAAGCCTTCAAGTCAAATGAGGTGGGTTCTCCTTCGCCAATACCTACAGTAAACTTTAAGCTTAAATTGTTAAATCCCCCAATTTTAATAAAATCATCACTGCCAGCAACCAAATTAAAGTCAGGCAAAGCTCCATTATCCAGTGGAATAACAGAGGTGCCTCCGTCATTTTCACAAGAAGTATTCAGCATAAATATTGCTAAAATGAATGTTATAATTTTTATATTTTTCATTGTAATTTTTATTAGATTAATTATCCCAAAATATTTTGTAAGCAGTTGCATCCTTTTGACTTGGAGCATTCTTATTTACATCTAATTCAGCCAAAGGCCAGAATATAGATACTTGATAGGGTCTTGTAAGTGTTGTTTCACTATCAATTAAAGGCCATGCATCCTCATTATCTAATTGGTATTCTTTTGATGAACTGTTTGGATCAGCCAACACTGGATACCCCGTTCTTCTATAATCATTATATTGATCATAAGGATCTCCAAAGGTTGACACCCATTTTTGGGTCATAATGATTTCCATCTTTTTAGTGGCTGATGCTGCATCAAATTCAGACATAACATCATCAATAAATGAGGTCACTTCTGAAGACCCAGAAAGTACTGGAACCGTTTGGGTAGTTTTAGAATTAGCAACAACATTATCTACTTTAGCAAAAGCTGTTGTAATTGCCTGCTCCAATGTAGCACGAACATCTCCACTTAATAAACCTGCTTGCATAAGTTCTGCTTTAATGAACAGATATTCATGAAAGGTTAATAATCTATGGGGGGCAGCTCCTGTCCCTACGTTTGCATTAGCTTTTCCTCCCGATCCATCATCATATTTTCCTCCTGCAGGATAAATACCAGGATAGGTAGAAGAATCCCTTGACGCAAAGTCTCTATTGGCACTTACACTACCAAACCTAATGGTATGAAAACCAGTATTCCTGTCCCAATAGTCAGCTTTTGGGTCTCCGGTTGTAGGATCACCAACATCTGGAGGCAATTGACCCGGCTTCAATTGGTTGTAGAAATAATAAGGCAATCTTGGATCAGTAATTCCATTGTGAATATTTGGATTCCAACCTTTTAGAATTTCATAAAACCAAGGGCTTGCATAATAAGATGTTTGCCCTGTTAAATATGAATCCAAATACATTTGATTCCTTTCATCTGATGGAGATTGTGCTGTAGAGTAAGTAAATTGGAAATCATCACTTATACCAGTCATAAAATTATTGGCATTAACCAATGCGTTTAATTTACTTGCATCAAACAATGAGGATAGTCTAATTTCATTATACAGTTTTAACTTCAAAGTGTTTACAAACTTATTCCATTTTGAAACGCTTCCTTTGTAATATAAATCTTGAGTACCGGGGTTTTGTCCTTTTCCACTATTTATATTTACTAATCCTTCATCAATTAAATCAAGGGCAGACTGATATATGGCTTCTTGATTGTCAAAGTTAGGACTCACTATACCTTCGCCCAATAAACCTGCTTCTGTAAAAGGGGCATCTCCCCAAATATTAACTATCATAGTAGCGGTATACCCTTTAATAACCTGAGCCATACCAACCATAATCATCTCTTCTTCTTCTGTACCTTGGTTAATGACAATATCGCATTCTGTCAAAACAGAATAAGCAATATTCCATGAGTTAACAACTAAAGTGTTATCTTGCTTAGTGCCATACTGATCTTGTTCTTCTCTAAAAACAAATTGGTGTACATAGCAAGAGAATACTTCTCCAGATAAGTTCTGAAAATCTGTAATATTTTTGAAGTTTATTTCAACATTAGTCAACAATTGATCCAATGGTGCCACCGTAGGGTTATTTGGATCTTTATTGATATCTAAATAATCACTACAATTAAAAACCAGCAATAAAGACATAAAAATGGTGATAAGTTTTTTATAGCCTTTTAATTTTATTTTAAATTTATTTTCCATGATTTTTTTAATTAAAATGTTATATTAACCTTAAGACCATATCTTTTAGAACTAGGGGCCGATTGTGTTTCTATGCCTTGTAAATTACTAGAACCGTATGATGTTACGTCTGGGTCAAAATTGGTGTACTTAGGAACATTAGGAGCAAAATACCATAGATTGTTTCCAATTGCTGAAATTGACATGGATCCAATAAATGTTTTATCCAGAAATTTTTTAGGCACATCGTATGTTAATGCAACTTCCCTTAATCTATAAACAGTACCATCATATACATCAGCCTCATCAACACTGTTGATTGCAAACGTGTTACTGTTTGTAGTAGGAGAGAAATATAAATTATTCATGGTAACCTGAGTGACGTTAGGGATTTTATTTCCTGAACCATCCAAGATTGGCTGACCTGTTGTTGGGTCTCCATAGAACCCCGGTATAATAAATGTATGCTCTCTGTCCTCGGTGTCTTTAGTAACACCTCTTCCTAATAATCCTTGAATGGTTGATGAGTGTATATCTCCTCCTTCTTTCCAGTCGATTTGAGCCCTTAAGCTAATGTTTTTATACTTAAAGGTGTTTGTAAACCCAACTTTAAAATCGGGGGTAGGGTCACCTATAACTTGGCTTTCCAAGGCTTGCAAAACTCCTCCTCCGCCTTCTTCAATCAAATAGTTACCTTCGTCATCTCTGGCAAAAGCAGTGCCGTAAAATATGCCGAAAGGTTGCCCCTTTTGCACATAGCCAACTTGATTAACATCAATTGGAAACCTATCAAGTCCTTCAATCAACTCCTTAACAACATTTTCATTTTTTGTAAAAGTAGTATAAGATGTCCAACTAAAGTTTTCTGTACTTATAGGAACTAATGTCAATCCTATTTCAATCCCTTTGTTTTCCATTTCTCCAATGTTGGTTAAAAATGAAGAGTATCCTGTACTGTTGGGTACGTTTACACGAGAGATTAAGTCTGTGGTTGTCTTTTTGTACCAAGTAAAGTCAAGAACAATGCGTTTATTAAAGAATTCAAGGTCTGTACCAAGTTCAATTTCTTCTGTGTTTTCTGGTTTTAAATTAGGATTTCCCAATGTCGCCGGTAAAAATACCGTTGGTTGTCCCGCAAATACGGCTCCTAGTCCAAACACTTTATTAATTTGGTAAGCACTAGCATCACGACCCACATTTGCCCATCCACCTCTTATTTTACCATACGATAAAACATCACCTCCTATGCCTAAGGCATCAGTAAAAATAAATGAGGTATTAACAGATGGATATAAAAAACTGTTATCTTCTTTTGGTAATGTTGAAGACCAATCGTTTCTAGCTGTAACATTTAAAAACAAATAATCCTTATAGTTCAACCCAAGATCTCCAAAAACACCCACAATTCTTTTTCTTGAAATAAGATCAAAATCTGATACAACGTTTGCCGTATTATTTACTGTAAAAATACCATCGGCTATAAGGTTGGTTCCAGTATATCCAACATCGTGAAATGACTGTTGGTTTACGTTATTCCCAATTAAGAAATTTAAATTCAAATCTTTGTTTAAATCATAATTAAAGTTTAAAACCAATGTAGATTCAATTTCTTCTGAGCTATAGTCCTCTGTTTTAACTCTACCAAGACCTGCTGCTGCTCTTGAACCTTTGTCGGTGATTTCCTTTCTTGCTAAATCATATTTATTAACACCTAATTGATACTTCATGTTGATATGGCTATTAAAATCATAAGCAAAATTTACGTTGGCAACAGTTCTATTAACATCTGTAATAATTTGATTGTGCTTCCAAGACCAAAGTGGGTGATCCCAACCACCATTTGGTATAACCGATGCTCCATTGGCATCTTCATAAGGCAAAGTTAAATCCCAAGTTCTACCAAGTACTAATGCTCTTGCAAAAGAAGATGCTTGACCTGCAAATTGGTTTTCTCCAAAGAAACCGCCTACTTGTTGACTATCTGAATAGCTTAAATTAGCACCCACTTTTAAGCCATTTTCTAATTTATAATTACCTCCTGTTGAAAAATTGGTTCTTCTATAAGTATTGTAGGGTATATAACCTTCTTGATCAAGGTTGGATATTGTTATGTTAAAGTTTGAATCTTCTTTTGCTACATTAATATTTATGGAATTGTCTGAAACAACACCTGTTCTAAATAAATTTTTAACATTGTCCGGTTGAGCAACATAAGGTACTGTAGGTCCAAATTGATCTGGAAATGCATTTAACAAATTAGGCCATGTGGGAATAGTTTCTAAAGAATCAAATCTTGCTCCCCAAGAACCATTAGCGTTATTATAATTAAAATTGGTTCCATTTCCATAGGTGTTTTGATAATCAGGAAGATTAGCTATATTTTCAAAATAAAGGCCTGAATTAAGGGATACTTCAAACTTTTTGTTTGTAAAACCTCCCGATTTACCAGATTTGGTAGTAATCAAAACCACACCATTAACAGCTCTTGAGCCATAGAGTGCAGCGGCTACCGCTCCTTTTAAAACCTGTACATCAGCAATATCGTTTGGGTCCAATGATGAAATCCCCGATTCATAGCTGCCTCCAGATCCAACCACTTGGTCGGAAGTTTCTATTTCATCATTGCTATACGGTGTTCCATCTACTACAAATAAAGGTTGATTTCCCCCTTGAAAAGAAGTTGTACCTCTAATATTAATCTTATTAGCTGCCCCAGCAACTCCTGTTGAAACGTTGATGCTTACTCCAGGAACTTTACCATTTAACGAACGCAATAAATCTGGCTCAGAGTTTTCTGTAATCTGGTCAGATTTGACTGAGTTTACAGAATACCCTAAGGATCGTTCATTTCTCTTAATACCTAAAGCCGTTACAACAACTTCTTCTAATGCTTGCGTATCATCAGATAATACTACATTTATTGAATTTGAAGTTCCTGCCTTAATCTCTTGGGTTATATATCCAACAAAACTAAACACAAGAGTCGACCCTTGGTCTGCTTTAATTGAATAATTACCATCAAAATCTGAGGACGTTCCTGTTGTAGTTCCTTTAATTAAGATAGTCGCACCAGGAAGTGGTAATCCTGAATTATCTGATACCTTACCAGAAATTGTTCTTTCTTGTGCTATCACTATGGTTGAGCCAAAGAGTAACAGCACTAACATAAAATAGTAGTTTTTTACTTTCATGAATAAAAATTTTATGAGTTAGTCTAAGCAGATTGCGATAAGGAAGGTAGCTAAGACGTTTTTTAAAGGACTAATTCAAAAAAATCGCTTCACGAATAAACTAAAGTTTAGTGGAACTTAAAGTAGTAAGTAAAGTTCTTAAGCCACCTAACCTTACACAATTGCATAGTAAAAGAAGACAATAAATTATTTTATATTAGGGCTAATGATTTGAAGTACATTTAAATTGATTTGATATATTTACTTTTTAGGTTAAAATACATTTTGTTGTTTTCTAATCGTTTTTTACAGATATGTTAAAAAATATCTTTTATCTATCATAAATATTTAAAACATTATTAATCAAGTATTTAAAATAATATTTATTTAAACTGTTAAAGCTTTTCTAAATTTATAAATTGATTTGAACAACCAAAAATGAGCTATCAATTTTTTTTTTTTTGATGTGAACATCTTATTTATTGTTATAAGTGGTTATAAAATATCATGTTCAGCAAATTAAAATATATTAGTTTTAGAAAAAAATGTAACGTAAAAGATTATGACTAAAATAAAAACCATCATTGTTGACGATGAACTTTTAGCCAGAAAACGGGTTTCTAATTTATTAACTGATATTAAAGAGATAGAATTAATTAAAGAATGTGGTTCTGGGAAAGAAGCTATTGAGATTATTATTGATCAGAAACCAGATTTAATCTTTCTCGATATTCAATTAACAGACATGACAGGTTTTGATGTATTAAAACAAATTGAGTCCTCTATTAGACCTTTGGTTATATTTATAACGGCTTTTGATGAATTTGCCCTTAAAGCATTTGAGTTTTTTGCTTTTGATTATTTATTAAAGCCCTTTAAAGATGAACGTTTTTTTCAATCTACAAATAAAGTAATTGAGTCTTTTTTTTCTAATGAGTCCAAGGAATTGAGTGAAAAAATAAATGACTTAATGAAATATATAGAAAATCCGAACGAGGATTTTTCAGAAATAAGAAAAACCAAACTTGCCATAAAAGCAAATGGTAAAATTTCATTTATAGAAAAAAAACAAATAAAATATATTGTTGCGTCAGGTTACTATGCAGAAATCTATTCTGATCAGAAAAAATACCTCATGCGTGAATCATTAAATTCGTTAGAAGATCAATTCAATTCATCTAAATTCATTAGAATTCATAGATCAACTATTATAAATATTTCCTTTATTAATGAAGTAATTTATTCAAATTATGGAGAGATTGATGTAAAAATGCAAGACGAAAAATTATTTAGAATCAGCAAAACGCATAAAAAAGAATTTCAGAAAAAAATGGGAATTTAATTATTAGAGAACTTTACTTTATGATTGAAAAACTAAAAAAACAAATAGATTTTAAACTTATAAGCATATTATCTGGTTTATACGCTTTTTTTGTGATTATTTACGCCTCAAAACTATCATTTTTAAGATTAAAATACCCGAAACGGATTGAAGAAACAAGCTGGAGTAAATTTTTTTTAAACCATTTTATAGATTGGGTAGTTGTTACAATCTTTATAGTTTTTATGGTATCAACTACAAAATTTCTGATAAACAAAAAAACCAAATTGATTTACATTGGATTAATACATCTCTTTTTTTCGTTTTTCCTTGGTGTATTTACGCTTGGAATTACTTGGGTCATAGAGAACCTAACAGACTCTCAAATGGCAGCTAATTTTTCATTCAATGATTATCTTACAGCATTTATTAGTCTTATAGATTTAAATTTTTTAATATATTTTTCTTTAGTTACCATCATCTATATGTATTATTATTTTCTGAAAAATCAAGAAATCCAAATACAAGCGGCTAAACTACGAGAACAATTATCTGATTCAAAATTAAAATTTTTACAAGCTCAAATACACCCACATTTTCTTTTCAACACTTTAAATAGCATCTATTCTTTAATGGATATAAATATTGAAAAGTCTAAAAAAATAGTCGTTGATTTAAGTGATATTTTAAGACATGTTTTAGATAAGAAAGATGAAAATTTAATTGAATTACAAGAAGAGTTACTCATACTTAAAAAGTATATAGATATTAATAAAATGAGATTTTCAGACCAATTAAGTTTTAACATTGATATTGAAGAAGGATTGGAAAATGTTTTGATTCCCAATATGATTATTCAACCCATTGTTGAAAATTCAATTAAACATGGTTTTGATAAAGACATTATTTCACTGAAAATTTTTATACGTATCCACAGGAAACATGATAAACTCATAATTATAATTAAAAACAATGGGGAAAAATTAAATAAAGATGTAACTACTTTATTCAAAAAAGGAACCGGTCTCACCAATATTAAAGAACGCCTAAATACACTCTATGCAAACAATTACATATTAAAAATTTATAACAGATCCGATAAAGTAGTTACGAAATTAAGCTTCCCTATTCAGCTATCAATTTCTGAAATCACACACAATTATTAGTTATTTTTAACCTCTAACAACCTGCTCCCACTTCCAAGCAGAACGCATGGCATCATCTAATGAAAGTTGAGACTTCCAACCTAATTCATTATTAGCTTTTGTAGTATCTGCGTAGGCCGAAATAATATCACCTTCACGTCTGCCAACAATTTCATAATTTAATTTTTCACCAGAAACACGTTCGAAAGAATGAACAACTTCTAATACCGAACTTCCTTTTCCTGTTCCTAAATTAAAGGTTTCAAAATTCGACTTATTGTTGTTTTCTAACAAACGTTTAAAAGCAACAACATGTGCTTTGGCTAAATCTACTACGTGAATATAATCACGAATACATGTGCCATCTGGTGTTGGATAATCATCTCCAAAAATAGAAAGTTGTTCTCTTAAACCAATAGCTGTTTGAGTGATAAATGGCACAAGATTTTGCGGCACCCCTATTGGCAATTCTCCAATTTTAGCTGATTCATGGGCTCCAACTGGGTTAAAATAACGCAAGGCAATGGCTTTTAAATTTTGTGTTACTTTACAAGTATCTCTTATAATTTCTTCCCCCATTTGCTTAGTATTCCCATATGGAGATTCTGCTTGTTTTATAGGGGCGTTTTCAGTAATTGGTAATTCATCTGCTTGTCCATAAACAGTACAAGATGAACTGAAAATAAAACTGGCTTCCGGTAATTTTTTTAATTCTTTTAAAATATAAACCAGAGTACTTATATTGTTTTCATAATATAAAAGAGGTTCTTTAACACTTTCACCAACAGCTTTACTGGCAGCAAAATGGATAACACCTTTTATATCAGAATGCTTTTTAAAGAAATCTTCAACTTTTGATTTTTCTTTTAAATCTAATTTTTCAAATATTGGCTTTTTTCCAGTTATTGAAGTAATTCCATCCAAAACCTTTATTGAAGAATTTGATAAATCATCAATAATTACAACCTCATAGCCTTCATTTTGCAATTCAACAACGGTATGAGATCCTATAAAACCTAATCCACCTGTAACTAATATTTTATCCATTTATAAATGCTTTAACTTTTGAAGTTATAAATTCAATTTGTTCATCATCAAGTTCAGTATGCATCGGTAAAGAAATCACATCTTTTACTAACTGATTGGTAACTTCAAAATCTGCTTCGTTATATCTAGAATCCAAATATGCTTTTTGCTTATGTAACGGAATTGGATAATAAACCCCACATGGAATTCCGTTTTCATTTAAATAATTTGCTAATGCATCTCTATCAACACCTTTAACTCTTAAAGTATATTGATGAAATACATGGCAATCGCACGTATCGCAAATTCCTTGGCAAGCAGGATTCCCTATTGGCGTAATAATATTTTGTTCTCCAACAAAAGCTGCATTATACTTTTTAGCGGCTAACTGTCTGGCTTTATTATAAGCATCAAGATGTGGTAATTTAGCATCTAAAACAACGGCTTGAATACTATCCAAACGAGAATTAACACCTACAACATCATGATGATAACGTACATACATACCATGATTCACAATTCCTCTTATGGTATGAGCTAATGCATCATCATTGGTAAAAATTGCTCCACCATCACCATAACATCCTAAATTTTTAGATGGAAAAAATGATGTAGACGCCACATGACCAATAGTTCCTGTTTTTGCTTTTCTGCCATCTTTAAAAGTGTAAGTTGCACCTATACCTTGAGCATTATCTTCAATAACGTATAGATTATGCTCTTTGGCAATTTCCATTATGGCTTCCATATCAGCACACTTTCCAAACAAATGAACTGGAACAATCGCTTTTGTTTTTGGTGTGATAGATTTTTTTATGGCTTCAATACTAATATTGAAATCATCTGGGTTTACATCTACTAATACCGGTGTTAAATTAAGAAGTGCAATAACCTCAACGGTTGCAGCAAAAGTAAAGTCGGCCGTAATAACCTCATCCCCTGGCTTTAAACCCAATCCCATCATTGCTATTTGCAACGCATCGGTTCCATTGGCGCAAGGAATTACATGTTTAACACCTAAATATTCTTCTAAATTTTTTTGAAATTGATGAACTCTAGGTCCATTTATAAATGCGGTAGTTTCTAAAACTTCTTGAATTGATGAATTAACTTCATCTTTGATTTTTTCAAATTGACCTTTTAGGTCAACCATTTGAATTTTCTTCATTTAAAAAAAATTAAAATTCCTCCACAGATTTTCAGAAAACATTAAATCTTTTTTGACACTCACATGGGTAGAATTAATGAGATACGAAATTACAAAATTCATGTTGCTTAACAACGATTTTCTTTTAAAGAAATGTATTTTTGTTTGAAAGTTTTGATTTGAATTTTTTATACAACATAGCAACCTATATCATGCATTTTATTTTAAAATGCGTATCTCTTTTTAATGAAAAAATTAAAAAGGGAGTGGCTGGTAGATCCGTGACTTTTTCCTTGCTGGAAAGCAAACTTAATTCTACAGATAAAACCTTATGGTTTCATTGTGCTTCTTTGGGCGAATATGAACAAGGTCTTCCAGTATTTAAAGCCTTAAGAAATCATTATCAATCACATAAAATTGTACTGACTTTTTTTTCTCCTTCAGGATATGACATACGAAAGAATTCTCCAATTGCAGATGTTGTAACTTACCTGCCAGCAGACACAAAAAGAAATGCAAGGCGATTTTTAAATACTGTAAACCCAGAATTAATCGTATTTGTAAAGTATGACATTTGGCCAAATTTTTTGAATGAAGTAAAAAGAAGAAACTTACGCGCCATTTTAATTTCTGCTTCTTTCAGAAAAAATCAACCGTATTTTAAATTTTATGGTTCAGAATTACGAAAAGCTCTTTTTTCCTTTGAACATATATTTACACAAAACAAAAGTTCAATAAAACTACTTCAATCAATAAATTACAACCATGTCACTTTATCTGGTGATACCAGATTTGACAGAGTATCGGACCAATTACTACAAAATAATTCCTTAGATTTTATTGAATCTTTTAAGGATAATAAATTATGCGTAGTTGCTGGTAGTACTTGGCCAGAAGATGAAAACCTTTTTATTAATTATATAAATTCTGAAAGCTCAAAAGACATTAAATTTATTATTGCTCCTCACAACATAAAAACAAATCAGATAGCAAATCTGAAAGAAAAATTAAAGACCGAAACTGTTTTGTTTTCAGAAAAAGAAGCAAAAGATTTATCAAAAACCCAAGTGTTTATTGCAGATACCATAGGGTTGCTTTCAAAAATTTATAGTTATGCAGATATCGCTTATGTTGGTGGTGCTTATGGAAATACTGGATTGCATAACACTTTAGAACCCGCTGTTTTTGGAGTCCCTATTATTATTGGTAAAAACCATTCCAAATTTCCAGAAGCCAATACAATGATTGAGAACTATGGCATGTTTGATGTTTCAAATCAGCAAGAATTTGATACTATTTTGAATGACTTAATTCTAAACCAAGAAAAAAGAATGGAAAGTGGAAGTAAAAATTCGGAATATATAAAGCAAAATAAAGGTGCTGTTAGTGTAATTATGAAATACTTAAAAATAAGCTAACTTATTCAACTGAACTTGGAACACCTTGTTTTTGTTGATTAAATGTTGTCAAAGATTTTTAATATTAATAAGTTAAATGAGAATAAAAAGCCTTATCAATTTGATAAGGCTTTAGTACTGAGGACGGGACTTGAACCCGTACAGCCTAATGGCCATTGGATTTTAAGTCCAACGTGTCTACCAATTCCACCACCTCAGCGTCTTGGTATATTTTAAAGAAAGTTTCAGAGCGAAAGACGGGATTTGAACCCGCGACCCTCACCTTGGCAAGGTGATGCTCTACCCCTGAGCTACTTTCGCAGTTTTAATGAACGTGCAATATTGTTATTGCGGATGCAAATTTATAATTTTTATTATAAAACCAAAGGCTTTTTACTAAAATAATTTTTTTATTTCTAAGCGCGTTTTTCTTTTATAAGCATACGCTTAATTTCATTAAGTTTCATAAGAGCTTCAACTGGTGTAAGTGTATCAATATCAATATGTAATATTTCTTCTTTAATATTTTCCAGTAGAGGATCATCTAATTTAAAAAAACTCAATTGCATATCATCTTTTAATGATTTCACTTTATCAGTTAGCTCTTCACTAGAATGTGACTTTTCTAATTTCTGCAAAATTTTATTTGCTTTATGTAATACCTGCTGTGGCATACCAGCCATTTTTGCTACATGAATTCCGAAACTATGGGCACTTCCTCCTTCAACTAATTTTCTTAAAAAAAGAACATTATCTTTCAACTCTTTTACGGATACATTAAAATTTTTAATCCGCTCAAAGGTTTCAGTCATTTCATTAAGTTCATGATAATGAGTTGCAAACAATGTTTTAGGTTTAGCAGGATGTTCATGTAAATATTCACTTATTGCCCAAGCTATTGAAATGCCATCATAAGTACTGGTTCCACGTCCAATTTCATCAAGCAGCACTAAACTTCTATCAGAAATATTATTTAAAATGGAAGCTGTTTCATTCATTTCTACCATAAAGGTCGACTCTCCCATAGAAATATTATCACTAGCACCTACTCTAGTGAAGATTTTGTCAACCAAACCAATTCGAGCTGATTTTGCAGGCACAAAACTTCCTATTTGCGTCAAAAGCACAATAAGTGCCGTTTGACGTAAAATAGCCGATTTACCAGACATGTTCGGACCCGTAATCATAATGATTTGCTGTGTGCTTCTGTCTAAATACACATTGTTAGCAATATAGTGTTCACCTATAGTCAATTGCTTTTCAATAACCGGATGCCTTCCATCTACAATATCCAAATCAAAGGAATCATCAATAGTTGGATATATATAATGATTATCTTTTGCCAATTGTGCAAAACCACATAAACAATCTAACTGACCTATTAAAAAAGCATTTTGCTGGACAGCTTTTATGTATTGATTAAGCCAACCGACCAATTCTGAAAACAATTGCTGCTCAATAGCCAGAATTCTATCTTCAGCTCCTAAAATTTTAGCTTCGTATTCTTTTAGCTCTTCGGTTATATAGCGCTCCGCGCTAACAAGTGTTTGTTTTCTTATCCATTCAGAAGGGACCTTGTCTTTATGGGTATTTCTAACTTCAATATAATATCCAAACACATTATTTGAGTCAATTTTTAAAGAAGTAATGCCAGTTCGCTCACTTTCGCGTTCAAGTATTTTTTCTAAATAATTTTTTCCTGATTTTGATAGCCCTCTTAATTCATCTAATTCAGATGAAAATCCTTGTGCAATCGTGCTACCTTTTAAAACATTAACAGGTGCATCTTCATTCAAGGTCTCTTTAATTTTTTCTCGAAGTATTTCACAACTTTGAAGTGTATCACCAATAACTTTTAAGGATTGATTATTACAGTTAGTTGTAATTGATTTTATAGGAACAATAGCTTCTAACGAATTTTTAAGTTGAATAACTTCTCTCGGATTAACTTTTCCTGTGGCAACCTTAGAAATTAGACGTTCTAAATCGCCTATATGCTTGATGTGGTTTTGAATTTTTTGAAGTGTGGTTTTATCCTTTGATAAAAAGTCAACCACTTCATGACGCTGTTTAATTTTTTCAACATTTTTTAATGGCAATGCCAACCAACGCTTTAATAAACGACCACCCATTGGCGAAATGGTTTTATCAATAACATTTAAAAGTGTTACGGCGTTGTTATTTGTAGAATTGTAAAGTTCTAAATTTCTTATGGTAAACTTATCCATCCAAACATAATCGTCTTCGGCTATTCTTGAAATAGAGCTAACATGCTGAATTTTATTATGTTGTGTTTCTGATAAATAATGCAAAATCGACCCTGAAGCAATAATGCCTTCATATAAATCTTCAATACCAAATCCTTTTAAAGACTTTGTATTAAAATGTTTCGTTAAAGTTTCATAGGCGTAATCAGCTTGATAAATCCAATCTTCCATATAAAATGTATGAAAGTCTTTTCCAAAAGTTTCAGCAAACGTATTCCGCTTTTGCTTTGACACCAAAACTTCACTTGGATTGAAATTTTGCAATAACTTATCAATGTATTCTGCATTTCCCTGAGAAGTTAAAAATTCACCTGTAGAAATATCTAAAAATGATACTCCAATATTGGTTTTATCAAAATACACCGAACACAAAAAATTGTTGGATTTAGATATTAAAACCTCATCATTAAAAGCTACTCCAGGTGTCACCAATTCAGTAACGCCTCTTTTTACAATATCTTTAGTAAGTTTTGGATCCTCTAGTTGGTCACAAATCGCAACTCTCTCACCAGCTTTTACCAATTTAGGCAAATAAGTGTTCAATGAGTGATGTGGAAATCCTGCAAGTTCAATTTCACTTTCACTTCCAGCGCCACGTTTGGTTAAAATAATCCCTAAAATACCTGCTGTTTTTATAGCATCTTCACCAAAAGTTTCATAAAAATCGCCCACACGAAACAATAACAAAGCATCAGGATACTTGGTTTTAATCGTATTATATTGTTTCATTAAAGGGGTTTCTTTTTTTGCCAATGGAATGTTATTTATATGTTATTTTTGTAACCTAAACAGAAGTGCTAATGTAATTATTATTTCATGTTTTTAGAAATTGAAATTTAATTACTTATTGATAATTATTCACAAATTCATAAATGCGAAAATTAAAAAATAGCGAGTTAGACCGGTTAAGTGTAGAAGACTTTAAATCTGTAAAAAAAACACCGCTTATTATTGTGTTAGATAACATTAGAAGTCTAAATAATATTGGTTCAGTATTCAGAACCAGTGATGCTTTTTTAATTGAAAAGATATATTTATGTGGCATAACTGCAACTCCACCAAACAAAGATATTCATAAAACAGCTTTAGGAAGTACAGAAACCGTTGATTGGGAATATTTTGAAAACACTTTAGATTTAGTTGACAAACTGAAAGCCGATGGTATAAAAATCTGCTCAGTTGAACAAGCTGAGAATGCAACTATGCTCAACGATTTTACACCCGAACAAAACACAACATACGCTTTGGTTTTTGGTAATGAAGTAAAAGGCGTATCACAAAAAGTTGTTTCAGCCAGTGATTTTGTAATTGAAATTCCGCAATATGGTACCAAACATTCTTTAAATATTTCTGTGAGCTGTGGTGTGGTGGTTTGGGATATATTTTCAAAAATAACGACTTTAAAGTAAAAATTTTCTTATTTTAATTTTTGATTTAAAAACACTTTAAAACTCAAATAAACTTCATTCCAAAGGTGACTAATGTTACTCACTGAGTCATTGTTTAATATGATATTTGTAGTAATAATTATTACTTATGAAATTAATACAATTACTCGCAATCTCACTCCTAATATTTAGTTGTAATAATCAAGGGAAACAATCATATCCTGAGGTTTCTTATGGTTTAAAAAAAGAGCATCCCGGAAAAAAACTTTTAGAAACACATTGTTATGCATGTCATAACCCAACAATACCAGAAAACAATGGAAGAATTGCTCCCCCCATGATTGCGATAAAAACTCGTTATCTAAGAAATGAAATGTCCAAAGAAGATTTTATGAATCAAGTGGTAACGTTTGCCAGCAATCCTACTAAAGACAAAGCAATCCTATTTGGTGCCGTTAGACGATTTGGCGTTATGCCCAAGCAACAATTTCCTGAAGGTGTTGTAGAAAAAATTGCAGAATACATTTACGATAATAAAATTGAAGAACCAGATTGGTTTCAAGACCACATGAAAGGAAACGGGTTTGGCGGTTTCTCTAACAACGGAAATAAAATATCTCAAAACGAGGCGCAAAATACAGTTAAATAATGAAACAACTCTTTGAAGTAGAAAACATAAAATTTGGTGGTTGTGTTAAAAATATTAAAACCGCTTTATTAAAAACTTAATAAACTTGGTTACTCTGAAAAAGGAGACAATACTGTGATTAAAAAGCAAAATCTTATGTTAATTGTGCTATTGGCAGAATGAATGAACAGCATAAAAGAATTTTAAAACACTAAAAATAAATCCATGAAAATTGCAATTCCAATTACAAATAACAACCAAATTGAAGATCATTTTGGTCATAGTGAATTTTACAATGTCTATACCGTTCTAGACAACAAGATAACTGATATAATAAGATTAGAATCTGAACAAGGTTGTGGTTGCAAATCGAATATTGCAAGTATTTTAAAAGAACAAGGTGTAACTATTATGTTGGCTGGTGGCATTGGTGGTGACGCGATCAATGTTTTAATCATGCAGGCATTGAAGTTATTCGTGGATGTTCCGGAAATCCTGAAACCATTATAAATCAATTCAATTTAGGCTTAATAAAAGATGGTGGTTTATCTTGTCAGCACCATGAAAACCATCATGGAAACGGGCATGTTTGTAATCATTAATATTAGTTAAAGTTTTTAGTCTGATTCTGAAATTTTAAAGTTCTAACTTCGTTTATCTACAAATGAAGTTAAAATCATTGTATCTCAACATTAGGTTTGCGTATGAATTTAGAAGCACATTATTCCAAACTATATAACGAATCCATTAATAATATTTCATCTGGCAATTATGAAATTGACGATTTAATAGATTCAAGTTTAGACAAAAGATTCGGAATAACACTTTTATTGAGACCTTCGATTGAGGTTAAAAATGAAATTCAAAAATTTATCAATCAGCTAAAAAAGGTTGAACCACATCAATATTATTATCCAAGTTCTGATATTCATATTACAATTATGTCTATAATATCATGTTACGATGGATTCGATATTTCTAAAATTGATTTATCAAAATACACCGAATTAATAAAAAACTGTTTGATTAAAAACAAAAATATTACGATTCAATTCAAAGGATTAACAGCATCAAATTCATGTATTATGTTACAGGGATTCATGAATGATACTACTATAAATGATATAAGAGAAAAGTTAAGAACAGCATTTAAAAACTCTGATTTAGAACAAAGTCTTGACAAAAGATATGCCATTCAAACAGCACACTCAACCATTGTTAGGTTTAGAAAAAAACTTGAAAATACCAATGAATTTTTAAAGACTGTTGATCAATTTAAAAACCATGATTTTGGATCTTTTCAAGTAAAAGAATTCGAATTGGTATTTAACGACTGGTACCAAAGAGAAGAAAACACAAAATTATTAGAGACTTTTCTTATGTAAAAAGCTCGATTTGAAATTCAAAATTATGCTTCACAAATAACATCCAAAATACTCAGGTAGTCTTCACGGTTGGCTAAAAAATCCTTATCAGAAATATCAATAATTTTTACATTAAAATCTGATTGGTTTTTTAAAAAATCTAAATATCCTGCATTTATTTTTTCAAGATACTCGTTAGCGATATTCTGCTCATAATCACGTCCGCGTTTTTTAATATTTTCTTGAAGACGTTCAGTATTTTGATATAAATAAACATACAAATCTGGCTTCGCAATGTCTTTATACATTAAATAAAACAATTTCCTGTATAGTTTAAACTCATCTTCATGCAAAGTGATTTTAGAAAAAATAAGCGATTTAAACACATCATAATCACTTACAATAAAATCCTTAAACAAATCCAACTGTGATAAATCATCCGAAATTTGTTGGTAACGATCTGCTAAAAAAGACATTTCTAAAGTAAACGCATAACGTTGAGCGTCTTCATAAAACTTAGGCAAAAATGGGTTATCTGCAAAGCGCTCTAAAATAAGTTTTGCATTAAAATCGTGAGCTATTTTATTTGCCAAACTTGTTTTTCCTGCACCAATATTACCTTCAATTGCTATATAATTATACTTCGAAAAATTGTGTTTTTTACTAGGGTTTTTTAACCAGATGTTAATGGGGTCAATATTACTTGTATCATCACAGTTTTGTAATAATTTTGTAATATTCTGTTTCAATTCCGGGTGCATCCCTTTTGGAGCAATATCATACAATGGTTGCAATACAAACTTACGTTTATGCATCTCTGGATGTGGTACTTGAAGCGTTTTTGTTTTTATAATTTCTTCATCATAAAAAATAATATCCAAATCAATTATTCTGGCTTCATAACCTTTCTTTTTAGTCCTTATTCTACCTAATTTTTTTTCAATGGCAAGCAATTCTTTTAAAACATCTTTAGCTTGAAGTTGAGTTTCTAAACGGATGCATGTGTTTAAAAAATCGGCGCTTTCAAAACCAAAAGCAGGACTGTTATAAACTTTTGAAATAATGTCAACTCTACCAATTTTAAGATGGATGAAGTCTATAGCGTCTTGAAGATTTTTAAATCGGTCGCCTTTATTACTTCCTAATGATATGTATGCAATGTGAGATTGTGTCATAATATTTGACAAAATAACTAAAAGAAAATCACTTTATTCTATATTTGTTAAAACTGTTAATAAGTTTCTATGACATTAAAAGATAAGCTTGCTGCACAAAGAATTTATATGCTTTTAGGAGCGCTTTTTATAACGTCTTTAGTGGTTTCAAACTTAATTTTTCAAAAGTTTTTTTATTGGTACCCATTTCGTATTGAGATTTTTGGAACAAGCCTTTTTGAAATTTCTGTTGGAATTCTTCCATATCCGATTACTTTTTTAATAACCGATTTAATCAGTGAAGTTTACGGCAAAAAGCGCGCTAATGATATTGTAGTCATTGGAATTTTTACTTCACTTTTTTCGTTATCAATTGTATTGGTATCAAACGCTGCACCTGCAACCAGTTGGTCGCCGGTAACTGATAGTATGTTTTCAACCGTATTTGGAAACACAGCTTTAGCCGTTTTTGCAAGTATGCTGGCTTATTTATTTGCTCAGTTTATTGATATTCAGATTTATCATTTTTGGAAACGTGTTACAAAAGGCAAGTATCTTTGGATTCGCAACAATTTTTCTACGTTTTCTTCACAATTTGTAGATACCTTAACCATTTTGATTTTACTATGCTCTTTTGGCATTATTGAATGGAGTAAATTTCAAGGCTTATTACTAGCAGGGTTTATATTTAAGGCTTTTATAGCAGCTTGCGACACACCATTTTTATATTTAGGCGTTTACTTGTTTAAACGTCGTTTTAATTTAAAAATGAATGAAGAAATTGAGTTGCTGTAAAAACGTGTTAAATTTTTGCAAAACTTATGTTTATCTTAATATGTTCTACATCTTTTAGCCTCATCTTTGCGTATATATTTAATAACCTTTTCTTATGAAGAAAATATTAAAAATCACCGGAATTTCTTTACTAAGTATTATCATTTTGTTGATTATTGCTCCGTTTTTATTCCAATCGCAAATCAAGAATATGATTAAAGAACTTATCAATGATAATGTTAATGCTCATGTTGAATTTGCTGATGTTAGCTTAAGTTTTTTGAGAAACTTCCCTAAAGCAAGCGTAACGGTAAGCGATTTAAAAATCACCAATTTTGAACCTTTTAAAGACGAAACCTTAGTTTCTGTTAAAGATATTTCTTTTACTATGTCAATAAAAGAATTGTTTAAAAATGCAGATGAAGAACCTATCATTATAAACTCTATTTCAGTTGATGAGGCCATGTTAACCTTAAAAACAGATGCCTTAGGAAACACCAATTACGATATTGCAAAAACTGATGAAACTACTAATGAATCGGCCACTAAAAGCAGTAATTTTTCATTAGATATTAAAGATTACAGTATAAAAAATAGTGCTCTTACTTATATTGATGAGGCTTCAAAAATGAAAATTTATCTGTCTGAATTAAATCATGAAGGTAAAGGAATTTTCTCTGCAGATAAATCAGAATTAGATACAAAAAGTGATGCTCACATAAGTTTTTCTATGGATAGCACTAACTATTTAAACAATAACTCCATAAAATTAGATGCCTTAATTGGACTTGATTTAACAAACAGTGTTTATGCGTTTAAAGAAAACAAAGGTTATATTAATCAATTACCAATAGAGTTTAATGGTTTTGTTAAAATGCTAGAGAACTCTCAAGAAGTTGACATCACGTTTGAAAATCCCGGTTCTACTTTTAAAGACTTTTTAGCTGTAATTCCTGAAGCATATTCAAAAAATATTGAAAATGTTGAAACCACTGGTAACTTTAAAATTAAAGGTGTCATAAAAGGAATCGTTTCAGAAGAAACCATTCCAACCTTAAATATTAATATTGCATCAAATAATGCATCTTTTAAGTATCCAGATTTACCAAAACGTGTTGAAAACATAAACATCAACACATCTATAAAAAACACTACTGGTAACGTTGATGACACTTATGTAAATATTAATGCTCTAGATTTTAAGATTGACCAAGATGTTTTTAAATCGTCTGCAACTATTAAAAACCTAACTGGCAACATGCTAGTTAACGCTAATATAGATGGCACGTTAAACCTTGCAAATATTTCAAAAGCTTATCCTATTGAATTAGAAAATGGGTTAAGTGGCATTTTAAAGGCAAAAATCAATACTGCTTTTGATATGGATGCGATTGAAACCAATGCGTATGCACGTATTAAAAATAGTGGCTCTATGAGCTTAAGTGGTTTTAATTTCTCTTCGGAATCGTTAGCAAATCCAATTCAAATTTCTGAAGCAAAAATAACCTTTAATCCTGAAAATGTAACATTAAATCAGTTCAATGCAAAAACTGGAACTAGCGATTTAAATGCTACTGGAAGTATTAAAGGATTATTAGGATTTATATTAAGTGATAAACCGCTACAAGGTAATTTCAATTTAAATTCAAACACATTTGCTATAAGTGATTTTATGACTGATGAACAACCAAAAACTACAGAAACCAAACCTTCTACAACTGAATCACTTAAAATTCCAGCCTTTTTAGATTGCACAATTAACGCCCAAGCTAATACCGTTAAGTATGATAATTTACAACTTAAAAATGTAAAAGGTACTTTAATTGTTAAAGACGAGCAGGTGATTTTACAAAATTTAACCTCTAATCTTTTTGATGGCCAATTGGCAGTTACTGGTTTAGTGTCAACAAAAACAGATACTCCTACTTTCAATATGGATTTAGGTATTAAGAGTTTTGATATTGCGCAATCCTTTCAAGGTTTTGAATTATTACAAAATATAGCGCCAATTGCTAAAGCCATTCAAGGAAAATTAAATACTGAAATTAATTTAAAAGGTAATTTAGGTGACGATTTCACTCCTAACTTAAACTCATTATCAGGCGGTGCTTTGGCAGAAGTTTTATCATCGACCATTAACCCATTAAACGCTGAAGTTTTAAATAAGCTGGGAAGTGCTTTAAATTTTGTTGATTTTAAAAAATTAGACCTGAATGATTTGAAAACCAAATTTGAATTTAGTGATGGTAAAGTGAGTGTAAAACCTTTTCATATTAAATATCAAGACATTGACATAGAGGTTTCAGGAAATCATAATTTTGATAAAACCCTATCATACAATGCAGTTTTTAATGTGCCTGCTAAGTATTTAGGCAGTGAAGTCAATCGTTTAATTGGAAAAATTGATGAGGCCTCAACTAATAGCATTTCTATTCCTGTAACAGCTAATATTACCGGAACATACACAAACCCATCAGTTAAAACAGATTTAACAAGCGGTGTTTCAAACCTTACCAGTCAATTGGTTGAAATTGAAAAACAAAAACTTTTAAATCAAGGTAAAAGCAAAGTAAACGATTTACTTAGCGGATTGATTGGGGGAAATACAAAAACAACCGAAACCCAAAGCACAGAGACAAAAACAGCTCAAACAGATTCTACCAAAACAACAACAGGCAGCACTGTTCAAAGTGAAATTAAAAACGCACTTGGAGGGTTGTTAAGTGGCAAGAAAAAGAAAAAAGATACGGTTAACTAGGAAAACTAATTTTTACATATAACCCTTCATTTCCGCGAATATTAAAAACGGTATTGTCATCAAAAATGAGGTATTGTCCTTTAATACCGACCAATTTTCCGGTATATTCTTTTTCTTTCTCCAAATTTAAACTATTAGGTTTTACAGGATATTTATTTACAGGAAAATCTAAATTAGTTTCAGTATTGGTTTCTATAAAATAGTCTTTAGCTTCATCAGGAATATATTGTTTCAAGCGTTCGCGCCATTCTACCAAATCTTCATCCTTAATATCATTTTTCAACATGGCTCTCCAATTGGTTTTATCAGACACATAGTCTTTCAAAGCAACTTCGGTAATTCCTGCTAGGTATCTGTTTGGCACTTCAACAATCTCAATAGCTTCATGAGCACCTTGGTCTATCCATCGTGTTGGCACCTGGCTTTTTCTGGTTACTCCAACTTTTACATTACTTGAATTAGCCAAATACACAATATGAGGTTGTAACTGAACCTTTTTTTCATATTCTAAATCACGGTCTTCCTTATCTAAATGAGCTGTACTTAATTCTGGACGCATTATCCAATCTGCCGCTTGTGGAATTTCATAAAAACAACTTTTACAAAACCCTTGTCTGTATATAGGTTTATCCAGACCACAGTTTAAACATTGGTATTTAACAAATTGAATGGTAATGGTTTTATCTAACAACTGATTCATACTTATAAAATCATTTTCAAACACCAAATAGTATTGAATAGGTTGAGAAAGTTCAGATTCCATTTTTGTTAAAACGCCTTCAAAAGTCATGAAAAAAAGTGTTATTTTTAAGATCTTAAATATAACATAAATATGCCAATTGATTTAGTAAATTCTATTGCTTCTTGGTTTTTAAAAAAACGCTTTCATCAAATTGAATTGTTTTTAAAATATCCCAATGAAGTACAAAATGAATTACTTCTAAACCTCATAGAGACTGCAAAAGATACTCAAATTGGCAAGAAATATGATTTTGCTTCTATAGAAAATTATGAAACATTTGCAGAACGCATCCCTGTTACAACATACGAAGAATATCAATATCTCATTGAAAGATCACGTAACGGAGAAACCAATATTTTTTGGCCTACACCCATAAAATGGTTTGCCAAATCTAGCGGGACTACAAACGCTAAAAGCAAGTTTATCCCTGTGAGTATGGAATCATTAGAAGATTGCCATTATGCTGCCGGAAAAGACTTATTATGCATGTATCTCAACAATAACGAGAACTCACAAATGTTTACAGGAAAAAGTTTGAGACTTGGTGGAAGCAAAGAATTGTACAGAGAAAACGGCACTGTATTTGGAGATTTATCGGCTATTTTAATTGACAATATGCCTCTTTGGGCAGAATTTAGTAGTACTCCCAGCAGCAAAGTCTCTCTAATGAGTGATTGGGAATATAAAATGCAAGCTATTGTTGATGAAACCAGAAATGAAAATGTAACTAGTTTAACAGGCGTTCCTTCGTGGATGCTTGTTTTGCTTCATAATGTTTTAGAAACAACAGGTAAAAACAATTTATTTGATATTTGGCCAAATTTAGAAGTATATTTTCATGGCGGTGTTAGCTTTACGCCTTATAAAGATCAGTATAAAAAAATACTCCCAAATTCAGATTTTAAGTATTACGAAATTTATAATGCATCTGAAGGATTTTTTGCAATTCAAGACCAAAACAATTCAAGTGAGTTATTACTCATGCTGGATTACGGTATATTTTACGAGTTTATTCCTATGGATACTTATGGAACTAAAGATCAAAAAGTGATTCCTTTAAGTGATGTGAAATTAAATAAAAACTATGCACTCATTATAACTACTAATTCTGGTTTATGGCGTTATAAAATTGGTGATACTATTCGTTTTACTTCCATAAATCCCTATAGAATTAAAGTTTCTGGGCGCACAAAACATCATATAAATGTATTTGGTGAAGAACTTATTATTGAAAATGCAGAAGAAGCATTAAAAAAAGTATGCAAAAAAACGAATGCCGAAATTGTAGATTATACAGCTGCTCCTATTTTTATGAAAGGTAAAGAAAAAGGCGCGCATGAATGGATTATTGAATTTAAAACACCACCAAAAGATATTGATTACTTTAATGAATTATTTGACAATGCACTTAAGTCTTTAAACTCTGACTATGAAGCGAAACGATACAACAACATTACGCTAAATAAACCAGCAATTCATATTGGAAGAAAAAATCTTTTTTATGATTGGTTAAAGCAAAACAATAAACTTGGTGGACAACATAAAGTACCAAGACTTTCAAACACCAGGGATTATATCGATGAACTGCTAAGGTTGAATATTAGCTAATTTCCGTTAATCGAACAATTATGTTTTTTTAAGTTTTTCAACGCTTTTTATATAGCATTAATCTAAAATTATTAAAAATATTTTGTGCAGTAATTAATTAGAAATACTTTTAAAAAATAATACAAGCATACATATTAAAAACTAGCATATCCATTATTAATTAACATCCATAAATAAAAAACCACTCTAAATTAGAGTGGTTTTTTTATGTATTATATTCTAAAATGTATTTAAGAAACCGCTTTTAACTTTTTAATAGTTGTTTTTGATATTTTATCTTCAGCATACATTTTGGTTATATTCAATTTCTTTTCATTACTGCTTGGTAATTCAAACATAGCATCAGTTAAAATTTCTTCGCATAATGAACGTAATCCTCTGGCTCCAAGTTTGTATTCAACGGCTTTGTTAACTATATAATCCAAGGCTCCATCGGTAATACTGAAATCAATATCATCCATTAAAAACAATTTTTTATATTGTTTAATAATAGCATTTTTAGGCTCAGTAAGAATAGCACGAAGTGTTTTAGAATCTAACGGATCCATATATGTGAGCACTGGTAAACGTCCAATAATTTCTGGAATTAAACCAAAATCCTTTAAATCTTTTGGAATAATATATTGAAGTAAATTATCTTTATCTACAACATCTTCAGATATTGAAGCACTATAACCAACAGCTTGCATATTTAATCTTCTTGAAATATGGCGTTCAATACCATCAAAAGCACCACCTGCAATAAATAAAATATTCTCAGTATTTACTTCTATAAATTTTTGGTCTGGATGTTTACGCCCACCTTTTGGTGGAACATTAACCACTGTACCTTCAAGAAGTTTTAATAAAGCTTGTTGCACACCTTCTCCAGAAACATCTCTGGTGATAGATGGATTATCACTTTTGCGAGCAATTTTATCAATTTCATCAATAAAAACAATGCCTTTTTCTGCTTTTTCTAAATTATAATCGGCAGCCTGTAATAATCTTGTTAAAATACTTTCTACATCTTCACCAACATAACCAGCTTCTGTTAAAACTGTAGCATCAACAATAGCCAATGGAACATTAAGCATTTTTGCAATTGTTTTTGCAATTAAAGTTTTACCTGTACCAGTTTGACCAACCATAACGATATTACTTTTTTGAATTTCAATATCATCATTGGTTTTAGGTTGCAATAAACGTTTGTAGTGATTGTAAACAGCCACAGACATAACTTTTTTGGTCATGTCTTGACCAATAATATAGCCGTCAAGAAAATCTTTGATTTGCTGTGGTTTACGTAATTTTAATTCTGCAAATAAATCACTGCTGTCTGTTTGCTTCGATTCTTCAATAACAATACCATGCGCCTGCTCAATACATCTATCACATATATGCGCATCTAATCCTGCTATTAATAAATTCGTTTCGGGTTTTTTTCTACCACAAAATGAACATTCTAATTCTTCTTTTGCCATTAATATTTAATCTATTTTTGGAACAAAAAATTATAAATCCCTCTATAACAATTCGTTAAAATTACAATTTTTTATTTAATTACGAGCTAAAATCTCGTCAATCATGCCATATTCCTTGGCTTTATCGGCTTTCATCCAATAATCTCTATCACTATCTTCGTACACTTTGTCGTAGTCTTGACCAGTATGCTTACTAATTATTTTATAAAGTTCTTCTTTTAAAATAAGTATTTCCCTTGCTGTAATTTCAATATCACTTGCTTGACCTTGAGCTCCTCCAAGTGGTTGGTGAATCATCACTCTTGAGTGTGTTAATCCACTTCGCTTTCCATGAGCTCCTGCACATAACAGCACTGCTCCCATTGATGCTGCCATTCCTGTACAGATTGTTGCCACATCAGGTTTTATAAACTGCATGGTATCATAAATACCTAAACCTGCATACACACTTCCACCTGGAGAGTTAATGTACATTTGAATATCTTTTGATGCATCAACACTTTCTAAAAACAATAATTGGGCCTGAACTATATTGGCAATATTGTCGTTAATTCCTGTTCCTAAAAAAAGAATACGATCCATCATTAAACGTGAAAAAACATCTAATTGAGATATATTTAACTGGCGCTCTTCAATAATATAAGGCGTCATGTTTGATGGGTACATGCTACTCACAATTTTATTGTAATAAGTACTACTAATCCCTTGATCTTTTATGGCGAATTTTTCAAATTCCTTTGCGTAATCCATTGTTGTATTTTAATATTATACTTGAGTTGAAATCCTGATTTCATTCAGGATAGTAAAATCTTAATTATGAAAATTAAAAAACCTTTTTCATAATTAAGATTTTATTTAAAAATTAGGCGCTTAATTTATAAAAATTGAGCGCCTAAATATAAGGAATAATATTTTATTAATGTACTGCTTATTTCTTACTATAAGCTTCTTTAACAAAATTTTCGTATGTTACCTCTTTAACTTTCAAATTAGCTTTTTCCTTGTAAAGATTAAGTAACTTTTGGCTAATAAGTTGCTCTGAAATTCTACGAGCTTCATCTTGATTAGATAATACTCGAGCTGCGATATCATCCAATTCTTTTTCTGAAGGATTTAATTGACCAAATTGAGCCATTTGAACTTTAATCATTTGCTTGGTATGGCCTTTAATATCTTCAATGGTTATTTGGATATTATTTTCTGTGATCAACTTACCTTCAATTAATTGGTAACGTAAACTTTTTTCAGATTTTTCGTATTCTTCTTTAGCTTGGTCAATATCAAGAGGGTTTTCTCCAGAAGTTTGTAACCATTTTTGTAAAAATTCTGCTGGTAAATCAAATTTTGTATTGTCAACTAAATATTCGGTTACATCATTTAATAACTTTTGATCTGCTTGTTGAACGAATTGCTTTTCAGCGTCTTCTTTGATTTTTGATTTTAATTCGGTAACAGATTTTACAACATCTTTACCAAAAAGTTTGTCAAATAAATCCTGATCTAAATCAGCAACTTCACGTTTGTTTATTTCGGTAATTGTAAAAGTTACAGGAATATCTAAACCATGTACTTTATCATGACCTACTTTTATAGCATGCATTAAATCATGCTCATCTTCATAAAGCCCTTTAGTTTGCAAAGAAATTGTATCTCCTACTTTTGCACCAATAAACTTTTTAGAAGTTGATTTTTCTTTAAATTTATCTAAAGTTAGAGTGATTGTATTTTGAATTTCGTGCTCTTCGTTTTTATAAGTACCAGCTATTTCACTGTCTTTTTCAACAACTTCTTGTGATACTAATTTACCGTATTGTTTTTGTATACTTTCAATTTGTTCATCAATCATTTTGTCATCAGCAATAATGTTGTATTGAGTGATAGCTTTTTTACCTTTTAATTCTACTTCAAACTCAGGAGCCAGACCTAATTCAAATTCAAAAGAAAAACCATCGGCTTCCCAATCAATCATGTCTTGGGTTTTTGGTAATGGTTGCCCCAACACATCTAATTTTTCTTCGGTTAAATATTTATTTAAAGCATCTTGCAATAATTTATTAACCTCATCAACAAGCACTGCTTTACCATATTGTTTTTTAACCATTCCCATTGGAACATGTCCTTTTCTAAAACCTGGTATATTGGCTGTTTTACGGTAATCTGTTAAGATTTTTTCTACTTTATCGCTATAATCTTCTTTAGCAATATCAACTTTCACTACAGCGTTTAACGCATCAAGGTTTTCTCTTGTAATATTCATTTTTTTTCGTATGAAGCCCAAAAACGGGCATTTAACATATAAGTTGTTTAAAAACCAGCAATTTATATAACTAAAATTGGGTTGCAAAAATATAATTTTTTTACAACCCAACAAAGTTTTTAACGCCTTGTGTTAAGGCTATTTTTTTTCTTCATTTAAAAACGAATGTAATATTGATTGTAGTATTGATAATAATATACTGAAAATTATGGCTATCCAAATACTGCTTACAGAAAAACCATCAATTAACTTACTTGCAAGAAGAATGATTAATGCATTAATCACCAATAAAAACAATCCTAATGTAACTATAGTTATTGGTAAGGTGAAAATAATTAAGATTGGCTTAACTATTAGATTTAAAATAGACAATACAACAGCAACATAAATTGCTGTAACATAAGAATCTAAAAACACACCATTATCTTTTAAAAGATATGCTATTGCAAAAACGGCAATGGCATTAACCAAAAGCTTTATAATAAGTTTCATAAGTTTATATTTTATTTAAATATACAAAATATATTAAGCAACAAAATTTATCAAAGCATCAAAAAAAGCATTTGGATTTTCGGCATGTAACCAATGTCCTGCTTTTTCTATTGTTACTATTTTAGCTTTTGGGAAATGTTTAAATATTAAGGATTCATCCTGAGAAATTATATAATTTGATTTTTCACCACGTAAAAACAAGGTGTCCTTTCCAAATTTAGCTTCATAAGGTAAAGCTTCTCCAACTTCAGCTATATTTTTAGTTAGAGCTTCCAAATTTATACGCAATGCAAGTTGTCCCTTCTCTTTCCAATATAAATTTTTAAGTAAAAATTGGCGAGTACCAAAGTCTGTAATGTATTTAGATAAAACTTCATCTGCTTCACCTCTACTTTTAATAATATTAAAATCTAAAGCATTCAATCCTGCAAGAATAGTTTCATGATGAATTGGATAAAACCTAGGTGAAATATCGGCTACTATCAATTTGGAAATCAGTTCTGGATATTCTGTTGCGAATAACATAGCAGTTTTCCCACCCATAGAATGCCCTAATAAGATAATGTTTTCAAGACTATATGTTTCACAATAATGTTTTAAATCTTCAACCAACACATCATAGTTAAACGTATCATCCCAAAAACTGCTTCCGTGGTTGCGTTGATCTATTAAATGGACTTCAAAACCTAAATCACTTAACTTTTTCCCATGGGTTTTCCAGTTATCACTCATACCTAAAAACCCATGAAGAATCACAAATGCCTGACCTTGTCCTTTTCCTAATATATTTGAATTTAACAGCATTATTTTAATTTATTCAAATACATGTTAATCACATTATCAACACCTAAATACAAACTTTCTGCAATTAATGCATGCCCAATTGAAACCTCTAACAAATTTGGAATGTTTTCTTTGAAAAAATTAATATTATCCAATGACAAATCATGACCTGCATTAATGCCTATACCTAGTTTATAAGCCAATTCGGCACAAGAAGTATATGGTTTTATTGCTTCAAAATTACCTAACCCATATTGATGAGCAAAAGCTTCGGTGTATAATTCAATTCTATCTGTTCCTGTTTCTTTAGCTCCTTCAATTTGTTTTAAAACTGGGTCAACAAAAATAGAAGTTCGAATGTTGTTTTGCTTAAATTCTTTAATGATATCAATCAAAAAATCTTTGTGTTTTATAGTATCCCAACCAGCATTACTTGTAATAGCATCTTCAGCATCGGGAACCAATGTTACTTGGGTTGGTTTAATTTTTAGAACTAATTCCATAAAAGACTCAATAGGGTTTCCTTCAATGTTATATTCAGTATAAACTTCTGATTTTAAATCGTATGCATCCTGATAGCGTATATGACGTTCATCTGGTCTCGGGTGAATGGTAACGCCTTCTGCACCAAATCGCTGAACATCTTTAGCAAACTGTACTACATTAGGAACATTTCCTCCTCTTGAATTTCTTAAGGTGGCAATCTTGTTTATATTTACACTAAGCTTTGTCATTTTTCACTTTTTAATTGACAAAAATACAAAGTAGAACAGGCTTATGTCTTTTTTTTTTTGATTAATTTTGTTTACCTATAAAACTCAACAATGGAACTTACGTCATATATTCTTAATGATATAAAACCTTTAAATATTAACAGCAAGATTAGCGATTTGAAGTTATTATTTAATGAATTAACATTTTCTTACATTCCCATAGAAAATGATGATCATGTTTTTTTAGGTTCTTTTTCAGAAACTGACGTACACTGTTTTGATAGCGATACTTCTTTAAGTAATTATAAATATGCCATTGAGGATTTTTTTGTTAGAGAAAGTAGTATGTGGTTAGATGTTTTAGAAGCTTTTGCAAAAAACTCAACAAACATGATGCCTGTTTTAAACGATAAAAATGATTATTTGGGTTATTATGAACTTAAAGACATCATTGGTTTATTTAACGACACCCCTTTCTTTTATGAACCTGGAGGTGTTTTAGTTATAGAAAAAGGTATCAATGATTATTCTTTCAGTCAAATAAGTCAGATAGTAGAATCTAATGATGGTAAGCTTCTTGGAGCTTTTGTTTCAAAAATGAATGAAGAAATTATTCAGTTAACCCTTAAAATTGGGAATTCTGGATTAAACAATATTATACAAACCTTTAGACGCTATAGTTATAATATAATTTCTGGTCATGAAGAAGACAGTTATATTGAAAGTCTTAAAGAACGTTCTGATTATTTGAATAAATATCTAAACATTTAGAATATGAAAGTTGCAGTTTTTGGAAGGTTTTACAATTTAACAACTACTTTTTCTGTAGATACACTTTTTAAATATCTTAAAAAAAAAGATATTGATGCCTACATTGAAAGTGAGTTTTACAACCTGATTAATGATAACGATCCAGACAAAATAAAGTATTTATCAAAAAAGCAATTTGACACTTTAGATACGTCATTTGATTTATTTATTAGTATTGGCGGCGACGGCACCATACTAAGAGCTATAACTTTTGTTAAAGATTTGGGAATTCCAATAATAGGAATCAACACAGGTAGATTAGGATTTTTGGCAACTATTCCTGTAAATGATATTGAATTAGCTATTCAAAACATCATTGATGGCAAATATAGAATTTCTGAACGTAGTTTACTATCAATAGAAACATCTTCACATAATGAAGATATTAGTTCTATGAATTTTGCTTTAAACGAAATTGCGGTAAGCAGAAAAAACACAACCTCAATGATTACGGTTGAAACCTATTTAAATGGAGAGTATTTAACATCCTATTGGAGTGATGGCCTTATAATTTCTACCCCAACAGGCTCAACAGGATACTCATTAAGTTGTGGTGGCCCTGTTATTACACCAGACACCAACAGTTTTGTAATAACACCCATTGCACCTCATAACTTAAGCGCAAGACCTTTAATAATTACAGACTCAACCGAAATTCAACTTAAAGTTACTGGTAGAGAAGAAAGTCATTTAGTTTCTTTAGATTCCAGAATTGCCACTTTAGACAATGGAACTATCATGAAAATTAAAAAAGCGCCATTTAAAATTAAAATGGTTGACCTTTTAAATGAAAGTTTCTTAACAACACTTCGAAAAAAGCTTCTTTGGGGAGAAGACAGACGCAATTAGGCAATATTTTTCAAGTTTTAATGTTTTAAAACTAATTCAATTAGATACTAATTGTATTCACCAAATCTTATTTATTATATTTGCAAACTTTTGAATATTTATGAGGTACATAGCCGTAATTATATTAAGTCTTTTAAGTGTAAATTTCAGTCAATCCCAAATCAACGAACTTGGGGTTTTTGTTGGAGGAAGTAACCTTATTGGAGATGTTGGAGCTACCAATTATATTTCACCAAATGCTCCATCGCTTGGAATTTTATATAAATGGAATAAAAGTGCTCGACATTCTTGGAGAATTTCTTTAATATATTCAGATTTAAAAGCTTACGATGATAAATCAGACGATCCCAGACGTATTCAAAGAGATTATTCATTCGACGCAAATTTATTAGAAATTGCAGCTGGAATGGAATTTACGTTTTTAGATTTTAATTTACATGCCGGCAGAAAAGTAGCAACGCCATATCTGTATTCAGGTGTAAGTGTAGCAAGGCATCGTGATTATTATTTTTTAAATGGATTACAAACAGCTGTAGGTGGTGGTTCTAGTTTGGCGTTTGGAATTCCTATGGCAATAGGTTTTAAAACAAATTTTTTGGAAAATTTCATTCTAGGGTTTGAAATTGGGACGCGCTTTACTTTTTCTGATAATATTGACGGAAGCTATCCTGATGACCAAACACTACAACCATACAGGTTTGGAAATCAAAATAATAATGATTGGTATACCTTTACTGGTTTTACACTAACATATACTTTTGGCGAGAATCCTTGCTATTGTCCAAATTAATCAATGAGTTTAAAAGAAAACATAAACGAAAACAGATTACCAAAACACATAGCCATCATAATGGATGGTAATGGTAGGTGGGCAAAAAAATTAGGAATGGCTCGTACTTTTGGCCACGAAAATGGAGCTAAAGCTGTAAGACAAGTTGTTGAAGGATGTGCCGAGCTCGGCGTTGAGAACTTAACACTTTATGCTTTTTCAACAGAAAACTGGAAAAGACCAAAATTAGAAGTCCAAACATTAATGAGACTGTTAATTTCTTCTTTAAAAAAAGAAATTAAAACACTTCATAACAACAATATTAAACTTTGTACAATAGGTAATTTAGACTCTTTACCAACAAAAGTTTATAAAGAACTGACTGAGGTAATTGAAAAAACAAAGCTAAACACTCGAATGACTTTAACAGTGGCTTTAAGCTACGGTTCTAGAGAGGAATTAATAAACACCATTAAAGAAATAAGCATTAAAGTTAAAAATAATATAATTTCGCCCGAAAAAATTGATGAATCAATTATTAATGAGCATCTTTACACGCGAAATTTACCAGATGTAGATTTACTTATTAGAACAAGTGGGGAACAACGAATAAGTAATTTTTTACTTTGGCAAATTGCATATGCCGAATTGTATTTTACCGATACACTTTGGCCAGATTTTACAAAGGAAGATTTGTATAAAGCTATTATTGAATATCAAAAAAGAGAACGACGATTTGGGAAAACAAGTGAACAAATTAGCTAATATATTACTATTGAAAACATACTTCAAACACTGCATCACAATTTTAATTTTTATATGCAGTATTAATATTCAATCACAAGAGATTACTTATAATGCAGGTAAAAAATACGTTCTAGGAGGTGTTTCTGTTTCAGGCAATTCAAGTTTTAGCGAGCAAACCATTGTTACATACTCTGGTTTAAGCGAAGGAAAAGAAATGACTATTCCTGGTGAAGACATTAGTAATGCCATAAAAAAACTTTGGAATTCTAAACTTTTCAGTGATATAGAAATATATATTACTAAAATAGAGGGTAATGTTGCCTATTTAGAAATCAAACTTTCTGATTTACCAGAACTTAATGAAATTAAAGTTAAGGGCGTTAAAAAAGGAAAAGTAGAAGGCATCATAAAAGACAACAAACTTAATAAAGGTGTTAAAGTAACTGAAAACCTTATTACAACTACTAAAAATTTCCTAAACACAAAATATAAAAAAGAAGGTTATTTAAACTCAAAAGTTAACATTAATACTATTGAAGTTAAAGATTCTATACAAAAAGCCAGAGTGAATATGGTTTTGAATATAGATAAAGGTGAAAAAGTAAAAGTAAAAGATATAGTATTTGAAGGCAATGATATTCTAAGTGATAAAAAACTTAGAAAAAGCATGAAAAACACAAAAAAAATTAATCGCCTTCGAATCTTAAAACGTTCAAAATTTATTGATTCTGCTTACCAAAAAGATTTATCAAGTATTGTTGACAAATACAAAGAGAATGGATATAGAGATGCACGTATTATATCTGATAGCTTAATTACTAATAATGATAAAACCATATCATTACTTATTAAGGTTGTTGAAGGAGAAAAATACACCTTTGGCGACATCTCATTTATAGGAAATACCGTTTATTCTAACGAGCAATTAAGTAGAATGTTACGCATAAAAAAAGGAGATACCTATAATGGTGTTGAATTGCAAAAACGAATTGCAGACAATTCAAAACCTGATGCTTTAGACATCACAAACCAATATCAGAATTATGGTTATTTGTTTTCTTCAATAAACCCTGTTGAAGTTGGTGCCGAAAACAATGTTATTGATATGGAAATAAGAATTATTGAAGGCAAGCCTGCTTATTTCAATAATGTAAGCGTTGTTGGAAACGACAAAACTAATGACCATGTTATTTATCGTGAATTACGAACTCGTCCAGGTCAATTATACAGCAAAGCCAATGTAGTTAGAACCGTAAGGGAATTGGGCCAGTTAGGCTTTTTTGATGCACAGGAAATATCTCCAAATTTCAACAATCCAAACCCTCAAGAAGGCACCATTGATATGGAATATTCTGTTAAAGAAACAGGGTCAAGCCAAATAGAACTCCAAGGAGGTTATGGTGGTGGCGGTTTTATTGGTACGCTTGGGTTATCTTTTAATAACTTTTCTATTAAAGACATCTTTAAAAAAGATGCTTATAAACCTATCCCAATGGGTGATGGACAAAAATTAGCGTTGCGTTTACAAGCAAGTCGTTTTTACCAAACTTATAGTTTCTCTTTTTCTGAACCTTGGTTAGGCGGCAAAAAACCAATGCAATTTTCAACATCAATATCTCATACAAAGCAATTCTTATACAATTATCAAACAAGAAATGCTGATAAAAGTAAAAGTTTCAACATTACTGGTATAACCTTTGGTTTAGCAAAACGTTTAACAGTACCTGATGATTATTTCACTTTATCTCAGGCTATTAGTTTTCAACGTTACGATTTAAATAACTACAATACTGGTCTATTTACTTTTGGTGATGGTTATGCTAACAACTTATCGTACACTATAGGTTTAAACAGAAACAACACCTACAATGACCCTATCTATCCAACAGGTGGTTCAAATTTCAACGTTACAGCTAAGATGTCAATACCTTATTCTTTATTTGACGGAGTAGATTATACATCATTGAAAGATGAACGCGATGGTTTAATTGTTATTAGGGACGATGCTTCTCAAAATACTAATGATAGAACAAACGCATCTACTAGAATTGGTGAAATTGATCAAGAGCGTTATAAGTGGTTAGAATTTTATAAAATTAACTTTAAAGTAGATTGGTACACCCAATTAGCAAAAGACTTGGTTTTAAGACCTAGTGTTGAGTTTGGATTTTTAGGTGCATATAATAATGATAGAGGCGTTATACCTTTCGAAAGATTTTTTGTTGGAGGCGATGGCTTAGGAAGTTATAGCTTAGATGGTAGAGAAACTATAGCTTTACGTGGCTATCCAAATCAATCGTTATCAGATCAAGACGGTGGTACTATTTATAATAAATTTTCTTTAGAACTTCGTTATCCTATTACTTTAAAGGCTTCAGCTAAAATTTATGCTCTAGGATTTTTAGAAGGTGGGTCATCTTACAATAGTTTTAAAGATTATAATCCATTTAATGTTTATCGTTCGGCTGGATTAGGTATTCGAATTTTCATGCCTGCATTTGGTTTATTAGGTATCGATTTTGGTCATGGATTCGATCCTCTTCCTGGTGAAACTGGCAAACATGGTTGGGAAACTCATTTCATAATTGGTCAACAATTTTAATTTTGGCACGATATTTTCTAATAATACTTTGAGGATTTGGAGCAAGAATTGAAATTTTTAAGATTAAATTTCGTTAATTTTGAAAAGTCAATTCAAAAGGTGACAGAATTCAATAGTGATTATCTGTCGTTTTTAGAATTTATAACCAAAAAATTATAAAAATTATAAAAACAGGCACATGAAAACTAACGTTCTTTTTTTACTGACATTTGTGTTTATTATTAACTTTTCAACTCATGCTCAAAGGGGAGTTAGAATAGCATATATAGACACCGAATATATCTTAGAAAAGGTTCCAGAATATCAAGAAGCAACAGCTCAATTAAATGATAAAGTTATTAAATGGAAAAATGAAATAGACGAAAAATTAGCTGGAATTGAACAAAAAAGAAAAGATTTAAGCAACGAAAAAGCACTTTTAACCAAAGAACTTATTGAAGAACGTGAAGAAGATATAGCATTTGAAGAAAAAGAAATATTAGATTACCAACAAAAAAGATTTGGCCCAAACGGTGATTTAATGATTCAAAAACAACAATTAATGCAGCCTATTCAAGATCAAATTTTTGCTGCAGTACAAGATTTAGCTGGACAAAAAAAATATGATTTTGTTTTTGATAAATCTTCTGATGCAACCATGCTCTACTCGGCAAAGCAATTTGATTTAAGTGAGCAAATATTAAGAAGTATTACCAGATCATCAAAACGTGAACAAGCGCAAACAAAAGCAGAAAAACAAGCCGCACAAGACGAAGAGTTAATACCAGAAATAAATGAAGAACTTGAAGAGCGTGAGAAGGCTTTACAAGAAAAAAAGATAGAAAGAGAAAGTGCAGTTGAAAAAAGAAGACAAGAAATTTTAGCAGCTCGCGAAGCTAAAAAATTAGAAGCAGAAGCAAGGCGTCAAAAAATATTAGAAGATAGAGAAAAAGCTAAGCAAGAAAAATTGGATGCTAGAAATAAAACCTCTGAAACTTTAGAGTCAGAAACTAAAAAAGATTCGACAACAACTTCAGAAAAATCAACAGAAGCTAAAGTTTCTGAAACTAAAACTAGAGAACAACTTATAGAAGAAAACAGACTTAAAAAATTAGCAGAAAGAGAAGCTAGAATAAAAGAACTTGAAGACAAAAAAAAGAAAATTTTAGAAGACAGGCAAAAAGCAAAAGATAGTATAAACAATAACAATTAATAAATCATAACAGTTAACACTTTTTAAAAATGAAACAATTAAAAACACTTTTATTAGCAACAGCACTATGTATAGGGACTGTAAGTTTTACACAAGCACAAAGTAAAGTTGCTCATATAAATACCCAAGATTTAATAACTGCAATGCCAGAATATAAAGCAGCACAAACACAACTTGAAACTTTAACAAAATCATATCAAGCTGAAATTCAAAATATGGCTACTGAATTTCAAAATAAAGTAAAACAATATGAAGCTGAAGCTCCTACAAAAACAGATGAGGAGAACGCAAAAAGAGGTCAAGAAATTCAAGGAATGCAAGATAATATCAGACAATATCAAAGTCAAGCTCAACAAGACATGCAAACTAAAGAAATGGATCTTTTAAAACCAATTACAGAAAAAGCAAAGGCTGCAATTTTAAAAGTATCAAGAGCTCAAGGCTTTAATTATGTTTTAGATGCTTCACAAGGTGTAGTTATATTAACAGATGGTAAAAATTTACTTGACGACGTTAAAAAAGAATTAGGTATCTAATTTTTTCAGTTAAATTATTTCATATAAAGCTGCTTTTTACAAAGCAGCTTTTTTATTTTTGTTACATATGAATGCAAATCCTATAGGTGTTTTTGATTCTGGCATTGGTGGCACTTCCATATGGAAAGAAATTAACATGCTTTTACCCCACGAAAACACCATTTACTTGGCAGATAGTGCCAATGCTCCCTATGGTCCAAAAGGTAAAGAGGCCATTATTAATTTAAGCATAAAAAATACAGAATATTTAATTAATAAAGGTTGCAAACTCATTGTGGTTGCCTGTAACACTGCCACAACCAATGCCATTAGTTTATTAAGAAAAAACTATCAAATTCCTTTTATTGGAATTGAACCAGCTATTAAACCAGCTGCATTAAATTCAAAAACAAAAGCTGTTGGTATTTTAGCCACTAAAGGAACACTTTCTAGTGAATTATTCAATACAACTACAAGCTTATACGCTCATGGCTTAACCGTAGTAGAGCAAGTTGGAGAAGGATTGGTGGAATTGATTGAAATGGGAAAAATAGATTCTGAAGAGACGAAAACTCTTTTAAAGATGTACTTAAAACCAATGCTTGATGCTAACATTGATTATCTGGTTTTAGGCTGTACCCATTACCCTTATCTCATGCCTTTATTATTAGAGTTACTACCAAAACATGTTAAAATAATTGATTCTGGTGAAGCAGTGGCAAGACAAACAAAAGCTGTTTTAGAAAAAAATGATCTGTTAAATAGTTCCATTTCTAATCCTAAAAATCAATTTTTTACAAATGGGAATCCAGAAATTTTAAAAGCTATTTTAGAAAACGGATTTGAGGTAAACTATTTAGATTTTTAAAAATTAATCCTCTGTAAGTTCCAGCAATATAAATTGATTTAATTGCTTTCCTTGTGTATTAAAATTATTATCAGAAATTACTATTAAAGACTTATGTCCATTTGGCAATTTAGGCCCAAAAGTAATCCCTTCTATATTATCAATAGAGCTATCTTTTAATTTATCTCTTATACTTTCAAAATTTAAAAGCAATTCTTTTTTAGCTGAAGTGAAATCTGTGTTAGCTAAACTATTTATCTTTAAAGTATTTGTAGCTTTAGAAGCGTCAACTTTAAATAATTTAATTGTGTTTCCTTGGTTTCCCAACCCACTTGAATAACTACGTTCTAAAACCAGAAATTTATTTTCGGCATATTCCAATAAATCAGTAAGTCCATTGACTGAAAAATTTGAAAGTGGTTTTTTAGCAATCGGATCTAAGTAATATCCGAATTGTTTTTCAGGCTTTTTAGTTTCAGAATTTATAAAGGTAATTCTAACAGGTGACTTTGTTATTTCTAATTGAGGCTCCGGTCCATCAACCTCTAAAGGTAATTCCATTCCCAACCAATACCCTTTTTTTTTGAATTCAATACATAAGCCCTCTAACGTGCCATTATGTCTTGGCTTTTGTAAACTGTTTGCTTTAAATGATTCGGGTATTTCAAATCTGTCCTTTATATCTCCAGTTTCATTGATATCAAAAAACAAAGGATCCTTTTTTTTATTGATGTGACCTTCACTAGTTAATAGTATTTTATTTGACTGACTATCAAATCTTATCGATTCTAAATCCAGAAAGTCAGAAGTATCATTTATAAGAAGAACTTTGTCAACATTAACTTTAGAAATTTGATTGTTATCTAAAGTAATTGACGCCTCATAAATTCTTGGATTATTAGAATCATCACAGACTAAATAATACGTTCCGTCATAAAAATCAATACCAGATAATCCTCCAACTTGAGTGTTGTTAACAAATATATCATCTGGCAAAATATACTCACTTAAAAAGGTAACCTTTAAATTTTCATTACTGGTTATTTCAGCACTTTTGCAACCAAAAATGGATAATAAAATTAAGATAAGGGAAATTCTGAAAAAGAAATTATTCATACCAACTAGAGTACTTTATATAGTTGTCTGCTATTCGGTTTATTTCTCCAGAAATTAATTCTTGACTTATATCTTTAACTTTTTTAGCTGGAATTCCGGCATAAATACTACCAGACTCTACCTTGGTGTTTTTAGTTACAACAGCACCCGCTGCAATAATACTGTTGCTTTCTACCACGCAATCATCCATAACAATACTTCCCATACCAATTAATACATTGTCATGAATAGTACAACCGTGTACAATTGCGTTATGGCCAATAGATACATTATTACCAATAGTTGTTGGTGAAGTTTTATAAGTTGCGTGAATTACGGCACCATCCTGAACATTTACTTTATTGCCCATTTTTATATAATGTACATCACCTCGGATAACAGCATTAAACCATATGCTGCATTGGTTTCCCATAGAGACATCACCTACAATGGTAGCGTTTTCAGCAATATAACAATCGTTTGGAATTTGTGGAACCATTCCATTAAGGGCTTTTATAATTGGCATGATTTTAATTTACTGCAGGACACTTACAATCATACTTTTCTTTTCTACAATTAAAATTGTATCCTAGTGTTAATTGATGAAATCCGCCGTTTGTGAAAACTAGCGAATTCATTTGATAGGTATAGGTATATGCAAACATAAACTGGTTATAATCAACACCTAAAATTGGTGTTATTTGTCTCAATTTTTGGCTACTAACTCCAGAACCGTCCAAATATTGAGCGCCATCAAAACTGTTTCTATACGAAATTCCTCCCCAAATCTTACCAAAATCCACCTCTTTATAAACTTTACCATTTATATCAATTGAAGATTCTTGGGTTCCATCTTTATATTGAAACATAATAGAAGGCTCGTAACTCCATTCACTTCCTAATCTTCCAAAAATACCACCAACTGATAACAAATAACGTCTTAAATTACTGGTGATTTCAATATCATTATTAATACCAGAGTTCTTCAGTACATTTTTAACTGTAGCATGGGCATAATAATCTAAATAATGGTACGAAAAGCCAAGATCAATATTAAAGTTGGTTTCACTTTGTACAATACCACCTATTATTTTATCAGGGCCATCAAACAAAAATGTTGTTTCATCTAATTTATATTGAATAAATCCAGCACTTAAACCAAATGACAACATATTTAAATCTACTTCACTCCTAGAAAACATCAAATGATGTGCGTATGTTACATAAGCTCCAGTTTGTGAATGGTAACCATTTTTATCGGTGTATAATATTGCACCTAAGGCTGAAGGTGTGTCTCCTATTCTTCCATTAATACTTAATGTCATAAGCTTTGGAGCATCTTCATGTCCAAACCATTGTTGACGAGCTGTAAGTCTAACTTTTGAGCAATTTGCAATACCAGCCATTGATGGATGGATTAAATAATAATTATCAGTAAGATAATCGGTATATATTGGAAGCCCTTCTTGTGAAATAGTAAGTTGAGAAAATAAAACTCCAAATAATAATAAAAAGATATTTTTAAACTTCATATATTTTACTTCAAGGTAGATTTGATAACATTTAAACGCCTTGATTATTAAAAAATTACATAAAATAGTAAAGATACGCTATATCTTATTTATATAATAATCATGAACAAAATTCAAATATATGGATAAGTAAAATTATCTTTTGTATTTTTACAAAAAATTAGCTAAAATGAATGTTTTTAAGGTTTCTGTACAGGAAACATCAAATAATGCCATTGTTAAATTTGAAATTAATCAAATTATTACCAAGCATCAAAGTTTTGAATTTAATAATATTGATGAAGCAAAAGCTTCTCCTTTAGGTCAGCAATTATTTTATTTACCTTTTGTTAAGAAGGTATATATTTCATGGAATTTCATTGCTTTAGAACGTTATGATATTGTTGAATGGAAAGATGTTCAAGATGAAGTAGCTGAACAAATTGAAGCTTATCTGAATGATGGAGGACTAGTTGTAGAAGAATCTGAAATAACAAAGAAAACACCAGTAACGGTTTATGCTGAAAGCACACCAAATCCTGCTGTTATTAAATTTGTTGCCAATAAGAAATTAGTAACTTCTTTATTTGAATTTACATCTATTGATGAAGCAAAAATATCTCCAATGGCAACTGAACTGTTTCATTTTCCATTTGTAAAAAGTGTTTTTATTGATGAAAACTATGTTTCTATCACAAAATATGATGTTGCAGATTGGCAAGAAATTACCATGGAACTTCGTGAGTTCATTAGAGGTTACATTGAAAATGGAAAAGATATCGTCACAACTGGAGCAACACAAACTTCAAAACATCCTGAAGCCCAAAAAGCCTCTCACTTTGAGTCTCTTGATGATACATCCAAAGAGATTGTAAATATACTTGATGAATATGTAAAACCGGCAGTAGCAAGTGATGGTGGTAACATTCAGTTTATCTTTTATGATACTGAAAGTAAAAAGGTGAGTGTGATGTTACAAGGAGCATGCAGTGGATGTCCTTCTTCAACTTATACTTTAAAAAGTGGAATTGAAAATATGCTAAAAGAAATGCTTCCAGGAAAAGTAGCTATGGTTGAAGCCATCAATGGATAATTCAACTAAAAAATAGTCATTAATTTAATTGACACATCTCACGATTTCTAAGTTTTTAGTTGCATTGTGTGTTTATAAAAGGAATATAAAAAATGGCTATCTTTATAAGATAGTAATATATTTATTAACTTAAAAATTATACAACATGGCAGTATTAAAAGTAATTGAAGTTTTAGCAAACTCAGACAAAAGTTGGGAAGATGCAACTAAAAAAGCTGTAAAACACGCAGCCAAAAGTATTAAGAATATTCGGTCTGTATATGTTCAAGACCAAAGTGCTAGTGTTACAAATAACGAAGTGACTGAATTTAGAGTAAACGTAAAAATCACTTTTGAAGTAGAATAATTGTACTCATTATTAAAATATAAGCGTTCTAACATAGAACGCTTTTTTTATGCCTAATTTTTTTTCTAACTTTGATAGATGAAGCTATTTGTGTTTCTATTTTCATTTCTTTTAATAAACTGCAAAGGTCAGAACTCAAAAACTATGGAACACCAATACACCAACGACCTTATCAATGAAACCAGTCCTTATTTATTACAACATGCCCATAACCCTGTAAACTGGAATCCTTGGAACTCTAAAACTTTAGAGCTTGCTAAGTCTAATAATAAATTATTATTGATAAGTGTTGGTTATGCAGCCTGCCATTGGTGTCATGTTATGGAACATGAAAGTTTTGAGGATACATTAGTAGCAAAAATTATGAATGAACACTTTATTAATGTAAAAGTTGATAGAGAAGAAAGACCCGATATAGATCAAGTTTACATGAATGCGGTTCAACTCATGACAGGTAGTGGTGGTTGGCCCATGAATGTTATTGCATTACCAGATGGCAGACCTTTTTGGGGAGGCACCTATTTTAGGAAAGAACAATGGATGGATGCTTTAAACCAGATTGCAAAACTATTTGAAGAAAACCCAAATAAAATTTATGAATTTACCGATAAATTAGAACAAGGTATTAAGTCCATGGATATGATAATTCTTAATACAAATAAACCTGTTTTTGAAACTAAATTTATTGAGGAAGCGGTAAAAAAATGGACCACCCAATTTGATTACAAAGACGGTGGTATGAACCGAGCCCCAAAACTTATGATGCCTAATAACTATCATTTTTTGCTAAGATATGCCTATCAAAACAACGACAAAGAATTACAAAACTATGTAAACCTCACGCTTACAAAAATGGCTTATGGTGGTGTGTTTGATCAAATTGGTGGTGGTTTTTCAAGATATTCTGTTGATACTAAATGGCATGTGCCACATTTTGAAAAAATGCTTTACGACAACGGTCAATTAGTAAGCCTATACTCCGATGCGTACCTCATTACCAAAAATGACATCTATAAAGATATTGTAACACAAACTTTAGAATATATTAAGCGTGACATGACCATCCCAAATGGTGCGTTTTATTCTTCATTGGATGCCGACAGTAATAATATAGAAGGAAAACTTGAAGAAGGTTCCTATTATGTTTGGCAAAAAGAAGCACTTAAAAATATTTTAAAGGAAGATTATCAACTATTTTCAGAATACTATAACATAAATGATTACGGGTTTTGGGAACACAATAATTATGTGCTTATAAGAAAAGATGATGATAGTGAAATTATTAAAAAATATGAGATAAGCAAAGAGCAATTAAACCAAAAATTAAATGATTGGAAAAACTTACTTTTAAAGGAACGCAATAAAAGAGAAAAACCCAGACTTGATGATAAAACACTAACTTCATGGAATGCTCTCATGCTAAAAGGATATATAGATGCATATAGAGTATTTGGTAATAAAAACTATTTAGATGCAGCTGAAAAGAATACTAATTTTATAATAAACAATCAGTTAAGAGAAGATGGTGGATTAAATCATAATTATAAAAATGGTAAAAGCACAATTAATGGATATCTTGAAGATTATGCAACAGTCATAGATGCATTCATAACTCTTTATGAAAACACTTTAAATGAAACGTGGCTTGTAACCGCAAGAAATTTAGCCAATTACACCTTTGATCATTTTTTTGATGAAACCCATCATATGTTTTACTTTACTTCCAATCAAGATGATGCTTTAGTGTCAAGAAATATGGAATATCGCGATAATGTGATTCCTGCAAGTAATTCCATTATGGCAAAAAATCTATTCAAATTATCACATTATTTCGATAATGATCACTTCAGAAAAACAGCCGTGACTATGCTTAATAACGTTATTCCCGAAATTCAAGATTATGCTTCGGGATATTCTAATTGGTTAGACCTTATGCTTAATTATACCAATCCGTTTTATGAAGTGGCAATAGTAGGAAATGAGGCTTCAGGAAAAATTTCAGAATTAAACAAAAACTATATTCCCAACAAAATCATTGCAGGGAGCATATCAGAAAATAACTTACCTTTATTAGCTAACAGGTATTTACCTGACCAAACTTTAATATATGTATGTATAGATAACGCGTGTAAACTTCCCGTATCAAAAGTTGATGACGCCATTAAATTGATAACACCATGATATTCTTAAAAACTTTTTTTGTAGCCTTAGTCGCTTTTGAACATCTGTATTTCCTGATCTTGGAAATGTTTTTATGGACCACTCCTAAAGGCATCAAAACATTTGGTCTAAAGTCAAAGGAGTTTGCTAATGACACCAAGGTTTTGGCTGCCAATCAAGGATTATATAATGGTTTCTTGTCAGCCGGGTTGATTTATTCTATCATTGTAAAAGAAAATAATACTACAATTTTCTTTCTTATTTGCGTGATAGTAGCAGGTATTTACGGAGCCTATTCAACTAAAAAAATACGTTTGTTTTATGTACAGGCTGTTCCAGCAATTTTAGCTTTAATTCTCTCTGCACTATAAGAAATAAATTGCCTTAAGCTTTCGGCTTTAACACCACAAAATCTTTTAAATAATAAGGTTCAAAATAAGCGACATCTTCAAAGTCGATTTTTTTGTACTTAAAAGTGGCCAAAGAACCCATTTCATTTGCTGAAGGCAATTTGTTTTCAATGAAAATGGCATTAGGGTGCGAAATTAAAGCTTTAGTTTTTTCAACACCGTTTCCTATAAAGTACACTTTCCCTTTATTTAAGTATTCTTTAAATGAAGATTCATCTAAAATTTCTGCTTGAGTTTCTTTGATTTGATTATAATTTGAATCAAAAATAGCGGCATAAACTTCCATACGTCTAGCATCTAACATTGCCACAATAATACCATCATTGCTAACAACCTGATGTGCCAAAGCTTCTAAAGTAGGAATTGAAATCAATGGTTTATTTAAAGCAAAACATAGTCCTTTTGCGGCTGATACTCCAATACGTAATCCTGTGTATGAACCTGGTCCTTTACTCACAGCAATTGCATCTAACTGATTAGATTCAATATTGGCTTCTTTTAAAACCTCATCAATATACACATGAAGTCTTTCTGCGTGAGAGTAATTTTTATCGTAATCTTCTTTTAAAACTATGGTGTTTCCATCTTTGGAAATTGATACTGAGCAATTGGTTGTTGCCGTTTCAATATTAAGTATTATGCTCAAAATAAATTCAATTAGTCTTTATTTGGATTGTCACCTTCAGGATTTGACTTTATTACAACTTTATCTCCGTCTTTAAGAGTTTTTGTCACAACATTATAAGGCCCAACAATAACTTCTTCTCCTTCTTCTAGTCCAGAAACAATTTCAATATTAGAATCGTCTTGTATACCAGTTTTCACAACACGTAATTCTGCAGTATCACCTTTTTTAATAAAGACGCATTCAAATTTTTGATCTTTATCTATCACTTCTTCAGTTTCATTTTTAGGTTTTTTAGCTAAAGTAGTATCCGTTTTAATTGTAATAGCGCTTATTGGCACATTAATGGCATTGTCTCTTTTATCTGTTATGATATCAACCGTAGCTGTCATGCCTGGTCTAAATGGTGAGAAGTAAGCAGGCTTTCCTTCAACCAAATCTTTATAAGAATCTTCAAGAATTTTAACTTTAACTTTAAAATTTGTTACCTGATCTGCAGTTAAAACACCATCAGCAGAATTTGATATCTCGGTTACAACTCCTTTGAATTGTTTTTTTAAATAGGCATCTACCTCAACAATGGTTGAATCACCAATATTAACTTTTACAATGTCATTTTCATTAACATCAACTTCAACTTCCATGTTACCTAAATTGGCAACACGCATAATTTCTGTTCCGGCCATTTGTTGTGTTCCAACAACACGCTCACCTAATTCAACATCTAATTTAGAAATAGTTCCATCCATTGGTGCATAAATGGTGGTTCTATTTAAGTTATCAACGGCTTCATTAACGGTTGCACCAGCACTTTTTACACTATAATAAACAGATTCTCTATTGGCTAATGCAATTTCGTAACTAGAAACTGCTTTGTCCCAATCTGATTTAGAAATAATACCTTTTTCGAAAAGCTGCTTATTTCTTTCATAACTAGCTTTGGCTTCTTTTAAAGATGCTTCAGCCTGATTTAAATTAGCCTTGACATTTTGTAATGTTGCCTGTGAACGATTTAAACTAGATTGATATATATCTGGATTAATACGTACCAATAAATCACCTTTTTTTACTTGCTGTCCTTCAATAATGGGTAACTCAATAATTTCCCCTGAAACTTCACTAGATATTTTAACTTCTACTTCCGGTTGAATTTTCCCAGTTGCAGAAACCGTTTCAACAATATCTAATCTTGCAATTTTTTTAGTTTCAATTTCTTTAAAATTACCACTTTTACCAAACCAACCAGCTTTTTTTCCACCAATTAAAACGGCCAGTAGAACTATGATAATTGATATAACAACAATAAGTGATTTTTTACTCATTTTAATTAATTTATGTCTAGAATAGGAATTCCAAAATAGAATTCTAAAACCTTAAGTTTAAATATATAATCGTATTTGGTACGCACTACATCACTTTGCGCTTGTTCAAATCTGCTTTGAGATTGGTTGTAATCAAAAGCATTTAATAACCCAACATTATAACGCTCTTTAGAATAGTTAAAAGCTTCTTCTCTTGCTGAAAGGGTTTTTTGGGCTGCTTCATACGCTTTTAAAGCACCTCTTGTATCATTATAAGCTTGATACACATTAGTTTCCAAATCTAAATTTGCTTGTTCTAACTGATATTTTGAGCGATCTAAAGCCACTTGACTTCTTTTTACATTATTTCTTCCGGAAAACCCATTAAAGATAGGAATATTAAGGCGTATTGAAAAGTTATGACTTTTATTATCAGATATTTGAGTTTCAAAATCTTCTGAAGGATATAACTCAGATGTAAAATAATTAGATCCAAAACTATAAGAACCCGATAAGCTAGGTTGCAAAGCTCCCTTCGCAATTTTTAAATTGTAATCTGCAATCTTGGTATTATTTTCAGCGATTTTAATATTATAACGGGTTTCTTTAGCTTTATTTACAATTACATCTGGTGATTCGGCAAGTATAAAGGTGTTTGGAACATCATATTCTGTATCTACAATATCAAAATTTTTATAATCTTTGATTAATAACAACTGTGCTAATTGAATTTTAGATAGTAAAATAGCATTTTGGGCATCTACCAATTGCTGCTCTTGTGAAGCCAGAGTTGCCTGAATTTCTAATAAATCTCCTTTTGGCAAAGAGCCAGCATTCACCAATTCTTTCGTTCTATTTAACTCTTCAGTAGAAATTTCATGTTGAGCAGATAAGACTTTATATTGTTCCTTATTGAATAGAATTTGAAGAAAGGCATTTGCTACGTAAAGCGAAATATTATCTTTCATATCATCCAACTGATACTGCGCTGCCAAAACTTCTAATTTGGAACGTTGTAACTGGTTGATATTTTGAAGACCTTTATAAATATCTAAACTTGAACTTATACCTCCTGAAAGGTTTTTACTGGTTGACGTTACAGCATCAAACGTAACAGGGTCTTGTCCTAAACCAATATTCCAAGAATGGCTAGCTGATGCATTTAATGATGGTAAAAAATTACCAACAGCATCCTTTTTATTGTATTCAGATGTTTTTAAATCTAATTCACTTTGCTTGATAGAAATATTGTTTTCAATAGCATAATCAACACATGCCCTTAGCGTCCATTTATGGTTTTGAGCTTGAATTTTTATAGTTAATAAAACTAATATTATAAAGATTACTTTTTTCATATATAAAATATTGGTCTACGTAACTGTTAAAGTGTTACAGATAAATTAATTATTTTGTGCATAACTAGGAACACCTTGAATTTGATTCCAAACTTTTATCTTATCAGACTTTGTAACACCACCTTTTATTTCTACAAAGATACCATCACTTATACCCAATTCAAGGTCTTTTCTCTCAAATTTTTGATCGCCAACCTCTACCTCAACAAAAGGCTTTTTAGTTTCAGAATCGTATTGTACTAAAGCCTCTCTAATAGCTAAAACTTTTTCCGCCTTATCAAGAATAATTGAAGCATTGGCACTTAATCCTGCTCGAATGAATGTTGAGTCAATAGATTTTAAACTTCCTTTTATTTCAAATTGAATGGCACCATTCTCAGCGACTCCTTTAGGAGCTATATAATCTAAAACAGCATCAAATTTTTTGTTTTCAATAGCACCAATGGTAATTTCTAAAGGCAATCCTTCTTTGATTTTACCAACTTCACTTTCATCAACTTTTCCTTCAAAAATCATTTTATTAATATCTGCCAAGGAAGCAATTGAAGTTCCTTCATTAAAGTTGTTAGCTTCAATAACCTGATTTCCTTCTTTAACCGGAACGTCTAACACCATACCCGAAATGGTTGCTCTTACCAGTGTTTGTGCAATATTACCTAAACCGCTTGTTGTACCTGTTTTAATGATATCATAATTCTGTCTTGCAGACATTAAATTAATTTTTGCCTGCTCAACACTTTGCCTGGTTTGCAAATATGAATTATTGATACCTTCGAAATCATTGGCTGAAATAATTCCTTTTTCAAACAATGCTTTTTGACGATCGTAGTTTGATTGTTGTGTTTTTAAATTAATTTGGGCTGTTTCTAAAGCCGTTTGATTTGTTGCAATACTGTTTTTCGCACTGGTAAGTGATGATACGTTTGGAATGACTCTGATTTTTGCAATTAAATCTCCAGACTTTATATATTCACCAGCTTCTATATATACCTCTTCAATAACTCCAGAAATGTTCGGTTTAATTAATATTTCCTCTTTCGGAACGATACTTCCTGTTGCAACTGTTTTTACTACAATTGTTTGTTCAGAAGGAAGTTCTGACGTGTATTTTATAGGATCTTCTTGATTTTTTTTCCATAGATAAAAAAGTGCAGAAGCAAATAAAACTACTATAGTGGTTAATACGATGACGGTTCTAGTTCTTTTCATTGTTATTTGTTAATTATATTTTATTCAATTCTTAATGCATCAACAGGTTTCATTTTTGTAGCACTGTTTGCTGGTATTAATCCAGCTAATAACCCAGAAACTACTAATATGATAAGCGCCGTGAATACAACTCCCATGCTTACACTTGGGTTTGCAAAATTTTCTACCGGACCATTCATATCAAGCAAGTAATTTAAGGCCCAAATAATTACAGCCGAAAAAGAGATTCCTACCATACCAGCAAGTATGGTTAAAATTAAACTTTCCTGCAAAATTTGTGATTTAACAACCCACGGAGTAGCACCCAAAGCACGTCTAATTCCAATTTCTTTGGTACGTTCTTTTACTACAATAAGCATAATATTACTGATGCCAATTATTCCAGACATCAATACCAATGCTCCAACAAAATAGCCTACAATTGAAAGAATTGTAAATAATCCATTTACTCTTTCAAATTGTTCTGACAGATCAAAATTACCAATGGCTCTTTCATCGGTTGGATCTATTTTATGTCTGAATTTCATTAAATCAAAAATCTGTTGTTTAATTGACGTTATGGGAACATCATCAACAGCTGTTAATGCCATCCAACCCACATTATCACCTCTATTAAATGCTTGCCCAAAGGTTGTAAACGGCATATATATTGTGTTTGCATCTCGTTGGTTATCTCCTTGACTATTACTCATTTTAAAAGAGCCAACAACCATGAAGTTAACACCATTAACTTTTATATATGTACCTAATACTTCTTCATCTTTATCATAAAGCCCTTTAATAACATCTGTTCCAATAACACAAACTTTCCTTTTATCGTTTATGTCTGAATAGCTTATAAAACGTCCTTGTAAAATATCTAAAGGTTGTTGATTTATAAATTCGGGATAATCGCCATAGATTTCAAATGCTCCCGTTTTAGTGCCTCTAATAACATTATTACTACCCATAAACCCCCCAAGTTGATTTCTAGGTGACACATATTTAAGATTTGGGATTTCAGATTTTATGGCTTCTACATCATCTAGTTTATAATTAAAACTTCTCCCTTTAGGCAATCCTTTATATGGTTTTGATGTTCCTTGTGTCCACATAAACATGGAGTTGGTAGCAAAATCTCCAAAATCTGCCATAACACCATTTTTAAGTCCATTGGTAAGTGCCAGCAATAATACCAAAATTGTAATTCCCCAAAAAACACCAAAAGCTGTTAGTAAGGTTCTAAATTTATTAGAATTTAGAGCCTCCAAAATTTCATCCCAACGATCTCTACTAAACATATTATTCGTCTCTTAAGGCTATTATTGGTTTTATTTTTGCTGCTCTATACGCTGGAAAAAACCCTGCTAAAGCTCCCGCTAACACTAATAAAAATACAGTTGTTAAAGCTATATTAAAATTAACTTGAGGGTATTTTATAAAATCACTTTGTATTTGTGGCCCAATTATTTCAAGTAATCCTAACCCAAAAATAAGGCCAAATAATCCTGCAAACATGGTTACAAAAACTGCTTCTTGAAGTATCATTCCAACTATTGACATTGGTAAAGCTCCAAGTGCTTTTCGAATTCCTATTTCTTTGGTGCGCTCTTTTACAATTATCAGCATAATATTGCCCACACCAACAATGCCGGCAATGATGGTTCCTATACCTACAAACCAAAACACGGCCTGAATGGTACCAATTAATGAATATATTTTTTTTGCTTCCTCAAGAGTATTAAAAACACGGACTGCACTGGTATCATCGGGAGCTACAGTATGCATCTGCTTTAAATCGGCCTCAATATTTTGAGAAATATTTTTTGATAGTTCAACAGCTTCTTCAAAATTATCGGCCATTTTTATGGTAAAGAGCATGTTTCTAATATTATCTCCAGCATTGAATACTTTTTGAGCTGTACTAACTGGTATATAAGCTTGACTTTCTTCCCGTTCTCCACCTGGGTCATAAAAAACTCCTATAACTTTAAAATTCATTCCATAAATGGAGATGTTTTTATCTATTGGATCTTCATCTTTAAATAAATCCTTTTTAAGTTTATTTCCTATAACAGCTACTTTTTTATACTCATCATAATCAGATTGATTTATAAATCTTCCGCTACCAATATCTGCATTCTCAATAAATTGATGATCTGGCGTGACGCCTCTTATTTGATAATTTCCAGTTTCATTTTTATAAGATATGGTTCCTCCCCAAATTGAGTATAACGAGCTTTTATAATCTATATAGTCATCGTACTTTCTGGATACGGTATTATAATCTTCATTTTTAAGTTGAATATATCTGCCGGGGTTTAATCCTTTATAACCTTTAGTAGTATTACCTGTCCAAACAGTTATTAAGTTAGTGGCATCTCTTTGAAACTGCGAGGTTACTCCGTTTTCAATACCTTTACTAAAGCCTAGTAAAATAACTAATATGAAAATACCAGATGCTACCGAAAGCCCTGTTAAAAAAGTTCTTAGTTTATTCTTTCTTAAGGTTTCAAAAATTTCTTGCCAGCGCTCAATATCAAACATATAATGAAGCTCTTACTTGTTCTACAGGATTATCATCAATAATTAGTCCGTCTTTAATATGCACAATTCGTTTGGTCATTTGAGCAATATCATGCTCATGGGTTACCATTAAAATGGTTTTTCCTTCGTCATTAATCCCTTGAATTAACTCCATAACTTCTTGGGAAGTTTTAGAATCTAATGCTCCTGTAGGTTCATCTGCCAATAACACTTTTGGGTTGCTGGCCAAAGCTCTTGCAATAGCCACTCTTTGTTTTTGACCACCCGACAACTCATTTGGCAAATGGTGTGACCAAGCAGAAAGACCTACTTTTTCAAGATAATATTCTGCTTTTTCTATGCGCTCTTTACGTTTCACACCTTGATAATATAATGGCATTGCCACATTATCTAAAGCCGATTTATAATTGATAAGGTTGAATGATTGAAAAATGAACCCTAAAAATTTGTTTCTGTAATTTGCTGCTACTTTTTCATTTAGGTTCTTAATTGAAACTCCGTCCAAAACGTACGAACCTGAGTCAGCCTCATCAAGAATTCCTAAAATATTTAATAAAGTAGATTTTCCTGAGCCTGAAGAGCCCATAATAGAAACCATTTCTCCTTCCTTAACATTAAAATTAATTCCCTTTAAAACATGAAGGGAATTATTCCCCATTTGGTAAGATTTGTGTAAATCCTTTATTTGAATCATAAGATGATGGTTATTGTGATAAAATTAGCTAAAACAATTCCTTTAATATCATAAGAAATTGTTAAGAGTCTAAATTCTGTACACTAAGTAAGACTATTTAAAAGAGGAAATGTTACAGCAAAAATTGTTTTTTTACTGCTTTTTACTACTGAAGAATTTCTTGTAAATAATAAAACCAATACCAGCAATAAGTATATATGGAATGGCCATTAAATAAACTATTCCATTATTGATTCCAGCTGCCACTCCTTGACCGTCTTCAGTTTCAAGAACAGCACGACACATAGCGCATTGTGCATCTGCAGGAATTGATATAATCAACAATAAAAATAATATGAAAAATCCTTTGTTTTTAAACATAATACGGAGAAATCATGATATAAACTACCACACCAGTTACGGCTACATAAAGCCATAAAGGAAATGTGATTTTAGCTATTTTTTTATGCCTTTCAATATTATTGGTAATTGCTCTTACATAAGTGATAAGCACAAAAGGGATAACCACAATAGACATTAAAACATGTGTAAGCAAAATAAAATAATAAACATATTTTATAATTCCATCGCCTCCATATTTTGTGGAATCACTTGTCATATGATATGCCACATACATCACCAAAAAAGTTAAAGATAAAAGAATTGCAAACTGCATTAACCTCTTATGAATCCCAATCTTTTTGTTTTGAATAGCAATAAAAGCCAAGACCAAAACTAGTGCTGTTACCGCATTAATAGATGCATAAATAGGCGGTAAAAAAGTTAATGGTTTTACATCAAAACCCATTTCACGTAAATTAACTCCAAAAAGTATAGCAACTACAATTGGAATAATAACAGATAAAATAACTATCCAAGTATTATATTTTTTTTCGGCTTGTATATTGGCTTCTCCCATTTATTCATTCAAAAGTTTAGTAATATCTTCTTTTAATATTGTTATTTCTTCAGACATACCTTCATCATCTACTTTCTCGGTTTGTGAAATCATTCCATTATAGAAAATAATAGGATTTCCATTCACTACTCGCGAACGAATGAATCCATTTTTATCAATCAAGGCAAAATTTCCAGAATGCTCAAAACCTCCTGCTACTGAGGCGTCTTTTGCTGTGTATAAATTAAATCCTTCATTTGCCAACTTATATATGGTTTCTTGGTCACCAGTCATTAAATTCCAATTAGGATTTGTAACACCATAACTATCTGCATATGCTTTTAAAACTTCAACCGTATCATGATCTGGATTTATGGTAAATGAAGCCACTCCAAAATTTTTATATTCTGTGAATGAATTTTGTATTTGAATCAAATTGGCATTCATCCTTGGGCAAATAGTTGGGCATGTTGTAAAAAAGAACTCAATAACATACACTTTACCATTATAATCTTTGTTTGTTATAATTTTCCCATTTTGATTTACAAAACTAAAAGCTGGTACTTTTTTAGGCTCGCCATTAATTTCTATAAACGCTAAATCTGAATTTGCTTTTTTAGAAACATTTGTATTAATCTTTGTTCCACCATCATTTCTTACAGTATCATTGTTAGTGATTCTATCAATAATTTTTGGAATAAAATAAATTCCAAAGACTAAAATGATGAATGAAATTCCTATGTATGAATAATTAGTTTTCTTCATGATGTTCTTTTAAATCGTTTGCTCTTCTTGTTGTAGAATCAAAATTACCTTTTCTTTTTTGTCTGTATTCTGTAAATAAAATACGCATGTCCTCGCTCATCTTATTTTTTATTACAGCTACTTCAATACAGTCATAAGAATTTAAACCATAAACGGGTTTGTTCTTTACTATTTCGTTATCAGTTCTGTCATCTATTCGTCCACGTTGACTTAAATCTTTATCAATTATAAAAACAGAATTAGTGGCTAGATTTGAATTAAGATTTGAATTGCTCTTTAAACTATTATAAACCTCCTGAATAGCTTCAGGTTCGCCATACACAAAATGCCAAAACCTAATATCTTCATAAGAGTTAATTTCCTTTGTGAGCTTTTTAACTGCTTCTTGAGTTCCTTTAGGAACGACTATTACTATTTGAAACTTTTTAAATCCTTTAAATTTATCATACACCAATTCTTTTAAATTTGATGCAGCTATAACATTATCCATAGGATTTTCGCCTAAAAAACCTAGAACAGTAATATGATTCTTAAGAAGAATTTTTTCTCCGTCATCAGAATTAAACGCTTCTAAATCTGAAACCGAATCATTAACAATATCAAGTGGTGTGTAATTATGTGTTGCAGGATACAAAAACAACAAAAAAGTTACAGGAAGAAAGAATAATATTCCTAAAACCACATAGCGCTTAGCTTTTTTAAAATCCACTTAAATATGCTTAAATTATTGAATTGCAAAAATAAAAAAAGGTGGTCTAATAAACCACCTTTCATATATCTTTTAACACAGTATTATCTGTTTGTTCTTTTAAAAATCTCTTTTAAGGAATCCTGAAGAATAAACATCTTGAATATATCCTCCTTCTTGCAACAAAATAAAGACTAAATATAAAATCAAGAAAATTGCAGTCCAAACTACCATGCGTCTTAAGCTTGACGTTTCATCTCTCATGTGCATAAAGTCCCAAGTAATATAATATGCTTTTGCTATGGTTAGGATGATGAAAATCCAGTTTAAAACTTTCATTCCTAAAATATGACCCATTAAAATTTCAGGCTTTTCTATACCTAATGCAACTTCAACAGAAGTAATGATACTAAGTAAAATTAAAACACCCCAAATTTTTTGAGTATTAGATTTAAATTTTATTAAACCTCTTAATATTTCTAATTTATGTGCGTGTGCCATTTTTGTAATAATATTAATTCAATTAAACTAGGTAGAAGAATGTAAATACGAATACCCAAACTAAGTCTACAAAGTGCCAATATAACCCAACTTTTTCAACCATTTCATAGCTTTTACGCTTTTCGTAAGTTCCTAAAATAACATTAAAGAAGATAATGATATTGATAATTACACCAGAAAATACGTGGAAACCATGGAAACCTGTTATAAAAAAGAAAAAGTCTGCAAATAACGGTGACCCATATTCGTTGACATGTAAATTAGCTCCTTCAACGACATGCTTACCATTTGCTTTAATTTGTTTTAATGATTCTTCCCTTGAAAGCACCGTTTTATGGCCATGCTCATTTATATCTTGAGTTCTAACTAAAACATTAGGATGGGATTCTAATCCATGGATAACTTCTTCAACCGTATAAGTTGGCAAAGTTCCTTCACTTACAAACCATAATCCATTTTTACGTTCATGAGCAGCTCTTTCATTTTCACCAACAACAACAAAGTCTCTTAAAGCTACACGGTGTCCTTCAGTATTAACAAACTGTAAAATATTTCCACCTTTTGTTTGAATAGCACCATAGTCGCCTTTAATAAAAGTTGACCATTCCCATGCCTGTGATCCAACGAATATTAAACCGCCAATAATGGTTAAAAACATATATAAGGTCACTTTGGCTTTATTTAAATGATGACCAGCATCAACAGCTAATACCATTGTTACTGATGACATAATTAAGACAAATGTCATAAATGCCACATAAATCATAGGTAAATTTTGCCCATGTAAAAAAGGCACGTGTGTAAATACTTCATCGGCAATTGGCCAAGTTTCTATAAACTTAAAACGTGAAAATCCATAGGCCGCTAAAAATCCGGAAAAGGTTAAAGCATCTGAAACAATGAAAAACCACATCATCATTTTACCGTAACTTGCTTTTAAAGGCTCATTGCCTCCTCCCCAAGTTTTACCTTCTGTTCCAGTAGTTACAACTGTAGTACTCATATATATTGGTTGTTTAATAAAAGTTGCACAAAAATAATCATTTTATTTATCTAGAGAAATATACACGTCTAAAATTCAAAAAACAGATAAAAAAAGTGAATTTAATAAAAAGATTTATGAAAAGCCACTGTAATAATTTATCTCACAAAATATAAAAACAAAAAGAGATAAATCCAAAGTATATCAATAAAATGCCAAAATGTTGAAGCTAATTCAAACCCTAACATATTCATTGAATTATACTTTTGTTTAAAATGATTATAAATTACTACTAGTAAGCAAACTAACCCCACAACAACGTGTAAAATATGTACCATAGCTATTAAATAAATGTAAGACATGGTAACATTACTTGTTGGACCAGTGAAATTATATCCTAAATCAATAATCTGCTTAAATCCCACAAATTGATTATAAATGAAAACAATTCCTAAAATTAGTGTGATTAACAACCAAAAAGTTGTTGCTTTTTTATTGTTTGCTTTTAAGGTTTTTTTGGCTAGAATAAATGATAAACTACTTAAAATAATTATTACCGTACTAATTATAAAAGCATTGGGTAATTTAAAATCTTTTAACCAATCTGGTCTAGAACTACTAACTATAAAAGCACTTGTCCATGCCGCAAAAGACATAATAAGTGAAATGATGGCAAACCAAAGCATCATTTTTTTTGCTCTTTTATTTTTTTCTTCTGTGGTACCTTGTGTTAAATCCATGGCTATCTAATAAATTTATCAATAACATATACAATTTGAACAAGAGTTATATAGGAAACACTTGCTAACATGAGTTGTTTGGCTGCCTTTGTTGTCATTTTTTTAAATAACTGAATAGCGTAAAACAACATCCCTAATCCAAGCACAAATACAATACAAGCAGAAACAATTGACAAATGTAATTTTCCTGTAAAACCAAATACTGGAATTATAGAAATCAAGACGGTCCAAATAGTATACATAATTACTTGTACTGCAGTTCCTTTATCTTGTTTCCCTGTTGGAAGCATAAAGAATCCTCCTTTTTTATAATCTTCAAATAAAAACCACCCAATAGACCAAAAATGTGGGAACTGCCAAAAAAATTGCAAAGCAAACAAAGTCCCTGGTTCAATACCAAAATCATTAGTTGCAGCGACCCAACCTAACATAAAGGGTATAGCTCCTGGAATGGCTCCAACAAAAACTGACAATGGTGTTTTTGTTTTTAATGGCGTATAAACACTTGTGTATATAAAAATGGAAATTGCTCCAAACATTGCTGTTTGTTTGTTAATGGTATAAAGTATAATTATCCCTAATAAAGTGAAAATTGAGGCAATAATAAAGGCCGAATTTACAGACATGCGTCCAGCTGGAACAGGTCTGTCTTTAGTGCGATCCATTAAAGCATCCAAGTCTTTTTCAATAATTTGATTAAAAGCATTTGAAGCACCTACCATAAAATAGCCCCCAAAGGCTAATAAAACCAATGTTTTAAAATCAATCGTGTCAACTCCAAGTAAATATCCTGCAAGGGAAGAAAAAACCACACTTAATGCTAATCGCATTTTGGTAATTTCTTTAAAATCAGATATTAAAGTATGAGTCTTTAGAGAATTTATCTTATTCAATATGTTATTTAATTGATGGCTTATATTTGCGTGTGCAAAGATACTTTATTAATGAATTTTAGCAATACTATTTATTACTAAATTTATGGATGTCAAACCACAACAAAAGATTTTGTAATTTTAAAACCTATAATTTTTCAATATTCAAAATATGAAAACCTGTAAATCTATTTGTTTTTTATATATGTTATTCTTTGCATTTGCAAATTATGCCCAAGAAACTCCTGAAGTTGTTATTGAAACACAACAGTTATCAAATAATGTTTATATGCTGACAGGTCAAGGCGGTAATATTGGTGTTTGTGTAGGTGACAAAGCCATTTTTATGATTGATGATCAATATGCCAGGTTAACCCCTAAAATATTAGACGCCATTAAAACCTTAAGTGATAAACCTATTCAATTTTTAATTAATACCCATTGGCATGGTGACCATACTGGAGGTAATGAAAATTTAGCTAAACAAGGGGTGAAAATTATCGCACAAGACAATGTTTATAAACGTTTAAGTGAATCAACCCCAGAGACACCAAAAGAAGCATTGCCCATAATTACATTTAATGATAAACTTCACATTCATATCAATGGAGAAGATGTGCTTGTATTTCATGTTGACAATGCCCATACAGATGGTGATGCTTTATTGTATTTTCCTGAAAGCAATGTACTTCATACAGGTGATACTTTTTTCAATGAACTATATCCATATATTGATTTAGACTCTGGAGGTAGTGTTAATGGTTACATAGAGGCCGTAAAAAAAGCATTGATATTAATTGATGATGATACCAAAATAATTCCAGGTCATGGAAAACTTGGAAACAAAAAACAATATCAATTTTTCTTAAGTATGCTTGAAGATTTGAAAACTAACGTATTAGCTGAAATTGAATTAGGCAAAACTGAAGATGAAGTTGCTAATAATTCAAACATTACAAAAACTTATGATGATTTAGGGTATAGTTGGGCTTTTATAAATAGTGAAAAAATACGCAGAACGTTTTATAAAAGTTTGAAGCAATAACTCTAAAAATCAAAATACCAATTAAATAAATCTGTTCTTAATCCAATATTAAACCAAACGGTATTAGTTTTAAATGTTGAAGTGGTTTCAACGTCTGGATTAAAATTTCTAAAGGTGATATCTGCAAATAGTTTCAAATTAGATGCAGGATTGATGACATATCCTGTTTGTAAATTGGCGTAAAACGAATTGGTTTTATTGCCTTGGCCTATCTCAACACCGGAATCAAAAGGCCTGTCGTTATAATTTCTGTAGATGTCGCTACCATAACTAAAGTTATCTGTTCCATCATTATAATCAAATCCTCTTACTCCAAAAATTAATTTAGCATCTCCAAACCAACGCTTAAAATAGTATCGTCCAATAATAATAGCTTCACTAAAATTTGAGCCCCAAAGATGGCCCATAGATTGGTTATTGTGTCCATAATTTAACACAATAGTATTGTGTGAATAGGTGTAAGGTCTTACTCTATTATATTCAAATTGCAACAATAAATTATCTACTTTAAACGCATTAAAGTATTTCACACCTAATTGATACCCAAATTTGTTTTTCCAACTTTTTTCTCCTGCTTTAACATCGCTTAGTGAAAATTCGTCTAAAATAAATTGGCTATAAATATTAACATTATCATTCACTTTGTACTTCCCAGAAGCACCCACAATAGCGTTTCCAGCACCTTGACCCGTTTCAAACTCAATTGCTCTGTAAAAAATTATTGGGTTTAAATAATTAACATCAAAACCTCTGTCGTTTGTATTTGTCCATATCACAGATTCAAACAATCCAATATTCAAACGTTTAGACACATTCCAACTTAAATAATGATTTGCCATAAATTTGGTTAAAAAAGCAGCATCAACAGTAGCTTCTGGCCTTACATCTTTTAACCACATCCAAGTATTGGTGTATTTAATTTTCCAAAATTTGGTGTTCAATTTTAAAAATGGGTGTGGACTTGCTACATCACTTAAAAACAATGACCGATACCCATCACCAATAAAATTTTTACCATGTCCAAACTGAATATTAATAAATTTTGCTGGCGAATATGACAAATAAGCTTCAGCAACTGGATAATCGTAAGAATCCGTTTTAAAACGTTTTGCGATTCCACGTCCAGGAATTATAGCAGGATCTGGTCCATACGCTTTTAAACTTTCAGCATAGTCATTAATGTATTGTGCAAAACGACCCTGACTTTCAAAAACCGAGGTGTAGAAATTAAAGTTTTTTCCAAATCCTCCACGAATTAAAATTCCTCTGGTATTATTATAAGTAGTATTGAAATCAGCATCAAAATCTTTTCCAACTTCTAAATCAAAAATTGGATCTATGGTAAACCAATAATCTTTACCTTGTAATTGCACTAAATGTTCATTCCAAAGTTTTTTACCTGCCCATGTAATTGTTTCTTTTTTTAACTTCTCAATTTCTGTTTTGAAGTCATAATAACTTGAAACATCTTCATATAAAAATGGCTTTGAAGCTGTATGGCTATTGGTTCCAACCAAATTCATGTTTCTGTCAAACTTTGAATAATCAAAATGTGTAAACGGAATGTTTAACTGACTTGAGTAGGTTTTATCTTCAAAAGCAACTAGGGAATTATTGACTTTATCAAATTCTGATTTTGCTTCAATCTCTAACTTAGAAATTTCAGATTCCTTTTTTAAATCATTTGTTTTGGTGTCTCGAAATTCTAACGGAATTTTAATTTCAATAGAGTATTGTTTGTAGGTTGAATTTCCGTTATAAGTTCCTGGCTTTATTTTTGGAAACTTTGAAAACACACTTCTAGCTTCAGTTTTCAATTCATCATACATGGCATCTACATAAATCACTTTAAACAAGCCGGTAGTATCTACTTCAAACAGGACAATAATGTTCCCTTTGTAATTATCGTCAACAACTTTCTGTGGAACTTTAAAATTTTCAAAAATTAGTTGAAAAACTTTTTGGTCAAAACAATGCTGTTGAGAATCTATAGCAACTTCTTCACAATTTGGAAAAAGAGGTGGTCTTTCAAAAAAAGTTTTTTCTTGAGAAAATAGGCTATATTGAACTAAAAGTAGGAGTAGAACAATGGATTGCTTCATGAAATTTTTTAATGGTTTGATTTAAAGTAGAAAGATACTATATTTTTAATAATGCTGTAATTAAAAAAACCACTATCAATTAAAGATAATGGTTTTTTAAAAACTATAATTGTGTCTTTTAATTCTGAATCTTAAAAACTATAGGCAAAGAATAAATCACACTAACAGGGATGTTTCTTTGCTTTCCAGGTTGCATGTCTGGAATAAAATTAATTACTCGCTCTGCTTCATCTTGTAATATTGGGTGTGGAGCTCGAGTTTTAACATCGGTTACATGCCCGGTTTTATCAATTCTGAAAACAACATTGATTCTTTGCAGACCAGTTAAACCATAATCTGAAGCTATACTTCCATTAAACTTCTTCTGAACAAGTTTGTTTATCTTGTCTGACATACATTCTCTTCTTTCATCATTATTCTTTGCCTTTTCACAACCAGGATAAATGGGCACTTGCTCAACTCTTATAAAATCAACATCGTCATCTATTGGTGGAGGCAAAACATTAATAGATTCAGAATCTATTGGAGGGTTAACGTCCACCGTTGGTGTTGGTTGATTATCAACTTTAACAAAAGGATTCATTGGAGCATCATCAGGAACTCCTCTAAAATCTGTGCTCTTACTTTTCTTTTGTTCAATAGGCTTTTCTTTTGATGGTGCTTCTGACTTAATTACAGGAACATAAACATAAAGTGGCTCATCTGGTGGCATAGGATTAGAATAATTTGGAATTGTTGTTTCAAACCTCATTTCAAACAATCCATAGACTACCAATAAAACTACAATTAACCCAACTTGAAAGTACATCGTTGAGTTTTTTTGTAAATTTGCATCGTGCTTTTGCGATCTTTTCACGTTTTGCTCATTTTGGCGAATGAGCTCGTGATTTTTCTTTGGAATTCTCATAATATAATTCGATTAATTGTTAATATTATGATAAAATCACAATAAGCATACCAAAAAAGAAATCCCGTTACAAAAGTTGTAACGGGATTTTATATTTATAGAATTCTGTTTTAAAACAGAGAAAAATTATTCTTGTACTTGGAACACAATTGGCAATGAATATGGAACAGTAACTGGCTTACCACGTTGTTTACCTGGCTTCATTTGAGGAAGTAAACCAATAACTCTGGCAGCTTCTTTTTCTAAACCTGGGTGTGGAGCTCTTGCACGAATACCTGTGATGTTTCCTGTTTTGTCGATTTTAAAAATAACATTAATACGTTGTCTTCCTGTTAAACCTAATTCACTAGCTAACTCTGTATTGAATTTTTTATTTACAAATGCAGATATTTTATCAGACATACATTTTTTCTTAGCATCATTATTTCCAGATTCGCATCCAGGAAATACCGGTACATTTTCAATAACTGCAAAAGGGACTTCTATATCTTCTTCTACCTCTTCAACGGCAACATCTTCTACTTTAACAATTTCTTGCTCTTGGTTAGATTCCGTAGATTCAATAACCGTTTCTACAACTTCTTCCTCATCCTCAACTACAGAAATCTGTTCTGGTGCTGCTGGTGGAGGTGGTGGAGGTGGTGGTGTTTGAAGTTGCTCAGTAATTGGAATTTCTTCTTCTATCTCTTGGTCTAAATTCAATTGCCCAATATCGATAGCTGACTTATCATAAGTCTTGTAATTGATAGCATAATTTGTAAGAAACAACATTAAAGCTAAACCAATTGCGAAATAAAGTGAACTGTTACGCCCAACATTTGCTTTAGGATTTTTCTTAAGTTCCATTTTTAATTGTTTTTGTAGATTGCTAAAATAACTATTTATTTACCAAAAAAACAAACCTTTATATTTATTTTAATAAGTATTTGTTTTTAATTCCTATTACAACAGCCGTTAACATAACTCCCAGGCTATTTGCCGACACATCATAGATGTCTGCCGACCTGTATGCTGTAAGTGTTCCTTGAAGTACCTCAATAATTATACCAAAAACAATGGATATAATAATGGCGTAAATTAAGGACTTTGATTTACTTAATTTAAACTTGTTACGTAATGTGATGTACCATAAAAAAGATAAAACAACATAGGATAAAACGTGAAATATTTTGTCTGCAAAAGGGATTCCCGCTTCATTTAAACCTTCAATTCTCACTAAACAAATTACAGTTAGTGCAATTGAATATAAAATAACAAGTAAAAAAGAATAGGTTTTAAGCACCTATTAATACTTTATAATCTTCAGCTGATAAAAGATCATCAAACTGTGAAATATCAGAACATTTTAATTTAATCATCCAACCATCTCCATAAGGATCTGAATTCACCTTTTCAGGTTCATCTTCCAACACTTTGTTAAATTCAATAATTTCACCAGACATAGGCAAAAACAAGTCTGAAACCGTTTTAACAGCTTCTACAGTACCAAATATTTCTTCTGCCTCTAATGTTTCATCTACTGTTTCAACTTCAACATAAACGATATCGCCTAATTCTCCTTGAGCGAAATGTGTAATACCTACAGTTGCTATATCACCTTCAATACTAACCCATTCATGGTCTTTAGTATATTTTAATTCTGATGGAATGTTCATTTTATTTTTAAATTAGTTTTTGGCAAATGTATTTATTCAAATCTTAAATTCAAATACTTTGTATGTTAATTCCCGAAATTATATCTGAGAGTAAACCCAGACCTAATTGTTGTTTGAGGAAATGCTGTTGAAATGGCATATTCTGAGAATGTATAATCAAAATAGAAAATACCGGTTAAATTTTTACTAAACGCATAATCTGCTGAATATTTTAATCCCCAAATAGTTTGACCTGAAGTTACTTGATTGTTTTCTAAATCCAGATATCTTATAATGGTTTTATTGTCTCTTACTGAAACATCTGCCTTCATATTTAAATCACTTACAATTCGTTTCTTAGGTCCGGCTAAATTAGATTTTATTCTAACATCTTTAATACGATAACCTAAACCTAAAACATACTCTTTTCCTTGAATTTCTGTCATTAAATTATTATCAAAACTGAGTGACAATAAACGGTCTTTTTTAATTTCAGCTAAAATTTTAACTGAGTTTTTCATTTCAAAATCAACTCGAATAAGTGGACTAAACATTTCTGTTAAGTTAATATTACTAAACAAGGTTTGATTTTTATAATTGCCAGATTGATCCAAAACATTATTTGGTTGATTATTATAATCTACAGAATAATTTATACTATTATAATCTAAGTTTGATCTAAATTGGTTTATGGTATAGTTTGAACGATATCCATGTGATAAAGAGAAACGTTTAAATCGCTTTTTAAACCAGTTATATTTCATAAAACCAGTATACTTTATGTCCCAGTTAGGTATTGGTACATCTCTGAATGCAGAAGTTTTAACCTTACTTACATCTTGACCAGAATATGCAGCCAAAAATGATGGAATTAAAACAGCTTGACTGTTTTTACCAAAACCTTTTGGATAACCATTATCGTCAATATTATCTGGATTATTTAAATCAACTCCTTTTTCTAAAGCCAATCGTTGGGCAACTTTAATTCTGTTTGATCTAAAGTCGTTAAATGCTTCAGACATGGTTTCATCACTAGTGCTAAATGCTGTTTTGATTAAAATTGTTGAAATATTAAAATTTCCAAATGTACTTGGGGTTAATGATTCATACTCATATTCTCCTCCAACATTGTTTACCCTATAGTTTTCAGTGTAGTTTTCATAATATGTTCTGTTACCAATAATGTCAATTTTAAAATCTTTAACTGGTTCTAAACTTGCAGACACATCAAGTTGTTTACTATTGGTTTCTGTGTATTGTTGATTAAATTCTGGAAAAACTGTAAGCCAGCCATTTCGAGCAGCTAAATATCTAATATCACTTTGGCTACCAAAAGTATATCCTAAAGTAGGTTTTGTGGTCCCTATAAAACCTGGGGTTTGCAAATAACCTGGTAAAAATGTTCCGTTATTTTCAGAATAATTAACTTGGATTCTTTTAATAACAGTTAATATATCTACGGCAGCATTTAATAATTTGGTAGTTCCTTTATTTTTGCTTTTTGCTTGATTTGTGTTTGTTGCATTTACTCCTGGAGGAGTTCCTGTTGTTCTAGCCCTAACCGTCGAAATTGGTTTTTTTGTTAAGCCAATATACTTATACAACTTGTTCATATCTAAAGTTGTATTAAGATTGTGTGTGTTGGCATTTTGAATTGTATTTCCTAAATCATAGGTTTGCCCATCTAATTCTAAATTACCATATAAATCAGATCCTTTTTGCCATTGAAAATCTCCACTGTATTGATACGTTGCATTAATAAAACTGAACGTTGGAATTTTATTTAATGGCAATTCATAGGTTATTCCTAATTGTTGAAACTGCCTGTTAGGATCTCCAAAATCAAAAAAACCGTCCCAAACATCTAGTGTTGGATCTTGCTCTCCATTAATAATTCCATCTTTAAAATAGTTTCTTACAATATTATTATTTGAAGCTGAAAAATTTAACTGCAAAGCTTTAGTTAAATTAAAATTGATGGTGTATTGAAAATCGAACGTGTAGTTTCTTCTGAATAATTCTTCTATACCTATATTGTTTCCACCTAATTCTGTATCTCTAAACTTTTGACTATTAAACTGTCTATTAATATCTGTATTAACCGTAAAACTTGTTGGTAATAAGTTAAAATTAAAGTCCTTTAAAATTTTCCAATACTTCCCAGTAAACAACGAATCATTTTTCTTAAAAGGTTCAATAGTTATTGGGTTGAAATTATAAGCATAATTTGCTCCTGCTCTTAAATTTTTATTTACAGACTTTTCTATTTCAAAATCCCTATGTTCCACTTTATTATAGGAATAATTGAACGTAAGGTTTTCCACATCATAAAAACGAGGTTTTTTCTCAGTAGTCCTATTTTTTCTAACCCCTATAAAATTAATACTTTGTCTTTTGGTATAATCTTCAGATTGTTCTTTAATTTGCTCTTTTTCAGCGTTTGAATTAGCAGCAGCCAATCTTGAATCTAAAGTTAGATCTTTATAATATTGATCATATTTAGGTGTAATTAACTCTTCGCCTTGACCATAATTAAATGGTATTTGAATGCCCCATTTTTTTGGTAATAATTGTCCAACATTAACATTCGTTACAACATCATACTGTTTCACATCTTCAAGACTACGCTGACTTGGTCCTTGTTCTAACGAACCAAAACCAGAAGTACTTTGCCTGCCTGTTGCACTTATATTCATAAAATCAGCAAAGTTGGCATCCATACTTACTACGGCTGCCCAACCACCTTCATTATCCATATCAGACAAACGCAATTCGTTAAACCAAACGCTACCACAAACATCACTTGTGTTTGAACCATTTTTTAATCCAACCATTAAAGTTCTGATATCTCCAAAATTAGGATTTCCTTTAACAGCAATTCTGTGTTGTCCTGCTACATAATTTGAATATTGATCACCAACGACAGGAATAACTTCACCGTTAATAACATCATAAAAAGTTGGGTCTTCATTTGATAAGGTTCCATCTGAAATTCCTATTGCCTTTATTTGAGCCAATACATCAAGTGGCAAATTTATTTCATTGTCTTTGGGCCATAGCTCATCTCTTGAAATTCCCGTAGATACTTGTAACGGAATTTCTATTTGATAATAATTTTCGGTTAAATCATTACCCATTCTTATAAATCCAACTAAATCATTGTTTGATAAACTACCTGCTTCAACTTCTTCAGCATGCATAAACATTCTTAAACGTTTGTATTGGCGCATATCAATATTGATATTTTTATAAACTGCTTTAGAATCTTCTGTTTCAAGATTACAAACATTTACAACCAATGACTGTTCGTTTTGTTCAACAACTGTATTGTTGTTATATAATTCTTCTGGTTCTACACCTGGTGGTCTTTGATAACTGCCTTCATTTTCAATAGTTCCAATAACACCAACCGTAAAATCTGTTTGAGGGTCTTCTGGAGTTGGGTCATTCTTATCTAATGCCAGTGTATAACGCCTCCAATCACTTCTTACTAAATCAATGGTTCCAAAACGGAACACTGTGTTTTGCGTAAATTCTTTTAGGTAAATTCTTGTAAAACGTACCGATCTTAAATCTGTAATCCCTCCTACTGCTTTTACATGACTACCATGAACAGGAACTCTTATTTGATACCATCTTACATCAACACTGTTGCCATTTGGTAATGCTCTTGGTCTGATTTTAAAATCTTTTATAAAATCTTTTAATGGATTTGATGGCGATAAATTATCGAATTCTGCTTGAGTTTCCGGTAAATTTTGTCTGTTAACATCAAGTTCGTATTCAAAATAACTATCAATCGTGTTCATAGTATTGTCTCGATTGATGTCTTCTACATCAGGTTGTGTATTGGCTGCTCTATCTGTATTTGTAAACGTGTCCGGAGTATTTCCTTCGATACCATTATATTTTTTATAACGTTCAAAAATATCTCCATCAGTATTTAAAAAATAGGTGTAGTTATCATTTGAAGGGTCATCACCAAAAGTAGCTCCAAAATTTGAAATTTCTTCAGCGTCACTATATCCATCATAACCAACATCTTGATTTACTCGCTCTTGTCCAGTTGTGTCAAAGGCATAAATTAGAGATTGATTTTGAGGCACAACTGTTCCCCAAGCTGTAACTGGAAGTAATGATTTATTTCCGTCTTTTGGTAACCCGTTTTCATATAATTTCCTTCCATCTTTTACAATGTCTTCAGAAATATTTCCAAGGTCGAAAACTAATTTTCCACCAGGATTTGAAGGATTTTCTTGAAATGGATCTTGCAGCCAAAATTCAATATACTCAACATTGGCCTGTTCTAAATCTGTTGATGTTAATTGTCTTGTAATACCCGCCCAACTTTCAATTGGATTGCTTATTCCATTTGCAGCATTAGAATCAAAATTATATGGACCTCTTTCTGAAGGAAAATAAGCTAAATCTAAAGTGTTAATGACTGAGTTTTGTCCTTGAACTAAATCGCGCTCAGGAAAAAGTTCTTTTATAAATACACGGCTTGTATATAAACTGGACATATCATCATCAGACACATCATTTGGTCTTTGACTACTATAAAAAATAGGGTCGATTGTATACCAGTTTAACCTAGCTCTTTGATATCCATTTTGAATTCCATTATCATCTTCATTAGGATTTGATGCCGCACCAAGACCAATTGGTCTACTTGATAAAAACCAAGACTGTTGCGCCTTTAAGTCGATGGCATTTTGTGAACCCTCAAAATCATCAATGTAAGAAGTAGCTTCACCATTAAAATTAGTTCCTTTTGGAGCCCCTGGAGCTAAATAGGCAAACTCACCTCTTAAAGATAGGTTTGATTCTACATCTGTATCAATATTTGGCAGTTTGTTAACTAAACGGGTTAAAAATGGCACTTTTGTAGCATAGTTGCCATTAATACCAAAAATGGTGTTATTTATAGGTTCTGAACCGTAATTAGCTTTTTGTGTTATTGGTCGCTCATTTAAGTTTAAAAGGGTGGCGCCTAAAACAAAATTCTCATTAAACTTATGTTCAATATTTAACCCTGTAAAACGTTTTGTTTGTTGCCCAAAAACGGCATTATTTTCAGTAGTTACCTGAATTGGTGTATTTGATGCTTTAAGTGCTGCATCTAAAATCTGCACTCTACCTAATTGATAATCAACCGTATAATCTATTCCCTCCACCAAAACTCTTCCCCCAGCGGTTACTTTAACAGAACCTCTAGGAACATTATAAGCACCTATTGGAATTCCATCACCACTTGCTGATTTATATCGTCCTTTTAATTTAAATTTATTTTTTTCAATGGCTTCTAAAGCTGCAGTTTTTGTGCTTTTATAAAGCACATCATAAACGTATTTTTTCTGGTTGTCGTTATAGGTAGCATTATTATTATAATCTTCACTACTGTTAAGCGATAATTTATTAAATAAATATTTACCAAAAGGTTCTGCACTTGTAAAGATTATTTTTCCGTTTTGAGGAATAACTGTAATTCCTGGAACAAAATCAAAAAAACCATCTCCATTGGTTTGCGGGTCATTATTGAAATTTAATTTATCTAAATTAAATACCCGTAACAATGGCGTTTCTTGTAAAGCATCTTGGTTAGGTCCTGGTGTTGGAAATGGTGTTCCGCTTACTGGTGTAATATAATTTAAAGGTGATGCTTCATTATAAAAAATGTTTAATTTGAAATCATCTTGACTTAATTGATATGCACCTGTATCATAAATGTTTTTCATCATCAAATTCCAAACTGGCTGATTTACATTTGTAATACTGCTTTTTAAAAGCTTTAACACTAAATTACTATTTACCACAGATGTTACTTGACCCGAAGTATTTGTAGTAACATTAGTTGCATCAACTCCATCGTTTGCAAATTCACCAACTTGATATACTTGTCCGCCAACAGTAAATTGAAATGATACTGCCAAAACCTCATCATTATTTAAACGCTGGTTTAACGAGATATATCCTAGGTCTTTATTAAGTATAAATTCCTGTCCTTCAATTAATTTTCTAGCATTCTCTAATTTTGCATAATCAAACCCTTCCTTTACGTTTGAAACTAAAATACCTGATTGTACGGTTGCTACATCACGAATTGCATTTGTAAGTTGAGAACCTCCACCACCTATGTTTGTAGGGTCAAAATCGTTATTCGCATTATTTGGATAGGTTCCAAAACCAGCATTTACAAATCCTGCCGGAGGTGTTTGCAAACCAATAACGTCTGATTCTCCTAAGTCTTGAAAAGCTACAATATTTCTAATATTGTCTGTTCTATTGCTTCTGTTTGTTACCCAAACTTCTATTCTTGTTATTTGTAATCCTCCATTATTTAAAAAGGGATAGTTTGCTAAAGCCTTGTCGTAAGTATCTCTAAAATATTGTGATAAGAAGAAATGCCTGTTTTCATCATAATCTCTGATGAACAATTCAAACTCTTGTAAAGTGCCACCACCTTGAGCAACCACAGTACTAGCTTGTGATTTTTGTTCAGAAAAAACTCCTGTTACCGTTGTCTTTCCAAATTGCAATTGTGCTTTTACACCAAATAAACTTTGTGCTCCAGTAATTAAAGAACTGTTTAAAGGCATACTTACATTACCTACTTCAATTTTTTGAATGATATCATCTTCAGTAGGTGTATATTCTAATTTTATTAAATTTTGAAAATCAAAGGTTGATTGTGTATCATAATTTGCTGTAACTTGAAGACGTGTTCCAACTTTTCCTAATAAACTTAAGCTAATACGCTGATCAAAATCAAAAGTGAAATTACTTCTATTTCTTGGTGAAAACGATGGATTATCTTGTTTGGAAAAAAGCACCCCCAAATCCATTTCAACCGAACCTTGAGGAATAACATCAATATTATTACCTCCAAAGATACTTTCAAAAAGATCTGATTTTACATAAAACCCTGGCAGTAAATTTTTTTGCTCATCTTTAGCTCCATCTTTTTTGCCATCAAAAGCATCAATTTTCTGTTTGTAATAAGACCTTAAATTCTCCTTATCAACTAATGCCTGAAATTCTTTCGGTGTTAAAATTATTGGATAATTGATATTAAAACTTCCAACTTTTTCAGTGTAAATATATCTATCTGTAATTGGGTCGTATGTGTATTTAGACACAATACTATTAGGATTTGGAATATTAAGTTTTCCTAATTGAAATCCAGTAGCTGTAGAATCTTGTGCTGGTTCTTGTGACCAAACCGCAAATGAAAAAAGTAAAGAAAGAGTTAATAATAAGTATTTATTAATTAATTTATAGGATGCTGGTTTGGTAGTATTCAAAATCAATTATAAATTTTTTAAAGCTTGCTTAATAATAGTTTCAACACTGGCTTCTGGTTGCGACATCACAATTTTGTCAACAACACGTTCCGCTTGTTTTTTAACAAACCCAAGAACTTCTAAAGCAGATAACGCCTCATCTTTATTGGTATTGCCTTTTGAAACAGAAACTTCATCAATATCATAGATTTTTAAAATCTTGTCTTTTAAATCTATAATTACACGCTGTGCTGTTTTCGCTCCAATTCCTTTGATGGATTGTATTAAAGCGACATCGCTAGTTGCAATTCCTTCTCTTACTTGTTTAGGTGTTAATGATGATAACATTGTACGAGCAATATTGGCTCCTATACCGCTCACAGAAATTAAAAGTCTAAAAATTTCGCGCTCTGCTAATGAAGAAAACCCATAAAGTGAGTGAGAATCTTCTTTAACCTGTAAATGCGTATATAATTTTAAATGCTCTTTATCTGGTATCTGAGAAAACGTATAAAGTGAAATACTGATAAAATAGCCAACACCATTACAATCAATAACTACATCTGTTGGATTTTTCTCAATAAGTTTCCCTTGAATATGTGTTATCATTTAAAAAAGTTAGTTTGCCTTTCAAATGTAATAAAATAATTGGCAATTTGAATTACTTAGCCTTAGCCTTTTCTTGTTCCCACTTTTCCTTATTCTGAGCATCAACAACTGCAACAGCAGTCATATTTACAATTTCATCAACACTAGCTCCCAATTGAAGAATATGCACTGGTTTGCGCATTCCCATCATGATAGGCCCAATGGACTCCGCTTCATTTAATTCTTTTAAAAGCTTATATGTAATATTTGCTGAATCAAGATTAGGGAAAATTAAAGCATTAACCTTTTTTCCAACAAGTTTTGAAAACGGAAAACGTTCTCTAAGCATTTCATCATTCAAAGCAAAATCTGTTTGTAATTCACCATCAACAATCATATCTGGATAATGACGGTGTAAAAACGAAACAGCATCCCTTACTTTTGAAGCTCTTTCATTATTAGAAGACCCAAAGTTCGAAAACGAAATCATAGCCATAACCGCTTCCATACCAAACATTTTTATCACTTTAGAAGTCATTTGAGCAATTTTCGCTAAGTCTTTTGCCGAAGGATCTATGTTTATAGAAGTATCACTTAAAAACATAGGGCCACGTTTGGTCATCATGATATTTGTTGTTGCAACTCTAGTAGCACCTGGCGCCAAACCTATAAGCTCTAGCATAGGTTTTACAACTGAAGGATAATTTCTAGAATATCCAGATATTAAAGCGTCTGCATCACCTTCATTAACCATCATTGCGGCAAAATAGTTACGCTCTCTCATCAGCCTTTGAGCTGCATAATAAGTAACACCTCTACGTTTACGTTGTTGCCAATACACTTTAGCATACTTGTTTTTTCTGGCATCTTCTTTTTCAGATTTTGGATCTATAATAATCACGTCTTCAGGATCAAATTCAATTTCGGTCATCAAACGTTTTATAGTCTCTCTTCTTCCTAATAGAATTGGTTTAGCTATACCTTCATCATAAACAATTTGCGCCGCTTTAAGAACAGATAATTGGTCTCCTTCTGCAAAAACAACCCGTTTAGGGTTCAATTTAGCTCTGTTAAATAATAATCTAACAATTTTATTGTCAGAACCCATTCTTTCAAGAAGAGATTCCCTGTATTTATCCCAATCTGTTATATGTTCTTTAGCAACTCCACTTTCCATAGCCGCTTTGGCAACTGCAGGAGGCACTTCAGCTATTAAACGTGGATCAAAAGGTTTTGGAATTATATAATCTTTGCCAAACGTTAGTTTTGTTTCACCATAGGCAATATTAACCTGTTCCGGCACGTGTTCTTTGGCTAATTTGGCTAATGCTTTAACAGCTGCCATTTTCATGGTTTCATTTATTTTTGTTGCTCTAACATCTAACGCTCCTCTAAAAATATATGGGAATCCAAGGACATTATTCACTTGATTAGGATGATCACTTCTTCCCGTTGCCATAATGATATCCTTACGGGTTGCTATAGCAACATCATAAGCAATTTCTGGATCGGGATTTGCCATGGCAAACACAATGGGGTTTTTTGCCATTGACACTAACATTTCTGGCAATACAGTATCAGCTTTTGATAAACCAATGAATACATCGGCACCTTTCATGGCTTCTTCTAATGTATGAATGTTTCTTCCTGTAGAAAATTCAGCTTTTTCTGAGGTTAAATTGTCACGGTCGTTTCTAATAACACCTTTACTATCCAGCATTACAATATTTTCACGTTTTGCCCCAAAAGCTTGATATAAACGTGTACATGAAATGGCTGCAGCACCGGCACCATTAATAACTATTTTAACTTTTTCGATTTTCTTTTTTGAAAGTTCTAATGCATTTAACAAGGCAGCTGCAGATATAATAGCCGTTCCATGTTGGTCATCATGCATTAATGGTATATCCAGTTCTTCCTTTAAGCGTCTTTCTATTTCAAAAGCTTCAGGTGCTTTAATATCTTCTAAGTTAATACCTCCAAAAGTAGGTGCTATATTTTTAACTGTTTGAATAAATTCTTCAATATCTTCTGTTCCAACTTCAATATCAAACACATCAATATCGGCGAAAATCTTGAACAATAAACCTTTACCTTCCATAACTGGTTTAGAGGCTTCAGGTCCTATATTTCCTAAACCTAAAACAGCAGTACCATTTGAAATCACAGCAACTAAGTTTCCCTTAGCTGTATATTTATAAACATTATTTATGTCTTTTTCTATTTCTAAGCAAGGTTCTGCAACACCTGGTGAATAGGCTAGTGATAAATCTCTTTGTGTTGCATATTTTTTGGTTGGAACAACTTTAATCTTCCCTGGAGTTGGTTTTGCATGATATACAAGTGCTTCTCTCCTTTTGCTTTGCTTACTCATTTTATTTTTATTTAAAAAATCGGAATAACAAAGATAAGAATCTCACTACGGAAACAATCAATCTTTTATGAAATTGATGTTTCTTTTTAAGTTAAAATGTTTTTAAATATATAAAACCGAAAATACTTTAATAATTTAAGTTGAATTTTATTAAAAGTACATTGTTTTCTCTATTCCATCTTGGGTATATACTATGTTAAAAGTATGTGTTTGAAGATTAACTTTTAATTGTGCCACATGTTCTTTATTTTTCCAAACAATGTCTATCTCCCTATCAGAAGTGTCATTAATTTTTACATGACCTAAAAAGGCTTTTGATGTGTTTCTTAACCTAATAATTTCAAGTTGATTTATAACTACATCTCTATTAACACTATCTTTTACTTCTTGTATGGTTAAATTTGTTCGATTAATCTCTTTATGACCTGCACTTCCCTCTTTATCAGCTGCTTTATAATTATTTTTTCCCGCAAAAATATCCAAATACCATACTTGTGGAATACCAGGTATAAACATTTGAATGGCTCTAGCTAATAAAAGTTTCTGTTCACTTTCGCCTAATGCACTAAAGAATGTTGCATTAACTTGATAATAAGAAATCTTTTTACCTGATGGATCATAAAGATTTTTTACACGACCACCACGTTCCAGTATTTTATTCATAACATATTCAATCTCATCATCTTCTAATAAACCTTTATTATACGTACCATTAACTTCTTTACCTTTTAAATCTAATACTGGTATCCCATCATGGCAACCAAGCATATTAACTGTTTTATAACCTTTGTTGATAATTTCTTTTGCCCAAGATAAAAGTGCTTTACTATTTCTGTTTTCAATGGTATGAATAGTTAACCCTGGTAAGAAAAAATCATAAATTTGATAGCCTTTGTTTGCTACCTCATCATGTAAATGCAAGCCATATTCTGCATGGATTTCGGGTAAAAGCAGTAAATTATTCTTTTGAGCTATTTGTTTGATCCGGTCTAAATAATCCCAAGTTCCTGGTTTATTAAAAAAGTTAGACTGACCAATTTCTTTATGCAAGTAAGCAAAGGCATCTAGTCGTAAAATTTTACAACCATATTTGCTTAATTTTTTTAAAGTTTCTTCATAAAAATCCCATACTAATGACGAGTTAGCATTTACATCCATTTGCCCTAAATATGTGCGATTCTGGTTTACAATTGTTATGATTTCATTTTTGTACTGATTGCAATCTTCAAAATTGATAGTTGTAAAATCTTTATTCTCTTGAATAGCCGAATTAATTTTTTTACAAATCTGTTCAGCTTTATCTAAAGTTAACCCCTCAACTTTATTTAAATCATTAATACTTATCTTATTATAAATGATTTGCTGATAAAATGTATTCCAATATGGTTTTTCTGTACCATCTGGAAAAAGGACTTTTAATACGGGAAGTCCCGATTTTCTCATGAATAATTTATTTAGAAATTCTTTTTTGGGAATAATGACACCATCATCTCCCATAGTACCATTACCTTCCCAAAAGGTATTCCAATTAATAAAAAAATCTTTGTATTTTGAATGGTCTCCAAGCTTCAATATATCTTTAAATTGAGGTGACGCAACTGACAAATGATTTAAAACAATATCGAATTTTAATTGAATATTGAGTTCATCTAATGCTATTAAATCAGCATCTGAAACTAATTCTTTATTTAGATTATAATCTATAATCGAAAACCCTCTATCTAAATCGCTATTGAAAAAAGTTGGTAATACATAAAACAAAGAAAACACCTCTTTGAATTCTGGTGTTTGTAACATAGTTATTATGCCACTCAAATTGCTACCAATACTATCAGGATATGCGTTAAGCATTACACCACTACCTATTTTATTTTCTTTTGACATTATTTTGGCACTTTACAGAAGTTCTGATAATATATTAATGTTATCTGGTAATCTACCTACATTTTGAAGTTTTAAGGCTGCTAATTGTAAAGCTACTTCTAAACACTTTTCAATAGGTTTTTCTTTTATGTAAGCGAATAAAAACCCCGACCAGAACGCATCACCTGCTCCAGTTGCATCTTGTACTACGTCTATTTTTATGGCTGGCAACTGAATAATTTGCTTTCCTGTTTGAAACAGCTTAACACCTTTACTTCCTAAGGTAATGCAAACTGTATCGACACCTAATGCGTGAAAAAACTCAAAGATATCTTCATGAGGTAACTGCTTTTCAAAAAGACGTAACATATCGTCTTCACTAATCTTTACTAACGGATTAAATTTGCAATACGCTTTAATTACGCTAAGCGCTTCTTCTTTACTTTTCCACAATTTTTTAGCATAATTTATATCAATGCTTAATTTACATCCTAAATTATAAGCTTCTTCAGCCTTTTTTAAAATAGTAGATTGTGCCGGATTTTTACTCAACGCAAAACAGGTTGTATGGTAAATATTGGTATTTAACAATGTTTCTTTTGAAATTTGATCTTCAGAAATACAATAATCGGCTTCACGAAACGGGATAAAATCTGGAGTACTATCTGTTCTTGAAACAAAAATAACACTTGTATGGTGGTCATCAATTTGCTTGATAAAATTAGTGTTTACTCCTACTTCTTCAAGTCTTTCAAATATATATTCTCCAAAGCCATCTTTACCAACCGTAGCAACCATAACGGATTTCAATCCTAATCTAGCTGAATTCATGGCCACATTTGTAGGCGAACCTCCTAAATACCTGTGATAATCTCTTGTGTTGTTAATTTGAACACCAGATTGATGTCCAATGAAGTCAACAAGCACTTCACCAACACATAGAACGTCTATATTTTTAACATTATTTTTCAAAACTAATTCATTTCTTAATTTATCTAATCTTAATTTAAGCTATATCTCGTTAGTTAGTGACCACCACTTACAGCAACAACATCTTCTTCTAACTGTAAAGATTTAGGCTCCTTAAGCCGTAATGCCAACACACCTGCTATAACAAAAAATGCGCCTCCAAACAAAATGGCATTAATGGCACTATTATTTAAAAGATTTTTCACAATAGGCCCGAAACTAAGCGTTTGGATACCCATTGGAATAACAATCATCATATTTAATATACCCATGTAAACCCCACGTCGTTGCTGAGGGACTATTTTAGAGACCATAGAATATGGAATACCCATCATCGCTGCCCAACCTATGCCAAACAAAACCATAGGTATAATAACCAAAAATGGGTCTTGTATATATGGTATAGAAAGCATGGCAATCCCTGTAATAAATAAACTACACACATATACCTTTTTGCCTCCAAATTTTAATGCTAATGGTACTAATGCCAATGCAAAAATGATTGTAGAAAGGTTGTATGTTGTATTCATTTTTGCAGCTTGACTTAATGCCTGTGATTTATCAAAACCCATCGTTTCTTCAAACATGGGAGCGACAAACTGCCAATAAACAAATAAGGCATACCATTGAAAGAGATATACAACAGATAATTTCCACATAAACTTAGGCATATCCTTTATTGCTTGGACAATTTCAATAAATGGTGTTTTTATCCTGTCGAAAAACGGTAAAGCATTGTGTTTTTTTATATCTTCTAATTCTTCATCTGTAGGGGGGATTTCAGGAGTCTTCAAAACCGACCATAAAATGGTTGAAACCGATAAAATAGCTCCAATGAAGAATGAGTAATACAACCATTTAGGAATAGCACTTACTGCTTCGTTGACCGTTTCTGTACCTCCAAACCAATCTTGAAAAAGAAAAATAGAGGCATTAGCCAGAACAATACCTGCACCAACAAACAAACTTTGCATTTGATAACCAAAACTTAATTGTTTACTTGGTAATTTATCACCTACAAAAGCGCGATAAGGCTCCATAGCCATATTATTACCTACATCCAAAATCCATAATAATCCAACAGCAAACCAAAGAGTTGGACTAAATGGAAATGCAAACAAACACAAACTTCCAATTAACGCTCCAATCATAAAAAAAGGTTTCCTTCTTCCCCAACGAGGAGACCATGTTTTATCTGAAATAGCACCTATTATAGGCTGAATAATTAAACCCGTAACAGGACCAGCTAAATTTAAAAGAGGTAAATCTTCATGATGTGCCCCTAGGAATGAAAATATAGGATTAACAGCCGTTTGCTGTAAACCAAAACTGAATTGAATTCCTAAGAACCCTACATTCATATTAAAAATTTGCCAAAAACTTAATCTAGGTTTGGTCAACATAACTGCTTGTTTTAATTTTATTGAATAATTCTTTTAAGAAATTTATCGAAATCTTCACCATTTGTAAATATTTCACCTTTCTTATCAATGACAGGCAAACTCAAACTAGAAATATCAATCTTTGCTTTTTGAAGTTTAGCTATCATTTCCTGCTGCTTTTCTAAATTTACATCTACATCAAAATAAATAAACGCAACCTTTTTTTCTTTTAAATATGCTTTTGTATCTATACAATAGTGGCACGTATCACTGCCATAAACAATAATAGTTTTCTTTTCTTGAAATATATTGGCGTTTAGAGATATTAAGAAAAAAGACAATGTAAAGTATTTCATGATAGAATAAATTTAAAGAAAAAGAGTTGACATCATGTTGACAAAACATCAACCCTTTTTTTTTACTTAAAAACCAAACAAACTATTTGCTATTAAACACTTAAAATTTATATTGAAGTGATATTGTTGAAGAACGACCACTAATAGATCTTGCTCTTACTAAACGATTTGTTCCAAATGCTCCATCTCCATTACCTTCAACTTCTGTAATGCCAACGGTATCGAAAATATTGTTTATACTTAATACTAAAGAAAGACCGTCTGTTAAACCAGCTCTTCCAATTAAATTAAAGTATGCATATGCTGGCATAACTAATTGATTATCATCTTGAGCATACGATTTAGATGTTCCTAAAACACTTAAAGCTAAACTATGCTGACTATTCTTACCAAAATTATAAGATGGAGACAGATTGTAAACTAAATCTGCTTGTCTTCTTGGTGTGTTACCTTTATTGGCTCCACCATCAATTTCTGCTTTTGTCCAAGTAAAAGAACCATTAAAAGAGAAATCTTTTCCAAAAGCCAAAGCTGTTTCTGCTTCTAAACCTAATGCTTTAAAAGGATTACCCACAGATCTGTTTAACTCATTGCTCAATCCTTCATCTGTATTACTCATAAATCCAGTTAAGTTAAGAACTCCGTTTTTTAATCTTTTTTTGTAACCAACTTCAAACTGAGAAACTTCGTCATATTGCACATCTGCCTTTCCATTTATTCCGTAAGTATTTCTATCAGCAGCTCTTCCTGAAGCACCTGAGCTATATCTTGCAAACACTGCTGAACCTGCATTCAATTTGTAGTTAAGACCCGCAGAATACGATACAAAGTTGTAATCATCATTTACAATTTGACCTGCATTACCAGCAATAACAGGCACAACTTCTTCAATGCCTTGTATTACACCATCTCCATCATAATCATAATTCCCCTGACTAGTAGGACCAGCTTGAATATTACCATTTACTTTAACATTTTCAAAACGTATACTTCCATCAAAGTTTAATTTTTCTGTAATATCTGCATCTACACCAACGTAAGGCGAATTTACATTATGTACTGTATTGTATTTACGTTGACAACAGTTACCCCAAACAGGTGTTCCGTAAGAGAATTGACCATTTCTAGAAAAACCATCAAAATCTGCTAACCTAGCTTGTCCGCCTCCTTTAACTTCAGAGATAAAAGAGTTCCATTGCCATCCAATTTTTGTGTTTTGAGTAGCACTAAATAACCCCGCCGTAATACCTACATTATCACTTACTTTCTTAGACACTTTAATATCACTAAAAAAGTTACTTAAATCATCGACTGTAACATCAAACATGTGTATAATTTGAGCTAGTCCATTTGATGGATTAAAAGCTTCTCTAGAACCATTAGCATACACAAGGGGGCCTGTTGCATTTGAAGCATCTCTAGCTATTGTTTCTATTTCTGAAACTGTACCAACAGCAGCTGTAAACGGAGCAACCCATTCTCCACTGTTTTTTGAATATCTAGCTTTACCATTTACTTTCCAATCATCACCTAAATCAAAAGAAAACTCAGCACCAACAGCTGTTGAAACAGGATTATTACCATTTCTAACATCGTTTACATGAGTTCCGCCTCCATCAAAAGGAGATGTTCCTGCACTTTGTTGAAGGTATGCAGACTGCACAGCATCACCAGTAATATCAAACCCAGGTAAGTTTGAAAATGTTGGGTTTGAATTATCACCTTCTAATAACATTGGCATTGGTAAATACATTACCGATTTATCATTTAAAAACTTGAAAAATGTTCGAACATAACCATTCTTAAATCTTTTAGTAAGATTTGCTTTTAGTTGGCCTCCTTTGTTTCCTTGGTAACCAATTTCTCTTGGCCCCTCACCAGATCTCATGAATCCTCCAATATGATATGATAATCCTTCACCTATTGGTGTACCATATTCAAAATCTAATCTACTAGTTTGATAATCTAAACCATAAGTCGCTCCTATAGAACCTCCTTCTGTTTGACCCGTTTTGCTAATCATGTTAATAATTCCTGCAGGACCGTTAGACGTTTGAGTAGAAGCAGAACCACCTCTAATAGCCTCGACTCTTCCAATGTTTGAATCAATACGTAAAAAGTTGTCAGAATTCCCAAAAGAAGTATCTCCAAATAAGTTTAATGGCAAACCATCTTCTTGAATTTGAAAATATCTTGAACCACCTGAAGAAATTGGCACCCCACGAACATTAAAATTCGCATTACCCTCACCGCCTGAAGATTCAGCACGAATACCTGGTATGTTTCTAAAAAGTTCACCTGCACTTCTTGGCGCAGCTTGCTCAATAAGCTTAACATCCATAGTAGAGACAGATACACTTGATTCTATTTTAGATTTAGGGTTTACAACACCAGTAACAATAACTTCGTCTAAAGATGCTGCATCTTCAGCCATTATAAAGTCTAATGTAATATTACTCCCTTGAGCCTCAACAGTTCTTGTAAAGGTTTTGTAACCAATAAATGTTGCTATTAATGTATAAGTCCCATTTTCTACATTAGCAATAGAATAATTTCCATCAAAGTCAGACACTGCTCCTTTAGTAGTTCCATCTAAAATAATGTTTACACCTCCAATAGGCACACCATTTTGATCATTAACAGTTCCAGTAATAGTTGATTGAGCGACCAACGTTGTTACAGAAAATAACAACAGAAATAAAACGCTCCACATAGTTTTTGTTGAATCCATTTTGCATTAAAGTTTAGTTAATTTAATAATATTTTAGCTTAATTATTGAGCAATGTACATTTTAGAGCTAGTGAAAATATTTTTTTCGTAACGAAAACGTTTTCGATTTAAACGAAAACGTTTTCGTTTTTAAGTTTTTATGTATATTTATCTTTTAGAATTAAATCATTTTATGAAACCTATTACATTAAAACAAATAGCAGAGCACTTAAACATTTCGGTTACAACTGTGTCAAAAGCTTTAAAAGATTATCCAGATGTAAGTAAAAAAACAAAAGGCCTCGTAAAAGAATTAGCAAAAACCCTAAACTATAAACCCAATGCTTTTGCTGTTAATTTAAGAACCAAGGAATCTAAAACCATAGGATTAATAATTCCTGTAATTGTACACCACTTTTTCTCTAGTGTTATAAAAGGGATTGTTTCTCAAGCCGAAAAAAAAGGATATTTAGTGATTATTTTACAATCTAATGAATCCTATGAATTAGAAAAAAAACAAATAGATTTATTGCTACGACAACGTGTAGACGGTATTCTAATTTCCATAGCAAATGGCACAGCTAACTTTAATCATTTAAATGAAGTGATTGCACAAGACAAACCTTTAGTTATGTTTGATAAAATTGCCAAAATTGTAAAATGCTCAAAAGTCATAATAAATGATAGACAAGCAGCTTATACGGCAACAAAACATTTAATAGATACGGGTTGTAAACGTATTGCCCATTTTAGGGGTCCTCTTTTACCACAAAATTCAATTGATAGATTTCTTGGTTATAAAAAAGCATTACTTGATAATAATATGCCATACGATCCAAGTTTAGTTTATATATGTCAATGCGGAGATAAAAGCTTTGAAGAAGGGAAAAATAGTGCAAAACAGCTATTAAAAGATCATAATGATGTAGATGGTATTTTTATTAATACTGATTTAGTTGCTATTGGAGCTATGAGTGAATTTAATAAACAAGGTGTAAAAATCCCCGATGATATTGCCATAGTAGGGTTTAGTAATTGGTTTATGTCTTCTGTGATATCACCTACTTTAACTACAATAGATCAACCTGGTTACTTAATGGGGAAAACGGCATTCAAACAACTTTTTAAAGAAATGAATAAGAAGAAAAGTAACAAAACAATAGCCCCAAAAATAATTGAACTTGAAACAGCCATTGTAAAAAGAGAATCTACTAAAAATATAGATTAAGGTTTTTCTTGCTTTAAAAAATCAATATTTCCAATCAATCCTGAAAATTTAGTTCGCTTAACAGCAGAATTTTTAAATATTTTCATAAAAACATCCTCGGTAATTTCTTCCCAATCTTTTTTGGACATTGAAAGTAACTCTGGATTCGGATTGAATAAAGGTTCATTATGTGGTTTTGAAAATCGATTCCAAGGACAAACATCTTGACACACATCACAACCAAACATCCAATCGTCAAACTGTCCTTTAAATTCTGATGGAATGTTTTCTTTTAATTCAATGGTAAAATAAGAAATGCATTTACTTCCATCAACAACATATGGCTCTGTAATGGCTTGTGTTGGACAAGCATCTATACATTTGGTACAGGTTCCACAATGGTCTGTAGTTGGTAAATCGTATTCCAAATCAATATCAACAATTAATTCTGCAATAAAATAAAACGAGCCTACTTGCTGGGTTAATAAATTACTGTTTTTCCCTATCCAGCCTAAACCACTCTTGGCTGCCCAAGCTTTATCTAAAACCGGTGCAGAATCCACAAATGCGCGTCCATCAACCTCGCCAATTTCTTCTTGTATAAAATTAAGAAGTGATTTGAGTTTGTCTTTAATCACAAAATGATAATCTGTTCCGTAAGCATATTTGGAAATCTTAAAACTATTAACGTTTTGCTTTTCTTCAGGATAATAATTTAACAATAACGAAATAACACTTTTAGAACCTTCAACCAATTTGGTTGGATCGAGTCGTTTATCAAAATGATTTTCCATGTAATGCATTTCACCGTGCATATTGTTGTTTAGCCATTTTTCTAACCTTGGGGCTTCTTCTTCTAAAAACTGTGCTTTACTTATTCCACAAGACAAAAAACCGAGGCGTTTGGCTTCGGTTTTGATAAGTTGTGTGTGCCTTGTTTTTAGGTTCACTTAATGCAAATCAGTTTTAAATCCATTTTTGGTATAGATTGCTTTGCCATTTATGTTTTGACTCATTGAGAGCTCACCTGATTCGATATTTTCAAAATCGAAAATGATATCATTATAATAAAACAATCTATTTTTTATGAAATAATATTTTGCATTTGAAAATTTTTCAGAACTTATTATTAAGAGACCATCTTTACTAGTTATTTCTAGGTTCTTTGGCCAATTTGCGTTACTTTTCTTCAAACTATAATTGCCTTCAATTTTATTTAGAAGTGTTGAATCGTTAGTTATGTAACTCACAACGTCTGGAATAGAATCTTCATTTTTAACAATTTTAGCAATAGCTTTATATGAATTGATTGCATCAATCCTAAATCGTTGACTTCGCCTAAATACCCATCTATAATCATTCATGTAAGAAAGGATCTGATTTTTATGACTTAAATCGTTAAGATAATAATCAATGGCCTCATCAGTCCAATTTCCTAAATTGAGTTGTTGTGCCCATTTTTTACTATAATAACTATCAACATTTTCGTATACTGTGTTTTGAATTCTTCTATTGGATACATCTAAATCACTTTTGTCAATAACATACAAATGTTTTAATTCTTTAAGTAAGTCTTTATGTTCTTCAGAAACATTATCGATATTTTGCATCAAATTATCATAACCATTTGTTTGTACCTCATGACTATCATAATACAGATCTATAAATTGAACTTTCCAAGACATATAATCTTCATAAGTATATTTATTATTTAAAATTAAATCCTGAATTGAATCGATTCTTTTAAACCTATCAAATAAATTAATTGATTCTGTAATATCTGTAACCAAATCTACCTGAATCTCTTTAAGGATAGCTGTAATTTTTTCTTTATTTATTCTTTTTTCATTGTTATTATTTATATAAAGCGCAATAAGAATACCAATGACCACCAATATTATTTCACCAATGGCGTAGAAAAAATATTGGCTCACCTTATTTTGAGTCAATAATGATTGTCGAATTTTTCGAAAAAATTTAATCATCCTTATTAAAACAACCCTCCTTGAATATTTCCCTTTATTTTACCAAGATGTTTGTATGCTAATTCCGTTACTTCACGTCCTCGAGGAGTACGCATTATAAAGCCTTGTTGTATTAGAAAAGGTTCATACACTTCTTCAATGGTCTCTGAACTTTCGCTAACCGCTGTTGCAATAGTGGTAATTCCAACTGGTCCGCCTTTAAACTTATCAATAATAGTCGCTAAAATTTTGTTGTCCATTTCGTCTAAACCGTGGGCATCAACATTTAAAGCTTCTAAGGCAAATTTGGCTATTTTGATATCGATACTTCCATTACCTTTTATTTGAGCAAAATCTCGAACACGTCGTAACAAAGCATTTGCTATTCTTGGTGTCCCTCTACTTCTTCCAGCTATTTCAATAGCTGCTTCCATAGAAATAGGCACATCTAAAATAGATGCACTACGCTGTAAAATAGTGGTTAATAGTTCTGTATTATAATATTGTAACCTACTTTGAATACCAAAACGAGCACGCATTGGAGATGTTAACAATCCAGAGCGAGTAGTGGCTCCAATAAGTGTAAACGGATTTAAATTGATTTGAACTGTTCGAGCGTTAGGCCCAGATTCAATCATGATATCAATCTTATAATCTTCCATAGCAGAATACAAGTATTCTTCAACTATTGGACTTAAACGATGAATTTCATCAATAAACAAAACATCGCGTTCTTCAAGATTTGTTAGTAACCCTGCTAAATCTCCAGGCTTGTCTAATACTGGTCCAGAAGTTACTTTTATTCCTACCCTTAATTCATTTGCTAAAATGTGAGCTAACGTTGTTTTTCCTAATCCCGGAGGCCCATGAAACAATGTATGATCTAATGCTTCACTTCGTAAATTAGCAGCCTGTACAAATATTTGAAGATTCTCTAAAACCTGATCCTGACCAGTAAAATCATTAAAAGATAATGGTCTTAATTTCTTTTCTACATCAATCTCTTCTGGAGAAAAATGTTCGCTTGTTGGATCTAAGTTTTCATTCATAACAAACAAATATAAAGAAAAAGCCTTTCTAAAAATAGAAAGGCTTTTCAATATTATTTTTTATTTAAGTTTAATGTTGAAGCTCTTCTTCACCTTCCATTAAAGGAACATTTTGAGGCACAAAGTCTTCATCATGTCCTGGTTTGCTATAATCGTAAGACCAACGGTAAACATGAGGAATTTCTCCTGGCCAGTTTCCATGAAGATGCTCAACAGGAGTTGTCCACTCTAAAGTATTAGATTTCCATGGATTTTGCACAGCTTTTTTACCGTAGAAAATACTACTGAAGAAATTGTATAAATACACAATTTGAACAATCCCTCCTATTAAAGCGAAAATGGTTATAATAACATTCACATTAGCTAAATCATCAAATAATGGAAAATTTGTATTTGTGTAATAACGTCTTGGTAATCCAGCCATTCCAATAAAATGCATTGGGAAAAATACCCCATAAGCACAAACTGCAGTTACCCAGAAATGTATGTAACCTAAATTTTTATTTAACATTCTACCAAACATTTTTGGATACCAATGATAAATACCAGCAAACATACCATACAATGCAGATATGCCCATTACTAAATGGAAGTGAGCAACTACAAAGTAAGTATCGTGTACATTGATATCTAAAGCACTATCTCCAAGAATAATTCCTGTTAAACCACCAGTAATAAAAGTTGAAACAAATCCGATAGAGAATAACATAGCAGGATTCATTTGTAAATTACCTTTCCATAATGTTGTAATCCAGTTAAATGCTTTAACCGCAGAAGGTATTGCAATTAATAAAGTCGTGAATGTAAATACAGAACCTAAAAATGGATTCATTCCAGAAACAAACATATGGTGTCCCCAAACTATTGTTGACAAAAATGCGATGGCCAAAACTGAAGCAATCATGGCTCTGTAACCAAAAATTGGTTTACGTGAGTTTGACGCCATAATTTCAGAAACCAATCCCATAGCTGGTAAAATTACAATGTAAACTTCAGGATGCCCTAAGAACCAGAATAAGTGTTCAAATAACACAGGAGAACCCCCTTGATAATGTAATACTTCGCCTTGAATGAAAATATCTGATAAGAAGAATGAAGTTCCAAAACTTCTATCCATAATTAATAACAAAGCCGCAGATAATAACACAGGGAAAGAAATTACCCCAATTACAGCAGTGATAAAAAATGTCCATATTGTTAATGGAAGTCTAGTCATAGACATTCCTTTAGTACGTAAATTTATTACAGTAACTATATAGTTTAACGAACCCATTAATGATGATGCAATAAAAATTGCCATGGATACTAACCATAAGGTCATACCTAAACCAGAGCCACCTTGAGCCATTGGTAAAGCACTTAATGGTGGATAGATAGTCCAACCTGCTGCTGCTGGTCCAGCTTCAACAAATAATGAAATAACCATGATAACACTTGATAAGAAAAATAACCAATATGAAATCATGTTTAAAAATCCAGATGCCATATCGCGAGCACCAATTTGCAATGGAATTAATAAGTTACTAAACGTACCACTCAAACCAGCTGTTAGTACAAAAAATACCATGATAGTACCATGAATAGTAACCAATGCCAAATAAATATCAGCATCCATAACACCATTTGGAGCCCATTTACCTAATATTGCTTCAAATAATACATTTGGTTGTTCTGGCCATGCCAATTGCATACGGAACATCATAGACATAAATACACCTATAACCCCCATAATAGTACCTGTAATTAGGTACTGTTTAGCAATCATTTTATGATCTTGACTAAATATATATTTAGTAACAAAGGTTTCTTTGTGATGATGTCCGTGGTCGTCGTGAGCGTGAGTATCTTCGTGTGCTGACATAATCTTATATCTTGTTTATCTTTTTAAAATTAATTAATTAGAGAATTTTTGAATACTTTTTGCTCTTTAATCCAAGCATCATACTCATCCTGGGTTTCAACAACAATTTTCATTTGCATGTTGTAATGTGACTTACCGCAAATTTTATTACATAATAACAAGTAATCAAATTCATAAGGATCAAGAGCTTCACCTCCTTTGGCGATTAATTTTTTACTCTCTTCTACTCTAATTTTGTTAATATTCGCAACCTTTTCAGTTATTTCAGTTCTTTGACGCATTTCAGCTGTAGTAACAGTTGGCGTGAGTCCAAATTGTGTTATCATTCCTGGAACACAGTTCATTTGGGCTCTAAAATGAGGCATGTATGCTGAGTGCAACACATCTTGAGAGCGCATTTTAAACAATATGGGTCTTCCTACAGGTAGGTGCAATTCTTTAGTAATGACGTCATCTTGTCCATAAGAATCAGCTTCATCAATTCCTAGAACATTAGCACGGTCAATATCTATTAAACGTACATTGGCTTTTCCTAATGTATTATCTTCTCCTGCATAACGAGCAGTCCAATTAAACTGTTGGGCATACAGTTCAATAACCATAGGATCATCACTTTCATCGACACCCATAATGTTAATCCAAGTGTTTAATCCGTAAATAATTAATCCTGCCAAAACTATTACAGGAATAATTGTCCAAATAGCTTCTAACTTGTTATTATCAGCAAAGAACAATGCTTTTTTACCTTTTTCTCCTTTGTATTTAAAAGCAAAATAGTATAATAAAAACTGTGTGATTGTTTGCACAACAAAAATTAACGTTAATGAAATAATCATTAAGTTATCAATTTGAGGACCATGTTCTGAAGCTGAATTTGATAATAAAGGTAAATTACCCCATTTTACAAAACACACGATTGTGATAATATAAATGAAAGCCAAAAAGCCCATCATTAAATATCCATTCATTCTGTTGTCACTATCATTGGCTACTTGTGAGTTTTCAACTTTAGCTTGAGCTAAATCAAAAATCTTCACCATTTGCCAAATGGCAACTAAAATAAATACTAAAACTATAATTGTTAATAAAGCAGTCATTGTTGTCGTTCGTCTTTATTTATTTCTTAATTAATAATGGAAATGTTCACTTTCTTTTCTAAATGGATATCCTTTTACAAGTAATGGCGCTTTTGTTAAAGCAGTAAACACTACTAATATAAATAATCCTGCAAAAAGTAATACTGAACTAATTTCAGGGATTCCAATAAACCATCTGTCTCCAACAGTTGCAGGCATTATCATGTTGAAAATGTCTACATAGTGTCCTGCTAAAATTACTAAACCAGTCATAACTACAAACCAAGGAACTCTCTTGAAATCTGCGTTCATTAACATAAGGATTGGGAAAACAAAATTCATGACAACCATACCTAGGAATGGTAATTTGTAATCACCAAAACGAGTTACAAAATATGTTACTTCTTCTGGTATGTTTGAATACCAAATAAGCATAAATTGTGAAAACCATAAGTATGTCCAGAAAATACTGAATGCGAACATAAACTTGGCAACATCATGTAAATGGTTTTCATTTACAAATTCTAAATAATTTCTAGATTTTAAGTAGATGGTAATTAAAGCTAAAACTGTAATACCGCTTACAAACATACTTGCAAAAACATACCATCCAAACAAAGTACTAAACCAATGTGGATCAACACTCATAATCCAATCCCAAGACATCATAGATTCAGTATAAATGAAGAATACTAAGAAAGCTGCAGAAATACGGAACGCCTTTTTGAAATTACTTTTATCTTCAGCTGTATCTTGAGCTATTGAAAATTTACGTGAAAAATGACGGTATAAACTCCATCCAGCAACAAAAATTAATCCTCTAATTGTGAACCAAGGTAAATTTAACCACCCTGATTTTCCTTGAATCAATTTATCATCTGCAACAACCTCAGGATCCATCCAAATAAATAAATTGTAATGTCCTATAGTTCCAGAAGCCACTGCTATAGCAATAACTATTAAAGCGCCCGGTAATAAATAAGCTGTCATACCTTCCATGACTCTAAATAATACAGGCGACCATCCAGCTTGTGCAGCTATTTGAATAGCATAAAATGCTAAAATTCCTAAAGAAATCATCATGAAGAAAAAAGCAGCTACATAAAGTGCAGACCAAGGTCTGTTTGCAATTTGATGTTGAACATGTTCTACATGCTCGTCACCATGATGCGCTTCTTCTACATTTGCTTCATGAGAAGTTGAACCATGAGCATCTTCAACAACAGCATGTGTTGTAGCCTCTGCATGACCATTACCGTGTTCTGATGCCTCTTCTGCCAGCATCATTTTTACTTCTTCTAAAGATTTATGAGATGTCATAAAACCATATCCAACACCTAACAACCCTAGAATTATTAGAGCGAAAGAAAATGTTCTTAATTTATTTGAAAATGTATACATATCTATATAATCTTACTTTTCTAAATCTGCTTTTAATTTAAGCACATAGGATACTACTTCCCAACGTTCTTTTTCACTTAATTGGTTTGCATATGAACCCATAGCATTTTTTCCATAATAAACTGTATGGTAAATACTGCCTTCAGTAATGGCTCTTGCTGGATCATCGTATCTTGGAATACCAAGAATTTTTTCTCTTTTTACAAGATTTCCTTGTCCGTCACCTTTAACGCCATGACAAATACCACAATAAATTTCGAATAATACTTTTGCATTATCTAAATTAACTTGTGTTGAATCTAACGGGCTTTTTAAAGTTTCCTTAGCTAATGTATATCCCTCTATTGAATTTTCATATTCAAAAAGACTGTGTCCTCTAGAAATTGTTCCTTCAGCAGATAATTGAGCTTCAACTCCATTGGCAAATGCCGTTGACTCACCATAAGTTTCATAACTTATTGGTGCGTACATATTAGGCATAAATTGATAGTTAGGAGCTGTATCCTTTCTACATGATGTCATGGTTATTAAAACGACAAAAATTACTGATATTTTAATTAAGCTTTTCATATGATTCATTAGTGGGCTTTATCAACTAAATTAATCTCAACTGCACCTGACTCTTTTAGCAAATTAGTTAACTCATTTTCATTACCATCAACAGCGATTTCCATTAAAAAATGATCGTCTGTTGTTCTAGGATCAGGGTTTTCAGATTTTTTAAATGGCCACATCCTACTTCTTAAATAAAAAGTGATAACCATTAAATGCGCAGCAAAAAACACTGTTAATTCAAACATAATTGGTACAAATGCTGGCATATTTTCTATATAACTAAAGCTTGGTTTACCACCAATGTTTTGTGGCCAATCTTTAATCATAATAAAGTTCATCATTGTAATTGCTACAGATAATCCAATTAAACCATAAATGAAAGATGCAATAGCAATACGTGTTGGTGCTAATCCCATAGCTTTGTCTAATCCGTGAACAGGAAAAGGTGTATATATTTCTTCTATATGATATCTTTCTGCCTTAACTTTCTTAACAGCTTCCATTAAGACATCATCATCATTATAAATAGCGTGAATTACTTTTGAAGTTTCCATATGCTACTCGTTATTTTTTGTTTGGTTTGCATCATCTCCTGAAGCGTATTTTGTAGAAGTTCTGGCATCAACACCAGTTCCTACTAAACTTTGTCCAGCTTCTCTTAATCTCTTATATTTTTCTCCAGAAGATTTTAATATTGTTTTTACTTCAGCTTGAGCAATTACTGGGAATGTTCTTGAGTATAATAAAAATAATACAAAGAAGAATCCAATTGTTCCAATAAAAATTCCAATATCAACAAATGTTGGAGAGAACATGGTCCAAGATGATGGTAAATAATCTCTGTGCAATGATGTTACAATAATTACAAAACGTTCAAACCACATCCCAATATTTACTACAATACTGATGAAGAAAGAAAACATAATGCTTGTTCTTAGTTTTTTGAACCACATAAATTGTGGTGAGAATACATTACAAGTCATCATAGACCAATATGCCCACCAGTAAGGTCCTGTTGCTCTATTTAAGAATGCATATTGTTCATATTCTACTCCAGAATACCATGCAATAAATAATTCGGTAATGTAAGCAACACCTACTATAGAACCAGTAATCATGATTACTATGTTCATTAATTCAATATGTTGAACTGTTATATAGTCTTCAAGGTTACACACTTTTCTCATAATGATAAGAAGTGTATTTACCATAGCAAATCCTGAGAATACTGCACCAGCAACAAAGTAAGGAGGAAAAATTGTAGTATGCCAACCTGGAATTACTGATGTTGCGAAGTCAAACGATACAATAGTATGCACAGAAAGCACAAGTGGAGTTGCTAAACCAGCAAGTACCAAAGATACTTCCTCAAAACGTTGCCAATCTTTTGCACGACCAGACCATCCAAAACTCAATAATGAATATATTTTCTTTTGGAAAGGCTTCACAGCTCTATCACGAATCATTGCAAAATCTGGTAATAAACCTGTCCACCAGAATACTAATGATACAGATAAATACGTAGAGATTGCGAAAACGTCCCAAAGTAATGGCGAGTTAAAGTTTACCCACAATGATCCAAATTGGTTTGGAATTGGCAATACCCAATATCCTAACCATGGACGACCCATGTGAATGATTGGAAATAAACCTGCTTGAACAACAGAGAAAATTGTCATTGCCTCCGCAGAACGGTTAATAGCCATTCTCCATTTTTGACGGAATAATAAAAGTACTGCAGAAATAAGTGTTCCTGCATGACCGATACCTACCCACCAAACAAAGTTTGTAATATCCCAGGCCCAACCTACGGTTTTATTTAAACCCCAAGTACCTATACCTGTTGATATTGTATAAATGATACATCCAATTCCCCATAGAAAAGCGGTTAGTGATATAGAGAAAACTATCCACCAAGATTTATTGGCTTTTCCTTCAACAGGTTTGGCCACATCAACCGATACATCGTGATATGATTTTTCTCCTGTAACTAAAGGTCTTCTAATAGGTGCTTCGTAATGAGACGCCATAATCCTTTTTTAATTATTTCTTAATTAATTTATTATGCTTCCGTAGCATTAACCACTTTTGTTTGGTACATCACGTTTGGTTTTGTTCCAACGCTTTCCAACAAGTGATACATACGGTTATCTTCTTTAAGTTTTGCAACTTTACTTTCTTTATCGTTGATGTCTCCAAATACCATCGCTCCATTGCTACACGCTGCAGAACAAGCTGTTTGGAATTCACCATCTTTAATCACACGTCCATCACGTTTAGCGTCAAGAATGGTTTTTTGTGTTTTTTGAATACACATTGAACATTTTTCCATAACTCCACGAGAACGTACAACAACATCTGGATTTAATACCATACGACCTAAATCATCGTTCATATGATAATCAAACTCATCATTTCCGTTATATAGGAACCAGTTAAAACGTCGTACTTTATAAGGACAGTTATTAGCACAGTAACGTGTACCTACGCAACGGTTGTATGCCATATGGTTTTGACCTTGACGACCATGTGATGTTGCTGCCACTGGGCAAACAGTTTCACAAGGTGCATGATTACAATGTTGACACATTACTGGTTGGAAAGAAACTTGAGGATTTTCAGAAGCATGTTCCATTTCTGCAAATTCACTTAATGAACTTGACAACCCTGAAATTTTATCTCTTTTTTCATTATCGCCTTCAAAAGTCTCTTCAGAAGAATAATATCTATCAATACGCAACCAGTGCATATCTCTACTGCGTCTTACCTCTGTTTTACCAACTACTGGCACATTATTTTCAGCATGACAAGCAATGACGCAAGCACCACAACCTGTACAAGCATTTAAATCGATTGATAAGTTGAAATGATGTCCAATTGAACGATCAAATTCATCCCATAAATCAACTTCTGGTGAAGTAACTGGCGTTTCTACATGATTTAAAGAAACCATAGGAACAGCATTCCAGTGTTCTTTATCTTTTGTATTGAAAATTTCTAACGTAGTTTCTTTAATAATACTACCACGACCCATTAACGTATTATGTAACTGAACACATGCAAATTCATGCTCACCAGCAGCCAATTCAACAGTTACATCTTGAACGTTATTAAAATTGTTATATAAAGTATAGGCGTTAACACCTGTTTGCATTTCTTGTTTTAATCCTAAAGTCTTTCCATATCCAAAGGATAATCCAACAGATCCAATTGCTTGACCTGGTTGAATAATTACTGGAACAGTAAGACTATTACCATTTACAGTTACTTTAACATAACTTCCGTTTAAAGCACCATTAGCTACATGAACATTTACTAAACCTAAAGCCTCAGCATCTTTTTTAGAAACAGTTAAATAATTGTCCCAAGATACTCTGGTGATTGGGTCTGGAAACTCTTGTAACCATGGGTTATTAGCTTGTTGACCATCGCCCATTCCTGTTTTAGTATACAATACTAATTCTAATGGACTTGATTTTGCAGAATTTGCTAAAGTTCTAGCTGCGTCACCTGAAGGAGTTTCCAAGCTATCTGAAGCATCTGTTGTATCTTCAACCTGAGTTGCAATTTCTCCAACAAAAATACCATCATGTAATGCTTGATTAAATGAGCTTGTTCCTAATATAGTTGTTCCCCAAGTTTCTTTTATATAATCATGGTATGAAACATCTTTTCCTGTCCATTTTAATAAAGCTTCTTGAAATTGTCTTGTATTAAATAATGGACGTATCGCTGGTTGAATTAAAGCATAATGTCCCTTTTTAATTTCAACATCACCCCAAGATTCTAAATAGTGTGGTAAAGCTGCAATAAATTGAGTTTTAGAAGATGTTTCATCTTCTTTCATTGAAAAAGTAACTGATAATTCAGTGTTTTTTAATCCTTCTTCAAAATCAGCAGCATTTGGTAAGGTATATAATGGATTTACACCACTCATAAAAATAGCACCAACTTTTCCTGCTTTCATATCAGCAACTAAAGTCATTACTTCTTTATCACTACCTTGTCTTGTTTTAATAGGTGCAGCTTTATCAAAAGCCTTACTATTTAAATATTCATTGATTTCAAGAGCTACTGTTTGAGCATTTACATCTTGAATTCCAGTTACAACTAAACCGTTGCTTCCTGCTTTTTTTAATTGAGAAGCAGCTTTTTTAACTGCATCTTCAATATTTTCAGGTAATGTTCCAGAAACAGAACCGCCAACTACATAACTGTATAACTTAGCTAAAGCTACTTTTTGTTGGCTTGGAGTTAATGGCACTCTTTTATCGGCATTAGCACCTGATAATGACATATTTGATTCAAACTGAATATGTCTTGACATTTTACCATTTTGAGGAATTCTATTTTTTGAATATCCAGAATCAAATCCGCCTCCTTGCCAATCTCCTAAGAAATCAGCTCCAACAGATACAATGGTCATAGCTTTTGAAAAATCGTAATTAGCTAAACCACGTTCTCCATATTTTGTTTGGTAAGCATCTAACGCAGAAGATTCAGAAATTGAATCATAAACTACATGACGCACATTACCATATTTTTCCTTAAATTCAGTAATTAACTTACTAGTTGAAGGACTTGCAAAAGTTTGAGTAAATAAAACAATGTCTTTACCAGAATCCTTTAACGATGTTAATTTTTGAATAACTTCTGCATCTAATTCATCCCAAGAAATTGAACTTCCTTCTTTTCTAGGACTTTGAACTCTTAAACTGTCATACAATCCTAAAACAGAAGCATTCACTCTAGCATTCGCACTTCCATTGGTAGTTGCTAAAGCGTTATTTTCTATTTTAATTGGACGTCCTTCTCGAGTTTTAACTAAAACGCTTGCAAAGTCATACCCATCTGCTATTGAAGTAGCATAATAATTGGCAACTCCAGGAATAATTTGTTCTGGTTGCACAACATATGGTATTGATTTAATAACTGGTCCTTCACATGCTGCCAATGTTGCAGCAGCTGTACTAAAACCAACGTATTTTAAGAAATCGCGACGTGTTGTTGAAGAAGCTTCTAAAGAATCTTTATTACCTAAAAATTCATCAGTAGGAATTTCTTCTACAAACTCGTTTTGTTTTAGCGTCTCAACAATAGAACTATTTTCGTTTAGCTCCTCAACACTTTTCCAGTATTTCTTGTTTGATGACATATTATATAATTGAATTACTTCTTTAATAAATTAATAATGACACTTACCACATTCTAAACCACCCATTTGAGCTTCGGTAACTTCCTTAACGCCATATTTCTTAGCCAACTGCTCATGTATTTTTTCATAGTAAGCATTGTCTTTCATGTTAACATTGGTAGTTCTGTGGCAATCAATACACCATCCCATGGTTAAAGGAGCAAATTGACTAACAACTTCCATCGTTTCTACTGGACCATGACAAGTTTGACACTCAACTCCTGCAACACTAACATGTTGAGAATGGTTAAAGTAAACAAAATCAGGTAAATTATGTATTCTTACCCATTTTACAGGCTGAGAATTACCAGTATATTGTTGTGCTGTATCATCCCATCCGGCAGCAGCATAAAGTTTTTTAATTTCTCCGTCATAAAATTCTTTAGTGAATTCTACAGATGTTTCCCCTTTGTATTCATAAATTGACTTATGGCAATTCATACAAACATTTAACGAAGGAATACCAGAAGTTTTACTTACTCTAGCAGAAGAGTGACAGTACTTACAATCAATTGCATTATCACCAGCATGAATTTTGTGAGAGAAATGAATTGGTTGTATTGGTTGATATCCTTGATCAACCCCAATTTGCATTAAGTACCCATAAACAAAATAAGCACTGGCTAACAACAAAAATATTGCAGTAACCAAAACCAAAAATTGATTTTGAGCAAAAGCTTTCCATAATGGCGTTCTTTTTGTTTCTGGCAAATCAATATCCTTTGCAGCTGCAAAGCGACGTAATGTTTTGTTAACCAAATACAGACCAGTAGCCAACAATACAAATAAAATTGCTAAGGCTCCTAGAATAAGTTCATTTGAAATATCTGAAGTTGCAGCTGTTTCTGTTGTAGTTGTTGCAGCTTGAGCTGCTGGTTCAGCTTTAACTTCAGCTGTATATGCTAAAATATTATCAATATCTTGGTCTGATAATTGAGGGAAAGCTGTCATTGCTGTACCGCCATACTCATTAAATACCTTATTTGCGTAAGCATCACCAGATTTTATAACTCCGGCACTATTACGTACCCACGCATATATCCATGCTTTATCTAAACCTTGATCATTTGATAATCTAGCTTCAACATTACGTAAAGCTGGTCCAGTCATTTTTTTATCTAACTGGTGGCAGGCAGCACAATTGGCATTAAACAATGATTTTCCTGTTGCCGGATCACCTTCCTGAGCAGAAAGTGAGGTTGAAAACGCTAATAGAATAATTAAGCCTAGACATAATAAGTCCTTACTTAATTTACAGTGAATAACCTGTCTCATATTATTGGTTGAATTAACTTCTAATCTTTGGTATGGTTTTTTCTATATATAAAATAGAGAAAATCATAGTTTAAAACGTAGGCAAAAGTAATATTTAAACTCGATTTTAGAAACGCAGAGTGTTGATAATTGATAATTTAGAGAGATTCTAAATAATAAATTATATACTATTTCAGTTAATAACTTATACATTTGTAATAAATATTGATAAAAATGAAAACATTGAGTTTGAAAATTAGCCTTTTAGCATTTATTGGTTGTTTATTTTTAACAACTAATGGGTTTGCTCAACAGGGAAATGTAACCGTAAATCAAGATAAAAATATTGATGTTTTGTTGGATTTAAAAAAAGAAATGAACAAAACAGATAATGCAATTGACAGATATAAAATACAGGTTTATTCTGGAAATCGCTCTGATGCAGAAGCAACACAAAGTAAATTTAACTCAACTTTTGATAAATGGAAATCAAACATAGTATATGAATATCCAAATTTTAAAATTTGGGCGGGAAGTTTTACAACACGCTTAGAAGCTGACAGAGCTTTGAAAGAAGTGAAACAAAAATTTTCAAGTGCTTTCATTTTCAAACCTAAAAAGGAAATAAAATAACTCTTAAATAATTTAAAACAAAAAACACTTTCTGTTGAAAGTGCTTTTTTTTTTATACTCATAATTTATACTTATTATTTAAGTTTCTTTTTAACCTCAACTTCATGGAAGGCTTCAATTATATCACCCTCTTTTATGTCGTTATAGTTTTTAACCTGCATACCGCAATCATATCCTTTAGTTACTTCTTTAACGTCGTCTTTAAATCGTTTTAAAGAAGCTAATTCTCCAGTATATACAACAACACCATCTCTAATTAAACGCACTCCAGAATTTCTGAATATCTTACCATTTGTTACCATACAACCAGCAATGCTTCCAATTTTAGTAACTTTAAATATTTCTCTAATCTCAGCCGTTCCGGTAATTTCCTCTTTAAGCTCTGGAGACAACATACCTTCCATAGCGTCTTTAAGGTCATTAATAGCATCGTAAATAATAGAGTAAGTTCTAATATCAATTTCTTCTCTATCGGCAATCATTCTTGCATTTCCAACAGGGCGTACATTAAATCCAACTATAATAGCATCAGAAGCGGAAGCTAATAACACATCACTTTCAGTAATGGCACCTACACCTTTATGTAGAATATTAACCTGAATTTCTTCTGTTGATAATTTTTGGAATGAATCTGTTAATGCTTCAACAGAACCATCCACATCTCCTTTAAGAATGATGTTTAATTCTTGGAAATCTCCAAGAGCAATACGTCGACCTATTTCATCTAGTGTAATATGTCTTTGTGTTCTAACAGATTGCTCACGTTGCAATTGTGCTCTTTTAGCAGCTATTTGTTTGGCTTCACGCTCATCACGGAAAACATTAAACTTATCACCTGCTTGTGGTGCGCCATCTAATCCTAAAATCGATACAGGCGTTGATGGTCCAGCTTCAACAACATTGTTGCCACGTTCATCCTGCATAGCTTTTACCTTGCCACTATTTTTCCCTGCCAATACATAATCACCAACTCTTAAGGTTCCTGCTTGCACCAAAATTGTTGATACATAACCACGACCCTTATCTAAGAAGGCTTCAACTACAGTTCCGCTTGCTTGTTTATCAGGGTTCGCTTTAAGTTCAAGTAATTCGGCTTCAAGTAGTACTTTTTCTAAAAGCTCTTTTACGCCTGTTCCTTTTTTTGCTGAAATATCATGGGATTGAATTTTCCCTCCCCAATCTTCAACTAATAAATTCATTTGAGCAAGTCCTTCTTTAATTTTTTCTGGATTTGCGTCAGGCTTATCTATTTTATTAATCGCAAAAATGATTGGTACACCAGCTGCTTGAGCATGAGAAATGGCTTCCTTAGTTTGTGGCATAATATCATCATCAGCAGCTACAACAATAATTGCTAAATCTGTTACTTGCGCACCACGAGCACGCATAGCGGTAAACGCTTCGTGACCTGGTGTATCTAAAAATGCTATTTTTTGACCATTGTCAAGTTCTACACCATAAGCGCCAATATGTTGAGTGATTCCTCCAGATTCTCCAGCAATTACATTTTCTTTACGGATATAATCTAAAAGCGATGTTTTACCATGATCTACGTGACCCATTACTGTTACAATTGGTGCACGTGGTTTTAAATCTTCTTCGGTATCTTCAACTTCTTCAATAGATTCTTCTATTGCAGCAGTAACAAATTCTACTTGATAACCAAATTCTTCAGCAACAATACTAAGTGTTTCTGCATCCAATCGTTGGTTCATGGTTACCATCATACCAAGTGACATACATGCTGAAATAATTTGAGTTACAGGAACATCCATCATTGTTGCAACTTCACTTGCAGTAACAAACTCAGTAACTTTAAGAATTTTACTTTCTGCTGCTTCTTGCTCTAAGCTCTTTTCAGATTGTTCTCTATGATGTTCTCTTTTTTCTCTACGATATTTTGCTCCTTTTCCTTTATTAGATTTACCTTGAAGTTTTTCAAGCGTTTCTCTTACTTGCTTTTGAACATCTTCCTCGCTTGGTTCTTCTTTTAAAATTGGGCGTCTAGGACCTTGATTATTATTTCCTTTAAATCTATCTCCTGGTTTGTTTGGTCCGCCAGGTCTGTTTGGTCCACCAGGTTGTTGTACTCCTGGCTTATTTTGATCTCCTCCAGTTTGTGGCCCACCTACTTTACTAATACGACGACGCTTCTTTTTATTAGCATTGTCATTACCAGGTCTAGTTTCTGGTTTCTTTTCTTCCTTCTTTTTCTTTGGCTTATTGAATTGTGAAAGATCTATTTTATCTCCAGAAATTTTAGGACCTGTAAGCTTTTGATATTGAGTTTCTACTCTTTCATCAGGAACTAATATTCCTTCACTATTAAATATTTCACGTTTTGGCTCTGCAGGTTTGGTTTCTACAGGTTTTTGAACAGGTTCAGGTTTTGGCTTTTCAACAACAGGCTCTTCTTTGGCTATTACTGGTGCTGACTCTTCTTTTTTAGGAATTTCTTGAGCAACTTCTTTAGCTTCTTCTACTTGAGGAGCTGGAATTTCTTCTTTCTTTTTTGGCTCTAAATCAATTTTTCCAACGGCTTTTGGTCTTGAAATAATTGTAGAAGCTTTAATAATTTCTTCTTTTCTTGCCGCTTCCTTTTGTTTTTCCTCAAGTTCTCGTTCTCGTTGTTCACGTAATACTTCTTTCTCTTTAATTTTTGCCTCACTAACTTCTTGAGATGCTACTTTTTTGCTAGCATCTGTTTGAAATTCGTTTGAAAGAATTGCATGTACGTCTTCTGATATTTTAGTATTAGGACTTTTCTCTACATCAATGCCTTTAGATTCTAAAAAATCTACCGCACGATCTATAGAGATATTTAATTCCCTTAATACTTTATTTAATCTTACTGTGTCAGCCATAAATTGCCTTTAATATACCAAATTTATGTTATTCTTCAAATTCTTCTCTTAGAATTCTAATAACATCTCTAATTGTTTCTTCTTCTAAATCTGTTCTTTTTACTAAGTCTTCTACATCTTGTTCTAAGATGCTTTTTGCTGTATCAAGTCCAGCTTTACTGAATTCTTGAATAATCCATCCTTCAATTTCATCTGTGAATTCAGATAATTCAACATCTTCTTCTGCACCTTCTCTAAACACATCAATTTCATAACCAGTTAGTTGACCGGCTAAACGAATATTATGTCCACCTCTACCAATAGCTTTACTTACTTCTTCTGGTTTTAAAATAACTTCTGCACGTTTAGTTTCTTCATTAATTTTTATTGAAGTTACTCTTGCAGGGCTTAATGCTCTAGTTATGTATAGTTGTAAATTATTGGTGTAGTTAATAACATCAATATTTTCATTTCCTAACTCACGTACAATGCCATGTATTCTTGATCCTTTCATACCTACGCATGCTCCTACTGGATCAATTCTATCATCATATGAATCTACAGCTACTTTTGCTTTTTCGCCTGGAATTCTAACTACATTTTTAATAGTAATCAACCCATCAAAAACCTCAGGAATTTCTTGTTCAAATAATTTTTCTAAAAATGCTGGCGAACTTCTAGACATGATAATGGTTGGTTTTGCTCCTTTAAGCTCAACACTATCAATTACACCTCTTACGTTATCTCCTTTTCTAAAAAAGTCTGAAGGAATTTGTTTTTCTTTTGGAAGAATGATTTCATTGCCTTCATCATCTAATAAAATAACTGCTCTGTGACGAATATGATGAACCTCGGCAGTATATATTTCACCTACTAAATCTTTAAACTGTTTGTAAACAATTGTATTATCGTGTTCGTGAATTTTTGAGATTAAATTTTGGCGTAATGCTAAAATAGCTCTTCTTCCTAAATCTACTAATTTTACTTCTTCTGATACATCTTCGCCTACCTCAAAATCTGGTTCAATTTTGCGTGCTTCAGACAAAGAAATCTCTTGGTTTGGTTCTTTAACTTCTCCATCAGCAACCACAACGCGGTTTCTCCAAATTTCTAAATCGCCTTTATCAGGGTTAACAATAATGTCAAAATTATCATCGTCTCCAAATTTCTTTTTTAAGGCACTTCTAAAGACATCCTCTAAAATCGCCATTAACGTTACACGATCAATTAATTTATCGTCTTTGAATTCTGAAAACGATTCAATTAACGCAATATTCTCCATAACTCTTTTGAATTAAAATTTAATCATCACTTTTGCTTCTACAATATCACTATAAGCTAAATTAGCTTGTTTTACTACGGTTACTTTACCTTTTCCTTGCGGTTTTGGTTCTCTGGCTTTCCATTCTAACAAAATACCTTCTTCTGATACTCCTTTAAGAATGGCTTCAATTTTACCCGAAGTTGTTTTAACTTCAAAATCTCTCCCAATATTTTTTTTGTACTGTCTTTGATTAACTATAGGAGAAGTTGCGCCTGCCGAAGCTACTTCTAATGCAAAATCAACTTCTTCTCTATCTAGATTATGTTCAATGGCTCGGCTTACAAACATGCAGTCTTCAACGCTAACTCCATTGTCGCCATCAATTACAATATTTATTCTGTTGTCTTCAGAAATAGTCATGCCAATAAGAAACAAATCTGTTCTTTCCAACAGTGCCTTTTCCAGTAATTCTTTAACGGTATCTTTAAACATTTTTATTATAAAAAGAGGGGACTTTCCGTCCCCTCATTTCCTTTTTTTGCCTTACAACGGCGCAAATATATAATTTTTTAATTGATTTCTAAAGTAATATTCATAAATTTATAAGTATTAAAGCCTACTTAACACAAACCGAATATGAAAAAAATATTAATACCTACCGACTTTTCAGAGCAAGCTGAAAACGCTTTAAAAGTAGCTGCACAATTAGCTAAAAAGCATAATGCGGAAATTTATCTGCTTCATACGCTAGAGTTACCTATGCAAAAGATTGATCCTTTAAGCACTAGTCAAAGTTTACCAGAGGCCATGTATTTCATGCAATTAGCACATAAACATTTTGAAAGCTTATTAGAAAGAAAATATTTGAAGGGTTTAAATGTTCATGAAATTGTTGAATTTTATGAACCCTTTAGAGGTGTTTATCAAGTTTGCAAAAAACATGATATAGACTTAATAGTAATGGGATCGCATGGCACTAATAGCTTTAAAGAAATGCTAATTGGATCAAATACTGAAAAAATAGTCAGAACATCTGAAGTGCCTGTTTTAGTAGTTAAAAAAGAACACCCTGTATTTAAGGTTGACCATTTTGTATTTGCTTCAAATTTTAAAGACCATTACAAAACACCTTACCTTAAAGCAACTGAATTTGCTAAATTATTTAATGCTAAAATGCATCTTTTAATGGTTAATACTGCGGGGCATTTTATGACAACACATGACGCTAATGACCGCATGCACGAGTTTGCAAAAAGTGCTGATTTTGATAATTATACAGTTAACATTTATAATGACATAAATGTTGAAAAAGGAATCATGAGTTTTTCTCAATCTATTTCTGCCGACTTAATAGGTATGTGTACTCATGGCAGAAGAGGACTTTCAAACTTTTTTAATGGTAGCATTAGTGAAGATTTGGTTAATAATGCTCAACGCCCAGTACTAACTTTTAAGATTGAATAATCTTTTATAGTGAATTCAATTATTCCTAAAAATAAAAAACCCTAATCTTAATAAGATTAGGGTTTACAATTATGTTGGCTTACTAGGGCTCGAACCTAGACTCTTCTGGACCAAAACCAGACGTGTTGCCAGTTACACCATAAGCCAATGTGTAATTGAGGGTGCAAATTTAGCACAAAGTTTTATTTGCACAAGTATTTTTTTGAAAAATAATCACATGCCTCTACCATTTCTTCAAATTTAATATGGGTTAATTTGAATTACATTATCCTAATATTTTATCATTTCTTAAATTTATGTAAGAAATCAATTATGTTAACACAATCCAAATACTTATATTCATTACATATTTATTCTTAAATTCGCCATCATAAATAAATAAAAAATCAAATGACATATTTCAACTTTAAAAAATGGAACACCTTAACTGGTTGGTTCACTTTTTTAATAGCTTTTATAACTTATGGTTTAACAATTGAGCCCACTGTAAGTTTTTGGGATGCAGGAGAGTATATTTTAACATCATCAAAACTTCAGGTAGGACATCCTCCAGGAGCACCATTATTTCAAATGTTTGGAGCATTTTTTTCAATATTTACTTTTGGGAATAACCAACATGTAGGAATGATGCTAAATATGATGAGTGCCGTGGCTAGTGCATTTACTATTCTATTTATGTTCTGGACTATTACGCTTTTGCTCAAAAAAATGGTTATAAAAAACAAAGAATTGACTCAACAAAAAGCAATTGCTATTCTTGGTAGTGGCTTGGTTGGAAGTTTAGCTTTTACATTTACCGATTCTTTCTGGTTTAACGCTGTTGAGACAGAGGTTTATGCTATGGCAACTCTTATCATGTCAATTTTATTTTGGTTAGGTTTACGTTGGGAACAAGATATGAACAAACCAAGAGGTAACCGTTGGCTTATATTAATATCGTTTGTTATTGGATTATCGTTTGGAGTCCACTTTATGGGATTATTAACCATTCCGGCTATTGGGCTTATATATTATTTTAAAAATTATAAAACTGTCACACTTAAAAACTTCATTATTGCAAACTTGGTCTCTGTTGCTGTTTTGTTATTTGTTTTCAAACTTTTAGCACCAAACCTTTTAAAACTTTTTAGTGATTTTGAAATCTTCTTTGTAAATTCTGTAGGACTTCCTTTTAATTCAGGTTCAATTATTGCCGGGGTACTTTTGGTTGCCTTTATTTATTTTGGATTAAAATATACTCGCAAAAAAAATTACACCCATATTAATACAGGTATTCTTTGTATAAGCTTTATCATCATTGGTTTTTCTTCTTGGTTATTATTGCCAATTAGAGCCAATGCCAATGTGGTAATTAATGAAAACAATCCGTCAAGTGCCCGAGAGTTATTAGCCTATTATAACTTAGAACAATACCCGGAAACCCATTTGTTTTACGGACCTCAATTTACAGATCAGTATGCTTATCTTGATGAGAACGAACCATATGTTGATGATAAACCAAAATACGAAAAAGATGAAGCAAAAGGCAAATACGTTATTGTAAACGATTATAAAAACGCTAAACAAAATTATAATCATAAACAAGCTTCAATTCTTCCAAGAATGTGGAGTGCAGAACATGCCGAAAATTATATGATGTTTTCAGGTTATTTAGATTTTAAATTAAAACCTGATTACCAAATGCAAAATGAACTAAGAACACTTGTTACAAATTTTAAAAATGATGTTGCTAAAGGGAATGTTGATTATGAAGATTACAACAATTTTCTAAAACGTTACAAAAGTTATATTGAAGTTGAAAAACCTTCACTAGCTAGCAACATAGTTTACATGATACAATATCAATTAGGATATATGTATTGGCGCTATTTCATGTGGAATTTCACCGGACGGCAAGATGATATTCAAGGTAGATTAGACAATCATGGAAATTGGATTAGTGGTATTAAACCTATTGATAAATGGCATTTAGGCTTATCGCAAGACAACCTACCAAGTGATGTAAAGAATAATAAAGCAAGAAATACCTACTATTTTTTACCACTTATATTAGGTCTTATTGGGTTATTCTTTTTATTCAACAAAGACAAAAAACTGTTTTGGGTCATGTTGGTATTTTTCTTGTTTACAGGAGTAGCCATCCAATTTTACACCAATGTTCGTCCATTTGAACCAAGAGAACGAGATTATTCAGTTGTTGGCTCTTTTTATGTGTTTGCAATTTGGATTGGATTTGGTGTATTTGCCATATTTAATAGCTTAAAAAAATACTCATCTTCAAAATTTTTGGCACCAGCAATTACTATAGTTTGTTTAGTTTTAGTTCCCGGAATTATGGCTGCAAACAATTGGGATGACCATGATAGATCTGATAAATACACTGCCAAATCAATGGCCAAAATGTATTTAGATTCTTGCGGAAAAGATGGTATTTTATTTTCTATTGGCGACAATGACACCTTTGCGCTTTGGTATGCCCAAGAAATTGAAGGTTATAGAACAGACGTGAGAGTTGTAAACACAAGTTTATTTCAAACGGATTGGTATATTGATCAGATGAAACGAAGAGCTTATGATAGTGATCCTGTTCCATCTCAACTTACACATGACCAATATAAATATGGCACTAATGATTATATTATTAAAGAGCCAATTTTTAAAGACACTATTGAAGTAAAAGATCTCTTGAATTTTATAACAAGAAATGATGATGTTACTAAATATAAACACATTTTACAACAACAAGGAGTAGATATTAGCGGAATAAGAAACCAGGATTTAAATGCTAAATACTTGCCAACTGAGTTTTTAAGAATTCCTGTAAATAAAGAAAATGCTCTGAAATATGGCATTGTAAAACAAAAAGATGCCGATAAAATAGTGCCTTATATTGATATAAAAATTAAAGAAAGTGCGCTTTACAAAAACAGATTGTTAATGCTCGACATTGTTGCAAATAATGACTGGAAACGCCCTATTTATTTTACAGGTGGAAGTTTTGGTGATGATGATTACATCTGGATGAAAGACTATTTGCAACTGGATGGCATGTGCTACAAATTAGTTCCTATTAAAACGCCTGTTGATAAAGCAAACCCATTCGATATGGGAAGAGTAGATAGCGATTTAATGTATGAAAAAGTAAAAAAATGGGATTGGGGAAATAGTGGTAGCCCAGATATTTATCATGATCCAGAAACACGCAAAAACTCCATTTCTTACAGAGGCAATTTAGCCCGTTTAATTGAACAATTAATAAATGAAGATAAGCTAAAAAAAGCTGAAGAAATTGCAGATATAGCTATGGTTAACATGCCTGTTGAATACTACGGGTATTACACACTATTAGAACCATATATTAGTGCATATTACGAAGTTGGAAACAAAGAAAAGGCAGAAAAGCTCTTTAAAGATGTTGCAAAAAAATATCAAGAAAATCTAACATATTATAGCGGATTGACCAAAACCAATCAAGAGCATATGTTTGAAGATATTTATACCGACATTCAACGATATAAAAGTCTTGTGGATGTATTGATAACCTATGATAAAGAATTTGCAAAAACTGAAAGCGAAATATTTAATTCATATTTAAAACTTTTCAATCATTTTTATGAAGATGATTCATCTAACGAGAAGCACTCAGATATAGATATTCCAAATGATTCCAGTTTAGAAGCTAACTAAACATGACTTTAGTTCCTATAAAAACACCTTCAGTAGTTAAAAAAATGTTTCCAAATTATACTTGGAGCATTCCAACTACTGAAGATGTTATTTACTTGACTTTTGATGATGGCCCAACTCCTGAAATAACAGAATGGACTTTACAGCAGTTAAAAAAATTTAATGCAAAGGCAACATTCTTTTGTATAGGTAATAACATTGAAAAGTATCCAGATGTTTTTCAAAGTGTCATAGATCATGGTCATGCCATTGGCAATCATACGCATAACCATTTGAAAGGTTGGAAAACTTTAACCAAAGATTATATTGAAAATGTTTTAAAAGCCCATTCAGTAATAAACAATAAAGTATCTGGAAATAAACTTTTTCGCCCACCTTATGGAAGAATAAAACCTAAACAAGGTAAACAACTTAAAGAATTGGGATATCAAATTATTATGTGGGATGTTATTTCTTTTGATTGGGATAAAGAAGTTTCCAATGAAAAATGTTTGGAAAATGTTATTAAAAACTCAGATAAAGGAAGTATCATTGTATTTCATGATAGCGTAAAAGCTTCAAAAAACATGAAATATGCACTACCTAAAGTGCTAGAATATTACAGTAAACTGGGGTTTACTTTTAAATCGCTTGATTTTACAGGTATTGTTTAATAATACCTATTAAAGTGTTAGCATCTTGCTCACCGCTTTGGCGCCATTTCATTTCACCATTTTTATAAATAATTAATGTTGGCAAGCCTTTTACTCTTAGTGCTTCTGCTAACTCTTGGTTCTTTTCAACATCAATCTTTATCACTTTAGCCTTATCGCCAAGTGCTGCAGCTACATCTCTTAAAACCGGATGCATCGCTGTAGATTGATCATTCCATTCGGTAAAAAAATCTAACAAAACAGGAATGTCTATATCTATTAGTTCCCCAAATTTTGACATACTATATTATTTATTAGTCAAATGTACTTATACAAACCTACATATTTTTTTGATATTACCATTATTCGTTATGAAATAGGTTCAATTCCTTAACAAATTAAAAATAAACAATTTCATTATAATTTTAACATTTTACATCAAAAACTGGTGTAAATAAGCCTCATTATGCGTTACTTGTTCCTTTTTTAAGTTCTATAACCGTAATTTCTGGCCATATTCCAACTCTTCCCGGAAATGCATGGTACCCAAAACCTCTATTTACATTTATAAACCTTCCAAATTCAGTGTAAAGTCCTGCCCATTGTTTATACACATACTGCGAAGGACTCCATCTAAAAAATCCAGGGATTTCTATACCCATTTGAAGACCGTGCGTGTGCCCACTTAAAGTTAGATGATAATTAAAATCGTCATGCTTCACTTTATATTCCCAATGTGATGGATCATGTGACATTAAAATTTTAAAATCTTCCTTTTTTACTCCCTGTGAAGCTCTGTCCAAATCTCCAGCCTGATTAAAGCCTTTTCCCCAGTTTTCTATCCCAATTAAGGCAATTTTTTGGCCATCTCTTTCAATATATCTATGTTCATTTAACAACAAATCAAACCCAATTTTAGGATGCACATCTTTAACTGCCTGAAAATTTCTTGCTTTATCTTCTTTTGAATCCCATTCTACATAATCACCATAATCATGATTTCCTAAAATAGAAAACTTGCCATAAGGGGCTTCGAAATTTTTAAAAGCATCAATCCAAGCGTCCATTTCATCAGCTTTATTATTAACAATATCGCCTGTAAAAAGAAGCAAATCAGACTTTTGCTGGTTAATTAAATCAATTCCATACTGAATTTTATCAGGGTTTGTAAAACTCCCCGAATGAATGTCTGAAATTTGGGTAATTGTAAACCCATCAAAAGCTTCTGGTAAATCTTCAAAAGACAACTGATATTTTAAAACTTTATAATTATATCTTCCTTGAACAATTCCGTATATAAACGATGCAAAAGGGATTGCTGCCAAACCTAAGGCTAGCCTTGAAATAAACAATCTTCTGCTTGGAATAGGTTTTGTAGCTCCACTTGAAAAATAAGATATTATTTTTTGAAAAACCCTAACAACATCTTCACCAAACATGACTATTACAATAACCAATTTTGGAATAAAAAATGTTAGTACAAGCCCTAAAGCTAGCTGAAAACCTTTTGTTTGGCCAGCACTTCTAGGCGTTGAGTAAAGCGTATAAAACAAATTTATATAAATTGCTAGAGCAATAAGTATCCAAGCAATTTTTATATATCTGTTTTTTGTATTGGTTTTAATTGCTTGAAAGGCATAAAGCTCAACTAAAAAAAAGATTATTGAAAAAATAATAAGCGCAACAAAAAATCTGGACATGGCAACTTTTTTTCAAATTTAAAAAGTTAAAGATACAATTACGTGTATTGAATGTAAGATTAACAATTTATTAAATCGTAACTATCATCTAAAAATATATCAATAATCATTTTGCTTTTATAACATCTATTATTTTTTTCATAATAGTTATATCAGAATATGTTTTAATTGTTTCATCAAAAAGCTTACTACTATTCATTGAAACTGCTGGCAATTTATTTACAATTTCTATTTTTGAAGCAGAAAGATGTATCTCAGAAAATCCAGCATCTTTAAACAATATGGCATTGTTTACATTAATACCGCCGCCTGGTAATATTATAATTTTATTTTTTGCTCTTTCTTTTAATTCAGTAAGTAATGTGATTCCTTTTTGTGAAGACCCTTTTTGTCCAGATGTAAGAACCCTATTAACTTTTAATTTTATTAACTGTTCTAAAGCTTCGTTTGGATTTGGAACCCAGTCAAATGCGCGATGAAATGTAAATTGTAATGGATAAGATAATTGAAAAAGTTCTTTGGTCCTATCAATATCAATAGTGTTATCTTCATTCAACACACCAGAAACAATACCTGCACAACCTAAATCCTTGCAAAGTTGAATATCTTGTTTCATAATTTCAAAATCCTCTTCGCTATATGTAAAATTCCCGCTTCTTGGACGAATTAACACAAATACAGGAATAGATAATTTTTCAACAACCTTTTTTATTAGTCCAAAGGAAGGAGTTATACCGCCAACTGCTAATTCACTAAACAATTCAATACGGTGCGCGCCTGCTTTTTCTGCATTGATTGCCGATTCAAAAGAGTTTGCACACACTTCTACAGTCATAATTTTTCAAATATGTTATCAAAGATAGCTATTACATAAAATTCAACTATTATTTAAATAACAATAATCAATTAATTTCTATTCGGTAATAACTTTTTGTAGTTTTGGTTTTCTATCAAAATAAACACTATGTCAGATCAAAAACGCCTCTTCTTAGTTGACGCTTATGCCTTAATTTTTCGTGGGTATTATGCCTTTATAAAAAATCCTAGAATAAATTCGAAAGGAACAGATACCTCGGCCATTATGGGTTTCATGAATTCATTACTTGATGTCATTAAACGAGAACGTCCAGACCATTTAGCCGTTTGTTTCGATAGAGGTGGCAGCGTTGACCGTGTTGAAATGTTTGAAGCTTATAAAGCCAACAGAGATGAAACTCCTGAAGCGATAAAAATAGCTGTTCCTTATATTGAACAAATTTTAAAAGCCATGCATATTCCTATCATGGTTAAGGAAGGATTTGAGGCAGATGACGTGATTGGAACGCTTTCAAAACAGGCCGAAAAAGAAGGCTATAAAACCTTTATGGTAACACCAGATAAAGATTTTGCTCAATTAGTAAGTGATAATATATTTATGTATCGCCCAGTTTTTGGTGGTGGTTATGAAACTTGGGGAATTGAAGAAGTAAAGAAAAAATTTGAAATTGAAGACCCCCTACAAGTTATTGACTTTTTGGGCATGATGGGAGACTCTAGTGATAACATTCCTGGGCTTCCTGGTGTTGGTGAAAAAACAGCAAAAAAATTGTTGACCGAATATGGCAGTATGGAAAATCTTTTAGCAAATACGCACGAGCTTAAAGGGAAAATGAAAGAAAACATAGAAGCCAATAAAGAGCTGGGAATGCTTTCAAAAAAATTGGCTACAATTATGCTAGATGTTCCTGTTGAATTTGACGCAAAAGATTTTGAATTAGACCAACCTGATATTGCTAAAGTAACAGAGATTTTTGAAGAACTAGAATTCAGACAATTACTGGTTAATTTTCAAAAAACATTTTCATTTGAAAATGAAACAAAAATAGCAGAACCTTCAAGCAATCAAACAACAACTGAAGGCCAAAAAATTGAAACTAAAAAACCTGCCTCAAAAGCTGGTGCAGGTCAATTCTCCTTATTTGGAGGCGATGAAAATGATAATGATGTTATAATATCCCATAGCAGCAGAAATACTGCTGAAACAACATCTCATTTTTATCAGAGTATCGCTTCTGGAATGGCTACAAAACTTTTTGTTCAAAATTTGTTAAAGCAAACCAGTGTATGTTTTGATACTGAAACTACGAGCATTAATCCTATTACAGCCGAATTGGTTGGAATTGCATTTTCTTGGGAAGTTGGTAAAGGTTATTATTTGCCATTTCCAGAAAATAAAGACGAAGCTCAAGTTTTAATAGAACAATTACGTCCTTTTTTTGAAAACGATGCTATTCAAAAAGTTGGGCAGAATTTAAAATATGATATTAAAGTTCTTCGTAAATACAACATAAAAGTAAAAGGAACGCTTTTCGACACCATGTTAGCACATTATCTTATCAATCCAGATATGCGCCATAATATGGATGTGCTGGCAGAAACCTATTTAAATTACACACCAATATCTATAGAAACACTTATTGGGAAAAAAGGAAAAAACCAACTCACAATGAGAGAAGTTCCTTTAGAAAAACAAACTGAATATGCTGTTGAAGATGCTGATATAACATTGCAATTAAAAGAACATTTTGAGAAAGAATTAGGTGAAGCCAATACACAAAAGCTTTTTGATGAGATCGAAATTCCATTGCTTCGCGTTTTAGCCGACATGGAATTAGAAGGCATTAATCTAGATGAAGCATTTCTTAATTCATTATCTAAACAATTAGATAGTGATATAAAAACCTTAGAATCAAATATTTATAAAGAAGCAGGAGAAGAATTTAATATTGCTTCGCCAAAACAATTGGGCGATATTTTATTTGAAAAACTAAAACTGATTGACAAACCTAAAAAGACTAAAACAGGGCAATATGCAACTAGTGAAGATATATTAAGTTATCTGGCAAAGGACCATGAAATTATTCAACATATTTTAGACTATCGTGGATTAGCAAAATTAAAAAGCACTTATGTTGATGCATTACCAACTCAGGTAGAACCCTCTACAGGACGTGTTCATACCGATTATATGCAAACTGTTGCAGCAACCGGACGTTTAAGCAGTAATAATCCGAATCTTCAAAATATTCCAATTAGAACAGAACGTGGTCGTCAGGTGCGAAAAGCATTTATTCCAAGAGATGAGAACTATATTTTGTTAGCAGCGGATTATTCACAAATTGAACTTCGTATTATAGCTGCATTAAGCAAAGAAGAGAATATGATTAATGCTTTTAAACATGGTGAAGATATTCATGCATCAACAGCATCCAAAGTATTCAATGTCCCATTATCTGAAGTAACTCGTGAGCAACGAAGCAATGCGAAAACAGTCAATTTCGGAATCATTTATGGCGTTTCTGCTTTTGGATTAAGCAATCAAACCGATTTAACAAGAGGTGAGTCAAAAGAATTAATAGACACATATTATGAAACCTATCCGAAATTGAGGAAATACATAAATGATCAAATTCATTTCGCCAGAGAACATGGATATGTACAAACAGTTTTAGGAAGAAGACGATATTTAAACGATATCAATTCAAGGAATGCTGTGGTTAGAGGTGCTGCCGAACGAAATGCTGTAAATGCACCAATTCAAGGTAGTGCAGCCGATATTATTAAAATTGCCATGATACATATTCATGATAAGCTAGAAGCAGGCAACTACAAAACCAAAATGTTATTACAGGTACACGACGAATTGGTTTTTGATGTTTATAAACCAGAATTAGATACTATTAAAACATTAGTGAAAACAGAAATGGAAAATGCTTATACTTTAGAAGTTCCGCTTGATGTTGATTTAGGTATTGGAAATGACTGGTTAGAAGCACATTAATGTGATTTTGTTAACTAACTGAACCGTAGCACTTTTTTTAGTTGTTTCATGATTAATATCATTTTCTGATTCATGAAAATGTTGTCAATTTGGTCTAACATCAAATTTAGGCAATCATGAAAACAAAAATAATCATACTAATAGGACTAATATTTTTTTCCTCTGAATTTCTTTATGCACAAACAGATGGAACTTTAACTTTTAATTTTACACAAGGTTCACCAGCTAACACTGCAGATGGTGGTGTTGTATTGGCTGTTTGGATTCAAAACGGAACAACATTTGTAAAAACAAACAATCGTTATTTAAGTAATGGGACAAAAGATCACTTGCCAATCTTTGGTGCTAAAGCAGGTTGGACTACTGTAAATAATTCTATGACAGCTAATGTTGTAGATGCTATTACAGGTGCCACTCGTAAAAGTGGAACTACTCCTGCTGCATTGGGTCCTTATTCCATAACTTGGAATGGTACAGATGTTAATGGTTCAGTAGTGGCAGATGGGACTTATACTGTTTGGTATGAAGCTACATGGACAGATGGCAGCAGTAATACCCATGATTTTGTTAATACTGGGTTTGCCTTTACAAAAGGAACTTCAATCACTACTACTAATCCTGGAAATGTAGGGCCATTATCTGCGATGACAATTACTTGGACACCAACAGCTTTAAGCCTTGATAGTGTTTATAAAACTAAAGTATCTATCTACCCTAATCCTAGCAATGGTATTATTAACGTATTGTACGATGATATTCCTGTAAGCAAAATTAATGTAGTAAATATATTTGGACAAGTTGTAAAATCCATAAAAATAGATCCTTCAAAATCTAAAAAAAGTCAAAGTATTGATTTATCAGATAATGCTAATGGCATTTATATTATCAATGTTTCAACAAATGAAACTTCTTCAAGTTATAAAGTGTTATTAAATAATTAAAAAATGAAAATATTATTTTAACTGATTACAATTTTTAATTGATAATAAAATAGTATTAATCATTAGTTTTACTCTAGATTTTTCTAACAATCAAATAGCTTATAAAAATTATAGCATACTATTTGGTAATCAAATAGATTATCGTAAATTTGCAAACTCTTTTTGAAAGAGGAATGTTTAATTTGAAAAAATAATAAGTGTGGATACATTAAGCTACAAAACAATTTCAGGCAACAAAGCTACTGCTAACAAGGAGTGGTTATTGGTTGATGCTGAATCGCAAAGCTTAGGTCGTTTAGCTTCAAAAGTTGCAAAACTATTAAGAGGTAAACACAAACCTAACTTCACACCACATGCTGATTGCGGTGATAACGTAATTGTTATCAATGCCGAAAAAATCAACTTAACAGGAAACAAGTGGAACGATAAAACGTACATTCGTCACACAGGTTATCCAGGTGGTCAAAGAAGCTTATCTGCTACAGAAATGTTTGGAAAAGATCCAGCAAGATTAGTAGAAAAGTCAGTTAAAGGAATGTTACCTAAAAACAAATTAGGTGCAGATTTATTCCGTAATTTAAATGTTGTTGTTGGTTCAGCTCATACTCACGAAGCTCAAAAGCCAAAAACAATTAACTTAAACGAATTCAAGTAAATGGAAGTAATTCACAAAATTGGCCGTAGAAAAACGGCTGTTGCTCGTGTTTATGTTGTTCCAGGTAAAGGTAACATCACAGTAAACAAAAAAGAATTGAATGCTTACTTCACTACGTCTACGTTACAATACAAAGTAAACCAACCATTAGCTATGACTAATAACGAAGGTAACTTTGATATTACAGTAAATGTACTAGGAGGAGGTATTACTGGTCAAGCAGAAGCAGTTCGTTTAGCAATTTCTCGCGCAATGTGCGAAGTAGATGCTGAAAACAGATTGACTTTAAAACCAGAAGGATTATTAACAAGAGACCCAAGAATGGTTGAACGTAAAAAATTCGGTCAGAAAAAAGCGCGTAAGAAATTCCAATTCTCTAAACGTTAATATCAAATTAGCTGCTTTACTTTTTATAGTATTCAGCACAAAGAAAAAATTAAACCAGTTATTGTTGTCCATGACCTAAAAGTCAGGATTTAGTTAAGCATCTAAATGGTTAAGGCGATTTAAAAAAATGACCACTTAATCATTGCTAATCAACAGAACGTAAACTATTACAAAATGGCAAAAGTAGAAGTAAAAGAATTACTTGAAGCAGGTGTTCACTTCGGTCACCTCACACGTAAGTGGGATCCAAACATGGCTCCTTACGTATATATGGAGCGCAATGGTATCCATATTATCAACCTTTATAAAACAGCAGCTAAAATAGAAGAAGCAGGAGCAGCGCTTAGCAAAATTGCTAACTCTGGCCGTAAAATTTTATTTGTTGCAACAAAAAAACAAGCAAAAGATATAGTTGCTGAAAAAGCAACAGCAATCAACATGCCTTACATCACTGAAAGATGGCCAGGTGGTATGTTAACTAACTTTGTTACTATTAGAAAAGCCGTTAAAAAAATGGCTTCAATTGATAGAATGAAGAAAGACGGTACTTTTTTAACGCTTTCTAAAAAGGAACGTTTACAAGTAGATCGTTTAAGAGCTAAGTTAGAAAAAAACTTAGGTTCTATTAGTGACATGACACGTTTACCAGGGGCATTATTTGTTGTTGACATCAAACGTGAGCACATAGCAATTAAAGAAGCACAAAAATTAAACATTCCAATTTTTGCAATGGTAGATACCAACTCAGACCCACGTCAAGTTGATTATGTTATCCCAGCAAATGATGACGCTTCAAAATCAATTGATAAAATTTTAACTCATGTTACAAATTCAATCAGTGAAGGATTATTAGAACGTAAAGCTGAAAAAGATGCTTCAGAAGAAGGCGATGATACTTTTAACGATGAAGTAGTTGCAACTGAAAAAGCAAATGCATTAGCAAAAGCTAAGAAATTTGTTGCTGAAGAAGAAGAATAAATAATATTAATATAACATACATTAAGTCGTTTAATTCTTTTCTTTATAGAAACCAATTGAACGACTTTTTAAATTTTTAAAAAATAAATCTATGGCAAATATAACCGCTGCTGAAGTAAACAAATTAAGACAAACTACTGGTGCAGGAATGATGGATTGTAAAAAAGCTTTAGTTGAAGCTGAAGGAGATTTTGAAAAAGCTATTGAAATTTTACGTAAAAAAGGTCAAAAAGTTGCAGCTAACAGAGCAGACAGAGCGTCAACCGAAGGTGCTGCAATTGCAAAAGTAAGCGACGACAAAACTGTTGGCGTTGCTATTGTATTAGGATGTGAAACTGACTTTGTTGGTAAAAATGAAAGCTTTGTAAATTTAGCTAACCAATTAGCTGAATTAGCTTTTAATTATGCTTCGAAAGAAGAATTTTTATCTGCCGATTTTGGTGGCCTTTCTGTAGCTGAAAAATTAATTGAACAAACAGGTGTTATTGGTGAAAAATTAGAGATCACTGCATTTGAAAAAATTCAAGCTCCTTTTGTTGGTTCATACATACATTCTGGAAACAAAATCGCAACCTTAGTAGGTTTATCTGCTAGTGTTGACGGATCTGAAACTGTAGCTAAAGACGTTGCAATGCAAGCTGCTGCAATGAATCCTATTGCATTAGACCAAGATGCAGTTGATGCTTCTATTATTGATAAAGAAATTGAAATCGCTAAAGATCAATTACGTCAAGAAGGAAAACCAGAAGCCATGTTAGACAATATCGCTAAAGGTAAATTAAACCGTTTCTTTAAAGACAATACATTAGTAAATCAAGATTTTATTAAAGACAGCAAATTAAGTGTAGCTGATTATGTAAAATCAATTGGTAAAGATGTAAAAGTTGTAAACTTTAAAAGAGTTGCTTTAGGTTAATCTTAAAGTATAACCATATTTTAAAAAGCTTCTCATTAATTTGAGAGGCTTTTTTTATAATTTAAAAACAAAAAAAATTATGTAATTTTGCTAAACTTTTAAAGACGTTATGAAGTACAAAAGAATCCTACTAAAATTATCTGGTGAAGCCTTAATGGGAACCCGCCAATATGGTATTGACCCAGAGCGATTATCAGAATATGCCCAAGACATTAAATCAATAACAGACCAAGGTGTAGAAGTAGCCATTGTTATTGGTGGTGGAAACATTTTTAGAGGTGTAGCTGGTGCTAGCAAAGGTATGGATAGAGTACAAGGAGATCATATGGGTATGCTTGCAACTGTAATAAATGGTTTGGCATTACAAAGTGCTTTAGAAAATGCCGGAATTCCTACTCGATTACAATCTGCCATTAAGATTAACGAAGTAGCAGAACCATTTATAAGAAGAAGAGCCATACGACATTTAGAAAAAGGGCGTGTTGTTATTTTTGGTGGTGGTACTGGAAATCCCTATTTTACTACAGATTCTGCAGCAGTTTTAAGAGCTATAGAAATTGAAGCCGATGTTATTTTAAAAGGAACCCGTGTAGACGGTATTTATAATGTAGACCCAGAAAAAGATTCAAAAGCCATTAAATTTGATACTATTTCTTTCGACGAAGTTATTAGAAAAGGATTGAAAGTCATGGATACAACAGCGTTTACATTAAGCCAAGAAAACGAACTACCAATTATTGTATTTGATATGAATAAAAAAGGAAACTTGTTTAAAGTAGTTTCTGGCGAAAATATTGGTACAGAAGTTAATTGTTAAACAGTATCGTTTTTTATATTAATTGAAATTTAAAGTTTTATAATAATGAATGAAGACATACAATTCATTTTAGACTCAGCACAGGAGTCTATGGATAATGCCCTTAAGCATTTAGAAAAACAATTAGCAAATATTAGAGCAGGAAAAGCAAGTCCGGCAATGTTAGGAAGTGTTATGGTTAATTATTATGGTTCTCAAACACCATTAAGCCAAGTTTCCAATGTGAATACACCAGACGGGAGAACTATTACGGTTCAACCTTGGGAAAGAAGTATGCTTCAAGAAATTGAAAAAGGTATTATGATTGCCAATTTAGGCTTCAACCCTATGAATAATGGAGAAACAATAATTATTAATGTTCCACCATTAACAGAAGAACGTCGTAGAGACCTTGCAAAACAGGCCAAAGCTGAAGCTGAAGATGCTAAAATTGGTGTTAGAAGCGCTAGAAAAGATGCCAATAATGAAATTAAAAAATCTGATGATGTCTCTGAAGATCTTAAAAAGAATGCAGAAATTGATATACAACATTTAACAGATAAATACGTTAAAAAAATTGATGATATTCTTGAAGTCAAAGAGAGAGAAATCATGACAGTATAAATTAAGAAGCGACATTTAAGTCGCTTCTTTTTTAAATATTTAATTTTTCATTTTTAGCAATGTTGAAAATAGGCACATTTTTTTTCTTAATTATATTTTCAAGTGTGCTGTACTCACAAAATGACTCATTAAACTCTTCAATAAAAGAAAAGGACACTTTAAAGCAAAGCGAGTTTTTTAAACAGTTAGGAAATGGTTACTTCCCAACGAAATATTTTAACTTCGATTTAAAATACTTGATAAAGTATAACCAGTATGAAGCCTTAAGAACTGGACTTGGAGGCATTACTAATGACGCCTTTTCAAAAAAACTTAGATTAAACACTTATGTAGTTTATGGTTTTAGAGACCATAGGTTTAAATATAGCTTTGGTGCTGGCCTAAGAATAAATGAAAAAACAAATACTTGGATAAATGCTTCATATACAGATGATTTACAAGAATCTGGAAGTTCAATATTTTTAACAGATAAGCGTTTTTTTCAATTATTCGAGCCCCGTTTATTAAACATAAGTTTATTTCACAAGCATACAACAAGAGCAGTTTCGATAGAACATCAGTTTAGTCCAAAAATTCAAACCGAAACTCAGCTAGCTCTTAGTTATATAGTTCCAACTTACAACTATGCATTCGAAATAAATGGTAATGATTACGAAACTTTTCATCTAAGTTTATTAAAAACATCGTTACAATGGGATCCGTTTAGCAAATTTGAATTGGTAAATAACAGTTACAAGGAGGTAAAAAACGGCTACCCAAAATTTACACTTCAATACACTAAAAGTATAAAAGATTTAAGTGAAAATAATTTTAGTTTCTACAAAATTGATTTTAGGACTGTCCATCAAATAAAACACGCGAACAATTCACTTTCTGAACTAATAATAGTGTCTGGAATAACAAAAGGAGAGACTCCGTTAACGCATTTATACCATGCATATCCAAACAATCTAAACAAAGAAACCATATTACAACGTTTTTCAGTTGCTGGCATCTCCAGTTTTGAAACCATGTTTTTTAATGAGTTTTTTTCAGACAAACTCATAACCGCACAATTTAAACACTACTTCAATCCTTTTGATATTTCGTCAAGATTTAAACCACAACTCGTATTAATTTCAAGATATGCCTTAGGTGATATAAATAATATGGAAAGGCACCAAAATATTAGTTTTGATAAATTAAATAAAGGTTATACCGAGTCTGGTTTCGAACTCAATAAACTGTTATATGGCTTTGGGTTAAGTTTCACATATCGCTATGGAGCTTATCATTTACCAGATATTGGCGACAATATTGCCTTTAAGTTTACATTTAACTTAACATTATAACGCTAAAACCCATCTAATACATAGTTTTTTCTACCTTTGCCAATCTTTTAGATTAAGCATGTTTAAACTATTTACAAAAGATTTTTGGGACATCGTTGCTAGGGTAATTTTACGTAATAAAATAACCATTCTTGTCGTTCTAATAGTCATAACCATTTTCTTCAGTTTCCAGTGGAAGAATATGCGTTTTTCTTATACTGAAGCCAATTTGTTACCAGATGACAATGAAGCAAATATTACCTACAACAACTTTTTAAAAATATTTGGTGAAGAAGGAAACCTTATAGTTCTTGGAGTAAAAGACTCTACCCTTTTTACAGTTGAAAAATTAAACGCTTGGAACAAGCTTTCAGACTCTTTTAAGAAATATAAAGAAGTTGAAAGTGTTGTATCCATTAAAGATTTACAAAAGCTTGTAAAAGACACCATAAATGAAAAATTTATTCTGGAACCTTTTATAAAAGATTCTATTGCTTCCATGCAGCAAATTGGAACCTTAGAAGACGATCTTTTCAAAAAATATCCTTTTTACGACAACTTTTTGTTTAATAAAGAAACAAAAACCATAAGAACCGCCATCTATCTTAAAAAAGATATTGTGAATACTGGCGTTAGAAAAGACTTTGTTATTTCTGTGTTGCAACCTAAAATTGAGGCTTTTGAAGCAGCAAATAATTTAGATGTCAGGGTTTCTGGAATGCCTTACATTCGCACATTAAATTCACAAAACATCGTTGATGAAATAGGCTTGTTTATTGTTGCTGCACTGTTAATTACTTCGCTTATTTTCTTTTTCTTTTTCAGGTCTATTAGAGCTACTTTAATTTCACTTATTGTGGTTTGCACTGGTGTTATGTGGACTTTTGGTATTCTAGGTTTATTAAATTATGAAATCACTGTTTTAACGGCACTTATTCCTCCATTAATTATTGTTATTGGAATACCTAACTGTATTTTCTTAATTAATAAATATCAAAATGAGGTTAAACTACATGGTAATAAAGTAAAATCATTACAGCGTGTTATTACCAAAATAGGAAATGCTACGTTAATGACAAATGTAACTACAGCATCTGGTTTTGCTACATTTATTTTAACCGAGAGTACATTATTGAAAGAATTTGGTACGGTCGCTTCACTAAGCATCTTATCTATTTTCATATTATGCGTACTTATTATCCCCATTTTATATTCGTTTTTGCCTTATCCAAAAGATCGTCATTTAGAACACTTAAACAGGCGTTGGGTTACTTATTTTGTAAGTTGGATTGAGCGTATAGTAAAACAAAAACGAATCGCCATTTATGGAATCTCTGTTTTACTACTTATTTTAAGTTTTATAGGTATTTATCAAATTAGAATTTCTGGGAGTTTAATTGAAGATATGCCCAAAAAGACTGAGTTTTATAATGATATCAAATTTTTTGAGGAAGAGTTTAATGGTATTATGCCATTAGAAATCATGGTTGACACTAAGCGTAAAAAAGGTGTTATGAAATTATCCACCTTAAAACGCATGAATGAACTTGAAGATTTAATTATTGAAACTCCGGAATTATCCAAACCAATTTCAGTGGTTAGTTTAGTAAAGTATTCTAAACAAGCTTACTACAATGGGAATCCTAAACATTACCAGTTACCAACATCACAAGAAAACAATTTTATTTTATCATACGCTAAAAACTCAACATCAAATGTAGATCTGTTTAAAAACTTTGTTGATAGTACGGGTCAATATGCACGTATCACAACCTTTATGAAAGATATTGGAACTGATAAAATGGAGCATATTGAAGAAAATATTCAGAACAAAATAAATAATGTTTTTCCAAAAGACCAGTACAATGTTACCATGACTGGAAAGGCTTTGGTGTTTCAAAAAGGAACAAAATACTTAGTAAAAAATCTGGCAGTTTCATTAACACTTGCTATATTTTTAATATCATTATTTATGGCTTATATGTTTAGGTCATTTAAAATGATCATCGTTTCTTTAATTCCTAACTTACTTCCTTTATTAATAACTGCAGGGTTAATGGGGTATTTAGGAGTTCCTATAAAACCATCAACAATTTTAGTTTTTAGTATTGCTTTTGGAATATCTGTAGATGATACCATTCACTTTTTAGCAAAATATAGGCAAGAGCTACAAGCCAATCATTGGAGGATTAATAAATCCGTTTATGCGGCACTTCGCGAAACCGGAGTTAGTATGTTCTATACGTCTATTGTACTGTTTTTTGGGTTCTCGGTATTTACAATATCAAGCTTTGGTGGTACAGTTGCTTTAGGAGGATTAGTATCTATAACACTTTTATTTGCTATGCTTTCAAACTTAGTTTTATTGCCATCTTTATTACTTTCATTAGAACGAAGTATTGCCAATAAAAATGTACTAAAAGAACCAGCTATCAATATCATTCCTGAAGAAGAGGAAGAAGACAAGCAAAATTAAATTTTTAGATTTCAATTTCAAATTTGTCTTGATTTTGGAATTTGATATTTGAATTTTGATAATTGAAACCTTTATATTTGCACTTTAAAATTTAACATCAATGAAATCATATACCGTTTCAGAATTATTATCAAATAACACCATACTGCCAGAAGTAAATATTAAAGGCTGGGTAAGAACTTTTAGAGCCAATCGTTTTATAGCATTAAATGATGGTTCAACTATTAATAATATCCAGTGTGTAGTAGATTTTGAAAATACCGATGAAGCCATTTTAAAGCGTATTACTACAGGTGCTGCTGTTCATATTATTGGTGAATTAGTTGAAAGTTTGGGTAAAGGACAAAAGGTTGAAATTAATGTCAAAACCATTAAAATTTTAGGCGATTCAGATCCTGAAACCTATCCAATCCAACCTAAAAAACATTCTTTTGAATTTTTAAGAGAAAACGCCCATTTACGTACTCGTACCAATACGTTTAGTGCCGTTATGAGATTGCGTTCAGCTTTATCATTTGCCATTCATAAATACTTTAATGAAAACGGTTTTTTCTATATGCACGCCCCAATTATTACAGGAAGCGATGCTGAAGGTGCCGGAGAAATGTTTAGAGTAAGTGCTTTAGATGCTAAAAATCCTCCTTTAACAGAAGATGGAAAAGTAGATTTTACCGAAGACTTTTTTGGAAAAGAAACTAATCTAACGGTTTCTGGTCAGTTAGAGGCCGAAACTTATGCCATGTCATTAGGAAAAGTCTATACTTTCGGGCCAACATTTAGAGCTGAAAATTCAAATACATCGCGTCATTTAGCTGAGTTCTGGATGATTGAACCAGAAGTTGCTTTTATGGATTTGGCTGGAAATATGGATTTAGCTGAAGACTTTTTAAAATATGTTTTAAAATATGTTTTGGTTAACAATCGAGAAGATTTAGACTTTTTAGAAAGCAGATTATTAGATGAAGAAAAATCAAAACCTCAAGCAGAACGTAGTGAAATGAGTTTAATTGAAAAATTAAACTTTGTTATTGAAAACAACTTTAAACGTGTAAGCTATACAGAGGCCATTGATATTCTTCGAAACAGTACACCAAACAAGAAAAAGAAATTTAAATATATTATTAACGAATGGGGTGCAGATTTACAAAGTGAACACGAGCGTTTCCTTGTAGAAAAACACTTTAACTGTCCGGTAATATTATTTGATTATCCTGCCAACATAAAAGCATTTTATATGCGTTTAAATGAAGACGGGAAAACAGTTAGAGCAATGGATATTTTATTCCCAGGTATTGGAGAAATGGTTGGAGGTTCTCAACGTGAAGAACGCTTAGAAGTTCTTAAAGAAAAAATGGCCGCTCTCGATATTGACAAAAAAGAATTGTGGTGGTATTTAGATCTCCGTAAATATGGCTCTGCTGTACATTCTGGTTTTGGACTAGGGTTTGAGCGTTTAGTAATGTTTGCTACAGGAATGACTAATATTAGAGATGTTATTCCATTTCCAAGAACACCACAAAACGCCGAATTTTAAAATAATTTAGCCCTATTTGGTTTTTAAAATCAAGTAGGGTTTTTAATATAGTTTTTATACTTTTATCTAAACTAGTTTTTAAATATGCTTAAGCAACACTTACAGTTTAAACTATCCCAAAAATTGTCACCGCAACAAATTCAATTAATGAAATTGATACAGTTGCCTACACAAGCTTTTGAGCAACGCTTAAAGCAAGAGTTAGAAGAAAATCCAGCGCTTGAAGGTGGAAAAGAAGAAATAGAAAATGATTACGATTCTGATTTAGACAATTCTACAGATGATTTTAATGATGGTGATTCTATAAATACTGAAGATATTAATGTTGATGAATACTTGAGTGACGATGAAGTACCAGACTATAGAACTCAAGCAAATAATTACAGCGCAGATGATGAAGAGAAAACTGTTCCATATGCTGCCGGTACCTCATTCACACAATCATTAATCGACCAATTAAATACCTACCGCCTTTCTGACGAAGAGCACGATATTGCGGAATTTTTGGTTGGAAGTGTTGATGATAGTGGTTATATCCGTAGGTCAATTTCAGACATTATGGATGATTTGGCTTTTACACAAAACATCTATACAACAGAGGATAAAATTGAACATGTTTTAAAAATTGTTCATCAATTAGATCCTGCTGGGGTTGGTGCAAGAAATCTTCAAGAATGTTTAAGTATTCAATTGCACAGAAAAGAGAAAACTTTAGATATTGAATTAGCAACAAATATCATTGACGATGCTTTTGAACAATTTACAAAAAAGCATTATGACAAACTGATTCAAAAATTTGATGTTTCTGAAATTCAATTAAAAGACGCTATTTCTGAGATTGAACGCTTGAATCCTAAACCAGGTGGATCATATTCCGGCAATAACAGAATCGTTGAACATATTGTACCCGATTTTGCCATTAAAATTGTTGATGGAGAATTAGAGCTAACGCTGAATGGAAGAAATGCACCAGAACTTCATGTGTCAAGAGAGTATCATAATATGCTTAAAACCTATAAAGACTCCAAAGACAAATCTAGTTCTAAAGATGCAGTCATTTTTATAAAGCAAAAATTAGATGCTGCAAAATGGTTTATTGAAGCCATTAAACAACGTCAGCAAACATTATTCATTACCATGAGCGCCATTATGCACTACCAAAGTGACTATTTCTTAACTGGTGATGAACGCAACTTAAGACCCATGATCTTAAAGGATATTGCTGATGAAATTGACATGGATGTTTCAACAGTTTCCAGAGTTGCTAATAGTAAATATGTTGATACGCCTTATGGGACCAAACTTATAAAAGAATTCTTTTCGGAATCCATGAAGAATGATCAGGGAGAAGATGTTTCAACAAGGGAAATTAAAAAAATTCTTGAAACGGTCATTGAAGAAGAAGATAAAAGAAAACCAATTACCGATGAAGCATTGGCATTAATTTTAAAAGAAAAAGGGTATCCTATTGCAAGAAGAACCGTTGCAAAATATAGAGAACAATTAGATATTCCTGTGGCCAGATTACGCAAAAAAATGTAATGAATAATATTTTAAAGAGTATCTCGTTTATTTTTCATCCATTAATTATTCCTATTCTTGGCGTTATCTTTTATTTTACAAAATCACCAAGATACATTCCTTTACAAATCATTGAAGCAAAACTAATTTCAATACTTATACTTACAATTGTTCTACCTATTTTATTATATTTTTTATTAAAAACCTTAGGTAAAGCTAAATCTATTTATCTGGAAACCACCAAAGAACGCATATTTCCATTGATCGTTAATTGTATTGTAATTCTTTTAGTAATAAATAGAATTTTAACAGCTAACCAAATTTTAGAATTATATTATTTTTTTATTGGGATCTTAATTTCAACACTAACTTGCCTATTTCTTGCTATCTTGAAATTTAAAGTAAGTATGCATATGATATCTATTGCTGGATTGTTTATGTTTTTTATTGCTATCAGTGTTCATTTCAGCATTAATATTAATGGTACTTTGGCAATCATGTGTATTCTTACAGGTGCCATAGCAACATCAAGGTTACATTTAAAGGCACATTCTAATATTGAACTTATTATTGGATTTTTTGTGGGTTTTATTCCACAGCTCATACTATTGAAATACTGGTTATAAAATATAAAACATTAATCCAATTTTTATAGCATTCATATCTAATGTTTGTCCATCAATAGTTACTTCATTAGAGAATATAGGATTTAAAGCATAATACGCATAAAAATTCCATGTGTTATAGCCAAAACAAAGTGTAAGTCCATATTGGAATTCATTAAAGCTATTTATACCACTATTTTTAAAAGTTCCTGTAGCATCAACATACTTACTGGTATTAGCAACTACATACCCTAATTTAAACCCCGTATAAATACGCCAAAAATCATATTTTAAAGCGTTTGATGTTCTCCACCTAAACTCAATTGGTAATTCTATTAAATGTTCAGAAAACTTATTTTTGGAATAGGTATTAACATCTCCTAAAAGCTGATAATTATAACCTCCATCGACATTTTTATTTATTTGAAGGTTTTGATTGAATGAATTAGCAGAATATCCAAGCCCAATCCCAATGCCTACATTTCTGTCTTTATTTAATGGTATATCTTTAATAAACCCCAAGTGAAACCCAAGTGAAAAACCATTTTGAGAAAAATTTGAAGGTTTCTTCCCTAATATATTATAAGAAATCCCAGCATAAAACTGATCTTCTTTATACAAAGAATCTACTATTTTAGCTTCTGTTTCTTGAGCAAAGGAACATTGAGTAATAGTAATTAGAAAAAATATAAATAGTAAAGCTTTCATAAATTAAATTAGAATTATAAAAGTATAAAAAAAGGCGTTTTGAAATATCAAAACGCCTTTTTTCTAATATAAATTAAGATTTAAAATTAATGCTTATCAAAAACATTACCTTTTCTAGTAGTGTAATTAATTTTTAAAGCATTTACTTTTCGCAATTCTTGTTTAATATCACCAATTAGTCCCATGTTAGCATCAGAATCAACCTTTAAGGCTGTTGTTAAAAACGGAACCAATTCTTCTCTTTTTGAAGCGCGTTCTGCAGCTATAAAAGCAGCGATATCTTCAACACCAGCAAACTTATCATTAAGCTGTATTCTAGCCTCTGTACCATATTGCTTATAAGCCTCACTTGGTTTGCCAGCATAAATATACATTACTAAATCCTTCTTATCAAGCTTTTCAACCTGATCAGCAAATGGTAAGTTGTTTTTAATTTTTAATGTATTCTCTCTCATAACCGTTGCAACCATGAAAAAGAATAATAACATAAATACAATATCTGGCAATGACGCTGTTGAAATTGCTGGCAGTTCGCCTCCTGTTTTCTTTTTAAATTTACCCATATATAAATGTGTTAAATTTCAATTTATTGTACCTCTGAAAGTTTTTGAGGATACTCAACTTTTATTTTTTCAAGTTGTTCCTTTAACTTTGTTTTATTTCCTACCCAGTTTACATTATCGTAATCTGCTTGCATATCAATAAAAGACTTACCATATAATGACTGCGCGCGCTTATTTCTTAACTCATTATAAGCTGCTACTAACTCATTTTGAACGGAAATATACATTTTATAAGATGTTTCTCTTTCGTTCTTAAGTGAAATAATAGCTTTATCTGGATTATCAGATGAACTTGGATTTTTCTTACCGTGACAATAATCACAAGTTCCGTCTCCTCCGTTATCTAAAAATTCCACGGCTGCTTTTCTTAAATCTTTTAACTCCATTAACTCATCTTCAACAAGCAACTGATCTTTTCCATTAAGCAAAACTGTAAAAATATTTTTTTGCTTAATAACAGGTGGCGTTATATCACTATCCTCAATTGGAGGAAGTTTTCGACTAATCCCGGTATCTGTTTCAATGGTAGTAGTTACTAAGAAAAATATCAATAGTAAAAACGCAATGTCGGCCATGGAGCCTGCATTAACTTCTGGTGCTGCTCTTTTTGCCATAATTATTATTTATTAAAAAGTTTTTTTACTCCAGCTAATAACATTGCAACAACAGTACCAGCCATTAAAATATAGAAAGCTACAATTCCTGCTCCTACCATGTGTGATTCACCATCAGTTGCAGGTACACCTCCATATAAATATTCTCTAGTGTCTCCGCCAGAAACAGCATACGATATTACAAGAACTGCCAGAAAAGCACCAGCTCCTATCAAGGCACTTTTTAATGAAGCTGAATTAGTAAACAAACCTTTCAAAGTAAATACAAGCACCAAAGCAATAGTAACAATTAAAATAGCATAAGCAAGATACATAAAGGTATTAACTGCTCCGCTAGATTCGCCTGCTTTGATGGCATCATCACCTGCTCCTATTATTACAACAAGAAAAATGATTGAAAGAATGCCTACAATTCCAACTAATATAGTTGATAATTTTTTCATTATTATTATTTTTTAGATTATTACTTTTTTTGTCTGATTAGTAAATCCATTAATGTAATAGAAGCATCTTCCATATCATTAACGATACTATCAATTTTAGCAATAATGTAATTATAGAAAATTTGAAGTATAATAGCTACTACTAAACCAAATACAGTTGTTAAAAGTGCTACTTTAATACCTCCGGCAACAAGTGATGGTTGCATATCTCCAGCTGCTTCAATTTTATCGAATGCTTGAATCATACCAATTACAGTTCCCATGAACCCTAACATCGGTGCTAAAGCAATAAATAATGAAATCCAAGATACGTTTTTCTCTAATTGTCCCATTTGAACACCACCGTAAGCAACAACAGCTTTTTCAACAGCCTCTAAGCCTTCATCGGTTCTGTCTAATCCTTGATAGTAGATAGATGCAACAGGTCCTTTTGTGTTTCTGCAAACTTCTTTTGCAGCAGTAACTCCACCAGAAGCTAAAGCTTCTTCAACATCAGCAGTTAATTTTTTTGTATTTGTTGTTGAAAGGTTTAAAAAGATAATTCTTTCAATAGCAATTGCTAATCCAAGTATTAAACATAACAATACAATTCCCATGAAGCCTGGACCTCCTTCAATAAAACGTTTTTTCAATTCTTGATGAAACCCAAGTTCTTCTGCAGGTGCCGGTTCATCTTGAGTCATACTTGCAACTGTAGTTGCAGTGGTTGTGTTTGCATTTGTAGTTGCATTAACAGTACCAAAAGCCATCATTCCAGCGATGGCTAGGATAGAAAATAATCTTTTCATGTTCTAGATCTTAATTTTATTAGTTAAAGTGTTAAAGATATAAAAAAAAATAGCAATTAAAAATAAAAAAACCAGCAGAGAGGAAGGGATTCGAACCCTCGATACGCTTTTGGCGTATACACACTTTCCAGGCGTGCGCCTTCGACCACTCGGCCACCTCTCTGTATTTCAAATAGCTTTAATTACGAGGGCTCAAATAACAAAAAAAATGTTAAATGATAAAACTTTAACCGTTAATTTTAAGTCATTTCTCCTCGTAAAGATGCTTCATACATGGTTTTGAACAATTTAGATGAAATATTATGCCCCAATAAGTACATTAATTTACTTGTAGCAGCCTCAGTTGTAATGTCTTTTCCTGAAATAACTCCTATTTTTACTAAGTTTTCACTCGTTTCATAGTGTCCCATAATAACACTTCCGCCAGAACATTGAGTAATATTGATAATATGTATACCTTTTTTAATCGTTTCTTCAAGTAAATCTATAAACCATTTTTCTGTAGTACAGTTTCCAGCCCCATAAGTTTCTAAAATAATACCTTTTAAATTTGGTGTATTAAATATACTCTTTAATAAAATTTCAGAAATCCCTGGGAATAATTTCACAAGGGCAATATTTGTGTCTAAATGCTTATGAACTATGAACTTCTTCTTTAAATTTGGCTTAAATAAATAATCATGATTAACCTTTAAATGCACACCAGATTCGGCTAAATCTGGGTAATTTAAAGAGGCAAAAGCTTCAAAGTGTTCTGCATTAATCTTAGTTGTTCTATTGGCTCTGTATAATTTATATTCAAAATACAGACTAACTTCTTTAATAACTGGCTTTTTTTGATGTTGCAATGAAGCAACTTGAATGGAGGTTATTAAATTTTCCTTAGCATCGGTACGTAAATCACCTATTGGCAACTGAGAACCAGTGAAAACTACAGGTTTAGCTAAATTCTCTAACATAAAGCTTAACGCAGATGCCGTGTAACTCATAGTATCACTTCCGTGCAATACAACAAAGCCATCAAACTTTTCATAGTTTGATTCAATAATTTCTGCTATTTGAACCCAATACTTAGGATTCATATTACTTGAATCAATTGGGGTTTTAAACGAAATTGTATCAATTTTACAATCTAACAGTTGTATTTCTGGTATTCTCTTTAAAAGATTTTTAAAATCAAATGCTCGTAATACCCCAGTTTTTGGATCTTTTACCATACCTATGGTGCCGCCGGTATATATAAGGAGTATGTTTGGTCTTGATTTATTCATATTTATGTATTGAAGATATCTTTTGAATTTTGTGTTGTTACTGATGCTATATGTTCTTGAGTAACATTATAAATTTCAGCTAATTTTTCTAATACTTTAGTAATATATGCGCTTTCATTTCGCTTTCCTCTATAAGGTGCAGGTGCCAAATACGGTGAATCTGTTTCTAAAACTATATGCTTTAAATCTATCTGGTTTAAAAACTGATCAATTTTTCCATTTTTAAAGGTAGCAACTCCACCAATACCTAATTTCATATTATATGACATAGCTTGATGCGCCTGTTTTATATTGCCAGAAAAGCAATGAAAAATCCCAAATAAATCATTCCCTTTTTCTTGTTCTAGAATTTCAAAAATTTCATCAAAAGCGTCTCTGCAGTGAATAACAATAGGCAGCTTGTATTGTTTTGCTAATTTTATTTGATGTTTAAATGCGTCTTGCTGAATTAACAACGTGGTTTTATCCCAATACAAATCTATCCCAATCTCGCCAACAGCATAAAATTTTCTCTTTGCTAGCATTTCTTCAACATGATTCAACTCTTCTTTATAATTATCTTTAACATGAGTGGGATGCAACCCCATCATTAAAAACACATTATCGGGATAATCATTCTCCAACTGTAACATAGATTCAGTATATGTTGAATCTATGGCCGGTATAAAAAAGCGGGATACATTTAATTGAATTGCTCGTTCAATCATGTCTTTTCTATCATCTTCAAAAGCCTCACTATATAAATGAGTATGGGTATCTGTAATAATCACTAAGGTTATGTTAAAAAGTTATAAACGGTTTCATTGACACAAAAATAATTGTTTTACATGAGTATATTTGTTTTAAAATTAATTTAGATGCAGTCACTTAACCAATTCCTTCTTGAAAAAGGTTATACCAAAGTAAAACTTAAACTTACCAAAACCAATCATTTTGAAATATTGGCTACCATAAATGGTGTGAAAGGTTTGTTTATTTTAGACACTGGCGCTTCAAGTTCATGTGTCGGCTTTGAAGCTATTAATACTTTTAAATTAGTAGCAGAAGATTCATTAGTTAAAGCTGCTGGAGCTGGTGCTACAGACATGGAAACACAAGTTTCAAAAAAGAACAATTTAAAGATTGGTTCTTGGAAAGAAAAAAATGTAGCTCTCATTTTATTTAATCTAACGCATGTAAACTCTGCATTAATCAATCATAAATCAAAACCTGTTGATGGTATAATTGGCGCAGATATTTTAAAAAAAGCTAAAGCAGTAATAGATTATAAAAAAAAATATTTGTACTTAAAAGAGTGAAAAAAAAATTAATTATCATTAAATTTAACAGAGAATTAATAGTAATCCCTCAGATAGCTTAATGGCCATAAATATTGTAATTGCAGACGATCACCCTTTAATGTTAAGAGGGTTGAAAGATTTTTTAGTTTCAAAAGGTTTTAATATCGTTGGCATTGCTGAAGACGGAAATAGTGCTTATAATTTAATTGTAAAATTAAAACCAGAAATTGCTATTTTAGACATTAGAATGCCTCATAAAACCGGTTTGGAAATAGCTGAAGATTGCAAAAAAAACAATATCGATACCAAAATAATCTTAATAACCTTTGACAAAGAAGAAGAATTATTTCAAAAAGCAAAAGAATTTAATGTCTATGGCTACATTTTAAAAGAATTTGCCATTGAAGAAATTGAAATTTGCATTAAAAATGTTTTAAAAGGAAACCCTTATTTTAGTGAAGATTTGAAAGATATTTTAGAAATAACAAAACCTAATTTAGACATAATTGAATCTCTTACTAAGACAGAAAGAAAAATTCTTTCTTTAGTAGCTGAAAATAATACAAGCCAGGAAATAGCCAGCGAATTATCAGTTTCAATTAAAACCATTCATAAACACAGAAGTCATATTATAGCCAAACTTGATTTAGATAATAAGCCAACTTCTCTTTTAATATGGGCTAATCTTCACAAAAAATATTTTTGAAAAATACGCACAAGTGCGTATTTTTTATTACGTATGTATGACATACCTTTACACTGCTATTAATTAATTCTTAGGGAGAATTTACGAAGACTCTGTGTTGTAATGACACAGAGTTTTCAATTAAAGAATTTGAAAAGCCTTAAGTAAATTTTTAAATTATGAATAATGCTAGTAACAGTTTAGATAAATACTTCACAATAAGCTTAGTTATATTAGTTATTCTTGTTATAGCAATTAATGTTATTGTTAATTTTTTTTAGTTAATGTTATATGTTAAAAAAAAGGAGAGTTTTTGTAGAAGCTCTCCTTTTTTTATTACAAGAAAATTTTATTATAACTCTAAAGCTTTTTTTACATCATTGTTCATTAACAATTCAATAGGGTTTTCTAATGCTTCTTTTACAGCTACTAAAAACCCAACGCTTTCTTTACCATCAATAATTCTATGATCATAAGATAAGGCCACGTACATAATTGGACGAATTTCTACTTTACCTTGTATTGCAACTGGTCGTTCCACAATATTATGCATTCCTAAAATGCCACTTTGTGGTGGATTTATAATTGGGGTTGATAACATACTTCCAAAAACACCTCCATTAGAAATGGTGAAGGTTCCTCCTGTCATTTCATCAACAGTAATTTGACCGTCACGTGCTCTTAAAGCCAACCTTTTCACTTCAGACTCAACTCCTCTAAAAGTCATGTTTTCTACGTTTCTCATTACAGGAACCATTAATCCTTTTGGTCCAGAAACCGCAATGCTTATATCGCAAAAATCGTAAGTAATCATTTCCTTATCATCAATCATTGAGTTAACTGCAGGATACATTTTTAATGCTCTTACAACTGCTAATGAAAAGAAACTCATAAATCCTAAACCAACATTGTGCTTGTCTTTAAATGCATCTTTATATTCATTTCGTAAAGCAAAAATTGGAGACATATCAACCTCATTAAAGGTTGTTAACATGGCTGTAGTATTTTTTGCTTCCACCAAACGCTCTGCTACTTTACGACGAAGCATTGATAATTTAGTTCTGGTTGTTCCTCTGTTTCCTCCAGTTGGGGTTCCCATGGAAGGTGTTGCATTTACAGCATCTTCTTTAGTAACTCTACCGTCTTTTCCAGTTCCGTTTACTTCTGAAGCAGATATTCCTTTCTCTGCTAAAATCTTTTTGGCAGCTGGACTTGCACTTCCTGTTGCATATGTTTTCTCCTCTGCTTTTGGTTGAACTGACTTAGAAGCTTCAACTTTTGGAGCTTCTTCTTTCTTTTCTTCCTTTGGAGTAGTACCTTCTGGTTTTTCTGCACTTGTATCAATTAAGCAAACAATAGCACCAACAGCTACAGCATCTCCTTCTTCAGCTTTTAATGTAATGATTCCACTTGCTTCTGCAGGAAGTTCTAGAGTAGCTTTATCGCTATCTACCTCAGCTATGGCTTGGTCTTTTTCCACATAATCACCATCTTGTACTAACCAAGTAGCAATTTCTACTTCTTTTATTGATTCCCCTGGAGAAGGGACTTTCATTTCTAAAATCATTCTTTAAATTTTATTTTTTCTTAGTTCAATCTTTTTATAGCGTTTCAAAAACAGCATCAATAACTCGTTGTTGTCTTCGTTTATCTCTTGTGCTAGACCCTGGAGCTGGTACTGAATTATAAGGTCTTGATATCACATTTAATTTTACTAAATCCATACGTTGAGCCATAAAAGTCCATGCTCCCATATTTTTAGGCTCTTCTTGAGCCCAAGCATATTCTTTAACATTTGGATAACGATTTATAACTTGTTGTATTTTATCTAAATGTAAAGGAAATAACTGTTCTATTCTAACTAATGCTACATCTTCTCTATTCAGTTTTTCACGTTCAGCTAATAAATCATAATAGAATTTTCCTGTACAGAAAACCAATCGTTTTACATGCTCCGGATTTATTGTATCATCAATTACCTCTTTGAATTGTTCATTTACCAATTCATTTAAAGAAGAAACCGCTTTTGGGTGACGCAATAAACTTTTTGGTGTAAATACAATTAATGGTTTTCTGAAATCACGCTTCATTTGTCTGCGTAATAAATGGAAAATATTTGCTGGAGTTGTGCAATCTGCAACCGTCATATTATCATCTCCACATAATTGTAAATAACGTTCAATTCTGGCAGATGAATGTTCTGAACCTTGACCTTCATAACCATGAGGTAATAAAACAACGATTCCATTTTGAGATTTCCACTTGTCTTCTGCTGCAGACAGATATTGATCAAAAATAATCTGAGCACCATTACTAAAATCACCAAATTGTGCTTCCCAAAGCGTTAAGGTATTTGGGTTTGCCATGGCATATCCATAATCAAAACCTAAAACCGCATATTCAGACAGTAAGGAATTATAAATATACATTTCGCCTATACTAGCTGGATTGGTGTTTAATAAATTGATCCGTTCTTCAGATATTTCATCTCTTAATATGGCATGGCGATGACTAAAGGTTCCGCGCTCAACATCTTGACCAGACATACGAACATTAAAACCTTCTTCTAACAAACTACCATAGGCTAATGTTTCTGCCATTCCCCAATCTAATGAATCACTTTCAAAAACCATTGAAGCTCTACCATCCAGTATTTTTTCTGCTTTCCTTAAAAACTTAACACCTTCTGGAACTGTAGAAACTACCTTAGCAATTTTTTCTAGTTTGTCTTTTGGATAGCTTGTATCAACTGTTTCAAGCATTTCTTCAAGACCTTTTCGCTGGAAACCAGTCCAACGCTCTTCCATAAACTCTCTTACTATAGAATTATGCTCCTCTTTTGATTTTGCATATTCTCTTTCCAACATGTCTTTAAACTCTTCAACAATTGAATTAGTATAAGCTTTATCAACCGTATTTTCTGAAATTAATTTATCAGAATATATTTCAAATGGGTTTGAATGCTTTGCTATTTCCTTATATAATTTTGGTTGAGTAAAACGAGGTTCATCGCCTTCGTTATGACCATATTTTCTATAACCAAGCAAGTCTATATAAACATCACGTTTATAACGCATTCTATAATCTAAGGCCAATTCAACTGCATGAACAACAGCTTCGGCATCATCTGCATTTACGTGTAAAACTGGTGATAGTGTCACCTTTGCAACATCTGTACAATAGGTACTTGAACGCGCATCTAAATAATTAGTTGTGAACCCGATTTGGTTATTAACCACTATATGGATTGTTCCACCTGTTTTATAGCCTTTTAACTGGCTCATTTGTGCAACTTCATAAACAATACCTTGTCCTGCAACAGCGGCATCGCCATGTACAACAATTGGTAATATTTTTGAATCGTCACCATTATAATCATTATCAATTTTGGCACGTGTAATACCTTCAGCTACAGAAGCTACTGTTTCAAGATGTGAAGGGTTAGGCACCAGATTCATTCTAATGGTTTTTCCGTTTTGATAAGTTTTTTCAAGGGTTAACCCTAAATGATACTTTACATCACCATCAATATCTTCATCTTCAAAATCTTTACCATCAAACTCACTAAAAAGTTCTTTAATTGGTTTTCTGAAAATATTTACAAGTGTATTTAAACGTCCACGATGGGCCATTCCTAACACACATTCTTTTACATCGTATAATTCTGCTGCATTAATTAGAGCAACACTTATTGCAGGTATTAAGCTTTCTCCTCCTTCAAGCGAAAAACGCTTTTGCCCAACATATTTGGTTTGCAAAAAGTTTTCAAAAGTAACTGCCTGGTTTAATTTGGAAAGAATGTATTTTTTGGCACTTTCTGAATAACTTGGGTGATTATCGTTAACGTTTAGCTTACTTTGCCACCATTGAATGACTTCTGGATTTCTAAGATACATGTATTCAACGCCAATTGAACTACAATAAATCCTATTTAAGTGAACTAAAATTTCACGTAACGTTTGCGCCCCAATTCCAAGAACCTCACCAGCGTTAAAAACGGTATCTAAATCATTTTCAGAAAGACCAAAATTTTCAATATCTAATGTTGGCTCATAAGTTCTTCTGGTTCTAACCGGGTTTGTTCTGGTAAACAAATGTCCTCTGGTTCTATATCCGTCAATAAGCCTTATAACTTGAAATTCCTTTTGTACGTATTCAGGAATTTGAGTTGAAACACCTTCAATTATTTCACCATTAAGCCCATAATTTTCAGACCCAAAATCATAACCCTGAAAAAACGCTCGCCAACTTGGCTCAACAGAATCTGGGTTTTGTAAATATTGATCATATAGCTCGGCAAAATAAGATGTGTGAGCTGCATTAAGAAAGGAATATTTATCCATTATAGTTTTTCAAACAATCTTTTATTTAAAGAAATTTTTCCAAAAATACAACTTTTAACAAAACTAGATATTGTTTTATAATATTTATAACAAACATTTTTACATATAAATAGACACAGCAAAAACCCAAATTAAGCCTGTAAACTGGCCTGTTTTTCAGTAGTATTTTTTTTTTATTAGTTTTGCCTCTTAAAAAATTGAGATAGAATGTTAAAAATTCACACAATTATAATTTTCACTTTTGTATTAATCTTACTTTCTTGTGTAGACGCAAAAGAAAAAGAAAAAGATGGTTTCACTTATGAAAACATTAATACCAATACCACTAAAAAGGTAACCAACACAAAGGTATTAGCTTCAGAAAAAATAGATTTGACAAATAAAGGAATTGGCCCTGTTTCATCACTTGAATTACCAACTGAAATTGATTATGCCTTAGCCAAAAATGGTGAAGCTATCTTTAAAGCAAAGTGTACTGCCTGCCACAGACCTGATAAAAAATTTATTGGCCCTGCAGCTAAAGGTATTATAAATACAAGAACACCCGAGTGGATTATGAATATGATTTTAAATCCAGAAGAAATGTTAAGAAAAGACCCTTTAGCTAAGGAATTACTTATAGAGTTTAATTATGCTCCTATGATTAAACAGGATATAACTCAAGATGATGCTCGAGCCATTTTAGAATATTACAGAACTTTAAAATAAGTTTTAATACACGTTTCTATACCAAACCTTTTGCCATTCTCTTTTTAGAATTAAAAAGGAAACTTGTTCTGAAAGCAGCAAGGTATCTTCTCCATCCAATTGTTTTATTTGTCGTTCAGACACATCAATGATATAGAGTAAGTTAAGATACTCGGTGAACTTATTTTGAATGAGATTGTAAATAGTTTCTTGAAGGATTAATTTTAGACTTGTTGGCAGTACTTCTTCATGAAAATCAGCATTAATATTTGCTAATAAAAAATCTTTATTGAGTTGTTCAATAAGTTTTTTATACAAATTAAGATTATTTGCTTCATCAACTAAAGCTTCAAATGTGTCAGGAAATTGCATTATAAATTTCTATTCATTAATTGTTCTCCAAACTTTTTCAAAATCAATTTTTTATCTTCAGAAACGTTTAAGGTTTCTAAAACAGCAAATGCTTTTTGAGTATATTCCCAAATGGCTTCTTTTGTTGCTTTTGTAGAACCACTTTCTATAAAAATTTGCTTTGCTATTTGAATTTTCTCTTCTGGATTGCTAGAAGTTACACTAAATAAATGCTGGAGTTGCAAACGGTCTTCTGGCTTGGAGCCATTTAATGCATTGATATATAAAATCGTTTTTTTGTTTTCAATAATATCACCGCCTATTTGCTTACCAAAGGTTTTAGGATCTCCAAAAGCATCTAAATAATCGTCTTGTAACTGAAAAGCAATTCCTAAATTTTTTCCAAAATCATAAATGCTCTCCTGGTCTGAAACCGAAACCTCAGCAACAATAGCGCCCATTTTCATGGCAGCACCAATTAAAACAGCAGTTTTATACTCAATCATTTTTAAGTATTCTGAAATAGTGACATCACTTCTAGTTTCAAAATCAACATCATATTGCTGTCCTTCACAAACTTCTAAAGCGGTTTTACTAAACAATTCCGCCAAATTTCTAAAGATTTTATTATCATAGCTTTCAAATAACTGATAGGCCATAATAAGCATGGCGTCACCAGAAAGAATCCCCGTATTTACATCCCATTTTTCGTGAACTGTTTGGCAACCTCTTCGCAAAGGGGCATCATCCATAATATCATCATGAATCAATGAAAAATTATGAAACACTTCTATGCTCAAGGCGGCATTTAAGGCTTTTTTATAATCACAATCAAAAATTTCAGCAGCCATTAAGGTTAAAACAGGACGCAAGCGTTTACCTCCCAATTTTAGTATATATTGAATGGGTTCGTATAAACTTTTGGGTTCTTTAATAATGGAATATTCTTCAAGATATTCAACAAATTTTTGTTGGTATGTTTCTATTGTTAGCATAAAACAAAAATAAAGCAATTCATCACATTTAAAAGTCTCAATGTAAATAATAAGTTAAAAAATCATTAAAACTTTGGAAACTTTTTTTGTTTTAAAAGTTTCCTGTTATATATTTGCAACCATTATGAGAGAAAAGATATTAAGTAACGCGGCGGAATTATTTTTAAACTATGGGTTTAAAAGTATTACTATGGATGATATTTCAAATCATTTAGGAATATCAAAAAAAACAATTTATCAACATTTTGACAACAAAACATCGCTTGTTGAAGCAGTAAGCTTACATGTTTTTGAAAATATTTCTTGTGGTATTAGTGGTATATGTGCTCTAAAAAAGAATCCTATTGAAGAAATTTACGACGTCAAACAATTTGTATTGGAGCATTTAAAGGATGAAAAATCTTCACCTCAATATCAATTACAAAAATATTACCCTAAAATTTTTAGCACACTTAAAAAGAAACAGTTTGAAGTAATGCAAGAGTGTGTAAAAGACAATCTTACAAGAGGTGTTGAGCAAGGTTTATACAGGTCAAATATTAATATAGAATTTATCTCAAGAATATATTTTAACTGTATGGTTACATTAAAAGATAAAGAACTATTTCCATTAAATAATTTCTCAATGAATACGCTTATGGAATATTATTTAGAATATCATTTAAGGGGCATTTGTACAGAAAAAGGACTATTAACATTACACAAATTCATCAATAATCAATCATAAAACATGACAAATAAAAAACTATTGATTTTACTTTTTTTATGCACGACTCTAGTGTTTTCACAAGAAAAAACACAGAGTTTTAGTTTACAGCAAGCTATAGACTATGCTTTAGAGCATAACAGAACGGTCAAAAATGCACAATGTGATATTGAAGCCGCAAAAAAACAAAAATGGGAAACAATTTCAACCGGATTACCACAAATAAGCGCTTCAATAGATTATCAAAACTTTTTAAAGCAACAAGTATCTTTAATTCCTGCTGAATTTTTTGGTGGAAATCCAGGAGAATTTGCTGAAGTTACTTTTGGAACCAAACAAAATATTTCTGCAACTGCTACATTAAATCAAAAAATATTTGATGGCTCGTATTTAGTTGGTCTACAATCGGCAAAAGTATATTTAGAAATTTCAGAAAACGCAAAAACAAAAACCGATTTAGAAGTTAGAAAAGCTGTTATAAATGCCTACGGAAATGTATTACTTGCAGAACAAAGTGTTCAAATACTAGAACGCAATAAGGCTGTTCTAGAAAAGAACTTATTCGAATTAACCAAAATTTATGAAAATGGTTTAGAAGAAGAAGAAAGTGTGGAGCAAATGCAAATCACCTTCTCTAGTGTTGAAAGTTCTCTAAAAAATGTTATGCGTTTAAAAACATTAGCCTATCAAATGCTTAACATAACTATGGGGCTTGATGTTTATAATAACACTAAACTTACTGATGATCTTGAAAGTTTAACGCTACAAAATATATCGCTTGAATTGCTTGAGAAAGAATCCAATATTGAAAACAACATTGATTATCTCATCGCAGAAAACGACAAAAAATCAAAAGAACTATTACTTAAACTAGAAAAAAGTAAAGCTTTACCAACCTTAAACGCTTTCCTAAATGGTGGCTATTCTGGCTTTGGTAATTCATTTGAGTTTGCTAAAAAAAGCCAGCAATGGTTTGGTTCTTCATTATTTGGTGTAAACATGAATATCCCTATTTTTAGTTCTTTAGGAAGAAGTGCTGCCACGCAAAGAGCAAAAATAAATTTATCAAAATCTGAAGATGATTTAATTGAAACTGAACAAAAATTACAACTTCAAATTGCTTCAGCAAAAAGTGACTATCAATTCTCGGTTGAAGATTATGATAATAAAAAACAAAACCTTCAGCTTGCTGAACGTATTGAGCAAAAAAATCAAGTCAAATTTTTTGAGGGAATTGCTTCTAGTTTTGATTTAAGACAAGCGCAAACACAATTATATACAGCACAACAAGAATATTTACAAGCTATGCTTGATGTAATTAATAAAAAAGCTGAATTAGAAACTGTATTAAACACAATCAACAATCAATAAATCAATCAATCAATCAATATTATGAAATATATTATATCAATTATAGCCCTTGCATTTGTATTGACATCATGCAATAGCGAGAAAAAACAATCTGTAGAAGAAGTTATTGCTACCAATAATTTAGAAAAAATCAGAGCAAAAAAAAATCTATTAGATGAGCAGCAGCAACTTATTAGTTCAGAATTAAAACAATTGGATGCAAAAATTAAAGAATTAGATCCTCTAGAAAAAGTGCCATTAGTTACTACGTTTGCAGCAAAAGAAGTTGCTTTTACTCATTATTTAGAAATACAAGGAAATGTTAGCACCAAACAAAATTTAATTATATATCCAGAATTTTCTGGTGTTCTAACTCAAGTATATGTTAAAGAAGGGCAACTTGTAAGCAAAGGTCAAGTTTTAGCAAAAATTGATGATGGAGGCTTAAGCCAACAATTAGCACAATTACAAATCCAAGCCGATTTAGCCAAAACAACTTTTGACCGTCAAGAACGCCTTTGGAATCAAAAAATTGGTAGTGAAATTCAATATTTACAAGCAAAATCATCATACGAAGCACAATCAAGAGCCATTAAACAATTAAACCAGCAAATTGAAAAAACGGTAGTTAGAGCCCCTTTTTCAGGAAGCATTGATGATGTTATTACAGATCAAGGAAGTGTAGTTGCGCCAGGTCAATCACAATTATTTAGAATTGTTAACCTAAAAGACATGTATATTGAAGCTGATGTTCCAGAACGCTATATTTCTGATGTGACTTCAGGAAAAGAAGTTATGGTTGAATTTCCAATCTTAGGAAAAACTATTGATTCAAAAGTGCGTCAAGCAGGCAATTTTATTAATCCAGCTAACAGAACTTTTAAAGTTGAGGTCGCTATCCCTAATTATGATGGAAATATAAAACCCAATCTTACTGCTAAACTAAAAATTAACGATTACAATAACAATAAAGCCATATTAATTCCACAAAGTATCATTTCTGAAAATGCTGAAGGCGAACAATATGTTTATACCATTACAAATAAAAATGGAGACAAAGGAATTGCAAAGCAAGTCATTATTGAAACAGGTAAAACACAAGGTGATTATATTGAAATTCTTTCTGGTTTAGTACATGAAGATGAGATCATTGATGAAGGTGCACGTAGCGTTAAAGATGGACAAGAAATAAAAATCCTAGTAGTTGATAAAGAGCAATAATTCAAACCTATAAAGTTTTTAAAAATGACTAAAAAGAAAAAAGAAGCTCATAAGGAGTTTGGATTATCATCATGGGCCATCAATAATAAAACAACTATGTATGTTTTAATTACCCTGATTCTTATTCTTGGTGCTGGAGCCTACTATAGCATGCCTCGTGAAAGTTTTCCTGAGGTAAAAGAAACCAAAATTTATATTAGTTCAATATATCCTGGAAATACAGCTGAAGATATTGAAAAACTAATTACTGATCCAATTGAGGACAAATTAAAAACAGTAAGTAATGTAGTTGAAATAACCTCAACCTCACAAGAAGATTACTCTATTATTATTGTTGAGTTTGATGAAAATATTTCTGTTGAAGCTGCAAAGCAAAAAGTTAAAGATGAAGTAGATTCTGAGACCTCGGGTGAAGATTGGCCGACTTTTAATGGTGCAAAAGTAGAACCTAATGTTTTTGATTTAAGTCTCTCTGAAGAAATGCCTATTCTAAACATTAATATCTATGGAGATTATCCAATTGAAAAATTAAAAGAATATGGAGAATATCTTGAAGATGAAATTGAAAGTTTGCAAGAAATTAAACAGGTAGATATACGTGGTGCTCAAGACAAAGAAGTTGAAGTAGCTGTAGATATATATAAAATGATGGCTGCCCAAGTTAGCTTTAATGATATAATAAACACCATAAATGGTGAAAACATGACCATGTCTGCTGGTAACTTAATCACCAGCGGACAACGCCGTACCATCAGAATTATTGGTGAAATAGACAAGCCTAGTGACTTAGAAAACTTTGTTGTAAAATCTGAGCATAACAACCCTATTTATTTAAAAGATATAGCAACAGTTTCATTTAAAGATGAAGACAAAACAACATACGCAAGAGAGTTTGGTAAACCTGTTGTTATGTTAGATGTTAAAAAACGTTCTGGAAAAAACATGGTTGCTGCTGCTGAGCAGATTCAAGCTATTGTTGATAATGCTGTTGCCAATGTATTCCCACCAGATTTAAAAGTGACCATTGCCAATGACCAGTCTTCACAAACTATTGGGCAAGTAGATGACTTGGTTAACAACATCTTTTTTGGAATTATTCTAGTTGTAACCGTATTAATGTTCTTTTTAGGATTTAAAAATGCCTTGTTTGTTGGTTTTGCCATTCCTATGTCCATGTTCATGTCACTCATGATATTAAATCTTTTAGGCTATACCATGAATACCATGATTTTATTTGGTTTGATTATGGGTCTGGGTATGCTTGTAGACAACGGTATCGTGGTAGTTGAAAACGTGTACCGATTAATGAATGAAGAAGGCTTAAGCAGAACCGAAGCTGCTAAAAAAGGAATTGGTGAAATTGCTTTTCCAATCATCATTTCTACAGCTACAACGGTTGCAGCATTTATTCCTTTGGGAATGTGGCCAGGAATCATGGGAGAATTCATGAAATATTTCCCAATAACTCTATCCGTGGTATTAGGTTCATCATTATTTGTTGCTATTTTCTTTAACTCTGTAATGGTATCGCAGTTTATGACTACAGAAGACAAAAACTTACCATTAAAACAAATTATTAAACTATCTGGAACTATAGCCATCATTGGAATTCTCATTTTTATCTTTGGTGGTAGCTATAGAGGTTTAGGAACACTTATGGTTATAACATCCATATTGTTATGGGTTTACCGATTGTTCTTAAGAAAATGGTCAAATCACTTTCAAAATGACATTTTACCACGTTATGAACTTTTATATGAACGTACGCTTCGCGCTGCATTAAAAGGCAAGAGACCTTTTTTTATCATCATTGGCACATTCTTGTTGCTTATTATAGCATTTGCTGGGTTTGGTGCCTCTATTGGTAGTCAAAGAACTAAAGTGGAATTTTTTCCAGACAATACACCTAAACAAATTATAGTATATATAGAATATCCTGAAGGTACTGATATTAAAAAAACCAATGCCATAACTAAAGACATTGAAAACCGTGTTTATAAAATAATTAACGACCCCATTTTTATGGATGGTGATTATAATTTTTTAACTGAAAGCGCTGTTTCTCAAGTTGGTGAAGGTGCAGGTAATCCACAAACTGATGGTGGTTCAGCTGCAGAAATGCCTCATCGTGGAAAAATTACTGCTACCATGCGCGAGTTTAAATATAGAAGAGGTGCAGACAGTAAAGAACTTCTTAAAAAAGTTCAAGAAGATCTCAAAGACATATATCCTGGTGTTGCAATTTCTGTTGAAAAAGATGCCGCAGGTCCACCTGCAGGTTATCCCATAAATATTGAGTTAGAAGGTGATGATTATGCTGAATTAATAAATACAGCAGAAAAAATGAGAAACTTCTTAAATACCAAAAATATTCAAGGGATTGATGAATTGAAAATTGATGTCAATAAATCAAAACCTGCAATGCAAGTTCATGTTGACAGAAAAAAGGCAGGCGAATTAGGCGTTTCATCAGGTCAAGTAGGCCAACAATTACGTAATTCTATTTTTGGTGCTAAAGCTGGTGTATACAAAGAAAATGGTGATGACTATGATATTTATGTTAGATTTAATGAAGAAAACAGATATAATACTAGTGCTATTTTTAACCAAAAAATAACTTTTAGAGATATGGCTTCTGGTCAAATAAAGGAAATCCCTGTATCTGCAGTGGCAAAACAAAATAACACCTCTGGTTTTAGCGCCATAAAGCATAGAGATGTGAAGCGTGTGGTAACCTTATATTCAGCATTATCACCCGGTTTTACAGATGCGGGAGCAATCGTTTCTAAAATTCAACATGAAATGCAATCCTTTACTGAAAAACCTGATAATATAAAAATTGATTATACAGGTCAAATTGAGGAGCAAAATAAACAAATGGCTTTTTTAATGAGTGCGTTCTTTATAGGTTTAGGACTTATTTTCTTTATTTTAATATTCCAGTTTAATTCGGTTTCAAAACCAGGCATTATCATGCTGGCCGTTTTCTTAAGTTTTATTGGAGTATTTGGTGGTATGGTTATTACAGGTAGTCCTTTTGTAATCATGATGACCATGATGGGTATTATATCGCTTGCTGGTATTGTAGTAAATAATGGTGTGGTACTTTTAGATTACACCCAATTATTAATTGACCGAAAAAAGATTGAACATGATTTGGAAGACAATCAATATATAAGTAAAGAAGAACTTTTTGAGGCTATTGTTAAAGCCGGGAAAGCACGTTTAAGACCTGTATTATTAACAGCCATAACCACTATTTTAGGTTTAATACCACTTGCTATTGGTTTAAATATTAATTTCTTTACCTTTTTTAATGATTTTGATGCTAACATTTATATGGGTGGAGATAACGTTATTTTCTGGGGGCCACTAGCTTGGACTGTTATTTATGGGTTATTTGTAGCTACTTTTTTAACTCTAGTAGTGGTTCCTATATTATTTTACTTAGTAACTAGATATAAAATGTGGTTGTTTAGCGATAGAGTTGCAACTAAAAAGAATCACGTATTGAATAATTAATTAAAACAAAAAGCCTCAACAAATGTTGAGGCTTTTTTATAATACATAAATTGATTATTTAAGAGTAAAACTTAATCTAGCAAAAAGAAAACGACCTCCAATTCCAAATTGTTGCGCTCTTCTAGACCAATCAAAACGACCGCTACTACGGTTATTGTATTTGTCTTCAGCTCTATCAGGATAAATATCAAATAAATTATTTGCTCCTATTGTAATTGTTGTGCTTTCCGCAACTTTATACCCAAAAGATAAATCAGTCACTAATTTAGATCCAAATACTTGTTGATTTGCAACAGTTGTAGTAGCTTCAGTTACTTCACCAAACCAAACATTTCTTAAAAAGATATTGAATTTATCTGTTGTATAACTGTTTGATAGGTTTATCTTGGTTCTTGGTACCGCCTCTTCTAAATATACACGGCTGTCTTCAGGAAAATATGTTCCAACTAGACCAGCATCTTTTAATACGTTTGAAGCTTTTATTCCACCCACTTTTTTCGTTTTTGAAAACGTTCCTGATAAATCACTTTTTAATTTTGCGGAACTGCCTATTCTAGCATCATGGGTAATCACAATATCCAATCCTTTTGATTCTGTATCAATAGCATTTGCAAAAAAGGATGCTGCAGAAGCATTAGCTTGTTTTAATAATAAATCTAACTCAGAACCTGTATCATTATCAGGATTTGTATCAGTATCGTTAATTCCAAACTGTCCTGTATATACAACTCTATCATTAATGCCTACCCAATACCCATCAACTGTAAATGTTAAGTGAGCATCAGGCAATTTAGATGTAAATCCTAAACTAATACTTGAAGACGTTTCTTCTTTCAATTGTGGAATGCCTAACAATTGTGCCGCTCTACTATCGTTCGCAAAAGTTCCAACTTCTTGTGGATTTCCTAAGTTATCAAAAATTGTAGACGTTGAATTGAAGTTTAACTGATGTAAAGACGGTGCTCTAAATCCTGTATTAAATGCAGCTCTTAAATTAGTGTTTTCACCAGCTTTAATTCTAGTAGCAATTTTAACATTTAGAGTAGATCCAAAATCAGAATAATCTTCATAACGCAATGCTCCACTTAACAAAATATTTTCAGTAACATCTGCTTCTAAATCAAAATAACCTGCAACACTACTCCTTCCACGTGACAATTCGTTTGCGGGACTAAATCCAGGAAATACTTGAGAGCCTCCTGGTCTTTTGGCTCCAAAAAAGTCTAATGAAGGGGTTTGTGAAGCTAAAGTAATTACTTGTCCATCAGCAGTATATTGTGCGTAAGACCCTAATTCGCCGGCTATAATATCATAAGTTTCAACACGATACTCAGCACCAAAAGCAACATTTGTACCCGCTAAAACATCATCATAAAATTTACTAATATCTAAATTGGTTGTATTTTGTGCAAATGAAAATCCACCTGCATCAAAAAGTGTTGGAGACGCTTTTTGCATAGAAGCATTAAAAGTATTTCCAATAGTATACATAAAAGCATTTTTACCCCAAGTATTGCTAAAATCAACATCCCATTCATTAATTTTACCTTTAATACCTATCGCAAAAGATTTATCAGAAATATTTGAATTTATTTCAGGTAAAAATCCATTCATATAGGCAGGTGTATACGTCCTGCTTTCATAAGGTTGTCTGTAAAATCCAGCAGAGTTTCCAGTTCTTGAACTTATACCAGCAAATGAATAGAGTTCAGTACCATTATCATCTAAAGGAAGAGAGAAATTTGCGAAGAAACGACCTCCACGTAAAGAAGATTGCCCAACTCTCATATTAAAATCACTTCGTTTTAAACCTCTAGCCGACAATTCAGCTTCATTATTTTTTGCAGATAAAATTCCTTGTAACTCTGCCTTCGTAGCTGTTGGACTTAAACCTAGCCCAGCCTGATTACCATATTTAATAACATCAGCTACATCATCATCTAATAACAATGATAAATCATAGTCGTCATTATTTGCAAAACGTTCAACAGTATTATAAAGATTAAAAATATCTCCTCCCCATTCTTTCATTCTGCTATAATCTTCTCTCACATCAAAATCACCAGTAAAGTTTATAAATCCTCCTTTGTCTCCAATATTTAACCCATAGTTGGCACTAACATTAGTGGTTTCACCATCAACACCACCTGTTTGATCATTTGCATTTTTTGTAAAGTTAGCCCCGGTAGTAATGTTTAAATTTAACTCGTTGGTATTTTTCTTAAGCACAATATTAATAACTCCAGCTATGGCGTCAGAACCATACTGTGCAGCTGCTCCGTCTCTCAAAACCTCAATACGTGCAATAGAAGCGGCCGGAATTGCATTTAAATCGGTTCCAACACTTCCACGTCCAAAAGTCCCATTAACATTTACTAAAGAAGAATTATGTCTTCTCTTTCCATTAATTAATACTAAAACTTGATCAGGTCCCAAACCTCTTAACGAAGCAGGATCAATATGGTCTGTACCATCAGAAATGGTCTGTGTATTTGATGTAAATGATGGCGCTACATAATTTAAAATCTGGTTTAAATTCACTTGCGGTCCTGCAGTAACCAATTCTTTTACATCAATAACATCAACCGGCACAGCAGTATCTGTTGATGAACGATTTGGGTTTCTTGTACCAATAAGCATCACTTCATCTAAAGCTACTCCTTCAGTTAGCGAAACCATGACTTTTTGTTCTGAATTAACCTTTACTTCCTGTGTATTGTATCCCAAAGAAGATACAACAATGGTTACAGGCAGGCTAACTACATTTAAACTAAAATTTCCGTCAAAATCAGTTATTGTTCCTGTTGTTGTTCCTTTAACTATCACATTAGCTCCTGGAATAGGGTCTTTAGAACCAGTCTCTGTCACGGTACCTGTTATGGTCTCTTGAGCAAAAATCACTACAGGAAACAATAGTAGTAAAAACAAATAAATTTTAATTTGTAAAGTTTTTTTCATAATTCATTGGATTAAATTAACAATATATTGTTAAAAAATATATTGGTCCAATTTACAATTTTTTTGCAATTTCAACAATTTTAAGGTTAAAAAGTTAAATTAATATAGTAGTATTTGTTAATTTATTTATTTATTTATAAAAATCTTATATTAATAATTTATCCTGGAAATGATAGTTTTTTAAGCAGATATCTTCCTAAATTTGCATCTTATTTAACATCTTATTTATCGACAGATAATGGGTTTTCAAATTTCTTAATATGTACAGAAGTCATAATTGTGGTGAATTAAACGCATCACATATAAATAAAGAGGTTGTACTTGCAGGTTGGGTACAAAAATCACGTGATAAAGGATTCATGATTTGGGTAGATCTTCGCGATCGTTACGGGATTACTCAACTTATTTTTGATGAAGAACGTACTTCAAAAAATATCATTCAAGAAGCCAAAACTCTTGGTAGAGAATTTGTTATTCAGGTTAAAGGAACTGTTATTGAACGTACCTCAAAAAATCCTAACCTTTCAACTGGTGATATTGAAATTTTAGTTTCAGAATTAACGGTTTTAAATAAGGCCTTGCTTCCTCCATTTACTATTGAAGATGATACTGATGGTGGTGAAGAGTTACGTATGAAATTCCGTTATTTAGATATCCGTCGTAATCCAGTGAAGAATAGTTTGATTTTCAGGCATGAAGTGGCTCAAGCCGTTAGAAATTATTTATCTAAAGAAGGGTTTATTGAAGTTGAAACGCCTTATTTGATTAAATCAACACCTGAAGGAGCACGTGATTTTGTAGTACCGAGCAGAATGAATGCAGGTCAATTTTATGCATTGCCTCAATCCCCACAAACTTTCAAACAATTGCTTATGGTTGGTGGCATGGATAAATATTTTCAACTTGTAAAATGTTTTAGGGACGAAGATTTACGTGCCGACAGACAACCTGAATTCACTCAGATAGACTGCGAAATGGCATTTGTTGAGCAAGAAGACATATTAAATGCTTTTGAAGGTTTAACACGTCACTTACTTAAAGAAATCAATGGTATTGAAATAGAAAAATTCCCTAGGATGCTTTATGATGACGCCATGAGATTATATGGAAATGACAAACCAGACATTCGTTTTGGAATGCAGTTTGGAGAATTAAATAGTGTGACTCAACATAAAGATTTTGGCGTTTTCAATTCTGCAGAATTGGTTGTTGGTATTGCAGTTCCTGGTGGTAATAATTTTACCAGAAAAGAAATTGACCAATTAATTGACTGGATAAAACGTCCTCAAATTGGTGCTTTAGGAATGGTTTACTGTCGTTGTAACGAAGACGGAACATATAAATCATCCGTAGATAAATTTTATGACGAATCAGATTTAGCAAAATGGGCAGAAATAACAGGAGCTAAAGATGGTGATTTAATTTGTATTCTTTCCGGAGAAGCAAACAAAGTAAGAGGCCAGTTAAGTGCTTTAAGGATGGAGCTTGCAACACGTTTAGGTTTACGCAAGCCAAATGAATTTGCTCCACTTTGGGTGATTGATTTCCCTCTTTTAGAATGGGATGAAGACACCAAACGTTATCACGCCATGCATCATCCATTTACTTCTCCAAAACCTGGACAATTAGAGTTACTTTCAACAAATCCAGGTGACGTTAAAGCCAATGCTTATGATTTAGTTTTGAATGGAAACGAAATTGGCGGTGGTTCTATAAGAATTCATGATAAAAAAACACAATCCTTAATGTTTGATTATTTAGGTTTCACTCCTGAAGAAGCAAAAGCCCAATTTGGTTTCTTAATGGACGCATTTCAATATGGTGCTCCACCACACGGTGGATTGGCTTTTGGTTTAGATAGATTAGTAGCCATATTAGCTGGACAAGAAATTATTCGCGACTTTATAGCCTTTCCAAAAAACAATTCAGGACGTGATGTTATGATTGATGCTCCTGCGCCTATTGATGATAAACAACTTGAAGAATTAAGTTTAAAGCTTAATATTAAATCCTAAAGACTAAATCCTGCAAAAAGCAGGATTTTTTAGTAATTTTATAATTATGCCACAAGAAACCATATTAAAAAAAATATTAGTTTGGAGAGCTAAACATATTTCTCACAGACAATTTGTTTATATACTTAGTATTGTTATTGGTCTTGTTTCTGGTTTAGGAGCCGTAGTTTTAAAAAACTTTACGCATTTTATTCAACATGTTTTAGAAGGAAGAGTGGTTAAATATTACCATCACGCGTTTTATTTTTTATTTCCAATTATTGGCTTAACACTGGTTTATTTAATTATTAAATATATTATTAGAAACAAAGTTAGCCACGGGATTCCTACAACACTTTATGCTATTTCTAAGCGAAAAGGTATTATAAAACAATACCAAATGTTTGGTTCTATTTTTACCGCTCCATTAACTGTTGGGTTTGGTGGTTCTGTTGGGCTTGAAGGACCAACCGTTGCAACGGGAGCCGCTATTGGCTCTAACATTGCAAGGATGTTTCATATGAACCAAACTACAAGAACTTTATTGATTGGTTGTGCAGCAGCAGGTGCCTTATCTTCTATTTTTAAAGCTCCTATTGCTGCCATCGTTTTTGCTATTGAAGTGTTTAGCTTGGATTTAACACTTGTATCCATGTTACCGCTTTTATTAGCATCTCTTTCAGCCATCTTAACATCGTATTTTTTCTTTGGAGATGATGTTATATTACCTTTCAAAATAGAAGATAAGTTTTTTATTTCTGATGCTCCATTTTACATGATATTAGGCTTGTTTGCGGCTTTTACTTCCATATATTTTACCCAGGTATATGAACGAATTCAAAAATTATTTGATAAACTGGACTCTCCTATTAAAAAACTTCTATTTGGCGGTGTTGCCATTGGTGTTTTAGTATATTTAATTCCTCCCCTTTTTGGTGAAGGGTTCGATGTGATTAATAAGCTTATTGCTGGTAATCCTGAAAAAGCATTAGAAAACAATTTCTTGAATATGGATTTATCTAATGTTTGGGTTGTTATCGTATTGTTAGCTGGTTTGGTTTTTTTCAAAATCATTGCAAGCGCTTTAACTTTTGGCGCTGGAGGAGTTGGTGGTATTTTTGCTCCAACACTTTTTATGGGTAGTATTATGGGAAACTGTATAGCCAAAATAATTAATAATTGTGGGATATTCAGCACACCTGTTTCTGAAACTAATTTTACCCTTGTTGGAATGGCAGGACTCATGGCTGGTGTACTACATGCACCTTTAACAGCTATCTTTTTAATTGCAGAATTAACTGGGGGCTATGAACTTTTTATACCTTTAATGATTACGGCAGTTATTTCATTTAGTGTCACAAAACATTTTAGTCCTCATTCTGTTTATAATATGCAACTTGGCAGAAAAGGCGAATTAATAACACATGATAAAGATCATGCAGTGCTTACATTAATGGATATAGATAAAGTTATAGAAACCAATTTTGTAAGTATCACATCTAATATGAACTTAGGGGAAATAGTTAATACGGCTGTTATTCAGTCTAACAGAAATATTTTTCCTGTTATTGATGCTAAAACCAAAGCATTAGTTGGCATTATTCTTTTAGATGATTTAAGGCCAATCATGTTTGATCAAGATCTATACGGAGAAATTCGAGCGCATGACATTATGCAGCCAGCTCCAGAAATTATTGATGTTGATAAAGATAAAATGACCGACATCATGAGAAAGTTTCAAGATAGTAGCGCTTGGAATTTACCCGTTGTAAAAGACGATGTTTACATAGGATTTATTTCAAAATCTAAACTTTTAACGGCTTACAGAAGGCAGTTAATTAACTTTACTAAAGAATAATGAAACATCTATAACTGAAAATTGAATCAAACAGCGAAATGATTATTTGGATGTTACATTTGACCATTGAGAAAAAACAAGCATAAACACATGAAATACCTAATTGTATTTTTCTTCATAGTATCAGCAGGAAGTATTTTTACTGGATATTTTATGAATTTTGAAAACTCAGAAAAACTTATTGGTTTTGGAGTGCTTGGTATGTTTTTTATAGTATTCCCCTTGTTCTCATACTATCGCTGGAAAGATAAAGATGTTAAAGATTACTTGCTTACTAAAGAAAATTTAGATAAAATGCGTGAACGTGAAGGCGATAAGAGGAAATAATTATTACTTGGTAATCGTTAATTTAAATTTCTCCTTTGTATAAAAAAACGTTTTAATAAATCTGCTGCTTCATCTTCCATAACACCTCCTTTTATTATTGTTTTAGGATGCAGTTTTGTATTTAAATTGATGCAGCCGCGTTCAAAATCCCTAGTTCCATATACAATATTTGATATCTGGCTCCAATATAAAGCACCAGCACACATTTGGCAAGGTTCTAAAGTTACATAGAGTGTGCAGTTTTGAAGATATTTCCCTCCTAAAAAATTTGCAGCAGCTGTAATAGCCTGCATTTCGGCATGCGCTGTTACATCATTTAAAGTCTCAGTTAGATTATGACCTTTTGCTATAATTCTATTTTCTACGACAATAACAGCACCAACAGGAATTTCACCTTTTTCAAAAGCTCTTTCTGCTTCTAAAAGTGCTTTTTTCATAAAATAGGTATCATCAAACGGATTTATCATTTCAAAAAATAAAACTAAAGATTGTAAATTAATAATTGAAAGTAACTATGTTTTCAAAAATACAATTTCAAATGGTACATTTGTATCCTGATGAAAAAAAATTTATCCAACATAAATTCTCCAACAGATTTAAGACAGCTTTCACAAGATGAATTACCTCAACTTGCCAAAGAGTTGAGAGATTTTATCATTAACATAGTGGCTGCCAAAGAAGGACATTTAGGCGCTAGTCTTGGTGTAGTGGAATTAACCATTGCCCTTCACTATGTGTTTAATACACCTGAAGACCTATTGATTTGGGATGTTGGACATCAAGCTTACGGCCATAAAATTTTAACCGGAAGACGAGATAATTTTGATACCAACAGACAAATTGGTGGTTTAAGTGGATTTCCTAAACGAGACGAAAGCATTTACGATAGTTTTGGTGTGGGTCATTCTTCAACATCAATCTCGGCGGCTTTAGGAATGGCTATTGCTTCTCAGTTAAAAGGTGATTTTCTGAAACACCATATTGCAGTTATTGGAGATGCCTCAATAGCAAGTGGAATGGCTTTTGAGGGACTGAATCATGCAGGCGTAACCAATGCCAATTTATTAGTTATTTTAAATGATAATACCATTGGTATCGACCCAAGCGTTGGCGCGTTAAAACAGTATTTAACCAATGTTAAAAAAGGCACACAAAAACAGGACAATATTTTTGAAGCCTTAAATTTCGATTATTCCGGACCTATTGATGGTCATGATATCTATAAAATCATTTCTGAATTAGAAAGACTAAAAACAGTTAAAGGTCCAAAATTTTTGCATGTCATCACTACCAAAGGAAAAGGGTTAAAACAAGCTGAAGAGGACCAAGTAAAATATCATGCTCCAGGAAAATTTGATGCAGAAACGGGTGATTTAATTGCAAAATCTACTTCTAAGCAACCACCAAAATATCAAGATGTTTTTGGTTATACTATAGTTGAATTAGCCAAAGAGAACAAAAACATTGTGGGTATTACTCCTGCTATGCCGACAGGAAGTTCATTAAAATATATGATGGAACAAATTCCTGAACGTGCTTTTGATGTTGGGATTGCAGAACAACATGCGGTGACACTTTCTGCAGGAATGGCAACTCAAGGTTTGATTCCGTTTTGCAATATTTACTCTACGTTTTTACAACGTGCTTATGACCAAATTATTCATGATGTGGCGCTTCAAAATCTACCGGTCATTTTTTGTTTAGATAGAGCTGGTTTAGCTGGTGAAGATGGAGCCACTCATCATGGGGTTTTCGATTTATCCTATTTAAGATGCATTCCGAACCTTATCATTTTTGCTCCTAGAAATGAAATGGAATTGCGTAACATGATGTACACGGTACAACTTGGTTTAAAACAACCTATAGCGATTAGATATCCTCGTGGAAAAGGAATAACCATCGACTGGAAACAGCCTTTTGAAAAAATACAATTAGGAACTGGTGTTCAATTAAAAGAAGGCGATAATGTAGCCGTTTTAAGTATTGGAACCATTTCAATAAATGCTGAAGATGCCATAAAAAAAATTGAAAATAATGATGCTATTGCGCATTATGATATGCGTTTTGTAAAGCCTTTAGACGAAGCATTATTACATCAGGTTTTTGAAAAATATAATTATATTATAACACTGGAAGATAATGTTATAGCTGGTGGTTTTGGTTCAGCTATTCTTGAATTTGCTTCTGAAAATAATTATAACAACCCGATAAAAATATTAGGAATACCAGATACATTTATTGAGCATGGCAGCATTGAAGAATTACAAAAATCTGTTGGTTTGGATGCTGAAAACCTACGGTTAGTATTTAACAGCTTTTTGTAATGCTTTTGGTTTAGATTTTATTGATTTGTCAGAAAAAAGGTATAACTTCGTTTAACGTCTGCTATAAACAATTAAAAAGTTCATAGAATAAAAGTTATCTGCAAGCTAAAAAATCAAAATCTACATATCGAAAAAAATCGTCCATCAACATGCGCCATTAATCCATTTTAAAAAAAAACAAGCGGTTGCATCTTTGTACTGTCAATAATGACAAATAATTTACACTAAAATTATAGTACAATGAAAAATTTAAAAACACTTTTAATTGTTGCAGCTATCTCTTTCTTTTCGAACGTGATTCTAGCTCAGACGAAACCGGTTGACAGCAACAAATTGGCCAATGGCGGTTATGATGTCGTTTCTTATTTTACAGTTAAAAAAGCTACAAAAGGAAAGAAACAAAACACAACTACTTTTAATGGGGCCAATTATTATTTCGCATCTGCAAAAAACAAAAAAACATTTGAAGCCAATCCAACAAAATATTTACCTCAATGCGATGGATATTGTGCTTGGGGAGTAGCTGAAAAAAATGTGAAATTTCCAGTAAATCCAGAAACTTTCAAAATAATAGACGGCAAATTATATTTGTTCTTTAATGGAGATTTTGAAGGAAAGCCATTCAATACTTTAACAGAATGGAATAAAGACGAACAAAATCTATTACATCATATTGATGATGCTTGGTCAATGGTAAAAAATCTTAATTAAAATAAAAAACAGCAACATGATTACAACAGCTTTTTCAGTTCCAACAAGAGAACATGTTTCAGAAAATAACCAAATAATTTTTGATAATCTACAAAAAGCATTAGGATTTGTACCTAATTTATACGCAACCATTGCACACTCAAAAAATGGTCTAGAAAGATATCTGGCATATCAAAATGCCAAAACATCGCTTTCTAACAAAGAAAAAGAAGCGGTAAATTTAATTGTAAGCCAAGTAAATAATTGTGCTTATTGCCAAAGTGCTCATTTAGTATTAGGCAAAATGAATGGGTTTACAGACTATCAATTATTAGAAATTAGACATGGGAAATCTTCCGACAGTAAATTAAACGCCCTAGTGGCATTGGCTGCTGACATTACAAAGAATAGAGGTAATGCACATGAATCTAATGTAAATACTTTTTTTGAAAAAGGGTTTACCAACGAAAATTTAGTTGACTTAATCCTTCTAATAAGCGATAAAACAGCTATGAATTATTTACACAACCTTACAAAAGTTCCTGTAGATTTTCCTTTAGCACCAGCAATTTAATTCATAATTTTAATCGAACCAACTTAATAAGTTGGTTCGATTAGTTTTTTACGACAACATAAACATGAAAAATATAGAACAAAAATTACCACTGCCGCCTTTCACAATGGAAACTGCTTTACAAAAAGTACAATTGGCAGAGGATGCTTGGAATAGTCAAGACCCTGAAAAGGTTTCAAAAGGATATACCTTTAATACCGAATGGCGCAACAGAACTGATTTTATCAATGGCCGAGAAGAAGTTGTAGCATTTCTACAACGTAAATGGCAAAAGGAACGACATTATAAACTTAAAAAAGAACTATGGGGTTTTCGTGAAAATAGGATGGCTGTTCGTTTTGAATATGAATATCAAGATATTAAAGGACAATGGTGGCGTGCCTACGGAAATGAAAATTGGGAATTTGATGAAAACGGTCTAATGCAAAAAAGATACGCAAGCATTAATGATTTGGCAATCAATGAAAAAGATAGAAAATTGAAATAATATCTAAATCGTAATGATGAATTATAGCACATCAACACTGATCAATCCTCAAACAGGGAATTTAGCTTTTAAAGTTTTTTCATTTGACAATAATAGTCATTTTGACCATATTCAACGTCTTAATTATTATTCTCTAATTTGGATAAAAACAGGTAAAGGTAGGGTAAAAGTAGATTTTGCAGAATATAGTTTTTCTCAAAATATGTTGCTTGCGTTTTCACCTTATCAGCCTTTTATGTTTCTTACGAATGAACCGATTGAAGGGGTCGTAATAAATTTCCATCCCGATTTTTTCTGTATTCATAAACATCAGCAAGAAGTAGCTTGCAATGGTGTTTTATTTAATAACATATATAATCCTCCTCTTGTTTCTATAGATCAGAATGTGAATGACACCTTTGAAATGTTATTGGAACAGATAAAAGCAGAAATGCAAAATCCTGCCTTGGCTCAATATGAATTATTGGTTTCTTACTTAAAAATATTTCTAATTACAGCTTCACGAATTAAGGCGCAACAACAAACCGAAATTCAATCTAATATTAACGAATCCAAAGAACCTTTCATACTGCAAAATTTAAAAAATTATATCGAAATACATTTTAAAACCAAACATTCTGCTAGTGACTATGCTGATCTTTTAAATATTTCAGCAAAAGCTTTGGCGAAAATAGCCAAGACACATTTTAATAAAACACTTACAGAATTAATATCAGAGAGAATAATTATTGAGGCAAAAAGGGAATTGTATTTAACTAATAAAGCCGTTAAAGAAATTGCCTATGAATTAGGTTATGAAGACGAACATTATTTTAGTAGATTCTTTAAAAATAATGCTGACATTTCACCTCAAGTTTACAGAGATACTGTGGGTTTTGACAGGGCAATGTCCTAAAAAAAGAAAAAAACTTTATGGTAGAAAGGAAAAAATATTAGCGATTTCTGGAAGTACAAGCCTAAATTCGGCTAACCTTTCCATCCTAAAAATTATAGCCGAATTGCGACAATCTAATTTTGATTTAAATATATTGGATGACTTGACCGATCTGCCACATTTCAAAGTAGAATTGACCGAAAAAAACGTGCCAGAAAAGATCGTGGAATTTAGAAATCGAATTACCGGCTCAGATGGAATTATTATTTGTACGCCCGAATATGTTTTCAGTATTCCTAGCAGACTAAAAAATGCTGTTGAATGGTGCGTATCAAAAACTGTTTTCTCGAATAAACCAACTGGACTCATAACCGCTTCAGTTAGTGGAGATAAAGGTCACAAGGAACTTAAATTGATTATGAAAACCGTTCAAGCTAAATTTACTGACCAAACAATGCTTTTAATTAAAGGCGTAAAAGGAAAAGTAAATAAAGATGGTAAAATAGTGGACGAAAAAACAACTTCCGAATTGAAAAAATTTGTTCTTTCTAGTTTATTGATCTAATTTAACAAAAGACAAACTTAAGCCGTGTATAATTAATTGCTTTGGCAAGTGCTTATCTAGAAAATTCCTTCGAAATTTTCTTTGGTTCATTTTTGTTTACTAATTTAGTTGCTTAAACACGCAACTAACCATACACAAGACCGATATAAGTTACAAGATTCATATCTCAATGAGATTCATTTTAAAATTAAAAAACCATCTAAAGCAGATGGTTTTTTATTGATTAAGAGCTCAAAAGGGAAAAACATTATTGTTTAATAAGCTGACCTCTAATTTCCCCTGCTTGAAAAGCTTGGCTATGGATGTTGATATAATACAAATTAGCATACAAATCTGCCTCTTGTGAAGCATCAAGTGCAGTACTGGTATAACTAATTGGAGAAGCTGCCGTTAAAGGAAACACAACCCCGCCGGATGAACCAACGGCTCCTTTGTGAATGTGGGCTGCAGTAGCTGTTATTCCACTATATGTGGCTGTAAGGGTAAATATTTTTGTAGTGGCATTATACGTAAGCGTAGCTGTACCTGTTGCACTTGAACCCGACGCAGGCACTTCGCTTGCGCCATTTATGGTTGCCTTAAACATTACGGTGGAGTCATCATCGTCATTATTACTGCAGGACGTGAATACGATAACAATTAGAGGTAAAACCAAAATTTTAAAATAATTTTTCATAGTTAATTTTTTAAGTTAGTTAATAAACAGTATTTTATATATAACAACTGAAAGGGATTAAGTCCTGAAAAAAATGAAAAGATTGAGAGCACATTCTTTAAACGATACTGAGAGTGACAGTCATCTGTTTTAAATTTTTGTTTTTCATCAGAACGATGGAATGCCCCATTAATGGATTCACCACACATACCTTAATAGCATGTCATACAAATAACTTGCAAGACAAACATGGTAAGGACCGGAAGCTTCCATAACAACTATGAGGTCACTTTTGCAATAATCACTCTCAATGAACTCTTTTAAACCCTTTTAAATTATTAGCATAAACTTCATGCAATAATTTGTTTTCTTCTCTAAAACTAACATCAAATGTTTGTTTACTAATGTCGATTCCTATAACTTTACTCATGACAAATGTTTTAAATGTGCTTCTTTTTTATCAATCCTGAATCCAGGCAACCGCCTAATGAACTGTTCAAACTTTAAGCACGGGAGAAAGGGACAAGCATTGCGAACTGTTTTTAAACTAATGACGAATTATTGTCTTGCTCTTTCTCCTTTTGTTATTATTTATCTAAAAATAATAATTGTAAATTCTTATGCTTTACAAACATAGGATGACGACATAATCTCTTTAGATTAAGATATTACCACAGAAAATTAGAAATTTTCTTCGCAATGACGCAAAAATATAACCCCTTCGACTCCGCACAGGGTAAACTCTAGCCCGACCACGCCAAAGCGTGGTAACGTCCAAAACAACTAAAAGTGCATGCCTTTTATCTTTTTGTAATTAAGAATAGCATTACTATCTGAAAGTAAAGACACGTAGTTGCATACCGATAATAACCGTGAATACAAGTTATCTTGATCAACTTTCATAGTTTTTGGCAATCTGTTTAATATAAGTTTATCATAATTAGAAGCATTCCCGTTATAGTTATTATTAACTGCCTTTGTGTAGGCGCTTAAAAGGCTTTTTAAAATTTCATAACCTGCAATTTCCTTATCAATAACCTCATCAGATTTATAAATATTCTCAATACTTATTTTAATGATATCATTTATTTGCGCTTCATATTTACTCTTATCTAATAACGCTGTTTGAAAATCGCCTTTTAAAATGGCCTCTTCATTATTAATAAAAATAGAAACAACTTCATTAATTAAGGTATTTATTGCTAAAGCACGTAGATAACTCACTCTATCTTGAGTATTTTGCAACTGGTGATATTTTTTTGTATTTATAGTATCTCGCACCAAATTAATCAAGTATTCTAAAGCAAATTCTTCTTGAATTAAGCCAAGGTTTATACCATCTTCAAAATCAATAATAGTATAACAAATATCATCTGCAGCTTCAACCAAATAAGCTAACGGATGACGCGAAAAACTAATATCTTTATTACTTCTTTTTGTTAAGCCCAATTCATCCGCAACATGAGAAAAAGATTCTGTTTCACTTTGAAAAAACCCATACTTTTTATCAGCAATATGTTTTGTTGGCTTTGTTGGTAAGGATTCTTTTGGGTATTTCATAAAAGCACCAAGAGTTGCATAACTAAGCCTTAATCCACCTTCTCTTCCTTCTCTGCTTTCTGTTAAAATTTTAAATCCGTTTGCATTCCCTTCAAAGTCGCATAAATCTTGATATTCTTTGTCTGATAATTGACTTTTATAGTGTGCTCCTTCACCTGTTTTAAAAAATTCGCCAATGGCTTTTTCACCCGAATGTCCAAATGGTGGATTTCCAATATCATGTGCTAAAGCGGCAGCCGCAACAATAGCCCCAAAATCATTGGCTTGATAGCCATGAACGGTTTGTAAATGTGGATGCTTTTCTAATAATTTTTGTCCAACCTTTCTTCCTATGGAACGCCCAACAACACTTACTTCTAAACTATGCGTTAAGCGTGTATGCACAAAATCTGTTTGTGATAGCGGAATGACCTGTGTTTTATCTTGTAGACTTCTAAATTCTGAAGAAAAAATAACTCTGTCATAATCTACTTCAAACCCAAGACGTGTTTCATCTTGCTCTTTTCTTAATCTTTTATTTGTGTCCCCAAATCGTTTTAAGGATAGTAGTTGTTCCCAGTTCATTATATAAATTTAAACGTAGGCAAGATACTTAAATTAAGTAAAAAACAGACCCATAATTTGGTAACATTAAGATAACATTTTAATGACAGTTGTTTAATAATTACATAACATCCTAGTTAAAGTAAAGCCATTAATTTGCTCTATAATTTTTAAGAAACCAATGAAACAATTAATTACTTTATTACTATTTACTTTTTCAAGCTTAGGTTTTGCTCAAAACATGGGTTTAATTGTTGGTAAAGTAATGGATAAAGATATGAATAATGAACCTTTGGTTTTTGCAAGCGTTTCTATAAAAGGAACCGCTATTGAGTCAACCTCAGATATTACCGGTTTATTTCTACTTGAAAATTTAGCTGATGGTGATTATACATTGGTATGTAACTTTGTTGGTTATGAAACCAAAGAATTACAGGTACACGTTAGTTCAATGGAACCAACTGAAGTTAAAGTTTCATTAGCACCAAGTACCATTTCATTAAATGAACTAGCTTCACTAGCTAGTGTTGCTAAAAAAGAAGATAAAACTTCTATCGCCATAAACAATTAATTTCTTTAAAATAGGTTTCCTTTAAAGATTTATTTTTTTTGAATATTCACAATTTGTCATAATTAACTTTTCCATGTCAGGTCGAGCGCAGTCAAGACCTCATTATGAATTTATTAACTTTGATAACCTCTCGACTGCGCTCGAGGTGACAATAATTTATGATTTTTTACGGACAATCAAAAAAAAATCCTCATTATCATTTATTTGCATTAAACTACAATTATTTTCTTTCTTAAACTTTAGAAAAGTAAGGTCTATTCATAGAGAATCATCTTTAATTTTTAATGTTAAGCTATTGTTTACAAATCAAATGTTTTTAAGTAAAGAGATAACGTTTAGGTAACTCTTGCGTTACCGTTGTTTAATTCTAAGGTAACATCCTATTTACAAACCATCACTTCCTTTGCATCAATAAATTCATGAAAAACTAATGAAAAAAATCATACTATTATTTATACTTTTTGTTTCTACATTTTCCTATGCTCAGAACACAGGTTCGATAGTTGGAAAATTAACGGACAAAGAATATAATGATGAACCTCTTGCTTTTGCTAACGTATTAATTAAAGGAACAACCAAAGGAACAACCTCTGATATAGATGGTCTGTACGGTTTTGAAAATTTAGATGCCGGTTCTTATACTTTAATTTTCAGCTTTGTTGGTTATGAAACTTTAGAAATAAATGCACAGGTTATAGCCGGAAAAGTTACAGAAATTAATGTACCAATGAGTGCCAGTGCAGCTTCTTTAGATGAAGTTGTAATTACAACAACTACAAAACGTGAAAGTGAAACCGCTTTGTTATTAGAACAAAAGAAAGCTGTAGAAATTAAGCAAAGTATTGGTGCCGAAGAATTATCAAGAAAAGGTGTTAGCGATGCTGCTGGAGCGATTTCCAAAATTTCAGGTATTTCAAAACAGGAAGGATCGAGCAATGTTTATGTTAGAGGTTTAGGAGACCGTTATTTAAACACTACATTAAATGGTTTGTCTTTACCTTCAAACGATGTTAACAAAAAGAACATTGATTTAAACTTATTTTCTACAGATGTTATTGAAAATGTTTCTGTAGCTAAAGCGTATTCATCAAAATTCTATGGCGATTTCTCTGCAGGTAATGTAGATATTAAGTCTAAAGATTATACTGGCAATGGCTTTATCGATATAACTTTAGGTACAGGTTTTAACACCAATGCCATTGGCAAAAATTTTGTAAGAAGCGAAGGAACAGGTTTCTTTGGATATTATGGACGTTATTCTCACGACCCATTTGCCATTATTTTATCTCATGGTATAGATCCTGTAAATGCTGGAACACCTATAAATATTAGTTATGGAGGTTCTGCAGGAAAGACTTTCAACTTTAAAAATGGTTCTCGCTTAAGTTTATTTGTAACTGGATCTTTTGATAATGGCTATGAATACAGAAAAGGATCAGCTGTTGATTATACATTGGCTGAGAAAAAAGCCTTTGATGTTGCTGAAGAATATGAATATTCTACTACTTCAACCGTTATGGGAAGTGCTAATTTTAGAATTGATGATAAAAATACTTTAAAGTATACTTCTCTTTTTATTAATAACTCTTCAGATGTTGTTGGTTATTTTGGTACTGACGGAACTGGTAGAAATTTCAATGCTCAATTAGATACTGATAAAGGGTTTTACCAAATGAACGTTCAGTTTGACCAAACACAAATGACTGTTAATCAATTAGAGGGAAATCATAAATCGGATAAACTGGAAGTAGATTGGGGAATTGGTTACAATTTAGTGCATTCAAAACAACCGGACAGAAAGCGTATCTCTTTAGAGAATTACCAATACTCCTTGGATAACGACCCAAATACAAACCCTACTTTTTACAGTAATATTCCTTTTGATAACCAACGTTATTTTCAAAACATTAAAGATGAAGAATTTAACAGCCGCTTAAATTTAGCTTATACAGTTTCTGACATGTTTAAATTAAATTTTGGTTATGACGGAAAAAACAAAACAAGAAATTTTGATAACATTAGATATGGTTATGACATCGTAGATTCGAACTATCCTGTAACTGATGCAAATAATTTCAATAATGATTTTAGCCTTGATAACTTAAGAATAAATTCTAACGACACTAATGGTCTTTACCTTCTTAAAGTTATTAACCCTATTCCGGGAGTATCAAACACAAACCGTCCTGGATTACCTGAAAACACCTATAATGGAACTTTAAATATTTATGCAGGCTATTTAGATGCTGAAATAAAAGCAGGTGAAAAATGGTTGTTCGTTCCTGGTGTACGCGTTGAGTCGGTAGATCAAAAAATTGGTTATGATGTAATAAATCTTGGGAATAATGGTAATGAAACAGTATCAACTCATGAAACCTTTTATTTACCTAGTTTAAACATTAAATATGTTATAAACGAAGATCAAAACTTGCGTTTTACAGCTAGTCAAACAGTGTCTCTACCTGAATTTAAAGAAGTAGCCCCTTTTGTTTATGAAGGTGTTTCTACACGTATAGGTGGAAATCCTGACTTATTGGGAACAACAACTAATCCAGATCCTATAAACATTGGCAAAAAAGGATATTCAAAAATATTGAATTTAGATTTAAAATACGAATGGTTTTACAGTAAAAGTGAATTGTTTTCATTATCGGCTTTTGCTAAAGAAATTAAAAATCCAATCAATTTAGTTGTTGGAGCCGATGCTACCGGAACACAACGTTATTTTAGAACTGGTGATAAAGCCAATATTTATGGTGTTGAAGTAGAATTAAGAAAAAATCTGTTGCGCAACACAGACGAAGATGCCATACTATCTTTTGGTTTCAATGCAACTTATATGAAAACCGAACAAGATTTGTATGATCAAGTAAGTGGTACTTATAACTTGTCTTTCAACAGAAGTAAAGAAGAATTGCAAGGAGCTTCTCCATTTATATTGAATGCAGATATTAACTATTCGCCAGTATTTAACAATTACAAACCAACTGCCAACTTAGTGTTTTCATATTTCTCAGACAGAATTGACGCTTTAGGATCGGGACAGTTAGGAAATGTGATAGAAAAAAGTGTGTCAACCCTAGATTTCATTTGGAAAAATAATATCAACAACAAATTAGAAATCAATCTAAGCGCCAAAAACTTACTAAATCCAACAGTTAAATATATTAGAGAAACTACTCTTGGCGATGTTGTAATAACATCTGCTAATGGAAAAGGTGTTTCAAACTATAAACGAGGCATGGATTTAGGACTTCAATTAAAATATAAATTTTAACCACTAATATTAAATAGAAATTAATTAAACAAAAAAATGATGAAAAATAATTTATTTTTAGGATTAGCAATTGTATCGATGCTTTTCTCTTGTACTACTGATGATACAGCTGATATAGTTATTAATGATAATAGTGATAATAGTGTAACTAATAACACAACTACTGGTGGTGGAACTCCAACTGGTCAAACTATCAAATTAGCTGGAACTTATAACGAAAATTTAACTTTAGATCCAATTAATACTTACATATTAAACGGTTCTTTAATTATGGCTTCTGGCACTACATTAACAATACCTGCTGGTATGACTATTAAAGCTGAAGCTTCTGGAGCTAATGTTTACATCGCTATTTCTCAAGGCGCAAAAATTATAGCTAACGGTACAGCTTCTGAACCAATTGTATTAACATCTTCTGCTTCAAATCCACAAGCTGGAGATTGGGGAGGATTAATCCTTTTAGGAAAAGCTCCTATCAACTCTGTTTTAGCTGGTTCTACTTCTACTTCAGAAATTGCTAGTTTACCTTATGGTGGTAGTAATCCTGCTGATGATTCTGGTTCTATTCAGTATCTTCGTGTTGAGTATTCAGGTGGTGCTGCCGATGGTCAATCAGAAAACAATGGATTATCTTTTTATGGTGTAGGTAACGGTACTCTTGTAAAGTATGTTGAATCATTTGAAGGTAAAGATGATGGTTTTGAGTTTTTTGGTGGTACTGTTGAAGTAAGCTATTTATATTCAATAAATAACCAAGATGATTCTATTGACTGGACTGAAGGTTTCTCTGGAAAAATTACTAACGCATACGTTAAACAAGGTGCCGATCATGATAAAGGTATTGAAGCTGATGGTTATAACTCAGATTATGGAAACAATGTAGATCCTAAATTTTGGGCAAGCCCTACTTTAACTAATATCACTATTATTGGTAATGGTTCTTCAACTGGAGGAGAAGCTGTTCGTTTAAGAGTTGGAACTAAAGGTTCTTTAAACAATATTTACATTAAAGGTTTTGCAAAAGGAACTGAAGTTGTTGGTGATGCTGGAGATAATCCAACAGGAGCATGGGTTTTAGATGGTTCTTTACATTTTAATAACGTAACTTTTGATGATGTAATTACTAAAGCTCAAAACGCTACTACTGAAGTTTGGGGTGAAACTGAATTAATTACAGGTGACGGTAATGCTACAATGACAGATTTTGCTACTTGGGGAGCAGGTTGGTCAAGAGTAGAATAATAACTTATATTCAATAAATAAAAAAGCCTCCTATTTCTAGGAGGCTTTTTTATTACAATTTGTTATTTATTCTAAAGATTTTCTTTTTGTGTCTTTTCAGACTCCTTTAAATTAGCAATAACATTTGTACTATAATCTACTTCTTTTACTGTTTCTTTAGTCCAGTAAAACCATTTGCCGACTTTCTTCCCATTATCATAATTAGCTAAAACTGTTTTATTGCCTTCAGCATCAAAACTTAACCATTTCCCTTGAAGTTTTCCATCTAAAGTATAAGCACCTGTTTGGCTTACTACTCCATTGTCATGATAATAAGTAACTTCAATTAAATTAGTTTCATTGTTAAGTTTTAAAACTCTCTCTTTTTGAGCAAGAGAAACCATACTGATAAAACAAGCAAATAAAATAAACATGTTTTTCTTCATAATTATGGGGTTTTAATTAATAATAATCAAAGATAAGACAAAGTTTACATTAAAACAATGTTTTGGTAACATTAAGTTAACATTGATATTGTTATTGATTGATTTAAAACAACTTATATGATAATTTAGTTTGTTATAATTAATGATTAATTAATATTCACATTACAATCAGGTTATCTTAATAAGTGATATTTGCTCGTATTTTAAAATACAATTAGAAATTTCATATAATCTATTAGTTTTTGTCGACTACATTATCATGAATCTAATGACTGCCTTTGGCCAAGGCAGTTTTTTTGTTAAAAAAATAATGATTTAGAAACATTAAGTTAACATTGGTTTTAGTCCTTTGCAGCGACAAAAACTAATAACTCTAATGAAACTAAAACTTTCAATTGTAGCTATACTACTTTTAGCTATAAATATTGTTAATTCTCAAGAAATTAAATCCCCTAAATTTGGAAAAGGTCTCTTTAACTTAGTTGGTAAAGATAGTTCATGGACCATGAAAGTTGGATTTAGAGCTCAATTTTTAGGAACTTCTACTTGGCAAAAAGGAGAAAGCAATCAATCAAATATGCTTATAAGACGCTCTCGTCTAAAATTTGATGGTTATGCTTACAGTCCGAAATTAAAATACAAAATAGAGCTTGGTTTATCAAACCTTGATAATTCTGGAACTTCATCATATACAAGTAATAGTCCTCGTATTATTATGGATGCTGTTCTTCAATGGAATTTTTATGAAAATTTTGAATTATGGGTAGGCCAAACAAAACTACCAGGAAATAGAGAACGGGTCATTTCTTCTTCTAGCCTTCAACTAGTAGATCGTTCGCTACTAAATAGCAAATTCAATATTGATAGAGATATGGGAATTCAGCTTAGACATCATTTTAATCTTTCTGAAAAATTTGTTGTAAAAGAAATCCTCTCAATCTCACAAGGAGAAGGTAGAAATGTTACCACTGGAAATTTAGGTGGTCATGAATACACTGGTAGGATTGAGCTTTTACCTTTTGGTAACTTTAGTAATAAAGGAGACTATGTAGGTGGTGATTTAAGTAGAGAGCAAAAACCAAAATTTGCTTTAGGAGCTGCATATGACTTTAATAATAGTGCTGTAAGAAACAGAGGTAACCAAGGATCTTATATGGTAACCGATAATGGCTTATTTGAAACAAATATTAACACATTATTTGTTGATGCCATGTTTAAATACGATGGATTTTCGTTTATGGCTGAATATGCAGAAAGAGATGCCTCTGAACCACTTGCTAAAAATTCTGATGGAACCCTAACTGGCGATGAAGTTCAAGTTGGACACGGATTAAACTTACAATCTGGATATTTATTTAAAAATAACTGGGAAGTCTCTGGTCGTTATACAAATGTAGAATTAGATAAAAATATTACAGGAAAGAATCCTGAAAATCAATATACATTAGGCATTTCAAAATATATTGTGGGTCACAATTTAAAAGTGCAGTCAGACATAAGTCATTTACAAATTAAAAATGACCATAATGAGTTAATGTTTAGATTACAATGTGAATTACATTTTTAAAATATAACAATTACATAACACAGTTGAATAAAACACTATAGATATTTGCAAACTATTTTTAATTAATTATGGAAAATATATACTTATATATGATTATTGCCTTAGCCATTTTAGCGATAGCCGATTTGGTTGTAGGTGTAAGTAATGACGCTGTAAACTTTTTAAACTCAGCAATTGGATCAAGAGCTATTTCATTTAAAACCATCATGATTGTTGCCAGTTTAGGTATTGCTGTTGGGGCTTTATTTTCAAGTGGTATGATGGAAGTTGCCCGTAATGGTATTTTCAATCCTGGTGAATTTATGTTTGATGAAATCATGATAATTTTTATGGCGGTTATGATAACCGATATCTTATTATTAGATTTTTTCAACACATTTGGTATGCCTACTTCTACAACTGTATCGATTGTATTTGAATTATTAGGTGCTTCGGTAGCTATCGCACTTATTAAAATTGGACATAAAGGAGGAGATTTTAGCGATCTTATAAATTATATCAACACCTCGAAAGCAACCGAAATAGTATCAAGTATATTGCTTTCTGTTGCCTTATCGTTTTCGGTAGGAGCATTTGTTCAGTGGGTTTCTAGACTATTGCTTTCTTATAATTTTGAAAAGAAAGCTAAATGGGTTGGTGCCTTATTTGGAGGCATTGCAATCACATCTATTGTATATTTCATATTTATGAAAGGAATTGGCGGAACTAGTTTTGCAAAAGAATCTTACGAGTTTACAGGTGGAGAAACCATTAAAGATTTTTTAAAACATAATGCATTGAATATTTTATTTATAAGTTTTGTGTTATGGTTCTTAATATCTTATTCTTTAATACAGTTTGCAAAGACAAATATTTTTAAGTTAATTATTTTAATAGGTACATTTTCATTGGCATTAGCTTTTGCTGGTAACGATCTAGTAAATTTTATTGGCCCATCAATAGGTGCATTTCAATCGTATCTAGATTTCACAAACCCTGCAGTTAATACCTTAGGCTTAGCAGCAAACGAATTTTCAATGGAAAGTTTAGGAGCAAAAGCTTCAACACCTACTTTATTGCTGTTTATTGCTGGTCTTGTAATGGTTATAACACTTTGGTTTTCTGCAAAGGCTAAAAATGTTATGAAAACCGAAATAGATTTAGCCAATCAAGGAGATACAAAAGAACGTTTTCAACCAAATTTTTTATCCCGTGGTTTTGTGAGATTTGCCATATTATCGTCACAAATAAGCTCTTATGTATTACCAAAGTCTTGGCAAGCAAAAATTGATAAGCAATTTGAAGTTCCAGTAATTACTTTAAATAAAGATAAAAATTACGAATTGCCGGCTTTCGATATGGTGAGAGCTGCTGTAAATTTAATGGTTGCTGCTGCTTTAATTTCATTAGCTACATCAATGAAATTGCCATTATCTACAACTTATGTAACCTTTATGGTTGCCATGGGTACATCATTGGCAGACAGAGCTTGGGGGGCAGAAAGTGCCGTTTATAGAGTTGCTGGTGTTTTAAATGTTATTGGAGGATGGTTTTTTACTGCTATAAGTGCATTTTTTGCTGCGGCATTAGTGGCATACTTATTAAATCTGAATGTACCTATAATGTTCCCTCTTTTATTGGTAACCGCTTTTGCTTTAATAATAAAAAGCTCGATTGCATTTAAGAAAAAATCTAAAGAAGTTAAAGCTGAAGATAGTTTAACCAAAGCAGAAAGCAGTTCTATACAAGGTGTAATTTATGAAAGCGCTAATAACATTGCAAATGTTGTTAAAAGAGGCAATAGAATTTATACGAATGCCATAAATGGCTTGGCAAAACAAGATTTAGCATTATTAAAAAAGAATAAAAAACAGATTATAAAACTATCAGATGAAGTAGATGAATTACGAGATAATATTTTTTACTTCATAAAAAATTTAGATGAATCGAGCCTTGGTGCCAGTAATTTTTATATTCATATTTTAGGTTATTTACAAGATATGACCCAATCTCTGGAATATATTACTAAAGTTAGTTATAAACATGTTCAAAATAACCATAAGAAATTAAAATTCAACCAGATAAAAGAATTGAAAGAAGTTGATGAACGTTTTGAAACATTCTTCAATAATACTCAAAATGCTTTCGATTCCAGATCATTTGAACAAATTGGTATTATTTTAGGCAGAAAACAAGAGATTTTAGGTTTAGTATCCTCAAAAATTCAAAAACAAGTTGAACGTACTCGTACAGAAGAATCGAGTCCAAAAAACACTACATTGTATTTTAGTTTATTATTAGAAACTAAAGATTTATTAAATGCCACTATGAATCTTTTAGAAGAGTATTATGCTGCCCACGACCGTTCTGTAAAACCTGCAACCTTAAGAAAACCTGAAGCAGAAGAATAAAATAATATCATTTTAAAAACATAAAAAAGCCATCAAATTAAAGATGGTTTTTTTATGTCTTAATTTAAAGTATAAAAATAATAATCTATTAATATGATTATTAGGTTATGAACAAAATGTATTACAATACCCAGCCATAGTGTTTTGTATTTACTTCTTAAATATCCTAAAACCATTCCAAAAGGGAAAATCCAAATAAATGATATAAATGAAAAATGCACCAAAGCAAAAATAAACGCCGTAGCTATAACAGTTACATTATTATTGGTTACTTTTTGTAGTTGATTAAATAAAAATCCTCTAAAAGCCAGTTCTTCAAAAATTGGAGGCAAGATAACAACAAATATAACTGCCCAAAATAAGGGATAATCAGAATAAGAATAGGTTTCTATGTAGTTAATAGTTTCTACCTCTAACACAAAACTATTTACAAATTCAATAAAAAAATAAACGAAAAAACTTGAATAAATTGGAAAGATAAATGTGAAAATCCAAATTCCTATATTGGCTTTAGGAAGCCTATAGAGATTCAAAATATTCTTATAATCAAAAACACAAAATCCAATGACCAATCCCGCAAAAACAGATTCAATAACACCTTCTGTAAATAGACTTAGCTCATATTCATGGTTCAAATAAAAACTCACCAATGCAAAAACTAAAAATGTTACATAAAATGTAATGATAACGTTTAAAGATTGTGTTCTAATTTCTAAATAACCTTGCTGAACCTGTTTTCCGCATTTTGAACAAAATTTACTTTCTTCAAAAAGGAACTCACCACAACTGTTACAAAATTTTTCCAATCTTAAAAGTCTATTGTTTTTTTATTGCAGAAGCAGAATAAATACCTTTTCCTAAATAAGCTATAATTAAAATTTTCCAAAGGAAACCTTTTATAATTGTTGTGGGATTAACAACTGCAGATATTATAATAGTAGTTAAATATAATAACAACCCTAATAACAATGCCATTAAAGGTTTTTGTGATGACCAGAATGCCAAAACAAGATAAATAATACTAAGTACAACGTTGGTTATTAAAATGGAGACGTCATTCATAGAAAAAAATAAAATCACTCCAAACACAAGACTAATCCCAGACATAACGTAAAGCGTATTTCTTGCCGATTTTATTTTATCATCGGCATCCTTTATCTTTCTATTTTCTATTACCTTATTGGCATGAAAAATAGCTATTTCCTTTTCTGTTCCATTTTCAGGAAAGCCACAGTTAGAACAATAAACACTTCCAGAATCCAAAGTAGTTTTACATATTGAGCATTCCAGTAATTTGGTAACAATATCTTCTTCCATAAATAATAATGTTTAATTGAATTAACTTTTAATTTATATATGAATATAATTAAAAACTTTTATTGCAATTGTATTTTACTTAAATAAATGCAAAAAAAACCATCTCAAATGAGATGGTTTTAATAACACTTAATTTAATTCCTTTTCATAGAAAAGGTAATTCTAATTTTTATGAACCGCACATTAAACAATCATCTCCACCTGTAGAACCTTTTGCTTGTGCTATTAAAGCTCTCATTTCTTCAGCTGTCATTGGTTCTACTTCTGTATTTTGCTGTGCAAATTTAGCTGCTGCTTGAACTGCCAATTTTTTTTGTTGCGCCAATTGTGCTTCATCAACTTCAATAACTTCTTCAATAGGCTCCTCTTTTTTAGCTTTATCTAAAGTAAATTTAATAGCATCAACCGCACTCTTGGTACGTAAATAATACATACCTGTTTTCAAGCCGCTTTTCCAAGCATAAAAATGCATTGATGTTAATTTAGCCATTGTAGCTCCTTCTAAAAACAAGTTAAGCGATTGAGATTGGTCAATAAAATAACCTCTTTGACGAGACATATCAATGATGTCTTTCATGCTTAATTCCCAAACTGTTTTGTATAATTCTTTTATATTTTGAGGGATAGCATCAATTCCTTGAATAGAGCCATTAGCTCTCATGACTTCTTGTTTTAATCCATCATTCCATAAACCTAACTCAACTAAATCTTCCAGTAAATGTTTATTTACAACAATAAACTCACCCGATAATACACGACGTGTATAAATGTTTGAAGTATAAGGCTCAAAACATTCGTTATTCCCAAGAATTTGAGACGTTGATGCTGTTGGCATTGGTGCTACCAATAAGGAGTTACGCACACCATGTTTTACAACTTGTTTACGTAATTTAGCCCAATCCCAGAGACCACTTAAATCTTCATCTTTTAATCCCCATAAATTATACTGAAACTCACCTTTGCTTATTGGAGAACCTTTAAATGATTGATATGGTCCATCGGCTTTAGCTTCTTCCATACTGGCTGTTACAGCAGCAAAATAAATAGTTTCAAAAATATCTTGATTTAATTTTTTAGCTTCATCACTAGTAAAAGGCATACGCAATTGAATGAAAGTATCAGCCAATCCTTGAACGCCTAAACCAATTGGTCGATGACGCATATTAGAATTTTCTGCTTCTTTTACCGGATAGTAATTTCTATCAATTACTTTGTTTAAGTTTTTGGTTACTCGTTTAGTAACACGGAATAATTCTTTATGATCAAATTCACCGTTTTTAATAAACATTGGTAACGCTATGGAAGCCAAATTACATACCGCAATTTCATCTGGAGATGTGTATTCTAAAATCTCTGTACATAAATTTGATGACCTAATAGTTCCTAAATTTTGTTGATTTGATTTACGGTTTGCCGCATCTTTATACAACATATAAGGTGTTCCTGTTTCAATTTGAGATTCAACAATTTTCTCCCAAAGTTCACGTGCCTTGATGGTTTTTCTTCCTTTTCCTTCTGCTTCATATTTTAAATATAAAGCTTCAAATTCTTCGCTATGAACATCACACAATCCTGGACATTCATTAGGGCACATTAATGTCCACTGTCCATCTTCCTGAACACGTTTCATGAATAAATCTGAAATCCACATAGCGTAAAATAAATCACGTGCACGCATTTCTTCTTTACCATGGTTTTTCTTCAATTCTAAGAATTCGAAAATATCAGCATGCCAAGGTTCTAAATAAATAGCGAAACTACCTTTACGTTTTCCTCCACCTTGATCTACATATCTCGCTGTATCATTAAACACCTGCAACATAGGGACAATACCATTACTTGTTCCGTTTGTACCAGCAATATAACTTCCAGTAGCACGAACATTATGAATTGACAATCCAATACCACCGGCAGATTGCGATATTTTAGCGGTTTGCTTTAAGGTGTCGTAAATGCCATCAATACTATCATCTTTCATGGTTAATAAGAAACAAGATGACATTTGTGGCTTTGGTGTACCAGCATTAAATAATGTTGGTGTAGCGTGTGTAAAATATTTTTTCGACATGAGCTCATAGGTTTCTATGGCAGACTCAATGTCATTAAGGTGTATCCCAACGGCAACACGCATGAGCATATGCTGTGGACGTTCAGCAATTTGACCGTTTAATTTTAAAAGATATGAACGTTCAAGGGTTTTAAAACCAAAATAGTCATATCCAAAATCACGATTATATATAATAGTAGAATCTAGGGTTTCTTTATGTTCCATGATGACCTTGTAAACATCGTCAGCCAAAAGTGGTGCATCTTTGCCTGTTCTTGGGTTTACATAGGTGTATAAATCATGCATTACCTCACTAAAGGTTTTTTTGGTGTTTTTGTGTAAGTTAGACACAGAAATTCTGGCTGCTAAACGCGCATAATCTGGGTGAGCAGTTGTCATAGTTGCTGCAATTTCTGCTGCAAGATTATCTAGTTCACTAGTTGTTACGCCATCATATAATCCTTCAATAACACGCATTGTTACTTTTAAAGGATCTACCAATTCGTTCAATCCATAACACAATTTACGCACTCTTGCGGTAATCTTGTCGAACATAATTTGTTCTTTTCTGCCATCTCTTTTTACTACATACATTTTAATACACGGTTTTAATTTTCCTGATACACCTTCAGAAAAGTGGTTAGTTAGTTATTCTAGTTTTTATTCTAATTTACAATTAGAAAAACTTAGTTAGTTTAGTTTGTTAATTTTGATAATGAAATGTTAGATTCTAATAATTTAGAATTAACAAAGCTTTTTCTTTATATCAATAAAGGGTTTTAATTTAAGACTAGAAATCAGCGTCGAAACTGAATTTATCTTTGTCTTCTTCTTTATTAAGAACCCCTGCTTTTTGGTATTCTGAAACACGTTTCTCAAAGAAATTTGTTTTTCCCTGTAATGAAATCATGTCCATAAAATCAAATGGATTGGTTGAATTATAAACTTTATCGCAACCAAATTCCCCTAATAATCTATCGGTTACAAACTCCAAATATTGAGTCATCAGTTTTGCATTCATTCCAATTAAACTTACTGGTAATGATTCTGTGATAAACATTCTTTCAATATCTAAAGCATTCGTCAATATTTCAGTAATTCTTTCTTTCGGCACTTTGTTTACAATATGATTTTGATGTAAGTGTACTGCAAAATCACAATGCAACCCTTCGTCTCTTGAAATTAATTCATTTGAAAAAGTTAACCCTGGAAGCAAGCCTCTCTTTTTAAGCCAAAAAATAGAACAAAAACTTCCTGAGAAAAAGATGCCTTCAACCGCTGCAAACGCAATTAAACGTTCCGCAAAACTTGGAGATTCAATCCATTTTAAAGCCCAGTCTGCCTTTTCTTTAATTGCTGGAAAAACTTCTATGGCTTTAAATAATTGATCTTTTTCTTTTTCGTCTTTTACGTAGGTATCTATTAAAAGTGAGTAAACTTCAGAATGGATATTCTCCATCATGATTTGAAAACCATAAAAGAATTTTGCTTCACTATATTGAACTTCAGACACAAAATTTTCAGCCAAATTCTCGTTAACAATGCCATCACTAGCTGCAAAAAACGCCAAAATATGTTTTATAAAATAGCGCTCATCATCACTTAGTTTATTATTCCAGTCTGATAAATCTTGATGTAGATCAATTTCTTCTGCAGTCCATATACTAGCTTCTTGTTTTTTGTACCATTCCCAAATATCATGATGTTTAATAGGGAAAATAACAAAACGGTTTTTATTCTCTTGTAAAATGGGCTCCATTGGCTGCGACATTGCTGGTATAGTTTTTTTAAAATTAGACGAAAAATTGCTCCGATTTGGAATTAACAAAGATTGAAAATTGAAGTCGAAAATGAAAGGTATAGTTATAAACATTGTCAACAAGTTTTTAACAAAGCTTAACATTTGTAAATTTTTGGCTTCATTTTTTGTAGATTATAAAATATTGATTACCAAATATTTATAAATAATAAAATTTGCTAAACCCTTATAAAACAAGGATTGTTTGTTAAAAAAAATATCAAAAAAAGGTCTTCAAAAAACAGAATTTCAAAAAAAATATAAGTTATTTTTTTGAATGAAGGAATTATTTATAAGTAAGCGCTACTTTTTCCAATTCAGAGTACCAATCTTCTCCAAATTTTCTAATTAATGCTTCTTTTACAAATTTGTAAACCGGAACTTGTAATTCTTTTCCAAGTGTACAAGCATCGTCACAAATAGACCATTTTTCATAATTAACAGCAGAAAACTCACTATAATCTTGAACCCTTATAGGATATAAATGGCACGAAACTGGTTTTTTCCAAGTAACCTCTCCTTGATTATAGGCTTCTTCAATAGCACAAAGCGCAGTTCCTCTTTTATCAAATATAACATAGGCACAATCCGCCCCGTCAATCAATGGTGTTTCTAAGTCTCCAAACTCAGTGGTTATAAAAACACCTTGTTCTTCAATAGCCTTAATACTTTCCTTTCTTAAAAAAGGTTTTACCTTAGGATAAATCTCTTCAAGTATTTTAGTTTCTTTCTTGCTTAATGGCGCTCCTGCTTCACCATCAATACAACACGCGCCTTTACAAGCAGAAAGATTACATAAAAAATCTTTTTCAATAATTTCTTCTGAAACGATGGTTTTTCCAATTTGAAACATAGTAGAAACTTAACTTTTAAAGAGTGCAAATTTAATGAAACTTTATCGTTATAATAACTTATGGATAAGTATTAATACTATACTTTTGCAAAAAATTTAAACCCTTTTAAAATGCAATTAAATTTCAAAGAAATTTTCACTGTTTTTATGGTTTTATTTGCCGTTATAGATATTGTTGGCAATATTCCTATTGTTATTGATTTAAGAAAAAAAGTTGGACATATTCAAAGCGAAAAAGCATCCATTATCGCTGGTGCCATCATGATATTATTTTTGTTTTTAGGAAAAAGCATTTTAAATCTTATTGGTATAGATGTTAGTTCCTTTGCCGTTGCCGGTTCATTTATATTGTTTTTTATTGCTTTAGAAATGATTTTAGGCATTACACTTTACAAACAAGAAGAAACTAACCCTATAACGGCTTCTGTATTTCCACTAGCTTTTCCGTTAATTGCTGGGCCTGGAAGTTTAACAACCTTATTATCATTAAGAGCTGAATATGATTTAGAAAATATTATCATTGCCATTATATTGAATGTTATTGTTATTTTTATAGTACTAAAAACCTCAAAAAAAATTGAACATTTTTTAGGCCAAAACGGCATCAATATTATAAGAAAGATTTTTGGTGTAGTTTTGTTAGCAATTGCAGTAAAATTATTTGCTCATAATATTAAAATATTATTTGTTTAACTATGAAAATTTTCATCATTATACTAAGCATTATAGCTTTAGGGCTCATTGCTTTTAACGCCACAAAAATAGACACAAATAACCCATTCAATGGAGAAAGTGCTTTAGCTTTAATTACTATTTTAGCAGCTTTATGCGCTATGATACTCTTACAAATCCTTAGAATTTCAAAACGTATTGAATCTCAGTCCAAAAAGAAAAAATAATGTTTAACGTTTTAATAATAGGTGGTGGAGCAGCTGGTTTATCATGTGCTTTGGTTTTAGGTTCTGCAAAAAAAATAACAATTGCAGAAAACAAAAAAATTGGCATTATAACCCATCAAAAAACATCGGATCTTCAAAATGCCTTGTTTAATAACGTACTTGGATTAACTCCAGGAACAACTGGCACATCTATTCTAAACGATGGAAAGAAACAATTAGCCAATCTTTATCCGCATGTTGAACAAATTGATAACGAAAAGGTTTCTGAAATAATAAAGGTAGATAACAAGTTTCAAGTTAAAACCAACAAGAATTCATACAACGCCGACATTGTTATTATTGCAGTTGGTTATACTAATTTAATGACCATTAAAGGTTTAGAGACTTATATTGAAGCTCACCCAAGAGCCGCCAAAGAAAAAAATAGAATTTGGTTAAAAAACACCGATCATCTTATTGAAGACGGACTTTATGTTGCTGGCACTTTAGCCGGATGGAGAAGTCAATTCGCCATAGCTTCTGGTAGTGGAGCGCAGGTAGCTACTGATATTTTGACTTTGTGGAATGGTGGAAAGCACATAAAAGTGCATGATAAAATTTAATGTTGTTCACTTAATTTAATCACCTCTTCAATCATGATATCCTTTTGATTGAAAATTTCTTCAAAAGCCCCATCACCATATAACTGGTCTCCTAAGGTTGCTTTTAAATACTGTTTCACTTCATCATGATAAGCAACAAATGTAATTTTTGATTCTGTTCTAGCATTTATAAAATCTTGAAAAGCAAACACCAAATCATCACCAACTTGAAAGTTATCAATAAAGTCTTGTTTGGTTATATCTTTATAAGAACTTCTATCCTTTTCTAGTTCTTCAAAAATAAAATTTCCTAAATAACCTCTTCTAAGTAAAAAACTTAAGGTTTCATTTTGCATGCCCCTATCAAGCGGTACAAAAACATCAGGAATAATACCTCCGCCACCATAAACAATTTTTCCTTTAGGTGTGGTATACTTCAATGAATCTGCTACTTGCATTTTTGCAGAATCTAAAAGCTCACCACTTTCTAAACGCTCGTAGTAATCATCAAAATAATCTAGAACTCCTTTTTTATAGGACCTTTGAATTGATCTTCCTGTTGGCGTATAATATCGAGATACTGTTAACCGAATGGCGCTACCATCGCCTAATTCCATTTCGCGTTGTACCAAACCTTTTCCATAGGAACGTCTTCCAACTATAGTTCCTTTGTCATTATCTTGAAGTGCCCCTGCAACAATCTCACTTGCTGAAGCAGAATTTTCATTAATCAATACAAAAACCTTTCCATTTTCAAAATCTCCTTTATTAGTGGCAAAGCTTTTTTCAATAGCTCCACTTTTGTTTTTAGTAAATAAAATAAGCTTACCTTTTTCTAAAAACTCATCAGCAATTTCTTCGGCAATACCAAGAAAACCTCCAGGATTATCCCTTAAGTCTAACACCATTTTAGTAGCCCCTAGTTTTAATAACTTTTGAATGCCTTTATTAAATTCTTTATAAGTTGTTTCTGCAAACCTATTCACTTTTATATATCCTAAATTATTGGTTAACATGTAGGCCGCATCTACACTTTTTATTGGAATATTTGATCGTTTTACTGTAAAATTTAAAAGTTTTGGTTCTCCCCTTCGGTACACTTTTAAATCTACTTTTGAATTTATTGGTCCTTTTAATTTTTTCACAATTTCACCATCATTCAAGTATTTTCCATAAAGAGAATCCCCGTTAGCCATGATGATTCTATCTCCTCCCTTAATTCCTGCTTTATCACTAGGCCCACCTTCAACAGGTCTTATAACAGCAATTGAATCTTTGTACGTGTAAAAACTTACGCCAATACCTACAAAGTCGCCTTTCATGTTCTCAGCAACTCGTTCCATATCTTCTTTAGGAATATAAACCGAGTGCGGATCTAAATTTTCTAAAATACCATTTACAGTAACATCTACAATACTATCCGTGTTTATATCATCAACATAATCATAATCAATATAATCTATAAGCCTGTTTAGCTTATCCTTTTTACTATTGGTAGAAAACAGTCTATCGGGAGAATCCGTGAAATTTAATTTTCCGCCAATAAAAATCCCAATAGCTATCGCTATTCCAAATAATAAAGGCAAATATTTCTTTTCAATATTCATTATACGTTTATATCTTCTATAAGCTTAAGTTCTATACCAGCCTTTTTTAAAAATTGTAAACCAGAATCGTCTTTATAAGTTTTTGAGTAAACAACTTTAACAATACCAGCTTGATGTATTAATTTACTGCATTCTTTACAAGGTGATAAAGTTATATAAAGTGTAGCTCCCTTACATGATTGTGTGGAACCTGCCACTTTTAAAATAGCATTAGCTTCGGCGTGCAATACGTACCATTTTGTATAACCTGCTTCGTCTTCACAAAAATTCTCAAAACCTGATGGCGTTCCATTATACCCATCAGAAATTATCATTTTGTCTTTTACTATTAAAGCTCCAACTTGCTTTCTTTTACAATATGATAATTTCCCCCATTCTTCAGCAATTCTTAAGTAGGCTTTATCGTATCTAAGCTGTTTATCTTTTGACATGTATTTTATTAAAATTATGGCGTGTGTGCCATTACTTTGTTTGGCACATCAGGCTTTTCACTATATATTTTTTATGTTATCAACCTATAATATCACATAAAATTAGGATTCCGTTACAATCCTTCACGCAAAATAATATAACGAAGATAATTGCTTGTAATTTTAATTACAATGCTAATTCGTTAAAGTTTTATGAAATTTAACTAAATAAACCTTTAATGACCTTATTACAAGCCTAAAAAATCACTTTTGAGAATCATTGGAATAACAAGCCCAACTACAATTGCCGAAATTACCACAATCCAGTCACGTTTAGAAAATCTAAATAATGTTTGAGTTAAAAAACCTAAAAACAAAACAGAAAACACAATAATAACTTGTGAAATTTCAATTCCTAAAGCAAATTCTACAAGTAAAGCCAATTTACTATCAGTCTTTCCAGCAAGCATATGAAACTCGCGTGCAAATCCCAAACCGTGAATTAATCCAAAAAATAAGGTCGAAAAAAACAGTACGCCAATTTTTTCCTTTTGAGCTCCTTTACCTGCAGTAAACACATTAAAAAGGGCTACAATTAAAATGGTTATTGGAATTAAAAACTCTATTAATTTCCCATCAACCCTAATAATATCATATGCCGCTAAAACCAATGACAAGGTATGTCCTAAGGTAAAAGTAGATACTAATAAAAGAACGTGTTTCCAATCTTTAAAAATATAAGGAACTGTTAAAACTATAAGGAATAAAACATGGTCATAGGCATTAATATCAAGTACATGATTAATACCATATTCTACATGAAACCAGAAATTTTCAAGCATATTATTTGGGGTTAGAATTTTTCAAATATACAATTAATCACGATTTTTTATAATTGATTATTATATTTTTCGCCCAAATGTTTTAGCATTTCCTTTGTTATGTCTTGAAGTGAAAATTTATGTTTCCAGTTCCAATCTTCTCTGGCATTTGAATCATCGATGCTTTTTGGCCAGCTATCGGCAATAGCCTGTCTGAAATCTGGATTATAAGTTATTTTAAAGTCTGGGATTTCTTTCTTTATAGTTTCCGCTAACTCTTTTGGTGTAAAACTAATGGCAGAAAGGTTGTATGAAGATCGTATTTTAACGTCCTTATCATCGGCACTCATAATATCAACCGTAGCTTTAATGGCATCGTCCATAAACATCATTGGAAGCGCCGTGTCTTCAGTTAAAAAACACTCATATTTTTTATCGGTTATAGCTTTATGATAAATTTCAACAGCATAATCTGTTGTACCACCTCCTGGCATTGTTTTCCAACTTATAATTCCTGGATAACGAACGCTTCTTATATCTACAGCATATTTGTTATGATAATATTCGCACCAACGTTCTCCTACTTGCTTTGTTATACCGTAAACCGTTGATGGTTCCATAACAGTAAATTGTGGGGTGTTTTCTTTTGGTGTTGTCGACCCGAAAACAGCAATACTTGAAGGCCAAAATACTTTTTGGATAAATTTCGCCTTAGCTAAATTTAACACATGAAATAATGAGTTCATATTTAAATCCCACGCTTTCATTGGGTATTTTTCTCCTGTAGCACTTAAAATTGCTGCCATTAAATAAACAGTATTTATATGGTGTTTTTCTACGCAAACTTTAATAGCTGAATAATCTTGTGCATCTACAATTTCAAATATTCCTGAATTAACAATCTCTAAATTGGTATAACTTATATCGCTCGCAATTACGTTTTTATCTCCATAAATTTCTCTTAATTTAAAAGTCAATTCAGAACCTATTTGCCCGCATGCACCAATAATTAATATTTTAGGAGTCATTAATTTATGTTTTTATAAGAATCCCTCAAAATTAAAAAGATTTTATTGATGATTTTATATTATAATGAAAAATATTAAAAAGTCATTGAATATAATTTAAAAAATAATATTGTGTTCTATTATATTTGTAATGTTCACAAAAATTTAAAATTAATGAGATCACTTCTTCTGAGTATTATTTGCCTATTTTTTTCTTTGTTATCTTGTAATCAAAAGAAGGAAAATGATGTTCCAATTCAGGTTACTGTACCAACAAAAAAAATCACAGAGAGTGATATCTCAAAACTCAAATTTTTAGAATATGGTTTAGATATTAAAACTGAAAAAGCTATTGAGTCTTGGGAAAAATATAAAGAACTTGAAGATATAACGGCGAAACTTAAAAAAGGTGATTTAACTTTTTTTAAAGATAATAGTGAAGCTATAAAAACATTTTTAAAAGAATTTAAAGAAAAAATTCCTGATACGCTTAACACGCCTTCTGTTGAAGCCAGAGTAACTGCTTTAGAAACTAAACTTTACAAACTTGAAAGCTTAGCTAATTTATCAACAACTACTAAAGAAGAATTAAGTTTTACTATTAAAGAATTTTTGGAGTCTCTTTCTAATTTAAATTTACAAATGAACAAAAAGCTTGAAAAAGATTCGCAAGATTCTAATATTCAATAAAATAAATGAAAAAACTATTACTAATACCAGTTTTTTTCTTAACAATAACTTTACAAGCTCAATTTAACCAAGATGCTCCATGGATGGAAAAAATCAATTCCAAAATGGCTAAATCTTCAACTACAATTACCTTTAAAGATGTTGTTGGTGCTTTTGATTCGTATTGGGAAACCAGAAATAAAAATGTAAAAGGAAGTGGATATAAACCCTTTAAAAGATGGGAAACACATTGGAAGAATTTTGTAAAACCAGACGGAACTTTACCTACTTCTGCGGAATTATGGGACACATGGATATCTTCTACACAATCTAAACTATCTCAAACAAGCGCCGATTTAAGTAACTGGCAACCAGTTGGACCATTTGAACACACCAATACTGGTTCTTGGTCGGCTGGTCAAGGGCGGATTAATGCTATTATTGTTGACCCAAATACACCAACTACATATTATACCGGAGCTCCAGCAGGGGGCATCTGGAAATCAATAAACTCTGGGTTAACTTGGACACCTTTATCTGATGATTTACCTCAAATTGGTGTTTCTGGTATAGCAATTGACTCTTCAAATTCAAACATCATTTATATTGCAACTGGAGATGATGATGCAGATAATTCTTATAGCGTAGGTGTAATGAAATCTATTGATAGTGGAGCAACATGGAACACAACTGGGTTAAACACAAGTAACTCACCAACATCAATGAATGATATTTATATTCATCCTGCAAACTCTAATATTTTATGGGTTGCTACTAATAATGGCGTTTACAAAACTATTGATAGTGGAGTTACCTGGTCGAACACCAATGGTTTACAAGGTTTAAATATTAAAGACATCAAATTAAAACCGGGAGATCCAAACACAATATATGCTGTTTCTGAAAACACCTTTTATGTTTCAACAGATGGAGGCAACTCGTTTTCTGTTTCTGGAACCGGATTGCCCGCATCGTCTGGAAGATTGGTTATCGATGTTACTATTGACAACAGCAGTGTGGTCTATGTGTTAAGTTCTGCTACAGATAACTCATTTCAAGGCCTTTATAAATCTGTTGATTCAGGTATTAACTTTTATAAAAAAGATGCAACCGTTCCCGCAACTATTGAAGGTTATGATGACAATCTTTTTGACAAGAGTTCGCAATCGTGGTTCGATATGGCTTTGGCAGTTTCAAATACCAATGAAGATGAAGTTTATGTGGGCGTTTTAAATATCTGGAAATCTACAAACGGTGGGACATCATTTACAAAACTAAACAATTGGTCATCACCAGAATCCGCTTCATACACGCATGCAGATATTCATTTATTACGGTTTTTTAATGGAACTTTGTTTGCTGGAACTGACGGTGGTTTTTATAAATCAACAAATGGAGGAACAACTTTTACTGATTTAACTTCTGGATTACAAATTGGACAGTTTTACCGAGTTGCTGTTTCAAAACAATCATCAAATAAAATGGTAGGTGGTTTGCAAGATAATGGAGGTTATGCACTTAACAATAATATTTGGCAAAATTATTATGGAGCTGATGGCATAGATACTGCCATTAATCCTGGTAATTCAAATTTAATGTATGGCTTTATACAAAATGGTGCTGCATTGTGTATATCATCAGAGTCTGGAGCTAATTTAAATATTTATATTAATGCCCCTGTAGCAGAAACAGGAACAAATGATGATGGAGGAAATTGGGTAACTCCTTTATCAATAAATCAAAATGGGGAATTATTTGCAGGTTATTCTCAACTATATACCTTATTTAATGGTGAATGGCAGCAAGTTTCAACCAATTTAGGGACAACAAATATTGATTTTTTAGAACTAGATGATTTAGACTCTAATGTCATTTATATAGCTGTTAATAATACTCTTAAAAAAAGTATTGATAAAGGAATTACCTTTAATAATGCTAAAGTCTTTTCAGATGATATAACTTCTATTGAAGTAAACAATACCAATAACAACATTGTTTATGTAACTACCTCGGGTATATTTGGATCAGTTTACAAATCTACTGATGGTGGTTTTACTTTCACAAGTATTAACGGAAGCCTTCCTAATGTTACTAAAAACATTATAAAACATCAAGATTTTCATTCACAAAATCCATTATTTTTAGGAACTAGTTTAGGAGTTTATAGATATGATGATGCTATAGGAGATTGGGAATTATTTGATAATAATTTACCAACCGTTTCTGTAACTGATTTAGAAATAAATTTAAATGATGCAAATATAACAGCGGCAACCTATGGAAGAGGCATTTGGCAATCAAACCTTCCAACAGAGACTCTTTTAAATGAAATTAGTTTAGTTGAAATTCAAGGTGTAAACCAATCTATTTCTTGTAGTAGCTTAGATACTGCCAAAATTTTGGTTAAAAACTTAGGATCAAGCAACATCAATTCAATTAATATTGAAACACTCTTAAATGGTGTTACTGATAATACTATTTGGAATGGTACACTACCTCAAAATGAAACGACAATAATTAATATCCCTAGTCTATTAATTTCAAGTTTAGGCAAACAAGAATTAAAGATTACCACCACCATAAATAATGACACGTTTGAATCTAACAACTCGTTAACAAGTGTTTTTTATGCAAATTCATCTGAAACTGTAAATGTTGTAAATGATTTTGAAACTGCTAATGATGAACTTATAACATTTAATGAAGCCGATGCTAGTTCAAGCTCAGGATATTGGGAAAGAGGGGTTCCAACAGGCATATTGCTTAATACAGCAACATCTGGAAGCAATGTCTACGCTACAAACCTAAGTGGAAATTATTCAGATAGCATGAAAAGCTACTTAATAACTAAGTGCTATAATTTATCTGTGCTCGCTAATCCCATTCTAAAATTTAATATGGCTTACGATCTTGAAGAAAACTGGGATGTTATTTATGTACAATACTCTACAGATTCAGGCTTAAACTGGAATATTTTAGGAAGTGCCACCGACCTAAACTGGTATAATAGCGATAGAACAAATGCCAGTTCTGGAGCTTCTAACGACTGCTTTAATTGTCCCGGAGCACAATGGACAGGCTCAAACACAACAATTCAACAATACAGTTATAATTTGGCGCCTTTAAATAGTGAAACCAATATCATTTTTAGGTTTGTCTTTCAATCAGATGAATATGAAAACAGAGAAGGTGTAATTATAGATGATTTGGTTGTTGAAGGCTCTACACTTGCCACAAAAGATTTTGATAAAACCGATATTGCCATATACCCAAATCCGTCAAAAAACATTTTTAATATTAAAACTAAAACCTTATTTAACTTTGATTTTAATGTTACGGATATCACTGGAAAGGTTGTTTTAAAAACCAAAAATATAAATGTTAAACACAACTTATATCAATTAGATATGAGTGAATTTTCAGCCGGTATTTATTTCTTGAACATTATTTCAAATGGAGGAAAATTATCCAAAAAACTGGTTTTAAATTAATAAAGAAAAATGAGCAGATACCTTAAAATTTGCTAAATAAAAAAGGGCGTTTTCAAAATTTGAAAACGCCCTTTTTTATGAAATTGATAAACCTTATTGTTTTGATTGAGCTGCTTCAGCTTGAAGTACTTGCTTTTGTCTTAACAATTCATTTTTTGTTAATTGAATCATATTAAAATTAGGAGCAGATTTTAATGCAGAATCTAAAATATCTACAGCGGCATCAATATTTGCCTTCTTATCTTTATTGTAAGTCACTAACGCATTCATGTACATAAATGCCGATTTTAATGGCACTTGATAAGGCGTTTGTGTTTCATAAAATGCTTTAGTCATATCGTCCTTAGAATTTGCCAATCCATAAGCGATGTGTTTATCGGCTTCAGCTAAATTTTGAGTTTGTAAATTAAGTTCGGCCAATTCATATGCTATAAGTGCATTTGGATTTCTTTTAAACATTTCTTCAAAAAAACCAAGAGCCAACTTTGGCTGACCTAAAGATTTTAATGAAACGGCTTTCACCTGAATAGCAATATCAGAATCGTTTGCAATTTTATCAATTCCAATAGTATTTAAGGCCTGAGTATAGCTTCCTTCACTCATATAAATATAACCTAAGGTGTCTAATCTGGCTTGAGATGGCTCTAAAACATTTAAATGTGTTAATGCATTAATAATTCCTTGAACATCTCCTTGCTTTTTCATTTGCTTGTAGTAAGCGTCATAATGTTTTAATAAGTCAGAATTATTCTGAGCACTTAATTGAAAACTAGCAACTAATAAAATCAACACTAATAATCGTTTCATTTTTTTATAATTTAAATTTATTTTGAACGCGATAAAACTATAAAAAATTAACATTTAATGTCATAAAAGAATGCTAATTATTTTACTTAAATATTTTTTATTAAAAAATAACACTATTTATCTATGCCTATAATTAATTTATCGTACATTTTTAGGAAATACAGTTTTAGGTAAACTCGAAAAAATTAATTATATTTAGTATTCTTAAATTCAAATATTATGGGGATAAAAAGTTTTCTTGCCGCCAGACGAAATAAAAAAAAGACTATTGGTGATGCTCCTTTAACGGTTAGTGACTATATGACCAGAAATTTGGTGACTTTTAAGTCTAATCAGCCTATAGAAGAAGTTATTAACGCCATAATTAAACATCGTATATCTGGAGGTCCAGTAGTTAATGAAAAGAACGAATTAATTGGAGTTATCTCAGAAGGAGACTGTATAAAACAAATAAGTGAAAGCAGGTATTATAATATGCCAATGGGCAATAATACCGTTGAAAAATATATGGTTCAAAACGTTGAAACTATTGATGGAAACATGAATATTTTTGATGCTGCAAATAAATTTTTAGATTCAAAAAGACGTCGTTTCCCAATCATTGAAAACGGAAAGTTAGTGGGTCAAATAAGTCAAAAAGATATATTAAAAGCCGCTTTGGCTTTAAAAGGTTCTACCTGGAAAAAATAGGAAATTAATTCTCTCGTTTTACTAACGCATAGAAATCATTATCTATAGCCAAATATCCTTGGTCATAAACAAAATAATATACTGTGCCTGCTTTTGTTGTATATATACTTGTGAAGTAATTAAAATCAAAACCTTTTTCAATAAGTTTTGCACGTGATGTTTTTGTTTTTTGCTCTGGATTTAAAGTCTCTAAAATCCTGTAATTTTTACGCAGTCTGTTATTTGTATTTCTAATTAAGTTTTTACTGTCTTTGTTAACGTTATTATTGTACGCATTTCTACAGGCATCACTGCAAAATTTCTTGTCTATTCTGCCAACAATTTTTTCACCACATTCTAAACATTCTCTTGTCATAATTTCTAAAATTTTATTTTACCAACTACCCGCATACTGTACATCAATATCAATATGATCTTTTAAATACTCATACTTATATCTAATAATTTGTCTCATGTGTAAATAATCATGTGCCAGCCAATTAACCAGAAACAATTTGGCAGACAAATCACCAAGCTTTGGGTGCTTATAAATGTTTTCCCATTGAACATTGTTAAGATTGCTTAGCCAAGCAACAGATTTGCCCCGCTCCTGTAAAAATTCTAAAACCTTTTCATTATAGTTTTGGGCAATATAATTACGCTCTACAACCCATCCTTCAGGATTTATTCCTTTCATGACCTCATTGGGCAATTCAAGTGTGTGTTTCACCCGTGCTTTAAAATCTTCTCGTTCTTCATCTAATAAGTGGCAAACTATTTCCAACAAACACCATTTATTTGGTTGTGGTCGCCATAAATATTCTTTACTGCTTTTAAGGATTAGCAAGCTCTTAAAAATGTTTTGGTTGTTACCTAACTGGCTTATAATGTGGCTAATGGTCATCTCATTCAAGTATATAAATGCTAATATACATAATTTTTATCCGTTTACAAACGACTACAAACATTTACAAACGATTTTAAATATTTATCAACCGATTATTTTTTGAAAGCAGTTACATCTTTGCAGAGTCGAAACATAGGAACTCGATAGTATTAACTGTTTAACGAAAAAATTTAAAATTATGAACACACTTAGAAACAAAGTACAGTTGATTGGCAACTTAGGAAATGATCCAGAAATCATCAATCTTGAATCAGGAAAAACATTGGCTAAATTTTCAATTGCAACAAATGAAAGTTATACCAATAACAAAGGTGAAAAAGTAACCGATACACAATGGCACAACGTAGTTGCTTGGGGGAAGACAGCTCAAATTATTGAAAAATATGTAACCAAAGGAAAAGAAGTTGCTATTGAAGGAAAATTAACAAATCGTTCTTATGAAACTAAAGAAGGGGAGAAACGATTTATCACCGAAATAGTTTGTAACGAACTAATGATGTTAGGAAAATAATTACTTAACCTATAGTTATACTATACAAACGAGGCTTATTGAGTTAAGCCTCGTTTGTTATTTTATATTGTCAATGTTATAATAGCCACCTTTATTTTCAGTTCTTTCTAAAGACTGATTGATAATTAAATGTGCGACATTAATCATGTTTCTTAATTCGCAAAGAGATGTTGATATTTTAGATTCTTTATAAAGTTCTTCAACTTCATTATATATTAAATCTAAATGTTTTATTGCGCTTTTTAAACGTTTATCACTTCTAACTATACCTACATAATCGCGCATTAAAGCTTGTAGTTGTTTCAAATTGTGCTGAATTAAAATATGCTCTTTCGGAATTATTGTGCCTTCATCATTCCAATCGGGAATTTCTATTTTTGGTAAACTATCATCATGTTCACTGTGATATTTAAAAATATTATGAGCATAAACCAACGCTTCCAACAAGGAATTAGATGCTAACCTATTAGCGCCATGCAATCCTGTTCTAGAACATTCACCACATGCAAACAAATTTGATATGGATGTTTTTCCGTCCTTATCCACAACAATTCCTCCACATAAATAATGCGATGCTGGCACAACAGGTATCCAATCTTTTTCTATATCTATATGATGCTCAAGACATTTCTCGTAAATATTTGGGAAATGGTTTTTAAAGGCTTTTATGTCTAAATGTGTACAATCTAAAAACACATGAGAATCTCCTGTTTTTTTAAGTTGGTCATCAATACTTTGCGACACAATATCTCTTGATGCTAATTCAGCTCTTTTATCATAATCAGGCATAAAACGATACCCTTCTTTATTTCTTAAATAAGCTCCAAAACCTCTAACAGCTTCAGAAATTAAAAAAGATGACTCTCCTTTTTCTTCATATAATGCCGTGGGATGAAACTGGATAAATTCCATATCCTTAATTTTTGCCTTGGCTCTGTATGCCATGGCAACTCCATCGCCAGTTGCGATAATAGGATTTGTTGTATGGCCGTAAACACATCCAATACCTCCTGAAGCCAATAAAGTATTGTCAGCTTTAACAGTATAAACATGACCTGTTTTTTGATCTAAAACATAAGCGCCAAAACAGGATAACTCTTTGTCTTCAATCTGCTTTACTTGATGTTTAGTGATTAAATCTATAGCAAAATGATTAGGTAAAATAGTGATGTTTTTTAACTGGTGAACTCGTTTTAACAAGGCTCTCTCTATTTCGTACCCGGTTATATCTTTATGATGAACTACTCTATACTCTGAATGACCACCTTCTTTACCTAAATCTAAATTCCCACTTGGGTTTAAATCAAAATTAGTCCCCCAAAGTATGAGCTCTTCCAGTCTTTTTGGCCCTTCTTTAATAACCATTTCAACAACACTCTCGTCACATAAACCATCGCCGGCAATTAAAGTGTCTTCAATGTGTTTTTTAAAAGAGTCCGTTTCACTATCTAAAACTACTGCAACGCCTCCTTGGGCATATTTAGTGTTAGATTCCTCTTCATCAGACTTGGTAACTATAACAACATTTCTATCAGGAAATTTTTCTGCTATTTTAATTGAAAAAGTTAATCCTGCAACTCCTGAACCAATAACCAAATAATTTGTTGAAATCATAATTATTTCGATAATTCTAACATGCGTTCAATTGGCAATAATGCCTTTTTTCTAATAGGTTCAGGAACTTCAATTTGCGGAGATTCATTCAATAAGCAATCATATAATTTTTGCATGGTATTTACTTTCATATAAGCACATTCGCTGCAAGCGCATGTATTATCTTCTTGTGCTGGCGCCGGAATAAGCTCTGTATTCGGAACTTCTTGTTGCATCTTATGTAAAATTCCGGCTTCTGTTGCTACAATAAATTTTTCTTGAGAATGGTTTTTTACATAGTTTATCATTCCTGCAGTTGAACCAATATAGGTTGCTGTGTTTAGAATATGCTCTTCAGACTCTGGATGTGCAATAATTTTGTGTTCAGGATATTTTTTATGAAGTTCGATTAACTTATCTATGGAAAATGCTTCATGTACAACGCAGCTACCATCCCAAAGCACCAAATCTCTTCCTGTCTTTTTCATAATATACTTTCCAAGATTTTTGTCAGGTGCAAAAATAATAGGCACCTCTTTTGGCACAGATTCAACAATTTTCAATGCATTTGATGATGTACAAACGATATCACTTAACGCTTTAATTTCTGCCGAACAATTAACATAAGTTATCACTACATGATTGGGATGTTGTTTTATGAATTCCGAAAAAGCTTCTGGTGGACAAGAATCCGCTAATGAACAACCCGCATTTAAATCGGGTAAAACCACAATTTTTTCAGGGTTTAATATTTTAGCGGTTTCTGCCATAAAATGAACTCCTGCAAACACAATAATATCGGCATCTGTTTCTGCTGCCTTTTGCGACAACTGTAGGCTATCGCCAACATAATCTGCTATATCTTGAATGTCTGCAGTTTGATAATAATGTGCAAGAATGACTGCGTTCTTTTCTTTTTTAAGCTGTAAAATTTTTTCTTTTAAATGCATTCTTTTTATAGTTTGTATTCTACAAATAGATTTAAATCAATTTAACTACAAATATCATAATTAAAATTTTATTGAAGATTAAAACATCTTTTTTTATTAAGTTTGAAAAAAACATCTATGTTATCAAACGCTTGTAAGTATGCCATACGTGCCATTTTGTATTTAGCTATACAAACTGATGAAACCATTAAAATAGGTGTTAAAAAAATTGCCGATGACCTAGAAACACCTCAGCCTTTTTTAGCAAAATTATTACAACAACTTAATAAAGGACATTTGGTTTCTTCAACAAAAGGACCAAATGGCGGCTTTTATTTATCAAAAAATGATAAAGAAAATTCCGTTTGGGATATTGTAAAAATAATTGATGGTACTACTAAATTTGATGATTGTTTCTTGGGATTATCAAAATGCAGTGACGAAAATCCTTGTCCTATTCATTTTTTAGTTTCACCTTTTAAAGAAAAACTATTAAATAATTTTAGAGATAAAACTATTTCACAATATGTTTTTGAAATTAAACAAACCGGAAAAGTTTTATCTCTAAAAGATTTTGAAATTTAACTTGCAACAGCTATTGGCGATAGGCTTTCAATTTCTAAACCAATGTTTTGTAAGGTTTCCACACTCTTTTCAAGTTCTTTTAAAACTGACAGTTTAATATCTTCAAAAGTATTTGTAATGTTAGAGAACATTTTTTGATAGTACAAAATACCTTCTTTCATATTGTTAGTAAAAGTTAAAAGGTATTTTTCTTCTTTTTTATTCATGCTTTTTTTAACCTCATCTAACTTATTCTTCAAGTAGTCAATATATATATGAAGTTCTTTAATAAACATATTTGGTCTATCTGTTCTCGTTATCATATTGTCTCTTCCATAAATATGATCGGTCATATTTTTTAGACTCATTATTTTAGAATAGTAGGCCATGTTTGGTCCTGGGCAAATTGAAACTCCAGTTCCTTCAACTTTAGTATCTAAATTATAAGCCAATAATGCTGATGTACCTAAACCAACACAAGTACAAGTTTTCTCAGTGATTTTATTTAACTTCTCTTGATAATCTTCTTTTGTTAATTGTTGATTATCTAGTTCTTTTATTTTTAAATATTGGTATTCCCTTGAAGCAGTACAAATACCTGTTTCTTTAAACTCTTTGTTTAAGGAAACAAACTTTTTAGGGCAAGAACTTCCTGGTCTTCCCTTAGCAATAAATGCTTCTTTTTCTAAATCTTTTGTGTTTGCTCTAAGATTATTAAATGGAACACCTAATGGCGAAATATCGCTTAAATACAAGTCTTCTTCTTTAGCTTCAACTAATTGGTTTAATGTTTTTTCATCAACAGTTGTTGCTTCTGGAACCAATAAAAATGGTGTTCCCCATCCTATGGAATCTAATTGGTAATGGTCTAACAAAAACTCGTGTTCTTCTTCTGTACCAACACCACCTTGAGCAGAAATTTTTAATTCTAATGAGTGTTTTGAAAATAGGCGCCCTTGGTTTTCCAATTCCTGATTTAAAATATCCTGAATAGTTTCTCTTAACTCTTCTCTCTTTTCTTTAAACTCCTGTAAAACCGGTCCTAAAAGATACCCATCTGTTGCAAAAGCATGCCCACCACAATTAAGTCCAGATTCAATTCTATATTCTGAAACCCATAATCCTTTTTTTGCTAAAAATTTTCCTTGAATTAAAGCTGATCTATAATCGCTTACTTTTAAAATTATTTTCTTGTTAAATTCTCCTGATTCATTTGGATAAAAATCATCAAACTGGCCAATATAGGCATACAATCTAGGATTCATGCCAGCAGAAAGTATGACAGAAGATTTTAAATTACTTTGAGCAAAGCCTCTAAGTGCTGCATGGGCATCATTATACTCTACAGGCAATTTTATGTTTTTTCTGTAATTGTCTTTATCAACCTTGGTCATAATGTTAACATCTATACTTCCCATGGTTAAATTTTTGCTTGCCCAATTTTTGATTTCAGCAATATTAAATCCGTTTTCAGTTAGTTTCTTAAATTCTAATTTTAAAGTAGAACTATCTGGAAGCATTGATATATATTTTTTAATCTCGTCGCTTTTCTCAATGGAAACGTTTTTTAATGCCTGGAAGTTTTTTTCGGCCAAATCGCTTATTAAGTTTAAATACGATGTGATTCTCTTAGCTCTGAAATCTTCTATTTTATCAGTAATCTCTTTGTATGGAATTTCAAATTTCTCACTGTACATTTTTCTGAGTTTCTCTAATAGAATATCGTCAACTAAAGAAATCACCGAATCTATACCATACTGAGCAACCTTTAATGGAGTGTCTATAGTGAATCCAATGCCCATAACCGGTATGTGAAATGAATGTGTGTTTTTCATAAGATTTGTTTTCAATAAGTAAATCGGTAAAGGTATCTTGTCTAAACCTCATGAAACATGACATTCATCATATAATTAAGTTAAAATTAGATATCCAACAAATTATTTGAAGATAACCTCTTGTTGTTTTTCTTGCTGTTGTTCTATAAATTTATTGAGTGTATTTACACGAGCATTTGGCAATTTGCTTGATGGTTCATCAAAATGATAATATCTTAATTGATGTTCTTGCTGTCTTCCAGAACTAAAACTTGAAACTCTTTTTAAGTACCCTATAACACGTGTTGCGTGGTCAACATCTGTAGAACCACAGGTAGTACACACATAGTTGGTCTTTTTGTCAATTGCATTACAGTCGTTACAAATAGTAATCTTAATGTTAAAACAAAAATAATTGCATCCTGCAGCTGCTGTTGCATGAATAAGTTTAATAAACCCATCTTTGTTTGGAGCTTCTTCCAAATTTAGATGAAGTGCCGAACCACCATCAAGATATTTTATGATTTCCTTACCATGCAATATAATTTTATCAAGTGTATTGGTTTGCTGGTCTTCAACTTTATAAAAATAGGAGTTATAGCAATCTCTTGGAACAAATAATCCATCTGCTTTATCCCATTTAGCATTTTTTACTCCTAGGTTTTCAGCAGGAACAAATTCGGTATTAAACATATAACCATATGTTTTTTTGGCAAGTTTGTTTTCATCATAAATGACTTTTAAATGAGAATTGACAAACTTTTTATATTCTGTATTGTTACCAACACTTATCCCTTGACTTTCTGCAGCTTCAACCATTCCATTAATTCCAATGGTTAAAAACTGTTTGTCCAGAGTAATAAATCCTGCTTTATAAACTGGTAATAGTCCAGCTATTTCATATTCTTCAATAAGCTTTCTATAGGCTACTTGATATTTTTGGATTTTTTGAACTTCTTCTACTATATTGGCTCCTTTTTGTACCAAACGATTCATGTTTAACGTAATCACGTTTATTGAACCTGTGGCAACACCACCTGCACCTAATGAGTAACTAAATGTGTTATCGCTTATTTCATTTCTTAATCTGCAACATGAAGCCAAACTATCTGCACTTTCAGATTGATAAATGAAGAATGAATTACCTTCACTTAATTCTTGAGCACACATATTGGTAAAATCTACATCAACAGGTTTCCCGTTTTTAACCAACATAGCTGCAGTTACAACTGGAAATGTTAGAATGGCTTTATTGCGTTCGCCATTAAACCATTTCATAAAATAAGCCTGTAATTTTTTTAAGCTTTCCCACTTTGGTTTTTTCATTTCTGGAAATACAAAATCTCCAAACATACTGTTAAAATAAGCTTCGTCATACAATGAAATATTCCAAAATACGGATTGGTATCCTCTTGCCGCTGCTGGCTGATTTACGGCATATACTACATGTTGTAAATGATTTGCAATAACTTTTTCATGGGTTTCTAAATAGTTATCCCCATAATCATTGGATGCAAAATGATCAAAATACATTAAAAATTCAACGGTTGCTAAAGCACCTGCAAATTGAGAACTTACCGCAAAAACCAAATTAACAAATTCACCACAAAAGCTTTCGAGGTGCTTAGGAGCTCTACTTTCGCCTCCAATTTTTGTGAGCCCTTCAAACAAAAAAGGATACATACTAATAGAAGCACAATACGGTTTTAAAGAAGTTTCGTCATGAATATAAATTTCATGTGATTCAATCTGTCTTATATATTCATTGGCAATATTCTCTCCAAAAAGGGAAGCAATTTTGCGTTTTACTAAAGCCCTATTAACCTGAATATTGATGTCCTTATTTAATTCTGCTTCCATGGTTGCAATATTTTTTGAAGTCACGTTAGCATTGGCATCAACTTTAGATCCATCAGCCGCATTTGCTGAATGGATATACTGGTCAATAAAATCTATTTTTTGATTTACCTGGGTGTTAGTAAGCCTTATCATGTTTTAGTTTTTGATGAATAATTTGTTTTTAATTGTATTTGATTTTAGTTCAATGAATTTTTGATTTGTATTCTTACTGCCTAATCCTCCTAAAGAAGCATCCCATTTACCTGTCTTTAACCAATCGAGATGACTAAGTATATTTTTAGAAACATTATCTTGCCCTGTATACAAACACGTTTTATATAGATTTTTCTTTGCCAGTTTTAACATGGTGACCAATTCTTCTTCGTGCCATTCTCCACCCATAAAGAGTACACAAGTTGCAAAGTCATCATATTGTTTTAATATTTTTTCAAATTTCTCAACAGTAAGAATCAAGCCGTTATCTTCATTCCATAAATATGGCGAATGACATCCTTCACATTTTAAAGGGCATCCACATATAGAAAAGCATAAGCTAATTTCTCCTGGAACTTCTTGAAATACGACTTGGAAATCGTAATAATTCATTTACAAATAATTTTATAGGATTAAAAGGTCTTTTTATGATTTATAAAAATAAAGACTATTTTAACATATAAAAGACTAGGCAAAATGAGTTATTAAACATGTTATTAACAATTCTATAATTTACTTGTTATGAGATAAATATGCAATTTATTTTTAGAATTTAAGAAAAAACCATTTTAATTTTTTTGTTCAATATTTATAAATGAATAATCTATAAAAGACATATTTCAGAACCTCATTAAAAGATATTAATTAACTGCCCTATTTTTTTAATTATTCATAATTAGAATTCACAATCTTATAAAAATCAATAAAATTTAATAGTTGAAGCATTGATTAATATAAGCTTCATTACTTTTACACATAATTATATTAGAAAGATACTATGTCTGTAGAACCAAAATTATCACGTTTCAAACAAAATGTTTTGTCAAAATATCAAATTTACAACAGTATATTTATGACATTACCTTTTGACGCCATTACTAAAACCGGTGTTTTGCTTCCTTTATTCCATGAAACTTGTAAAAAAGGATTTGCAAATGGTGATGATCCAACAACCATTGTTGATACTTTTTTTAACAAATATCAAGGTAGGAGAACTAAAGAAAGTCAGATAAATTTATTGTTTCGCTTTATACAATATATAGAACGTCAAGTGGTACTATTTGATGCGGTTGAAGATGCCGCTTTTCCTATAGTAAATAATATGGAAGGTATTGGAACGCTTAGAAACCTTAAAGAATCTGCAGTTTCAGAAAACAGACTTGAAGAGTTAAAAAATTATCTTGATGAGTTTAAAGTACGTATTGTTTTAACAGCACATCCAACACAGTTTTATCCTGGTTCTGTTTTAGGTATTATTACAGATTTAACTGAAGCAATAAAAGAGAACAACTTAAAAGAGATTAATAATTTATTTGCCCAACTTGGTAAAACACCTTTCTTTAAGCACGAAAAACCAACACCTTATGACGAAGCTGTTAGTTTAATTTGGTATCTAGAAAATGTGTTTTACAAATCTTTTGGCGAAATTTACAATTACATACAACAAAACATTTATGATGATACAAGAAAACACAATGAGATCATAAATATTGGTTTTTGGCCTGGAGGAGATCGCGATGGTAATCCTTTTGTAAAACCAGATACAACCATAAAAGTTGCTGAAAGACTAAAACAATCTATACTGAAAAAATATTATGCCGATCTTAAAAATTTAAGACGCAAACTAACCTTTAGAGGCATTGAGGAGCGTATAGTGAAATTAGAAACTATTATGTATAATTTCAGTATAAATTTGAATACTCCCGAAAAAATAACTTCTAGAGAACTTATTCATGAATTGTTGGAAATTAGAAATGCCATTGTTAAAGAACATCAATCATTGTATGTTTCAGAAATAAATAATTTAATAAACAGAATTCGTCTATTTGGATATTATTTTGCGACTCTTGATATTAGGCAGGATAGCAGAATCCACCATTCAGTTTTTACAACCGTTATAGACTATTTGATAAAAACAGACCATCCTTCATTCCCAAAAAACTATCATGATTTATCTGAATCAGATCAAATCAACATTTTATCAAAAGTATCAGAAGCTAAAATAGAAATTGATGCCTTTGAAGATGAAATGGTTTACAATACCTTAAAAACCATTGAAGCCATTAAACAGATTCAGCTAACAAACGGTGAAAAAGGTGCTAACAGATATATTATAAGCAATAATCAAACAGCTTTAAATGTTATGCAGCTTTTTGCAATGCTAAAAATGGTTGCATTTAAAGACGAATTAACCGTTGATGTTGTGCCGTTATTTGAAACCATTACCGATTTAGAAAATGCCCCAAAAGTTATGGAACAATTATATAAAAACCCTAAATATATGGAGCATTTAAAAAACAGAGGGAACAAACAAACCATTATGCTAGGTTTTTCTGATGGCACAAAAGACGGAGGTTATTTAATGGCTAATTGGGGAATATATATAGCAAAAGAATTACTTACAGAAATATCAAGAAAGTACAATATTACAGCCATATTTTTTGATGGTCGCGGTGGACCACCAGCAAGAGGTGGAGGAAAAACGCACCAGTTTTATGCGTCTTTAGGACCTAAAATTGAAGATAAAGAAGTACAACTTACTATTCAAGGGCAAACCATTAGTTCTAATTTTGGAACCCTGGATTCATCTCAATACAATTTGGAACAATTGATAAGCTCTGGTATGTTTAACCGTATAGGAAAAGATAAACTTGCTATGTCTGATGAAGACCGAATTGTTATGAATGACTTAGCTGAGACCAGCTATCAGGCATATAAAGATTTTAAAGGACACCCAATGTTTATTCCCTATTTGGAGCGCATGAGTACTTTAAAGTATTATTCAAAAACAAATATTGGAAGCAGACCTTCAAAAAGATCTAACTCTGATAAATTAGTGTTTTCTGATTTAAGAGCCATTCCTTTTGTAGGCTCATGGAGTCAATTAAAGCAAAATGTTCCTGGTTTCTTTGGAGTTGGTACCGCTTTAAAAGCCTATGAAGACAAAGGTGAGTTTTACAAAGTGGAAGCTTTATATAAAAACTCTAAGTTCTTTAAAACGTTATTGGATAACAGTATGATGTCGTTAACTAAATCATTTTTTGATTTAACCCAATACATGTCTAAAGATGAGGAATTTGGAGCTTTTTGGAACATTATCCATGATGAATATCTAAATAGCAAACATTTACTTCTAAAGCTTTCTGGATATAAAGAATTAATGGAGAATGAACCATCTGGAAAAGCTTCTATTGATGTTAGAGAATCTATTGTTTTGCCTTTATTGACCATACAACAATATGCGCTTAAAAAAATTCAGGAATTAGAAAAAGCTGATGTAAAAGATGAAGAACAAATCAAAATTTTTGAAAAAATAGTGACGCGTTCTTTATTTGGTAATATTAATGCAAGTAGAAATTCGGCTTAATTCCGAATAATAGCTTATAAAAGAAGAGCCTTACAAAATTTGTAAGGCTCTTCTTTTATTTTATTTTAAAGTCTTTCCTCCTTTTTCGCCTGTTCTGATTCTATATGACTCTAGAATTTCTGACACAAATATTTTTCCGTCTCCAACTTCGCCTGTTCCAGCTGAACCCAGAATAGCATTAACTGTTGGATCTACAAAATCATCATTTACAACTATTGATAAATATCTACGTTGAATATCACTTGTGCTGTAGCTGATACCTCTATAAACATGCCCTTCTTTTTCGTTTCCAATTCCAGTTACATCCCAATAAGAGAAAAAGTTTACGCCTACATTATGCAAAGCTTTTTTAACTTCACGATATTTTGACTTTCTAATAATTGCTTCTATTTTCTTCATTATCTATTAATATTATTATTATTAATCTAAATTAAAAAATATAACCTCATTTTTAACATAAAACCTTAGTTTTATCAATCAAAAAAGGCTAAATGTTTAATACAAATAGCCTTTTATGTAAGATGTTAATTTTTATTAATGTTCATTCAATCTGAAATCTGGATATGCATCCATACCATGCTCATGGCCATCTAATCCTTCTAATTCTTCTATTTCAGAAACTCGTATTCCCATAGTCTTCTTAAGTGCATAAATGATAATAAATGCTGTTAATGAACAGAATATAGCATAAGAAGCAATTCCGATTAATTGACTAATAAATTGATTAATTCCAGCTAATTTTCCAAAAATACCAACAGCTAAAGTTCCCCAAACACCACATACTAAATGAACTGCAATAGCACCAACGGGGTCATCTAATTTTAATTTATCAACTAAACTTACTGCAAATACTATAATAGTTCCAGCAATGGAACCTATTAAAATAGCATCCGTAGGGCTCATTTGGTCTGCTCCAGCAGTAATTCCAACTAAACCTCCCAAAATTCCATTTAGAAACATGGTTAAATCTAAATTTTTGTACATGGCCGTTGAAACTAACATTGCTACAACCCCACCAGCTGCCGCTGCTAAACATGTGGTAACTAAAGTTAAAGAGGTTGCTGCAGGATCTGCAGAAAGTACTGAACCTCCATTAAATCCAAACCATCCTAACCATAATATTAAAACACCAGCTGTTGCCAATGGGAGGTTATGACCCGGAATAGCTTGAGGTTTTCCATCTTTAAATTTACCAATTCGTGGACCTAATAAACAAACTGCTATTACAGCTGCCCATCCACCTACAGAGTGAACAAGTGTAGAACCTGCAAAATCGTAAAATGGTGTTTCTAGTGTTTGTAAAAATCCGCCTCCCCATTTCCAGGAACCAGCAATAGGATAAACTAAACCTACATATAAAACTGTAAAAATCATAAACGGAACTATCTTAACTCGTTCAGCAACAGCTCCTGAAACAATAGTTGCAGCTGTTGCTGCAAACATACCTTGAAACAAGAAATCTGTCCAATAAGTATACCCTTGATTATATGTTAAATCTAAAGCCCCTTCAGTTGTTAACGGTGAGCTTAGACCAAAACCTGAGAATCCTAAAAATCCATTAAATTCACCAGGATACATTAGGTTGAATCCTACTAAGCAGTATAGAAGCAATCCAATTGTAACTATAAAAATATTTTTAAATAAAATGTTTATTGTATTTTTTTGTCTGGTTAACCCTATTTCTAAGAGTGAAAATCCTAGATGCATAAAAAATACAAGTGCTGTACAGATCATCATCCATACATTGTTGGTTGTTAATAATTCCATGTTCGTTTTTTAATATAGTTTATCTTAATGTTTCTCCTCCTTTATCTCCTGTTCTAATTCTGTAACATTCTTGTATATCTGACACAAAAATTTTACCATCGCCAACTTCTCCTGTCCCTGCAGTACTTAAAATGGTTTTAATAGTAGCTTCTTCAAAATCATCATTTACTACTATAGACAAGTATCTTCTTTGAATATCACTTGTACTGTAGCTGATACCTCTATATACATGCCCTTCTTTTTCGTTTCCAATTCCAGTTACATCCCAATAAGAGAAAAAGTTTACTCCAACATTATGCAAAGCATCTTTTACAACGCTGAATTTAGACTTCCTAATAATTGCTTCAATTTTCTTCATGACCTTATCATTTAAAATTTGAAGTTAAAAATAAAAAAAAATATTTCTAAACGGGGTAAAAATTAGGGGTATAGATTCAAAAAATATTGATATAACAAAAAGACCCCTAAAAAATTAGGGATCTTTTTTTAAAATGTCTTATTTATTGAATTTGATATTAATGCTCGTTCAACCTAAAATCTGGATAAGCCTCCATACCGTGTTCATGAATATCAAGACCTTCAACTTCTTCTTTTTCAGAAACTCTTAATCCAATTGTTTTCTTAAGAATAAACAAAATGATGAATGATGTTACTATTGACCAAGCTCCAATACCAAAAACACCTGCAGCTTGAGCACCTAATTGACCAAATCCACCACCATATGCTAATCCACCATCAATAGCAAACACACCAACAAGCAAAGTACCAATTGCACCACAAACACCGTGAACGGAAACAGCACCAACTGGATCATCAACTTTTAATTTTTTGTCAACAAATTCTATAGAATAAACTACTATTATTCCACAAATAATTCCTATCGCAACTGCTCCATAATTATCTACTGCAGCACAACCAGCAGTTACTCCAACTAAACCTGCAAGAGCACCATTTAATGTCATGGATGCATCAGGTTTACCATATTTAGCCCAAGTTAAAAACATAGACGCAAGGGCACCTGCTGCTGCTGCTAAATTAGTTGTAATTACAATGTTTGCAACTGCACCAGCATTATCCCCTGAAATTGCTAACTGAGAACCTGCATTAAACCCAAACCATCCTAACCAAAGGATAAATACACCTAATGCTCCAAACAATATACTGTGTCCTGGAATTGCATTTGATTTACCATTAGTATATTTTCCAATTCTTGGTCCAACCATAGCTGCAGCTACTAATGCAGCCCATCCACCAACAGAGTGAACTACTGTAGATCCTGCAAAATCAATAAATCCTAAGTTAGTTAACCAACCATCACCTTGCCAAACCCAGTGCCCTGAAATTGGGTAGATAAGTACTGTCATTAATAAGGAAAATATTAAATACGTTGAAAATTTAGTTCTTTCAGCAATGGCTCCAGATACTATAGTTGCAGCTGTAGCACAAAATACTGTTTGAAAGAATAAATTATGCATTTCTCCAGCATCATTATAAAATAATGAAGGGTTTCCTATAAAACTACTTACATCATCACCATACATAAGAGCATAACCAATTAACCAAAACCCTAATGATCCTATACAAAGATCCATTAAGTTTTTCATGATGATGTTTATTGTGTTTTTAGATCTTGTAAATCCTGTTTCTACCAATGTGAAACCAGCTTGCATAAAGAATACCAATATACCAGCTATTAATATCCACATGATATCTAGAACACCATTTATGTCTGCTATTCCTTTTACTACTTCTTCCATTTTAAATTATTTTTAATGATTGATTATTATTTTAGGGTATCTCCACCTTTTTCCCCTGTTCTTATTCTGTAAGTTTCTTGAACATCAGATATGAAGATTTTACCATCTCCAACTTCGCCAGTTGCTGCATAAGTTAAGATAACATTGATGGTGGGTTCTTCGAAATCATCATTAACTACAATAGAGATATATCTTCTTTGAATATCACTCGTGCTGTAAGTAACACCTCTGTATACGTGTCCTTCTTTTTCATTTCCTATCCCGGTAACATCCCAGTAAGAAAAAAACTTTACTCCAATTTCATGCAGTGCTTCTTTAACTGCACTGTATTTTGATTTTCTAATAATTGCTTCTATTTTTTTCATTATTTATTATTTTAATTATTAAAATTAGAAACTATAAATAGCTGCTAAAACAAATGATCCTAAGCTTTTTGTTGGTGCTAAATCATTATCAATAAATGAATCATCAGAAGCACTATCCAATCTTATCTCTGGCTTAATAGTTAAGTTGTCAATTGCGAAACTACCTGTTAAAGTTGCTGCAAAAACACTTGTGTCTGCAACACCACTACCTATAGCTCCAAAATCACCATCTTCAACAAAATATTCTGCTCTTAAACCTAAAGTAAATGTATCTGATAATGCAAGCTGCGGGTATAATGCCCCACCAGCAAAACCTGGACCGCTGTCTTCTGTTTTTAAATACGCTGCATTGATTCCTAAGAAAAATGAATCTGATAAATCAAACCCACCTGTATAGTCAATTTCAAAGAATGATGGATCAACTAATACATTTAAGAATTGTCCTGAATATCCTAATTGAGCACCAAATGCATAGTCTCCTGTTGGATTAAACTCGGTTAAATCAGTATCATTCATTACCCCTAACATTAAACTGAAATCTTCTCCTAAAGCAAAATCAGCTTTTAACCCAGTATGGCTAAATGGTCCGTAAGAAAATAAATAAGATGTACTATAGTTAAAGTTTGCTACTGGAGAAATTACTTCATATCCTAAAAAGGTATTAAAGTTACCCATTGTAAGTTTTACAGATTCACTTACATTCCAATAAGCATATAATTGATTTATTATTTGTCCTGTTGAAGAATACATTGGAGAATTGAAAGTTGCATCTGTACCTCTTGGTCCAAATACTAAATCGGCTACAAACCCCACTTTTTCTCCTTCATAAGAAGCAACTACATTTGCCATACCTAAGGCGAAACCAGGAAGATTAGCAAAAGAAGACCTAGGAGCAATAGCATTTTCATCATTAGGAGCTGTAAAGTTAGCTCTATAATAAGCATCAACGCTACCACTTAAAGTAAATTTAGGCTCCTCTACAGGCGCTTCTTGAGCATACGAGCCCAGTGCTACCAAAAACATTGAAAGTGTAATAATTTTTTTCATGATTGTTTAATTTTAAGTTAATGTTTTTAATGTTATTTTTTTGTTAATGTGGCGTAAACTTATATAAAAAAGAATTAACCCCTTAAAAAATTAGGGGTATTTAATTAACTTTTATCAAATTTTACATTTTAACCCTATTTTTTTAGGGGCGTATTATTTATTTTTTAATTTTTTGAATTATTGATAAAACCAGAATTTGAATTATTGACAGAAATTATTGTTGTTTCATGCTATTCTTGTTGAGAATACTCTGTTTTATTGATATTAATTCACATTTTGTCAATTATTGTTAATTATTTAACAAATGAATATTTATTAAAAAATCACTTAATTATTGATATATAATTATTTTTATATTGCTTCTACATAAAAAATCGAAATAATGAAATAGCACTTGCTGTAATTCAAAATCTACTGCATATATTCGCTTTGAAAAGTATTATTTCAAACTAAAATTTGTTGATCATGTTGAAGAAACAAGGAATGTATTTGCCAGAATTTGAGCACGATAATTGTGGAGCTGGGTTTATTTGTAGTTTAAAAGGAATCAAGTCTAATGACATTATACATAAAGCATTAGAAATTCTCGAGAAATTAGAGCACAGAGGCGCAGTTAGTTCTGACGGAAAAACTGGTGATGGTGCTGGAATTTTAATTGATATTCCTCACGATTTTTTTATTGCAAACTGTACTTTCAAATTGCCTAGTGCAGGCAACTATGCGGTGAGCAATGTTTTTTTACCAAAAAAGGAAAATCAACAAACATTCTGTATAACAGTTTTTGAAAAACACTTTAAAGAACAAGGTCTAGAAATTTTAGGCTGGAGAGATGTTCCAGTAGATACTACAGTTCTAGGAGAATTGGCTGCTAAAACCCAACCTTTTATTAAACAAGTTTTTGTTGGAAAAGAAAATGAAGCTCAAGATGACTTTCAATTTAACCTTAAAATGTTTATTGCCAGAAAAAAAGCTGAACATGAAATTTATAGTTCAAAACTTTCAGAAAGCTCATTTTTCTACTTACCAAGCTTATCAACTAAAATCATTATATATAAAGGTCTGTTAGTTCCTGAAGACATTAAACTTTTCTACAAAGATTTAAATGACCCATTGTTTGTAACCAGATTAGCATTGGTGCATCAACGTTTTTCTACAAACACTTTCCCAACATGGGATTTGGCCCAACCTTTTAGATACATGTGTCACAATGGTGAAATAAACACTTTAAGAGGCAACATAGCTAGAATGTTTTCTCGTGAAGAATTAATGAAAAGCGATTGGTTTGGCGATGAAATAAAAAATATATTACCCGTTGTACTTCAAGGAAAATCAGATTCAGCCTCGATGGATATGGTTGTTGAATTATTATTAATGACAGGCAGATCATTACCAGAAGTTATGATGATGTTAATTCCGGAAGCCTGGGAAAAAAACCCAGAAATGTCTGAATCAAAAAGAGCATTTTATGAATTCAATTCCTGTCTTATGGAGCCTTGGGATGGTCCAGCTTCAATTCCATTTACAGACGGTAATTATATAGGTGCCGTTTTAGATAGAAATGGTTTACGTCCTTCAAGATATACAGTTACAAAAAGCGGGTATGTAATTATGTCTTCTGAAACTGGTGTAATTGAAATTGAACCTAAAAACATTGAACTCCATGGTAGATTAGAACCTGGAAAAATGTTCTTAGTTGATATGAATGCAGGAAGAATTATCAATGATGAAGAGATAAAAGAGGAAATTGCCAGCAGACATCCTTACAAAAAATGGTTAGACAAAAACCTGATATACCTTAAAGATATTCCTTACAATGATTGCCCTGTATTTTTCAATGAAGAAAAACTAAACAAAAGACAGGTTATTTTCGGGTATACTCAAGAAGAAATAAAAACCATCATTCTTCCAATGGCTCAAAGCGGATATGAACCTATAGGCTCCATGGGAACAGATACGCCGATTGCTGTTTTATCAGAACGCCCACAATTAATCTACAATTATTTCAAACAACTTTTTGCTCAAGTAACCAATCCTCCTTTAGATGGTATTAGAGAAGAACTTATTACAGATATTAGTCTAACACTTGGTAGTGATTCAAATATTTTTGAAATCAACGAGGATCATTGTAAAAAATTAAAAATAAAGAATCCCGTAATTTCTAAACAAGATTTAGATAAAATTAAAAGTTACCAAAATCCAGATTTTAAAGTAGAATCGTTCCCTATCCTGTATGAAATAAAAAAGGGGCACAACGGTTTAGAAGAAGCTTTACAATCACTTTTAAACACTATTTTAAAATCGGTTAATGGAGGGACAAACATTGTTATTCTTTCTGACAGAAATGTTAATGAAGAAATGGCTCCCATTCCGGCATTACTAGCTTGTTCATTCATAAATAGTGCTTTAAGAACATTAGGAAAACGTTCAAAGCTTAGTTTAATAGTAGAATCTGCCGAACCAAGAGAAGTACATCATTTTGCCTTACTATTTGGTTATGGTGCAAGTGCTATTAATCCTTATATGGTAAATGAAATCATTGAAGATAATATCAACGAATTAGATGTAAAAATCTCTACTGAATGTGCTGTTGAAAACTTTAATAAGGCCGTTGGAAAGGGAATTTTAAAAGTCATGAATAAAATTGGAATCTCTACGCTTAACTCGTACAGAGGTTCTCAATTATTTGAATGTATTGGTATCAACACAAATGTAGTTAATCAATATTTTCCAAATACAGTGACAAGAATTCAAGGTATTTGTTTGCATGAAATTGAAAAAGAGATTAGCAAAAGGTATCTTAATGCATACAAAGACAAAAACATTGCAGGTGATTTAGATTTAGAAGTTGGCGGGCAATATCGTTGGAGAAGAAATGGAGAACAGCACATGTTTAACCCATTAACTATAGCTAAATTACAAGAATCTGTAAGAAGCAATAAACACAGCTCTTATAAAGAATATTCTGAACTTATAAATAATCAAGCAAGTCATTTAATGACCATTAGAGGACTGTTTGAATTTACTAATTATGATCCCATTTCAATTGACGAAGTAGAACCTTGGACCGAAATTGTAAAACGTTTCAAAACAGGTGCTATGTCATATGGTTCTATCAGTAAAGAAGCGCATGAAAATTTAGCGGTTGCCATGAACAGAATTGGTGGAAAAAGTAATTCTGGTGAAGGTGGCGAAGATGAAGAACGTTTTTACAAAGATGCCAATGGCGACTGGAAAAACAGTGCTATCAAACAAGTGGCATCAGGACGATTTGGAGTGACTTCAAATTACCTAACCAATGCATCTGAGATTCAAATTAAAATGGCACAAGGTGCTAAACCTGGTGAAGGCGGTCAATTACCTGGGCCAAAAGTGAACCCAAGTATTGCAAAAACAAGAAACTCAACACCTTATGTTGGTTTAATTTCTCCGCCACCTCATCACGATATTTACTCTATTGAAGATTTATCTCAATTAATATATGATTTAAAATCAGCTAACCGCGAAGCAAGAATCAACGTAAAACTGGTATCCGAAGTTGGAGTTGGTACAGTTGCTGCCGGTGTTTCAAAAGCAAAAGCCGATGTTATTTTAATTTCAGGACATGATGGTGGAACAGGTGCGTCTCCTTTAACTTCACTTAAACATGCTGGATTGCCTTGGGAATTAGGTTTAGCAGAAGCCCAGCAAACATTAGTGATGAACAACCTAAGAAACCGTGTTGTTTTAGAATGTGATGGCCAATTAAAAACTGGTAGAGATGTTGCCATTGCATGCTTACTTGGTGCTGAAGAATTTGGTTTTGCAACTGCTCCTTTAGTAGCTTCTGGATGTATCATGATGCGTGTTTGTCATTTAAACACATGTCCAGTAGGTATTGCAACTCAAAATCCTGAATTACGTAAAAAATTCGAAGGGAAACCTGAGCACGTGGTTAACTTCATGTATTTCATAGCTCAAGAGCTAAGGGAAATCATGGCAAAACTTGGTTTCAGAACTGTTAATGAAATGGTTGGACAGGTTCAAAAACTAAACAGAAACAATGCCATTGAACATTATAAAGCATTAGGTATTGACTTGTCACCAATTCTACATAGAATTCCTGTTGGTCCAGATGTAAAACTTTACAATACAGAGCATCAAGATCATCATATGGAAAAATCTTTAGATTTTGCAATAATAAACAAAGCGCATCCAGCACTTTTCAGAAAGGAAAAAACAGTTTTAGATTTCAAAATAAATAATATGGATAGAACCGTTGGAGCTATCTTAAGCAATGAAATTTCTAAAATTTATGGAGCTCAAGGTTTACCAGAAAATACTTTAAAAATCAACTTTACGGGTTCTGCCGGACAAAGCTTTGGAGGTTTTTCAACACATGGTTTAACTTTAGTGGTTAGCGGTAACACCAATGATTATCTAGGAAAAGGATTGTCTGGAGCTAAATTGATCATTAAAGTCCCTGAAGAAGCAACCATTATTCCTGAAAAAAATGTGATAGTAGGAAATGTAGCATTATATGGTGCAACTGCTGGTGAGGCATACATTAACGGAAAAGCTGGAGAGCGTTTCTGTGTAAGAAACTCGGGTGCTAAAGCAGTTGTTGAAGGTATTGGAGATCATGGTTGTGAATACATGACTGGAGGTATTGCGGTTATTCTAGGTGAAGTTGGTAGAAATTTTGGAGCCGGTATGAGCGGTGGTGTTGCTTATATTTATGATCCTAATAATACATTTAAAAAACACTGTAATTTAGAAGGATTAAATCTTGATCCAGTAACAATTACTGAAGATATTAACACATTAAAAGGATTAATTGAAAACCATTATAATGCCACATTGAGCCCTTTAGCTCAACGCATTCTTGAAAAATGGGAAACTGAATTACCTAAATTTATTAAAGTACTTCCAGAAGAATATAAACAAGCATTAATACGATTAGAGAAAGAAAATCTTATAAAACTTTAAGAACATGGGAAAGCCAACAGGATTTTTAGAATTTAAAAGAGAAATAGAACAGTATGATGCTGTTGAAAACAGAGTAAGCAATTACAAAGAATTTACCATTCCAATGGAAGAAAAAGCCCTGAAAAATCAAGGGGCTAGATGTATGGATTGTGGTATTCCTTTTTGTCATAGTGGTTGCCCATTAGGAAATTTAATTCCAGACTTTAATGATAATGTCTATAAAGGAAAATGGAAAGAAGCTGCTAAAATATTGCATTCAACAAATAATTTCCCTGAATTTACAGGTAGATTATGTCCAGCACCTTGTGAAGAAGCTTGTGTTTTAGGAATAAATGAAGATCCGGTTACTATTGAAAATATTGAAAAAAACATAGTAGAAACTGCTTTTAAAGAAGGATGGATCGTTGCTCAACCTCCAACTTCAAGAACAGGCAAATCTGTCGCCGTAGTAGGTTCTGGACCATCAGGATTGGCAGCCGCACAGCAATTAAATAGAGCAGGCCATTTAGTAACAGTTTTTGAACGCGATGCAAAAGTTGGTGGTTTATTACGTTTTGGTATTCCAGACTTTAAACTAGAGAAAACCATTATCGATAGACGCGTAGCTGTTTTAGAAGAAGAAGGCATTGTATTTAAAACAAATGCCCATGTTGGTAAAAACATAAGTGTTGAAACTTTACAAGAAGAATTTGATGCTATTGTTTTATGTGGCGGAGCAACCCAAAGACGTGGAATACCAATTAAAGGAGCCGATTTAAAAGGAGTTCATCAAGCTATGGACTTTTTAAAACAAAACAATCAACGGGTTGATGGCATTACTCAATTTGATGAGATTTTAACTGCAAAAAATAAAAATGTTATTGTAATTGGTGGTGGTGATACCGGTTCAGATTGTATAGGAACATCAAACCGTCATGGTGCAAAATCTGTTACAAATTTTGAAATTTTAAGCAAGCCAACTATTGGAAGGCCTGCTAATCAACCATGGCCTTATTGGCCAATGCGATTACGTACCAGTTCTTCACATAAAGAAGGAGTTGAGCGCTTTTTTAGTATTTCAACAAAAGAATTTTTAGGTGATAACGATGGGAATTTAACCGGATTAATTACTACCGAAGTTGAATGGATATTTAAAAATGGTGAACGTCCTCAATTAATAGAATTACCTAATACAGAAAAACATTGGGATTGTGATTTGGTTTTATTGGCATTAGGCTTTACTGGTCCGGAAACAACACTTGTAGACCAATTTGGTTTAAAAACCGATTTTAGAACCAATATCGACGCTTCAACCAAAAACTATATGACTAATGTTCCTGGAATATTTGCTGCAGGTGATATTAGAAGAGGACAATCATTAATTGTTTGGGCAATCTCTGAAGGTAGGCAGGCAGCACATCATGTTGATGTTTATTTAATGGGCAAATCTAATTTACCATTAAAAGATGATAATGATTTACCAAGAATTTAAGTTTTAAGAATAGATTAATAGGCCATAAATTAAGTTCAAAAAACTAAATTGTTTGACGAGATTTAAATTTTATTTAACAAATCAGAAGTGTTAAACTATTATATTTGCACTTCAAAATTTTTATAAAAGCATGTCAAGGAACATAAGTTCAATCTTTTTAACATTAATTTTTGTAGCGTTCATTTCTGCGCCTACAATTATTTCTATGGTTGATGATTCTTTTGACACCTCAATCTTCTATTCTATCACTGAAGAAGAAGAAAAAATATGCCATATTAAGGTTTTATTAAACACTCAATCATCACATGAAATTGATTTTGCTTTAATTAAAACAATAAATAATAAAGAATATTACTTCAAAAAATATTCTAAACCCCACTTAAATCTGATTTCACCTCCTCCAGAGTTACACATATTATAATTTTTATTTTTTAGGCTTATAAAAAGCCAAAATTCAGTTTAACACCTTTTAGTTTTTACTAAGAGGATAAAATTATTATAATATGTTTAAATATTTTAAAAATGACTTACCTGCGAGTATAGTCGTGTTTTTTGTTGCATTACCTCTATGTCTAGGTATTGCTTTAGCTAGTGGAGCTCCATTATTTTCAGGAGTTATTGCTGGTATTATTGGAGGAATTGTGGTTGGAGGACTAAGTGGCTCTAAAGTTGGAGTAAGTGGTCCTGCAGCAGGACTTGCCGCCATAGTTTTAACAGCTATAGGCGCTTTGGGCGGGTATGAAAACTTTCTAGTCGCCGTAGTTCTAGGAGGCATCATACAAATTTTGTTTGGAGTTTTAAAAGCTGGAGTTATCGGGTATTATTTCCCTTCTTCAGTAATTAAAGGGATGCTTACTGGTATTGGAATTATTATTATTCTAAAACAAATCCCTCATTTTTTTGGTTATGATGCTGAACCAGAAGGGGCTGACAGTTTTATAGAAATGTCGGGCGAAAATACATTTTCAGCTATTCTAAATATTATAGATAATATTACCACTGGCTCGATGATTGTTGGGTTTATTGGGTTAGCTATTATTTTATTATGGGATAAAGTCCTTTCAAAAAAGGGAAAATTTTTCCAAGTTATCCAAGGTCCTTTAGTAGCTGTTGTTATTGGAATTGTTTATTTTTATGTAACTTCTGGAATGGAAACTTTTGGCATTCTTCCAAAACACTTAGTAAGTGTTCCTATCCCAGAAGATACTTCTTCATTTTTAAATCAATTTAGTTTTCCAAATTTTAGTACTATTACAAATACAGATGTGTGGGTTACGGCATTTACCATTGCATTGGTTGCGAGTTTGGAAACTTTATTATGCGTTGAAGCTACTGATAAATTAGATCCTCACAAAAATGTAACACCTACCAATAGGGAGTTACTTGCCCAAGGCACAGGAAATATTCTTTCTGGTTTAGTAGGCGGACTTCCTATTACACAAGTAATTGTTAGAAGTTCTGCTAATATTCAATCTGGTGGAAGAACAAAACTGTCTGCCATTTTACATGGTATCTTATTGTTAATCTCGGTAATCCTAATCCCGAAATTGTTGAATATGATTCCATTATCTGTTTTGGCTGCTATATTATTAGTCGTTGGTTACAAATTAGCTAAACCAACTTTATTCAAAAAAATGTACGATTTAGGATGGAAACAGTGGATACCATTTACTGTAACCGTATTTGGTATAGTATTTATTGATCTCTTATATGGAATTGGTTTAGGGCTTGTTGTTGGCATCGTGGTTATTTTATTGAAAAGTTATCAAAACTCGCATTTTCTTCACATTGAAGATAAAAGCAATGGAAAGCATAAAATAAAAATGACACTTGCTGAAGAAGTAACATTCTTTAACAAAGGAGCTATTCTTAAAGAATTGGATAGTTTGCCAGAAAACACATATTTAGAACTTGATCTAATTAAAACCAGATATTTAGATAATGATATTATTGAAATTCTGGAAGATTTTCTTTTTAAAGCTAAAGAAAGAAACATTGATATCAAGTTAGTTTCAAAACGTGGTGTTGTTGAAAACCCTTCAAGCTTTATCGAGTTTTTTAAAACAAGACCCAAATCAAACTTAAGTTTAAGTTAAAATATCATGAAAAAGAATAAATAGAAAATATTATGAAAGCACATACAAGAGAAACACAGGCAACAATGACTCCACAAAAGTCATTGCAATATTTAAAAGAAGGTAACCAAAGATTTCAAAATAACTTAAAAGCAAACCGAAACTTATTAGAACAGGTAAATGACACTAGTGATGGTCAATTTCCATTTGCCACTATCTTAAGCTGCATAGATTCCAGAGTATCGGCAGAATTGGTCTTCGACCAAGGTTTAGGAGATATTTTTAGCGTTCGTATAGCTGGAAATTTTGTAAACGTAGACATTCTAGGGAGTATGGAATTTGCTTCTAAACTGGCTGGCACAAAACTAATTGTTGTTTTGGGTCATACTAGTTGTGGTGCTGTAAAAGGCGCCTGCGACGATGCTAAACTTGGCAATTTAACAGCTATGTTAAGCAAAATAAAACCTGCTGTTAATGCGGTTGAAGAGCCAAAAGATCCAAGCTTAAGAAATTCTAAAAACATAGAATTTGTTGATAATGTATCGCATATGAATGTTCACTTGACAATTGATAGAATTCATGCGGAAAGCCCAGTACTTAGTGAGATGGAAAAAAATGGAGAGATCATGATTATTGGCGCTATGTATGACATAAACACAGGTGCCGTTACATTTTTTGAATAATTGTTATTGTTAGTGGGAGAAAAACTTTGAAAAAGAAAACCCCTAAAAGGTGGCATTAATTTTATTGTTAATGCTGCCTTTTTTAAATCACATTTTTCATAAATTCCTCACACTTTTCAACCATATTTTTACTGCCACAAATAAACGGAACTCTTTGATGTAACTCTGTCGGTTTAATATCTAAAATTCTTGTGAAACCGTCACTTGCCTTTCCTCTAGCTTGTTCGGCAATAAATGCCATAGGATTGCATTCATATAATAATCTTAGCTTTCCTTCAGAATTCAATGAACTTTTTGGATATAAGTATATTCCGCCTTTAATCATGTTTCTATGAAAATCAGAAACTAAAGAGCCAATATATCTTGAGGTATACGGCCTGTCATCTTCTTCCTTCTGGCAATATTTGATATAGTTTTTAATCCCTTGCGGAAAGTGTATATAATTACCCTCATTTACTGAATAAATTGTTCCATCTTCAGGAAACTGCATATCAGGATGTGACAAGTAAAAAGAACCGATTGCCGGGTTTAGTGTAAATCCATTTACACCATCACCAGTAGTATAAACCAGCATGGTTGATGTACCATAAACCACATAACCAGCTGCCACTTGTTGGTTTCCTTTTTGTAAAAAATCTTCAAGAGTTACCGGGGTTCCAACAGGTGTTACTCGTCTGTAAATTGAGAAAATAGTTCCAACAGATACATTAACATCAATATTAGAAGAACCATCTAAAGGGTCGATAAGCACAATGTATTTATTTTGATGGTTTTCATCATTGCTATTAATACTAATAAAATCATCTTCTTCTTCACTGGCAATGCCGCAAACAATATTTCTGTTAGTTAATGTTTGAATAAATTTTTCATTAGCATAAACATCTAGCTTTTGTTGATTTTCTCCTTGAATATTAACTTCTCCTGCGCTTCCAATTATATCAACCAATCCGGCTTTATTAACTTCATGATTTACCACTTTTGCTGCTAAACGAATGGAGTTTAAAAGACTTGACAACTCGCCGGAAGAATATTTAAAAGAGGTTTGATTTTCAATAATAAACTCTCCTAAAGTTTGATTTTTTTTAAACATGAATGTATTATTTGGTTGCGCAAATATCCATTTTTTTTAAATGAACTACAACGTTTTAGTTAAATAATGACGTTTTTAAATAAATAACTTTAACCTATCTTTGAATTAAATTTAATACTATGAACTTTACTATAAGAACTGCTAGTAAAAATGACATGCCTCAGGTTCTAAATCTAATCAAACAATTAGCTGTTTTTGAAAAAGAGCCAGATGCTGTGGAAGTAACCTTAACCGATTTAGAAAATGATGGATTTGGTGAAAATCCTGCATTTCATTGCTTTGTTGCAGAAGTTAATGGCAGCATTGAAGGAATGGCTTTAGTTTATAATCGATATTCCACTTGGAAAGGTAAAGCTCTGCATTTAGAAGATTTAATAGTAAATGAAACCATGAGAGGTACAGGAATAGGTTCTGCACTGTTGGATGAAGTTGTAAAATATGGTTACCATTTAGGTGTAAAACGTATTAACTGGGAAGTGCTTGATTGGAACGAGCCAGCTATTGTTTTTTATGAAAAAAATGGCGCTCATGTGATGCGTGAATGGAATGTGGTACACTTAAATGAACAGGCAATAAAAAATTATATTTCTAAACTGTAATGCAAGTATTTAAATTTGGTGGTGCTTCAGTAAAAGATGCCAATGGCGTTAAAAATCTAGCGTCAGTTTTAAAAAAAGTTGGTTATAAAAACACTTTGATTGTGGTTTCTGCTATGGGTAAAACAACCAATGCTTTAGAGGTTGTTATACACAATTACTTTAATAACAAAAATGAACTTCAAAGCTCTTTACAAGAAGTAAAAAAATACCATAATGCCATTCTTCTGGACTTATTTGAAAATGAACAGCATACTGTTTTTAAAGATATATCAAACTTGTTTGATGAACTAAACAGGTTTTTAAACAGCAACAAATCTCCTGATTATAATTTTGTTTATGATCAAATTATTGGATATGGAGAATTGGTTTCAACCCTTATTATAAGTAACTATTTAAATGAAATTGGATTAAAAAACCAATGGCTGGATGTTAGGGAATTTATAAAAACCGACAACTATTACAGGCGAGCAAACGTTAACTGGGATGATACTCAAAGTTTGATAAATGCAAATTTTAACACCTCAACATTAAATATTACACAAGGATTTTTAGGTAGTGACTCCAATAATTTTACCACTACACTTGGCAGAGAAGGAAGTGATTATACAGCAGCCATTTTTGCCTATTGCTTAAATGCCGAAAGCGTAACCATTTGGAAAGATGTTCCAGGTGTTTTAAATGCAGATCCACGTTATTTTGAAAACGCACAATTGCTTAATAATATATCATATAGAGAAGCTATTGAATTAGCTTTTTATGGTGCTTCTGTAATTCATCCAAAAACATTGCAACCATTACAGCGCAAAGAAATTCCATTGTATGTAAAATCCTTTATTAATCCAGAAGAACCTGGAACCAAAGTAGGCAAAGGCTCTCCGTTAGAACCTAACATTCCTTGTTTTATAGTAAAGAAAAATCAGGTGTTGATTTCTTTATCTTCTCTGGATTTCTCATATATAGTAGAAGAAAATATTAGTGAGATTTTTAGTTTGCTCCATTTATATAAAATGAAGGTAGATGTTATTCAAAATTCAGCCATTAGTTTCTCAGTTTGTGTAGATAATATTTACAACAATCTTGAAAAATTATTGCATCATTTAAAAGCAAAATTTAACGTAACATGTCACGAAAATGTATCACTTTACACCATCAGAAATTATTCTGAAAGTTCTATTCAACAATTAGAGCACGGTAAAACCATATTGCTTAAGCAGTTAACCCAAGGAACTGTTCAAATTGTAACGCTTTAACTTTTTAAAGAGTTTTTTTGGTTTTTTTTAATTGAAAATGTTCAAACAGAGCTGAAATATTAGAGTAAAAAAATAAAAAAATTGATTAGGTTTGTAGATATGACCAAGAAAGTAGAACCAGGCTTAGTTTCGGCAAAAGAAGTTGCTAAAGTTATCAATATAGATAACTATGGGTTCCTAGGAACTTTTATTGGTTGGTTGCTTATTAAGTTGCTTAAAATTTCGACGCTTAATAAGATTTATAAACGTAATAAACACCTTAAAGACCTCACTTTTTTAAATAGTATCCTTGACGATTTTGAAATTAAATTTGAAATCCCGGAAGAGGACCTAAAACGATTACCTAAAGAAGGTGCTTACATTACCATTTCTAATCATCCACTTGGAGGTATTGATGGCATTTTATTATTAAAATTAATGCTTGAACAGCGTAAAGATTTTAAAATAATTGCCAATTTTTTGTTGCATAGAATTGAACCATTAAAACCTTACATCATGCCTGTAAATCCTTTTGAGGACAGAAAAGATGTGAAGTCTAGTGTTTCCGGTTTTAAAAATTCTCTTTTACATTTAAAAGAAGGTCATCCACTTGGTATTTTTCCTGCGGGAGAAGTTTCAACGTATCGAGACGGAAAACTTGTTGTAGATAAACCTTGGGAAGAAGCTGCCATGAAACTGGTTAAAAAAGCAGAAGTTCCTGTGGTTCCAATTTATTTTCATGCCAAAAACAGCAGACTTTTTTATAAACTTTCACAAATTAGCGACACGTTAAGAACCGCTAAACTGCCTTCAGAATTATTAACGCAAAAACGAAGGGTTATTAAAGTTAGAATTGGAAAACCTATTTCGGTAGCCGATCAAAAAGAACATGCAACACTTGAAGAATTCTGCGATTTTTTAAGGCGAAAAACCTATATGCTTTCAAACTCTTTTGAGGAGAAGTCAAAAATATTAGACAATATTTCTTCTTCTTTAAAAGTGACAAAAATCCCAAAACGTATTGTGACTCCAATCTCACAAGAGGTAATGACTAAAGAGGTTGAAGAACTTAGAAAAGGAGATTTTAGGTTATTGCAAAGTAAAAACTACGAAGTGTTTTTGGCCCAGGCCGATAAAATTCCTAACATTTTAAGAGAGATTGGCAGGTTACGAGAAATAACCTTTAGAGAAGTCGGCGAAGGTACCAATGAAGCCATTGATCTTGATGAGTTTGACACCTATTACCACCATATGTTTCTTTGGGACGATGAAAACAAACTTATTGCTGGCGCTTACAGAATGGGTCTAGGCTCAAAAATATTTGCCGAATTTGGTATTGATGGATTTTACCTTCAGGACCTTTTTAGATTTGAACCCGAACTATACAAAATGATGAGCCAGTCCATTGAAATGGGACGTGCGTTTATCATTAAAGAATACCAGCAAAAACCGATGCCTTTATTTTTACTTTGGAAAGGTATTGTGCATACGACGCTTCGTTTTCCTGAACACAAGTTTTTAATTGGAGGCGTAAGTATCAGCAATCAGTTTTCAAATTTCTCAAAATCTCTCATGATTGAGTTTATGAAATCTCATTATTACGATCCGTATTTGGCGCAATATGTTCATCCTAAAAAAGAATTCAAGGTAAAACTTAAAGATGCCGATAAAGATTTTGTGTTTGATGAAACTGAAGCCGATTTAAATAAATTCGATAAAGTTATTGACGAGATAGAACCAGGAGCATTGCGTTTACCGGTGCTTCTTAAAAAATATATCAAACAAAATGCAAGGTTGGTAGCTTTTAATGTTGACCCACTTTTTAATAATTCGGTTGATGGCTTAATGTACATTAAAATTGCCGACTTACCCGAAAGCACCGTAAAACCTGTTATGGAAGAGTTCCAGGCAGAACTGGAACGCAAGCTTACAGAGAATAACGAAGAAAACTTGTAACCATAAACAGCTCAAAAAATATAATAAAAAAGCCCAAAACAAGTTTTGGGCTTTTTTTATTAATATATCAGTTCATTAAAACCAAGGCTTTTTACCTACTTGGTACATATTGTAAAACTCTTCGTCTGATTTTGTTAGGTAAATAATCCCTTCTATCAATCCTAAAATACTCATAACCCAACCTGCAATGCCACAAGTTGCTATTCCAAGAATTAAAGTGATTACAAGAATAATAATCCCTTCTTTAGTATATCCTAAAATAAATTTATGAACACCAAGTGCTCCCAATAATATAGCAAGTACGCCTGCCAATATTTTTTTGTTACTTCCTGTAAAAGTTTCTTTAGCGCTTTCTGTAAATTCTGAAGCTGATTCTTTTGCTTCCTCTGTAAATTCTTTGGCCTTATCTTTAAGGTCATCGCTAAAATTATTTTCTTCTGCCATGATGGTTTTTATTTGGTTAAACAATTAAAAGTAATAAAAAAATCTCTATGTAAACATTTTCCCTATTATCTAAACAATAAAATGACCCCACCAATGGCTGTAACAATTAAAATAAATCGTCTGTAATTTAAATTTGAAATCAATTTAACAATAGCTACACCTACAAAAAACCCAAGAACAACCACTGGAATCATAACCGAATTTAAAACCAGCGTCTCCACACTTACTGTTTTCCAAACAAAAAAATGAAACGGTAACTTAAAAACATTGACAATAAAAAATAACCAAGCTGCTGTTCCTATAAATTCATTTTTAGGAAGCCTTGTTGCCAGAAAATAAATATTTGAAACTGGTCCTGCCAAATTACCAATCATGGTTGTAAAGCCCGCCAAAAAACCCATAATCCAAGAAAAAAATCTGCTTTTGGGCACTGCTGTTAATTTTCTGCTTTCTGAAATAAACATTAGAATTACCAAACCAATTATGATAATAGCCATTAATCTTTTAAAGATTGCTTCAGAAATGTCGTTTCCCATCCAAACGCCAACCAAAACACCAACAACCATCATGGGCAATAATTTGAAAATGTATTTCCATTGTGCATGCTGATTGTAATAAATAACCGCTAAAATATCGGCACAAATTAACATGGGCAATAAAATTCCTGTTGATGTTTTTTCACCAAAAACAAAGGCAAGAATTACCACTATAATAATTCCAATTCCTTTAATACCCGCTTTTGATAATCCCAATAAAAAAACAGCTAAACCAATAGCTGCCCATTGCAAGAATGATAAATTATAGGATTGGAGAATTTCTAAATAAGTCAATATAGATTTTAAATTATGTATTTATTGAAAAGCTTTGTCTATAGGTTCCCAAAGTTCTACTTTATTTTCATCATTATCTAATATCCAACCAAATTCTCTTCACGATAATTAAACATGTTGGTCTAAAAGTATTACGTTACCATCAGGATCATACACCATAAAACTTGCAGGACCTGAATTACTTTCATCAACTTCTTTTTCAAGTTTAATACCTTTCGCCTTTAAGTGCTTTTGAATATCCCTTATATCATCAAAAGGTTCTACTTTATTTGCATTTTCATCCCAACCTGGATTGAAGGTTAAAATATTATTTTCAAACATGCCTTGAAAAAGGCCAATAAGTGCATTGCCGTTTTTCATGATAAGATAGTTTTTCTCCATTTGTCCTGCATACACATTAAACCCAAGTGTTTCGTAAAATTGTTTAGATGCCTTAATGTCTTTAACACTAAGACTTGCTGAAAATGCTCCTAATTTCATGTTTCAAGGTATTATAGGTTGCTAAATATTAATTCTTTTTTAAAACAGATTCATAACTTTGTATCCATTCATCTACAGTCATTTTTGTGGCAAGTTCACCTAATAATTCATAAGGAATATCATCCATTTTTTTAAAACGGATACAACTTTTTCCCATATCTAATTTGGTCTTGCTGTACTTTGGAAATTCGTTTATAAACCAATCGAATAATTCTTTTTTAATATAAATTCCCATATGATATACAGCAACAAAATTCTTTTGTGATGCGATATTTAAAAAAGGCAAAGGCAATTCGGGCGAACAGTGATACCCTGCAGGATATTTTGTATGAGGAACCACAAAACCAATCATTCCATAACTTATAGCTTCTTCAAAACCTTTAGGAAGATTCTCCTTGATAGTATTGCGAAGTTTACTTATTACAGCCTGCCTATCTTCTGGCAATTGTAAAATATACTCTTCAGGAGTATTGGCACTGTATGTCATTTTGCAACTTTTTAGATTTCTAAAGTTAACAAAATTTTGCTTTTATTTTATTTACTATAATTTGAGCCAATTTTGCTTTGCTTTCAATGGTCCAACCAGCAATATGAGGAGACAAAATAACATTCTGGGCTTTGATTAAATATTGAAAGGCTTCTGGCATTTCAGAAGAAAATAAGTTTTCGAAAGAAGCTTTTTCGTATTCTAAAACATCTAAACCTGCCCCTAGTATTTTTCCAGATTTGAGTGCTTCTACCAAATCTTGAGTCACAACGCTTTTACCACGAGCTGTATTAATAAACCAAAATGGTTTTTTAAACTGATTAATTAATTCAGCATTTATCAAATTTAAAGTTAATGGCGTTTGTGGTGTATGAAGACTTATAACATCAGTTTGTTCTTGTAATTCTGCAAGAGATACTTGTTTGGCATTTTCGTCGCCAACATTTTCTTTGATGTCATAGCAAATAAGCTTAACATCAAAACCTCGAAGTTTTTTTGCGAAAGCCTTTCCCATATTGCCATAACCAATAATTCCAACTGTTTTTCCATCAAGTTCAACTCCACGATTATCTTCACGTAACCACTTGCCTAATCTAACCTCGACATCTGCTTTGTTTAGCTTATTGAATAAAGAAAGTAACATTCCTAAAGCATGCTCACCTACTGCATTTCTATTTCCTTCGGGTGCTGCAATAAGAGAGACTCCTTTTTTTTCGGCATAATCACAATCTATGTTTTCTAGTCCGGCACCAACACGACCAATAAATTTTAAGTTAGTGGCTGCATCAAGAAATTGTTTATCAATAGTGAATCTGCTTCTTAAAATGATACCATCGTAGTCTGAAATTTTTGATTCAATAACTTCTTTTGAAGACGTGTAATCTTCATGATTTGTAAAACCTAAATCATTGAGTTGGCTTATCAATAGTGGATGGTTAGTATCTAGATGAAGTATTTTCATGTACAGTAAATATCCAGCAAATTTACAAAGTTTTGCGTTAGCGATTACTCATCAAACTATTTCAAATTAATAAAATTGTGAATGCTACGTATTTGAAGAGAAAATCTTTTTGCTTTTGCAAAAGATTGTAACGAAAAGCGCGACCCATAGGGTAACGCCCAACTTATTTAAAACCCTAGAATAAGTTTTGCTATTAGGAAGTAAAGCAGGATTCCAAAAATATCATTACTTGTTGTGATAAAAGGTCCTGTTGCTACTGCTGGGTCAATCCCGCGTTTATCTAAAAAAATAGGAATGAATGTTCCTATTAACGCTGCAATAATAATTACAGTGATTAACGCTGCTCCAAGGGTTAAAGAAACCAAATAATCTGTTCTGAAAAAGAAATGGCTGATTATAATTGCTACAAATGCAATAGCTATACCATTAACTAATCCTAGCAAAAACTCTTTAAACAAGCGTTTTAGTATTTCGCCTTTTATAGTATCATTAGCCAAACCTTGTACTACTATAGCTGAAGACTGCACCCCTACATTTCCGGCAGTTGCTTGAATTAAAGGAACAAAAATTAAAAGAATACTATAGCTTTTCATGACTACTTGAAAATTGGTGATTATGGTTGCGGCACCTATACCTCCAAACATGCCTATTAATAACCATGGTAAACGTGCTTTTGTAAGTTCCCAAATACTATCATCTGCTTCTACATCACTGGTGATACCCGCTGCTAATTGATAATCTTTTTCAGCTTCTTCTTTCATGACATCTACAATGTCATCGATAGTGATTCTTCCTAAAAGGCGTTGATGATTATCAACCACAGGAATGGCTTCCAAATCATATTTTTGCATCACTTTTGCAACGTCTTCTGCATCATCATGAACATTTACACTATCAACACTTTTAATATAAATGTCTGATATTTTTTGATCGCTTTTTGCAACAATTAAATCCTTTAAAGAAAGTCTGCCTATAAGTCTGTTCTGTTTGTTTACAACATAAATGGAATGAACCCGAGTCACTTCTTTAGCTTGACCTCTAATTCGACGCAAACAACCGGCAACCGTCCAAGTTTCATAAACTTTAACCAATTCTTTTGCCATAAGCCCACCAGCTGTATCTTCATCATAGGCTAAAAGTTCTCTAATTTCAGCTTTGTGGTCTTCATCTTCAATGTTGGAAATAACTTCTTGCTGACGTTCTTCAGGAAGTTCTGCAATAATATCGGCGGCATCATCTGTATCAAGCTCTTCAATTTCTTCAGCAATTTCCTTTGCTGATAAGTTTCTTAATACTTTTTCTCTATTGTCCTCATCTAATTCCATCAGGACATCAGATGTGGTTTCAGAATCTAGAAGCTTTATAACATACATAGCCTCATCTAGATTTAACTCATCTAGAATTTCGGCAATATCAGCATAGTGAAACCCGTTTAAAAGCTTTTGTAATTCTTTGTCGTTTTTTTGTTCGACTAAAAATTCGACCTGCTCAATAAGTTCATCGCTAAGTTGAAACTGTATGTTCTCGTTTTCTTCTAACAAATTGAAAAAATTATTGGTTTTAAATGTCTTTTTCAATCTTCTGTGTCAACAAAATAAATTGCTGAACACTTAATTGTTCCGGACGTTTGTCAAAGATAACATCTTCTCTTAAACTTTCGCTTAAATTGAATGTTTTTAAACTGTTACGAAGCGTTTTTCGGCGTTGTTGAAAAGCTGTTTTTACAACTTTAAATAATAATGCCTCATCACAAGGCAATGTATAATTTTCTTTTCTTGTTAGTCTTAAAACGCCTGAATCAACTTTTGGTGGTGGATTGAAAACTGATGGTGGCACGGTAAATAAATACTCTGCGTTATAAAATGCTTGGGTTAAAACAGATAAAATTCCATATACCTTACTTCCTTCTTTTGAGCAAATTCGTTGTGCAACTTCCTTTTGAAACATACCAGAAAACTCTGGAATTTGGTTTCTCATTTCCAACATTTTAAAAACGATTTGTGTTGAAATATTGTATGGAAAGTTGCCTATGATAGCGAATGATTCTCCTTTAAAAATTTCATTTAAATCATACTTTAAAAAATCTTTTTCAATAACCCTTGGAGCAAGGTTTAAAAAATTTGCTTTTAAGTAGTCAACAGATTCTGTATCTATTTCAATAACGTAGGTCGTTAATTCTTTTTTAAGAAGATACTTGGTTAAAACACCCATTCCCGGACCAATTTCTAAAACAGATTTGTAGCCGTTTAAAGTAAGTGTATCTGCAATTTTTTGGGCGATACCTTCATCGGTCAAGAAATGCTGTCCTAAATGCTTTTTTGCTTTTACGGTCATAATTAAGGTGTTTTTTTAAGTAACTATTAGGTTACTGTATATTCATCAATAATTTCAAGTTCTGTCCTAAAAGACAACACGCGATCTCCAAAATTTTTTAAAGCATCTTGTCTTAATCTATCGGCATCATTTTTATAGTATAATTCTAAAGCTTCTCTTGATTTTGCTCTATATTGTATTGAATATGTAACTCCTCCTAAATCTTCTTTAACTAAAACCCGCGTAAGTTTAGCCTCAGTAAAATGGCCAGTGGAAAGCACTTGCGGAATATGGTTTTTAACCCATTCTAACCATTGTTGATGAATACTTTCATCAATGTTTGATGTGACATTATAAATTATCATGATTTATTTTTACTATCTCTATAATTGTTTTGCAAATAACAGGAGTTCTTCATCATCTTCAAAAGGTTTTACCTTTTTTTCGTAAGTGAAGCCTAACTTCTCAAGTAATTTTACTGAATTAGAATTAATTGGTAATGTAATTGCCAAAAGTTTTTTTAACTGAAATTTTTCTTGAGCTAATTTTAAAATTGCAGTTGATGCCTCAAAGCCAAAACCCTGTCCTTCAAATTCCGGTAAAAAAGCAAAGCCAAAATCCACTTCTTCTAATTGTTCTCTTTTAACTAAACCACAAATCCCAATGGATTCATTATCAAATTTGTTTTGCAATTTGTAAAAACCAAACCCTAGCTCTTTATAACTTTTTAATATGCCATTGGTTAAATAAACTTCAGCATCTTTAATAGTTTTTAAATTTCTATCACCAATATACTTAATCCAGTTTGGTGTATTGACCAATTTTAAAAAGAAAGGAGCGTCTTCAAGAGATATTTTTGATATTACAAGACGATTGGTTTCTGCAATAATCATAATTTTAATTTATGGCGTCACCGCGTAAAGCTCTATATTTTTTTCTGGCTTCTATAAAGTAAATGCTGTCGGCGTGATTAAACACAATATCTTCGTATAATGCTTTAGCTTTTTCTGGTTCAGACAAGTAGGTAGAATATAAATTAGCCAAAGCAAAACTTGCATCATCAACTAATATTCCATCTTTATAATTGGTTAGAATGTTTGAATAGTTTGCTTCAGCTTTGACGTATTCTTTTTTCTTTTCGAATAATTTCGCTTGTTTATATAAGGCTTGTGGCACAATACTTTCTGTTTTATGGTTTTTTAAAATAGTGTCCAATAACGAAATGGCTTCATCATTTTTATTTTGAAACGACATTAAATCGGCCTTTGCAAATAATTTTAATGCGACATGAAGAGAATCTTCATACTTATTATCTGAAATAATAAGTTTTAAATCTAAGGCATCATTTGCAATAAGTTGCGAGGTTGAAGCCTTTAAAATTTTAAGCTGAGATTCCGCCCAATTAAAATCGCCTTTATAATAGCTTGTTTTAGCAACTTTAAATCTTGCTTCTTGAGAAATAGTACTGTTTTTTAAGCTTCGCTGAATTTGGGTGTAATATAATAAAGCCGTATTAAATTCTTCCTTTAAAACATAAATATCACCAAGTTCTAATTTAATTTGTGCTTTTTGTAAATCATTTATAGGCAGGTTAAGCGATTTCTCTAAAAAGGTGGTTGCCTGTTCTGTTTGATTCAAATAAAAAGCCAAAAAGTGTGCATAAGCAATTTGCAAATCTAAAGTTTGTGAAAAGGTTCCGAACTCATTAAACAAGGCTAAATATTCTGAGTTTATTTTTTGGTAATCTTTAGCTAAACTTTCTTTGGTTTCTATTTGAAGTAAATTGTAATGAGCGCTTATTAAAGTTTCTAAATCTTGAGCGGTATTAATTAAATAATTAAGTATTTCTTTCGCAACTTCATCATCCCCTTCATTCATTGCAATACCATAAAGCTCTACAATTCTTAATAAACTTTCTGGTTTTCTGTTGAAAATAGCTTTTTCTTGAATAAATGCTTTACCAAATTCTCTTTGCTGAATAAATAACCAACTAAGCATATCGTTCCAAAGAACATTTGGTTCTTGCTGGTCTTTTTTTAGTATGATTTTTTTTAATAGGACATTATTTTCATTAGAAGCATCTTCACTTATAAAATCGTTTATGGCACGTTTAATATTGTTTAAGGCAACCTCGTTATTCTGAACAAAATCAATATAACTATTAAACATTTTTTCAATGTCTCCTTGTTCGCCATAAATTTGGGCCATTTGAAGATTAAAGTTTAAATCTGGCTTAAGAGTTGATGCTTTTTCATAGGCAGCTAATGTTTCATTTAGCAGGGAATGGCTTTGAAAACTTCTAGCAACATTAAACACATTATTCACATTTATATCTAAACTTGCCAGTGCTTTAGAGTAATATTCATTTGCCTTTTCTAAATTGTTTTTTAACTGATAATTGTACCCTAATTCTACTAAAAAAGCTGGGTAATTATTCTTTTCTAAAAGCTTCGTTAAAAATTGCTCCGCATCGTCATACTTTTCTAATTGCTGATATGTGTTTATTAATTGAAAAATATAGATGGTGTTTGTAGGCGATTTTGCATAGAGCTTTTTGTATTCTACCAATGCTTTTTCATATTCACCATTTTCAAAATAATCTTTTGCAAAAATGTCGTCTTGCGAAAACACATTTACACTTACAAAGACTAATATTATAAAAATGAATCTCATAAGGTAAATATAAGGAATGTGCTTTGTAGATACTGTAAATATTATTATAAAAAATGCCCGAATAGAATTCGGGCATTTACCAACCTAAATAAATACCTATTAATTTCCGCTAATTTTAAAAAACGAAAAAATTACTAGATTGGGGACATTCTTAAATTGAATTTAATCCCTATTTATTTATTACCACAGATGCAGTTTTATTTTCAGATTTTGACAATTCGAAATCTGAAAATAAAACCTTACTGGCAAAAAACACAAGTAATAAAAGCAGAAAGATTCTTTTAAGGTTTTTCATGGTTTTTAGGTTAACTAGATTTGGTTGCGCTAACTTCTAAAATAAATATGAAAATTCAAAAGAAAATGATAAAAAATCGTTGAATAACCTGATTTTTTTAACACTTAATCGATTATTAATTTTTTATATTGCTATTTTGTAATATAAAGATTGCTTTTTATGATTAATCAATAATTGAAAAACCTGTATATTTTTGTAATACTTCTGGTATAACAATTCCTTTCTCCGTTTGATAATTTTCTAATATTCCCGCAAGTACTCTTGGCAATGCCAATGAGCTACCATTTAGTGTATGTGGCAATTCGTTTTTACCTTCACTATTTTTAAAGCGTAGTTTTAACCTGTTGGCTTGAAAAGTTTCAAAATTTGATACAGATGAAATTTCTAACCATCTGTTTTGGGCCGTAGAAAATACTTCAAAATCATACGTTAAAGCAGATGTGAAACCCATATCACCCCCACAAAGTCTTAAAATTCTATATGGTAATTTTAATTCCTGTAAAATGGTTTTTACATGATTCACCATACCATCAAGAGCTTGGTAAGATTTATTTGGATGCTCAATACGAATGATTTCAACTTTATCAAATTGATGCAATCTATTTAAACCTCTTACATGTGCGCCGTAACTTCCAGCTTCTCTACGGAAACATGGCGTATATCCAGTAATGCCAATTGGTAAATCGCTTTCGTTTAGTAAAACATCCCTAAATATATTGGTTCCAGGAACCTCAGCAGTTGGAATTAAATACAAATTATCTTCTGTAACATGATACATTTGCCCTTCTTTGTCTGGCAATTGCCCGGTTCCAAATCCTGATGCTTCATTTACTAAAAGAGGTAATTGATATTCTGTATAACCTGCTTCAGTATTTTTATCAAGAAAATATGTAATTAAAGCACGTTGAAGTTTTGCTCCTTTTCCTTTATAAACCGGAAAACCAGCACCTGTAATTTTATTGCCTAATTCAAAATCTATAATATCATATTTCTTGGCTAATTCCCAATGAGGTAAAGCTCCCTCATGCAAAACTGGTATATCTCCTTCTTTATAAACTTCTTCATTATCTTCAGCAGAATTTCCTAAAGGAACAATTGCATTCGGAATATTAGGTATTTTGTATAACAATTGACTTAATGCTTCTGCTTTTGCATTTAAGGCTTCATTAAGCTCTTTTGTGACCTCTTTAATTTGACTGGTTTTTTCTTTTAAGATATTTGCCTTTTGAGTTTCGCCAGATTTAAACAAATTACCAATTTCTTTTGAGAGAGAATTTGATTCTGCTAATAAACCATCTAATTCTGTTTGAATACGTCTTCTTTCTTCATCAACAGAAATAACTTCTTCAATTAATTTTGTAGCATCAATATTTCGCTTTGCCAATCCAGCAATTACCAAATTTTTATTTTCTCTAATAAAAGGTACTTGTAACATGTTTTAAAATTTAAGTGACAAATTTAGGGAATTACTAAGAAATTCAGCTTGGTTTTTAAAGGTAAAATCCAATTAATTAAAGCTTGGTTTTTATATAGGCAAGTGAGGTTTCTTTATCTTTAAACAACTGTGCTTTTAAAGCCTCAACCGATTCAAATTTAACTTCGTCTCGAAGGCGATGTAACATATTAATTTGAATTTTTTTGTTATAAATATCTTTATCAAAATTAAAAAAATGAACCTCAATACTTTCTTTATCGCCACTAACGGTTGGATTTATTCCTATGTTCATCATGCCATAAACATCCTTGTTTTTAATTGAAGCACTAATTATGTAAGATCCTTGTTTTGGTATTAATTTGTAATCTTCTTTTATGTCTATATTGGCCGTTGGAAATCCTAATTGCCTACCTAACCCTTTACCTTTAATAACTTTTCCTGTTAGCATAAAACAATAACCCAAATACTTATTGGCCTTTTCTATATTTCCTTCATTTAATGCCTTTCTTATTTTGGTAGAACTAACAGCTACATCATCAATATCTTGAACAGCTATTTCTTCAACTTCAAAATTATAAAGTTCTCCAAATTTCTTTAAGTCTTCTAAATTGGCGTTTCTGTTTCTTCCAAATCTGTGATCATATCCAATAATCACTTTTTTTGCGTGCAGTTTTTTTACTAAAATTTTATTTACAAAATCTTCAGCCGAAAGACGTGAAAATTCATTTGTGAATTTTTTAACTAACAGATAATCAACACCCAATTTGTCAATTATTTTAGTACGCTCATCTATTGTATTGATTAGTTTAATCCCAGAATCTTTTTGCAATACCATTCTTGGGTGTGGAAAGAATGTTAGAATAACAGATTTTAAATTGTTTTGCTTAGCAGAATTAATTAAACGTTTAATGATTTTTTGATGTCCAAGATGCACACCATCAAAAGTCCCAATGGTTACTACGGTATCATTAACTGGTTTATAAGATTCTATTTTATTGATTTTCCTCATAAAAAAAACTCAATTGCTAATTTCATTAAAAAAAGCTAGATTTGTTATTATCTTTAAAAAAAGATGCCCTAATAAAAAATATGAAAGCAAAACTACATTATGTTTTCTCAATAGCAATATTTTTATTTGCCTTTTCAAGTTTTGCTCAAAACAAATACTTTATTGAAAGTAATAGTGGTATAAATGCAAAAGCATCTTCTAACAAAATAAAGAAAGAAAAAATATTCAAATTTGATTATTTAGATTTAAGTAGAACTCTATCAAAAGCACCTGCAAGATTTAAAAACACCTCCAAATCTTCAAGTTTAATTATGAGTTTTCCTAATTTGAAGGGTAAATTTGAAAACTACCAAGTGTTTGAAGCCTCTGTAATGCACCCAGATTTACAAGCAAAATATCCAGAAATTAGATCTTATGTAGGTTATGGTGTTGATTCACCTACTTCATATCTGCGATTTAGTTTATCTCCTTATAAAGGATTGACCGGTATTGTAATTTCTGGTGAAACAGACGAAAGTATGATGATTAATCCATTACAAGGAGACATTTCAAAAATTGTTATTGGTAAAAAAACAAACAGCTTAAATAAAGATTATTCCTCGTTCTGTAAAACCATAGATGAAATGGGAGATACTTTTAAAACAACAAAATCAAATCTATCTAGTAAAACTACGTCAGCAAATGCAACTCTTCACACCTTTGATTTAGCATTATCAGTTACAGGAGAATACACACAGTTTCATGGCGGTACTAAAGCTGCTGCCAATGCGGCAATGGTGGCTACTTTGACAAGAGTCAACGGTATTTTTGAGACTGACTTTAATGTAACAATGGTTCTTATAGCAAACAACGATAACATTGTATATACTGACCCGAACACAGATCCTTATTCACCAAGTTCAATTGGAACAACAGATCATCCTGTTTATAATGGTACATACTGGAATATTGAACTTCAAGATGATGTTTTAACCCCAATTATAGGTGAAGCTAATTATGACATTGGGCATTTATTCTCAGTTGATGGTGACACTAGTAATGCAGGATGTATTGGTTGTATTTGTGTAACTGCTGCCCATATTGGTGGTAAAGGCAGTGGCTATTCGTCTGCAGCAGATGGTATTCCAGAAGGAGATACTTTTGACATAGATTTTGTAGCTCACGAAATGGGCCATCAATTTGGAGCCAATCATACATTTAGTCATTCATCAGAAGGTTCAGGTATTGCCCAAATGGAACCTGGAAGTGGTACTACAATTATGGGATATACTGGAGTTACTGGAATTGACACTGATGTACAATCTCATAGCGATCCATATTTTCACGCAATATCCATTCAACAAGTTACGGGCCATGTTTCGACAAGAACTTGTGATATAGAGACAGCAACAGGAAATAATATACCAACAGTTTCAGCTGGTTCAAATTTAACACTTCCAAAAGGAACACCTTTTAAATTAGTTGGTTCTGCTACAGATGCCGATGCAACAGATATTCTTACTTACTGTTGGGAACAATTTAATGAAGATGATGCCTTAAATCCATATCCAGACCCAAATTCTACAAGTAACAATAAACCTTTATTCAGGTCATATTCACCAACTACTTCACCTACTAGATTTTTTCCAAGATTAACAGATTTAATAAATAGCGGTGTTAACGGAACAAAATGGGAAAAAATACCATTGGTTTCCAGAAGTGCTGTTTTTAGATTAACTGTTAGAGATAATAAAGCAGGTGGAGGAAGCAACAATTATGGTAATGTTACTGTAAATTGGGATGGTACCAAAGGCCCTTTTGAAGTAACTTCTCAATCTGTTACAGGAATCTCTTGGGTTAGTGGTTCAACCGAAACAATAACCTGGAATGTTAATAATACCAATACAATGACAGGAGCTTCAAATGTAAATATTTTGCTTTCCACTGACGGTGGATTAACCTATCCCACAGTATTAAAATCAAACACTCCTAATGATGGAAGTGAAAATATAACTGTCCCAAATATTCCTGCTGCATATTGCAGAGTTATGATTGAACCCACTAATAATAAATTCTTTGCAATAAACTCTAAAGACTTTGCTATTGACTTTTCAATTTCCCCTACTTGCGATGTTTTTGCTTCAACAGATTCTAGTTTGCCTTTAACAATTACTGATAATGCTAATGTTTATACAGAATCATCATTTGTTAATGTTCCTGTTTCCGTTTCTGTTACCAATTTAAAATTAACAGTTAATATAACACATCCATATCCTGGAGATGTATTATTAGGTTTGCAAAGTCCAAACGGTACACTCTTGAATATTCTTGAACCTTACAGTCCTTGTCAAGATGAAGACGTCAATATTATTGCAACCTTTGACGATAATGGAGCAACTATTGATTGTGGTACTATTGGTAATGGTTTAACTTTTAAATCGCCTATATCATCACTCAGTGACTGGAAAGGTGAAAATGCTTTAGGTAACTGGATATTAAAACTAGGTGATGGTGGTATTGGAGATGTTGGCACTTTAAATAGTTGGTCTATTGAAGTATGTTACGATAATGTCACACCCTTAAACATTGATGATTTTGGACTAACTAATTTTAACGTCTATCCTAACCCAAATAATGGTTCATTTACAGTAAAGTTTAATGACGCTTTGAAACAAACAATAAACGTTGAACTATTTGATATTAGAGGAAGAAAAATTTATAAGAATACTTATCAAAATACAGGTGATTTTAACCAAGAAATAAAACTAAACAACGTTCAAGCTGGTTTGTATATCTTGAATGTAAGTGATGGTTTAAGAAAATCAACTAAAAAGCTTATTATTGAATAGTAAAAAAGGAAAGATTGATTCTTTCCTTTTTTATTTTCCATTGAAACTATTCATAGTAATATTTACTCCAGATAGCACAAACGATTTTATTAATTCAATAGATTTATCAAGTCTCTCTTTAAGTTTTTCAGACTCTTCTGAATTCCATTCACTCAAAACATAATCTATTTGTTTTCCTTTACTAAAATCATCACTGATACCAAATCTAAATCTATTATAATTTGTGGTTTTTAATTTGTCTTGGATGTCTTTTAATCCATTATGTCCTCCATCACTTCCTTTGGTTTTAAGTCTAATACTTCCAAAAGCCAAGTTTAAATCATCGGTAATAATTAAAACGTTTTCTAAAGGTATATTTTCTTTTGTTAACCAATACAAAACAGCCTTTCCGCTTAAATTCATATAGGTACTTGGTTTTAAGAGTAACAGCGATTTCCCTTTTATTTTACAAATAGCAATATCACCTAACTTTTGAGTTTCAAATACTACATTTTCTTCAGCTGCCAATGCATCTAAAACTTTAAACCCTATGTTGTGGCGTGTGTTGGCATATTTTTCGCCAATATTTCCCAGCCCAACAATTAAATATTTCTTCATAATATCTGTTGCTTCTATGTGTTGATTTCTTTTAAAAAAATTAATTAAAAACTTATACATAAAAGTTTAGTTTGTGTAAAAATAAAAAAGCATCCTGAATATTACAGAATGCTTTTTAATATTTAATTTGAGAATAATTATTCTTGAGCAGCTTCTGGTGTTGAAGCTTCGGCAGTTTCAACTGCTTCTTCTTCATCGTCACTAACATCTACTGATGCTCTTGAACGTCTTACTTGACAAACAACCGTGTTATCTGGATGCATAAATTTATAAGCATCATTCTGTAAAGCTGTAATATAAAGTTTACCACCAATTTTAAGAGGCGTAATATCTACCTCGATAAAGTCTGGTAAATTAGCTGGTAATGCTTTAATACGTAAGTTTCTTTGGTTTTTACGTAACACACCGCCATTTTTTACACCACGAGAATTTCCAACAAAGTTTAATGGAATATTCATAGTGATTTCTTTGTCTTCGTATAACTGATAAAAATCCACATGCATGATTTTATCAGTAACAGGATTGAACTGAATATCTTGTAAAATAGCATTGAAAGTTTTACCGTTTTCTAAGGTAATCACAACTGTATGCGCATTAGGCGTGTATACAAGATTTTTAAAAGCGATTTCTTCTGCAAAGAAATGAAGTGGCTTATCTCCTCCGTATAATACGCAAGGAACCTGACCAGCATTACGTAAGGCTTTTGTTGCTTTTTTACCCACGCTTTCTCTTTGAGATCCGTTAATTGTAATTGATTTCATTTTATTTATAATTGTTTATTAATACTCTTTTTAATCCTTAAATTTTAAGGAGTTTTTACATGATAAATTTTGAACTTATTGATCTGTTATATTGCACATTGTGCATCACACTTGCAAATAAATCAGCACAAGTTAAAACTCTAATTTTATCACTTTTTTGTTTAAGTGGAATAGAATCTGTAACTATTAATTCTTGTAATTGAGAGCTTTCAATATTTTTGTACGCATTCCCTGATAAAATAGGGTGTGTACAAATTGCTCTTACACTTAAAGCTCCTCGTTCCATCATTAAATCTGCCGCTTTTGTTAAAGTTCCAGCAGTATCAACCATATCATCAACAAGCACTACATTTTTACCTTTAACATCGCCAATCAACTCCATATGTGAAATAATATTTGCTTTTGCTCTTTGCTTGTAACATATTACTACATCACATTCTAAAGCTTTAGAATAAGCATATGCTCTTTTAGAACCTCCCATATCTGGAGAAGCAATCATTAAATTATCAAGATTCAAACTTTGCAAATAAGGAAGAAAAATAGTTGATGCAAATAAATGGTCTACTGGTTTTTCGAAAAATCCTTGAATTTGGTCAGCATGTAAATCCATAGTAATAATTCTAGTAGCTCCTGCTGTTTCCAGCATTTTAGCCACTAATTTTGCAGCAATAGGTACTCTTGGTTTATCTTTTCTATCTTGTCTTGCCCAGCCAAAATATGGTATTACTGCTGTTACATGTCTTGCTGATGCTCGTTTTGCAGCATCAATCATTAACAACATTTCCATTAAATTTTCAGGGCCAGGGTTTGTGGATCCTATGATAAAAATTCTTGTTCCTCTAATTGACTCCTCATATGATGGTTGAAATTCTCCATCACTATAAGTTGATGTAATGACATTACCTAGCTCTGTGCCATAAGCACTTGCGATTTTCTGAGCAAGAGCAGTACTTTGGGTACAACTAAAAATTTTTGCTTCGGTAATAATGTAAGACATAGTTAAAACATTGTTAGTTAGCACAAAAGACTACCTGATTTTAAACGAGGTGCAAATTTAGAAATTTATTTTAACCTGAATAACATATTCTATGCTATTTTTAAAGGAAATACAAAAAATATATTTATTTTTGCTATCCAAAATGCTCAAGTGGCGGAATTGGTAGACGCGCCGGATTCAAAATCCGGTTCTTCGGAGTGTGGGTTCGATTCCCACCTTGAGTACATATAAAATCCGTAATATAACTGATTATTAATTATTTACGGATTTTTTGATTTTTAATTTGTACGATTTTTGTACGACTAATTTGTCTTTTATATTCTAGTAAGTACTACTTCTACCCCTTAATACTTATAATACAAGAAGCAATTTTAGTGTTTATATTTTCAGATACAGGGCATTTTTCTAGAATCTCAGATAGTTCATCTATTGTAAAGTTAACATAATTAGAAGCGGTGCCTTTTATTAAGCTATTTAAGTTAAAAACTTTTCTTTTTATATTATTTCTTTCTTTTCTTTCTTCTAATCTAGGCTGTAATACACCTATCCATAATTCAGCAAATGCTTCAAAATCAACACTTTCAAATTTAGAATCAAATAACTTCAATAATTTTCTCATAACTCTTTTTTTTACCTCATCATCTTTCCTCCCTCTAATTTTCTTCTCCAAAAGATTTTTAGCCACGATAAGCGCTCTCCTTTTCTTAGGGGCAAGCAATTCAATCTCTTTTTCCTTGAGTATATTAATATACTTCTTTAAGTATTCATCTTCCCATTCTTTTCTTTCACTAACTCCAACAATATACTCTCTAAGTTTTTCACTAACCTCTGGATATTCTGTATAAATATTGTTTCTTTTATTCAATTCTATAAAATACCATCGAGAGCTTTTTGTTTCACTTCCCCTAAGAGCAAAAAAGCACCAATTATTTTTACTATTTAAAAAGCTAACTCTTGTCTTTATAGTTGCTTTTGTATTTCTAATTTGATTATACTCACTTTCTTTAATAATCGCGGTTTTTCCTTCCTTGAGATTTATTATTGGTTGAAAGCTATTATGGACACCTTCCCATGTTCCATCCTTTTCAGAGTATTCTTTAAGTTCTTGAACCATGTCTTGTATGCTATCTGTTTTTTGAAAATGCTTGTAGTTTAGCTCATCAGGTATTTTAATATTAGACCCTATTGTATTTTCAACTAAATCATTAATTTCCACTAGTCTTTTGTCTCCTTTAAGAGAATAAATTTCGCTGTCATTAGGCCAATAGGTTAATATTTTTTTATGTGTTGAGTCCATCCTATCAATTCTGCCCAAGCGTTGTTCAACTACCCTCAAAACACTCGGCATATCTAATAAAACAGTAACGGAAGCTTTCTGTAAATCTACCCCTTCAGCCATTTTATCTGAACATAAAGCAATAGTATCCATATTATCATCAGAGGTTAATTCGAACTTATAAAGAACCCTTTCGCTATCTTTTTTATTTGCTCCAGAAGCAACCAGAACATTTTGCTTAGGATAAAATATTTTAAATAAATGTTCAAAATAATTTAAAGTAATCACGGTACTATCAAATGCAACAATCTTATTGTGTTTCTTAGAAATATCTGCTAGTAAATTTATTTTTCCTAATTCTCTTTCACCTGATAATTTGAGTGTCAAATCTGCAATATCTTTATATATTTGAACTTCCTTTTTACATGCTTCTATAAATTTCAATTTATCTTGATACCAATCAGGTATTTTACAATCTTTAAATGTTTTACTTATAATTGGTAATCGATTTTTTTCTATAATTGCTTCAATTGAATTAACACGAGCTTTGTTTTCATTCTTCGAAGTTTTAAACTTATATTGCTGTTTAGCCCTTTCTGTTCCATAAATATGCTCATAAAGAGCAACATTTGAAGACCTCAAACATTTTCTAATATTATACTTACAAAGACCTTGGGCTGAAAAAAAACGACGATCTATGTATTCTTGAATTTTTTCCGCGTTTGAAAACTCATAGCTAGGAGCTACTAATGAGGTCAAATAGGTAATACCTTTTAATTCTTTAGATAGTTCTCCAATAGACTCAACTATAACCTTATCTTCATCTGTCTCATTAGTGTCATAGTAACGTGGATTCTGTTCTGGGAATCTGCATGTAAGGCCTAATTTGTTTATATAGCTTTCAGGTGATTTATCTATTAGCCTATTCATTTCTCTTTTTGTTCGTCTAACAGTAAATTTACTTATAAACTTTTTTAAAGTTTCTAAATTTGATTCCTGTTGTAGGTAAGGCTTTTGAATTAATTCTTGATATGATTTGAAGCTTTTATCATCTAAATTATCTAAATCTAATAGCTCTACAAGTTTTAAAAGATCATCTACTTTTTTACTAATTGGAGTTGCTGTTATTAAAATTTTAAAATCTGCATTGTTTTTTCTTAAAGATATACTTCTTTTAGTACTTGTATTTAAATAATTATGAGCTTCATCAATTGCTAAAATGTTAGCAATTCTAAGATCTTCAATTGCTTCTTTTTTGTTTATAGTCTCACTTGAACTCAATATTCCCATAGATATTTGGTGATTCGAATTATTTGATAACTCTCTGAACTCTCTGCCCCACTTTTTCATTACCAAAGGAGGGCAAACAATTACTGAATTATCTTTGAATCTCCTACCACTTTCCCATAACCAATGTTTTAAACATAGAATAATAGCAGAACAAAGTTTAGTTTTCCCAGATCCTGTGGGATCAGCAATGAGTACATTTGAGTTTTCTTGAAGAATCCTCATAGCTTGAGCAAGACCATTCCATTGAGTTGACCATAATTTAGTTTTTTCAAGTTTGCTAAAAAGCTCTTTATAATCATTCAGCCAATCGCCTTCAATGACTTCAGATATTGCTCTAGCCAAGGCTTCTTGCCAACTTACTTTTTGTATTAACTCCTTTAACAAATCAATAATCTTGTCATAACTTGTAGCCTGATTAAAGAAATTATCTGCTATTAATTCAATATTCTCATATTTGTTTAAGTCTACATTTTTACTTATTCGAATATTAGCTTCTGTTTGAATTTTCAACCCATTATTACTAAAGTTTGAAGATCCTAAAGTGGCAAATCTATCACTTACATAAATCTTTGCGTGAAGTCTGTTTTTAAACTTAAAAACAATTTCATCATTCTTTATCTTTTCAATAAGATTAATTATACTTCCTCCTTGCAAAATTGATAGCTCTTGGTTCAGCCAGTACTCTTTTATTTCTTTATCTAAAGACTTTGAGCTATAATTTTTCCTTCCCCTACTGTTAGGTTCAAATCCTAAAACAATTCTAATTTTTTTAAGGTTGGGATAATCAATACTTCCAAAAGTATCAATAAGATATGAAAGTGAAGTATATCCAGTTATTACGGTAAAAGATTTTGAATATTCTAAGTCTTCTAAAACTACTTCTTCTACAGTCTGATAATCTTTAATGTTTAGCGGAAATTCTTCATTTAATGGCCATCTATTCAAAGGCCGATATTTTACATCAAAATCAAAAGATAACTGCTTTTCCTCCATCCTTTAATTAATACTAAATCCAATCTAAATTATCAAAAGCACTTTTAAAAGTTTGATGCCCTTTTGCAAAAATATAATCACCTTCTATAGTCCTTGTCCATTGAACTGGTTCATTTCTTATATTTCCCTTTTTCCATTCACTATAGCAGGATTTCAACAACTCTATTTCTTCCTGTTTGGTGACATCCATATCCAAATCGTATAACTTATTAATCAGTTCATTTGAATTGTCACTTTTCACAATTTGAGGGGATAATCTTAAAAATCTTTTGTTGTTATTAGGGCTATTCGTTCCTGAGAATAAACTTATATATGCACTATATGATGCCCATGTTTGAGGCTCAAATAAAATTGACTGAGATAAATTTGAAATTGTAGATGAATAAAAGTTTGCCCCTTTAAATAAACGGAAAAATACTCTAGGTTTTTTAATTTTAAAACCCAATAACTTCCAATTAAGAGTTCTTTCAAAATCAATTTTTTCGCCATCTTCTGTTCTAATAACTTTCTTACCTAATAAAGTGCCATAATATTGATCTCTGAAATTATCTGAATCTTCATCGGAGACTATTTTCCCTCCTGTTCCTATTGAAAGCACACAAATCTTGTCTCTGTCTATATTATTTGCCAAAGCTTCTGTAATACCGGCCATAACGGGATTATTAAATCCTCCTAAAGCTCCATCCCAAAGGTAAAATCTTCTTTTATTCCCCTCTGAGCTAAAAATTGCAGGAAAGTCAAAATAATTTACTGGTGCATTTGAAGCACCATGAATAGCTTCAACTAAATTAATTTCATCGAAATGATTAACCCCTGCTATTACTTCTGCTCTTGCTTTACTTTGTTTATTTGACCTAAAAAGTTTAGCTCTTTTATTTATAATATCAAATGTAGTAACGATAATTTCAAGAGACTCTTTTCCTATTAGATTTGGGAGTTCTGAGAGTGTAACATTACTAAGTTTCTTTTTGTTATCAACTTTTAATATGCTTTCAAGAGCTTCTTTTTTAGATGTTGTTGAGTAACGAGTTCCAATAGATTTTATTCCAAATAATCTCATGAAATTAGCAGGAAAATATCTTTGTCTAAACTTGAGTTTTTCGAAGATTCTATTCCTAATTGTCTCATCATCAAATAAGCTTAGTATCTGCTCGAAAGACCAATTACATGCTAATGCAGCTAAAACCAGGCTACCTCCAGAATTGGCAATTACTAAATCAAAATGCCTTAATACTTCATGCCCTTTTATTTCCTTATTGGGGTATTTTCCTTTAAATATATCTTGCAAAGCTAATACTTGAAGTAATGACCAACTTCCACCACCATCTAATGACAATATTTTATACTTATCAGTCAAATATCTATTTTTTTAATCGATTAAAACATTGGTTCAGTTAATTAGCTATTGTTTATATTTCTTCATTAATTGATAATAGAAATTCAAATTGAACTTCTTGAGAGCAAAATGTTATACTCATTCCACCATTTATATTAGGTTTGACAGTAAATAGCTCAGAACCTCTTTTCCTTGCGAAATCTCCACATAATTTCATTCATTTTTTCAAGTTCTCTGAAATCTTTAATGACGGTTTTATAGAAAATCATTTATGAGGATTTTAATCAAATATTCTCAAGTCTCAACATAAAGTATTGCTATTTTTTTCTCCTAGTAATTTTGATAGGCTTAATATTATTTTTCTTTCTATATTCAGCAAGAAATTGCTGAAACACATCATTTGTTCCTCCTCTTATAGTTTGTGTATCTAAATATTCTAAAATCTCTCTTTCAGATTTTCTTGACGGAAAATTTTTGTCACCTAAAATGTCATTTGCTAAATCTCCAATTGGACTGTCGTAAGAAGCACAAGCTTTAATAAATTTGTTTATTGTCATAATTATTGGTACTGAGTTTTTTTACATTATGTTTTAATTAGATATGTCTATACTATTTAATTTTTACTATTTCCTTTTCTTAATTTCCCAAAAGATTCTAATTCTAAAAATTTAGATTTATAAATGTTATTAGGAATCTTTTTCTTTAAAAGATTGAAGAAGTTTTCATCATGAGTTGAAAGAATGATTTGTTTATTTTGGTTAACTATGATGCCTCTTAATAAATCAATAGTTGACAGAACATTTATACTATCCATAGATTGAATAGGGTCGTCAATAAATATGCAATCATATTCCTTCGAATTTAGCGCAGAAGCTAAGAAAATACTTAAACTGAGAATATTAACTTGAGCAGTACTAAAATATAAGTTTGGAATCAAATTTGTCTTATTGCTCAAGTCAGTAACAAAGACATCTAATCTTGGGCTATTAGACTCAAAATCTGCCTTAAATTGCACTTCTTTAAAATCAGGGTGAGGGTCTATTTTTCTATAAATTTCGTTTGTCAAATTCTCATAGAAAAAATCTCTAATCCGTTCATCTATTTCTTCTTTTGTTTTCCTTTTTTCATTAATTAAAAAAGGAGTGACCTTTTTTTCTATAAAACTTAACTCTTTCTCTTTTTTTATCAATCCTTCTTTTGCTATTTCCGACTGTAAAAAGGGATATATGTTTTCAGCATACTTTTCTAATTTGGAGAAACTTTCTTTTAATGCAGTACATTTTTGTAGCTCAAATTTTAAGTTGGTCTCTTTCTCATTTAAAAACTGATTCAAAGATTTATTATCAAAATTAAAAATGTCTACATCAAATTTATCCTTTAAAAAATAGGCATATTCTTCAATTTTTAGTTCAATACTTCTTTTACTATTTTGAAAGTCAGTCTCACTTTTTACTAATTTTTCTTGCGTTAATTGGCTTAATTCTTTTTGATACTTTTGAATTAAGTTTTCACTCTTAGATATTTCATCTTTTATCTCTTTTATCTTAGATGATATTTGCTGAATTTTATTCTCAAGTCCGATTTTTGATTTATCGTTTGAGGTTAAATTTTGAACCAACCAATTAGAAATTTTCAAATACTTTTTGTCATCTTCAAGATACTTACTCTCTTTCCCTATTAATTCTATTTGAGAATTGATATTTTTATGTTTCTCGTTAACGACTATAAGATTCTTCTTCACTTCAGACAAATTCTTATTTACTTCATCTAAGTCTTTAGTGTTTTTTAATTTTAAAGTGTCAAGCTGTAACTTAAATTCATCAACAGTCAATCCATTGAGTTTAACACTAACTTCCCTTTCTTCTTCTTTTAATTTTTCTAATGTTGTGGTTAGTTCTTTTCCAGATTTATTCAGCAATTCTTTTTGTTCTTCAATATTTTTTCTTTCCTTAACTAATACATCAATTTTTTCATTATAAAAGATTATTAATTTATTAATACCTTTATTGATTTCCTTTGTGTTATTTTCAATATTTTCATTCAGTTTATTCTTCCGAGATAAAAGTTCCTGAAGCGTTAAATTCAAAGCTTTATTTTTTGAAATACTATCAGCTAATTCTCTATAAGAGTTATATTGGTATTCACACAATGGACAAGTTGATTTTTGTAAATTGTTAGCTATTGTAAGCCCCGATTTAATAAACTCTTCAAGTGTGGAGTTGAATGATCTTTGATGTTTTATCGTCTCGTCTAAATCCCTAACTTCTTTATTTAATTCATGCTTTCTTTCATTTAACTTTTCAAGAGACTCAACTAACCTAATTAATTCTAAATTTTCATTAAGTTGCATCAAAGAATAATCATTATTTTTAGTTTCTTTTTTTACTTGTTCAAGTTCTTTTATTTCATCATTTAACGAGTTTATTTTAGAATCCTTTTTTATAATCTCTAGTTTATTTTCATCTATGAACTTATTTTGTTTTTCAAGCTCTTCTTTCAAGTAAAGTTTTCTGTCTTTTATTTTAGGAAGTTCATTTACCAGTTTTTCTATTTCAAGTTTTTGTTTAATTAGACTTTCATTTAGATTTGAAATAACTGATTCTTCTCTAGTTAGTTTTTCAACTTGTCTGTTATTCTCCAATTGTTCTTTCTCTAAAGAATTGAGTGTATTTATTTTTTTTTCATGAGCTTCTTTTCGAGAATTGTAATAATCATAATCGTTTAAAATATCTGTGTGTTCTAGCTCTTGCTTATTTGATTCTATAAGATTCTTTTTAAGATTCTCAATCTCTGTACGTTTTTTTTCTATTTCTCTAAATTTATTGAGATTTGCACTGATTTCATTAAGCTTTTCATTTATGCCTTTCAAATCTTTATTTAAGGCATAAAATCGATCAGCTCCTATAATTGAGTCACTCCCAATTTTTGCTGTTTTAATTTGAGATAGTCTTTCTTGGATAGATGATTCCCTACTATAATCAATTATTTTTTCTGAAACAAAATCTTTAAATTCTTTTAGTTGTTCTCTAGTCAGATTAAGAGTAATTAATTGAAGCGGCTCTTTATCTAACAATTCTTTATTTATACTGTTTATTTCACCATTAATTGTTTCAAGTGGATTAAAATCACTTTCGGGTTGTATGAGATGTTTTATGTCATCTATTTCTTTCTTAATAGACTGAATCTTTTTCTCATTTTCTCCACATAGAGCTTTAACTCCTTTAAAGTAATTGTCAATTTCTACCAAATCGGGATTTTGCATAAATAATTGATATCTTCTTTCTCCATTAACCTCCTTTAAAAAAGCAGAAATCCACTCCTGTGATAAAATGACTTGTCGAAAACTTGAGCTTTCAATTTCGCTGCTCCAATTAATATCTGTTTTCCTCGAACCATGCACTCTAAGATATCTTGGTTCGAGTTCTACTTTATCAGTTGTAATCTTTACAAAGGTTTCTGTATTTCTATTTGAGTTGGTATTTCTCAGTAACTTTACTTGTCCATTTATTGATGCCCTTAATGCATCAATCGACTCAAGAGTATTCTTGTTTGTCCAAAATCTTTGAACATTGTTGGTAATACCCCACTCAATAGCATCATAAAATGATGTTTTTCCAAATCCGTTGGGGGCGTAAAGAGAAACAAAATTTGCTACATCATCACCATTTGTGGTAAAATCAAATGTTGCGTCTTCTGGCTTATTATATATTCTAAAGGCTGAAACCTCTACTTGTTTAAATTTCATTCTCACTCGTTTTTAATTCTTCTAAAAGCTCTTGATATGCTTCACCTGCTGTTTTGGTAACTCTTTCTTTTTTTAATATTTTGTCTTTTAATGAAGTGTTTAATATTTTGTTAGGAGTAAATTTTTTATCTCTGACCTCATTTTGATTATTAGAAACAGTTATTATATTAATAATATGCTCATTTATCATCAAATTTTCGTCGACATTATTTTCAACAACTATTTTTCTGCTAGAGAATGTATCATTTTCAATTTTATACTTTAATTCTTTTTTTATAGGAAAATTTGTTATAAAAAAGAGATAAATGTTCCATGCCCTAAATTCATCTTGCAATCTTGCTTGGTAATCAATAGCTATTGTATTTGAAATTTCAACCCAATATTTTTCTAAACTTTTTGAATCTTTTGGGGAAATAAAAAAAATAGGAATATAGCCACCAAATTCAAATTCTTTAAAATTGAACTTAATGTTTTGAAATTTACCTTCTAAAATCTTAATTGTATCTTCAACTGAATAACTCATTATACTGCTGTTTTAAAATTTGTAGCAACTTATTTTCATCATTAATTTTATCATATTGCTCTAGTTGATCAGCAATACATCCTTTTTTAAAAAACTCTAAGTGGACAAAATCAAAATCTTCATATGGACTCTTTACGCCATTATCAATTCGCAATCCTTTTTTAGGAACAATACCTATGTGACTTAATATCGTCTCTTTTTTCAAAATTAAATTTCCAATTGGAGGTTTGTTAGTAGATACAATCACGGTAGAATCGGGCTTTAACCCTTTATAATCAGAGTTTAATAAATCTGTTGATAATAATTTAGTCCAGTCATCTTCGTTTGAATATTTCAAACGAACAGTATTAAATATTTCTGAAAGCATCTCTTTATTTACATTGTAACCTTTTGCAATATTCATTATAGTCAAGAACTCAAGCCAAGAAATCCAAACATTTTTAACCGACAGGTGTTCTGAATACTGGTCATTAAGCAGAATTCTTTCATTAAATAACATTTTAATTCCATATGGTGTAATATCTGATTTGATAATATCTAAGGCTTTATTTTTTAACATTGTTCTAGTAGATGCAATTCTTTCTTCATCAAGTGCATCAACTTCTAATTTAAATGCCTCATCCTCTAAGAAAGAAAAATTACCCATGTAATCTGGAAACAATTTTTCTAGCTGTTCCTCATACTCATCAACAATACCATCAAAATATGCTATCTGTACAAAACCAATCTGACCAGCTTGATTAATATAGTTACTTGCCATTTTACTTTGAATACCCGCTATATAAATATTTTCATTGATTATCTTTAAAATTCCACAACCTGAGTACCCCTCAATATCACTTTGTTGAAGTGTGCCAAATAATTGAGCTCCTTTACAATATTGACCAGTAGCTCCAAATCCATATATATTTTGGTTTCCATATTTTTCAGCATCTAAATTGTTTTTTTTGGAAACTGGAAATCCGCATAATTGAAAACCAACCATATCATTCTCGGTATTTTTTACAAAAATGGAATTGAAATATGGCTCATATTCAATCTTTAAAATGGCAACATCTGCATCTTTATGAGGGAAGTAATTAACGCCTTTTTCTATTACAAAAGGTATTTTTTGTAATTCCCAACCATCATGATTTTTTTGGTGTTTTAAAATTTCTATTTCTCGTCCATCTTCATATTCATTTGTTATCTTACCTTGATCATTTACTTCATAAAACAAATGTTTTGCTGTAAGTATGTAAGTATATTTATCCGTCATTGGTTGAAAAAAACAACCACTACCTTCCTCTACCTTAACAGAATATAGTTTTAATTTATCTTGACCCATTTTTATTCAACTGTATAAACTGAAATTGGTTTGGCTTTAAATTCAGTGAACTCTTTAAAATCATTATTCGTGAAAATATTATCCAAAACATATTCATAGTTAAAATTAAATGTTGCTTTTGGATTTACTGAAATTATTCTTGCCAATGTTCTTTTATGTGGATGATTATGAGTTAAACTATTCGTGCTTATAACATAATTTTCTGTTTTGGTAATTTCAAATAGCTCTTTATTATTGTTAGCCTTGCTTCCGTGGTGAGAAATTTGAAATAATTCAAGCTCTAACGGATTTTCTTTAGTATAGCCTAATTTTTTTAAAGCATTCACAATTTGTTTGGGATGTGAGTCTGCTAAGAATAAAAAATTATTTTCTTTATATGTGACAAGTAAAGCAATAGAACTACCATTTTTGGGGCTTGAATCTTGGTTGAATTTAGACTCCTTTTCTTCTTCAATAAGTATTTTTAAATCAATATTCCAATCTTTTGCTCCACCTATAGTATAAGCATCATCTTTTGTTTTCTCTTTATATTCCTTGAGCAACTTTATAAGTTGCTTCTTGTTCGGGGATAATACTCTTATTTCTAATCCATTCATTATAGAAAAAGAGCCTTGCTCAATAATTCTTCTATCCCAAATTTTATGTTCTAACAAGTAATTTTCGAACTGTAATCCTTCTACAACACCAGTATTTGTGTAATCTTTTGCCTTAAGATTTAGTTTCAAGTCATTATTTTCTGGTTGTTTAATGTATTGAGCAATGAGTTTGCCTGAGTTGAACCATACCTTTTCAATAATTTCATAAGCTTTCTCATCATTCTCAAACCATCTCAAAATACCATTTATATGGTCATTGTCGATATGGCTTAAAACTAACAAATCAATTTTTTCTCCTTTTTTTCTTAGAGAATTGATAGTAGCTCTTAAATCACCATAGGTATTATTAGATGGATCATAATAAGTTCCATCTAAACCTCCATCTATTAATATATTTCTAGTCTTATCTTTATCATCTAGAAAAGAAATAAAAATAGAATCTCCATTGATTGCTTTTAGAAATTTTATTGAAATCATAATTATCCTATTGTTGTATAAACAATCCGCTCATTAGCGAAAATATCTCAAAAAACTATAATTATTCTTTAGGGAGGATTATTAAACTTCTAATATAGGATTTTTTTTACTAATAAAATTGATTATTCGTCAAAAGACATTAATTTTGAAGTGGATATACCAAAAGCATTGGCTATTCTTTTAAGCATTGAAACTTTCATTTCTTGTTTGCCTAATTCATATTTTCTTAGGTTTTGGCTATCTATTTCCGCCTTATAAGCAATTTCTTCAATGCTTAATCCTTTTTTCAACCTAATGGTTCTTATATGTTTTCCCAATTCGATGCAGAATTCAGGAACCTCTTTTTTTCGAATACGTTTTGACATATACCAAAACTGCAAACAATCAGTTGTTTTTAACCAATTGTATACAACCTGTTATTTACAACCTTTTTGTATATTTGTTATCAAAAAAATACAATGGATAAAAAATCAAGCCCAAAAGACATTAAAAAAGGCTGTTTATTTCTAGTCTTTTTATTGGTAATAGTAGTTTCAATTGCCGCTATTACTTGTGAAAGTAAACAAGAGAAACCTCTAACAAAACAAGAAATTCGAGATAAAAAAATCAGTAAGTTGCTTGGTGGTAATGGTGAAAATTCGGTTAACATTAAACTTATTCAACTAGTTAAAAGGGATCTAAATGACCCCAACAGTATGGGAAATATAGAAGTGTTTTATGTTGACCAAGACTCAACAATAACAGTCACGCAAAAGTTTACAGCTAAAAATGCATTTGGTGGTACTTTAAGAAAAGAGGTTATTGTTTCAATCGACACCCTTGGAAATATTATTGATATAATTAAGTGGATTGATTAAAAGGAATTAAAGTTACTTTGCTCGGTTTATATTTATAAAGCTATATGTTACGCACGCCACTTTAGAACTATATAACACATTTTTAAACCTTGTTATATTTTTAAAATTTTCAATTTAAAAAAAACAAAATACTTGAAAAGTTTAATTTCAATGGTATAAGAAGAAAATAACAAGTTCATAACAACATTTTTTTGCTATTACCTATAAATCTTTAAATAAAACAACATTTAAACAATCTATCCCTCTAAAGACATTCCCCTTTATTTTCCAACCGTTTTTTAGATGCTTATTTATTGTTTTTTCAAAATTACGAACTGTACTACTGTCTAATATTTTTATTTTCATTTTTATAATTCTTTAAATTAACCCAAATTTCTATGTAGTGTTTGTAGAGTTATTTATCACTTTTATATTTATACATAATTTTTTCTTTACACTTTAAATTTTAATTAACTCTACTTACTCTACAATCAAGAGAACTAATTTCGTTTTCAATCATGAAGTAAAACATATTTTAGTTATTCCGCCACTTTTTCTTCTATTAATCTTATAGCCTCTAAACAATGCATAAAATTCCATCCACTCTGAAACAATCTTGCTTTTTATATTTTTGTCATTAGATTTTAGTTCAAATCTTACTGCTATATCTTTAATGTTCCAATATTCATTTAGCACATTGTATTCAGCATCCATAATTTCAACAAACTCATCGGAAGTCATATTCATCAGTTTTCTTAATTTTAATTCGGGGCTATCATATTGAATCAAACCCTTAGTTAAAAACAATTGAATACATTTGATAATGAATTTGTCAAATCTTGCCCATTCTGATTCTGTCCAATCAAATAATAGTTTATCAAAATGTTGCTCTGGTTTATTATTAGCACTGAAGAAATTGTTTAGAGTTAATAGATACTTTCTGTCTTTGAAACTGTCTGTTTCTTGAGGAATTGTGTAATTAGTTGTAATGGCAATTTTTGGACTGTATTTGTAAGGAATAGTGACTTTATCACGATGCTTCTTTTCAATGCTTAAAACATCTGTTAGACTACTAAATAAACTCTCGAACAAAAAACTTTTGTTAACATCCTGTAAGACAATTAAAGATGTACTTATACTCACATTTTGAAAAACAAATTTATCTTTAGTTAAATCTGTAACTTTTCCATTATACTGCACAACATTAATAATATATGATAATGCCATAACAATTAAACCTTTTCCAGACCTTCCAAAAGCTTCGTTCTTAAGCTGGCTTTGAATGTCCGTAATAATTACAGCTTTGGTTAATGATGGGCTTTTGCAACTAGAAATCAAATACCCTAGAGCTGTACAAATTGCTAAAAAATGCTCTCCACCATTTGTTGATAACCTTAGAAATCTTTCAAAATCACATTGCTTATTGTCAGAATCTAAAAAGCTACGATTTATCAACCGATCAGAAAATATATAGTCATTAGAATTACAGAACTTATTGTAAGATTGAAATTTTATTTTATCTGCCTTAATAGCTACTATTTTATTTGAATAAAATAATTTAACAAGACTTTTTGTGTCTTCATACTTATTTAATTCTATCTCAGGCAATCCACCTAATATAGCCTTTCTTGTAATTAGCAAGTTCTCCCCTTGTTCAATAAAACAACTTCGTAACACATTATCTTTTTGCAACTTAATATATTCTAGAACATCATTGTAAACGTCCATTGGTGCTTTTATATAAACAATGTTGTAAACCAATTGGACAACTTGAATTTCTCCAAAATTATTTAACTTTTTATAACCCTTTCCCTCCAAATAATCACTTAATAAAGCTCTGTCAAAGACAAAGGTTTGTTTACTGTTTTTTATGACTGTTTTCCAAAAAACTGAATGTTTTGGCTTTTGATTTTTTTTGTACTGAGAGACTTTTTTAAGTCTTCTTTTCTTTTTCATGACACTTACTTTTTCAACAATTTCAATGCCTCCATTATTTCACTACGCTTATAATATCTCCTTGAACCAGAAATACCATAAGCCTTAATCTTGTTTTTATTTTGCCAATGCCACAAAGTACTCGGGTCAATTGATAAAATTTTACAAACCTCATCCCTTGTTAAAATTTCATCGTTAGCATTTTCGTGAAGTAGCTCCTTTTTTAAAGCTTGGAGCTCCTTTTTTACACCCATTTGAATTAGTTCTGAAAGCTGCTCTGGTGTTGTTTGAATAAATTGAAGTGTTCCCATTTTTACTTATTTTTAAATTTATAATAAGTAAAACTATGTAGGTTTTAAATCTTATGCACGTTAACTAAATTGTTTAAAATTGCTCTAATTGTTTAAATAATTAATTTGTTAAACTTTTTTCAAATAAAGATTGAATATTTTCTGAAATGCTTTTATACTCTATAGTGCTTTTTGATTCTTGATTAAACTGTATATTAAAATTTTGTTGAGCTTGTGCTCTTCTTTCTAAAGCTTTCTCAAAAGAAATTTTAAGAGCATTTCTCTCAGCCATTTGCAAATACTCCTTGTCTATTAAGACTTTTATCACAAGATTAAAAATTTTATGAGTGCTGTTCTGATACTGCTCCTTTAACTCAGAAAGAAATCTCAGCTTTTGTTCTTCACTGAAAAAATTTTTTAAATATGCCTTAGCTTCTTTAATTTGAGCTTTATTTCTTCCTGATTTTTTAACTAATTCTTTGGTGTAGGTGCTTAAAGGTTTTTCTTTTTCAAATCCAGTTTCTCTTATTATTCTTTTTTCTACTTCAAGTGCATTAGGAAGATAGTTTCTAGTATTAGGTTTATCAGAATATAATTCAAAATCAAAGGCTGCAAACATCTCATTTTCATTATCATAATCTCTTTCTTTATTTAAGTCAATTAATCTTTTCTCGAATTCTTTTTGGATTGATAATGCTTTTTTTATATTCCATATCAATACTCTAATTTTTTTTTCCTCCAGAGCTGTTGATTTTGCATAAGTAATACCCTCTAGAATGAATTCTTCAATTAAAAGGCATTGACTCTTTAAATAGTCAATAGTTAAACTGTTCTCAAAATTATTTCTAATTGATTGGTAGTCTTTATTAACCTTTTCTACTAAAGCTTTTATGTTACGAATTTTGTCTCTACCATATAAAGTAGAGTTTACTGTCCCAATATTGTAAATTTCTGTCTTAGCTTTTATGTCTATTTCTAGTTTAGAAGTTTTCATTATTCAAAATAATTAGTTATTTCCATTGCTAAATCCTTGTTACTTTTTCCAATATAACTCAAAAACATTTTCTCTGTTGAGTGTCCTGTAACATAAATTAAATATGAAGTGGGTATTTTTCCATAAAAATTTGTAGCAAAGGATCTACGCCCAATATGAGAAGAAACTAATTCCCATTTTTCGTATTTACCCTCTTCCTTTCTATACTTTTTACTACCCTCAGATGTTTCAACCTTTTTACTTCCTTTAACTTTTTCTTTTAGTTTAGCTTTTTCACAAACTGTTTTGATGTAGCTATTATATTTTTGTTCTGAAATAGAACGAGGAAATTGTCCATTCCTTTTATCTAAAATTTCAATGACTTTGGGATGCAAAGGAACAGTCATTATTTTTCCTGTTTTCTTTTGGGTAAATTCAATTAAAGATTTCCCGTTTTCTTTTCTAATATGGCTAGTAGTAAACCGCATTAAATCAGAAACTCTTTGACCCACATAACAGCTAATAACAAGCCAATCTCTTGCGTTTACAAGATAATCACTATTCAATTCCGCTTTTTCAATTTTTTCTAAATCTTCAAATGACAGATAGATATTATCAACCTTAACCTCTTTAAGCTTTAATTTTTCTAATTGATAACTTGTATCTAGTCCATTGTATCTAGCATGCAAGCATATTGTTTTGACCGAATGAATTGCCCTAGATATAGTATTATTTGCATAGCCTTCTTTTAGACAATACTTTTCAAAAGAATTTTTAAAACTTAAATCTACATCTGATATATTTACTTTATAACCTATACTAGTTTGGTATCGAATTAAAAGTTTTTTTATAACCCCATAGTTTTTTACAGTTTGATTGGCTAGACTATTCTTTTTTTCATCTAAGTAATAATCAAAGTAAGCTATCAGTTCTTTTGGTAGTTCCCTTGTCTTTACTTGCGGATTATAATAGATATCTAATGACTTCTTTAACCAATCCTTATCATTTATAATCTCTGCTATATTAGTGCCATTAAAAGCTTTTAAAACATGGTTCTTTATTTTGTTCAGTTCAACACCTATTTCAGCCTGCTTATTTTCTAACTCGATGTCTTTAGTGTTCCTTTTCTCATGCAGCTTCTTCCAATAAAGTTTCCCACTTAGTTTTGAATTTTCATATAATTCATCAAATGAATAAATTAGCAATTCGGTTTTAGCTCCTAAAACATAATCTGTTTTATCATATCTAAATAACAATCTTGCGGTCAAGGGTTCGTTTTCTTTAGTTGAACGGTATAGAAATTTAACAGTCGCCATACTTATAAAAATAGTTACCGTACAAATATATAATTTTTTGTACGGTAAAATGAAGTCTATTGCAATTTTATACAATTTATCACAACAACCTAAAACACCTATAAACACTATACTTATTACACAAACATTGCGAATTACCGCAAAATATGAAGAAATAAATTGTTTTAATATTGCATCATTATACTACCACCTTGAGTACGAAAAAAGACTACAAATTAATTAACCCCTATGAACATAGTGTTTATAGGGGTTTTTGATTTTATTCAATTTCAAAAAATATCAATTAATTATAGATAAAAAGTGAGTGATTCGGTGAGTAAATCATAATCTAAATTTACTCACCCATTTGGTTATAAATATCTGTTTGCAAAAAACGTATGCGCTTTTTAGTTTTCAGATTATTAAATATTTAATGAAATTTAGTAAATTAATTATTACGAGAACTAAAAGAATTTTGAAGTTTTTATGGTTGGGGACCACGGCCACATAAATCAAGTTATTTATAAAAAATCCCAGTCAAATCAATAAATATCCCTGCAAAAAACAGTTAAAAATCGTATTACATATTTTCTTAAATATTACGAACTTTTCTAGGTAATTTTTCAATTATTTTATTATCTATGGGGTTTTTAAAAAAAAATTTTGTGCACTAACCGTTAATCAAATTTAAACCCTGTTCATCAATTTAAATTATCATCATACGTCAAAAAACTAAAAGTATAAAAAAATGTGCTCGATAACAATATTTTAATGTGTTCGAGCACATTTTATTTGGTTTTTCTTTTTTGTTGATTAAATAATATGTAGATTTGTTTTCATTCAAATATTTTATGTATTGTAAAACTGATTTAAGTAATTGATTTACAGATATATTAAATATATATTAAAATAGAATAACAATGAGAGAAAAAAAACCAACCCTAGTTATATTAGCGGCCGGTATGGGAAGTCGTTACGGCAGTTTAAAACAAATAGATACTTTCACAAAAGAAGGAGATACCATAATAGATTTTTCACTTTACGATGCTATTCGATCAGGATTTGGTAAGATTGTTTTTATTATTAGAAAAAAATTTGAAAAGGAATTCAAAGAGGTTTTTAATAAAAAGTTAGAAGGAAAAGCGGAAGTGGATTATGTGTACCAAGAACTTGAAAATGTTCCTAAGAAATTTATAAATCCTAACAGGACAAAGCCTTGGGGAACTGGACATGCCTTGTTAATGGCCAAAGATGCCGTAAAGGAAAATTTTGCCATAATAAATGCCGACGATTTTTATGGAGCGGAGGCTTTTGAGACAATGGCCAAATACTTGATGAAGACAGAAAAGGAATCTTATAATTTTAGTACGATGGCTTATACTTTAAAGAACACGGTTTCAGATTATGGCTATGTGTCTAGAGGTGAGTGTCAAGTTAGTGACGAAGGATATTTAACTGATGTTAAAGAACGTACACATATAGAAAAAATTAATGGGAAGTTAATGAGAAAAGATGATGATGGGCAATTTGTTGGCATAGATGAAAATACAATTGTATCAATGAATTTTTTTGGATTCACACCCAAATGTTTTGAGTTTGGAAATCAATTATTCGAAGAATTTTTAGAAACCAATAAAGGAAACTTAAAGGCTGAATTTTATATTCCAAATATTGTTAATGAAATATTAAAATCAAGTGTGGCGAGTGTTAAAGTTTTGAAATCTGATGCCAAATGGTTTGGAGTCACCTATAAAGAAGATAAAGAAATTGTGCAAAGGGCAATAGAACAATTAAAAATGAAAAAAGTTTATCCGTCAAAGCTTTGGTAAAACGTTGAATTTAATTCAAAACAAAAAATGAAAAAAAAAATAATTATTATAGGATTAATATTCATAACATCAATTAATATATTTTCTCAAGAAGCAGATTCCCTAATAATAGAGATAATTAAGGGAGAATACTGGTGGGGAGGACTAAGTACTGAAGGATACAATACTCCTTATGATTCTAAATCAAATGTAGCGCATGATTTGTGGGGTAATAATGTGGGGAATCAAGCTCAACCAATTCTTCTTTCAAGTAAAGGCAGATATATATGGAGCGACAATCCAATTAAATATTCCTTTAATAATGGTCATATAAAAATTACCTCTCGAAATAGTAAAATTATTTTTGGGAAAGCTGGAAATAATCTACAAAATGCATATCAATATGCCGTAACCAACTTCTTCCCTCCCAACGGAAAAATCCCTGAAGAAAAATTATTTACACATCCTCAGTATAATACATGGATTGAGTTAATATACAACCAAAACGAAGAAGATATTTTAAAATATGCACAAGGTATTATCAACAATGGTTATACACCTGGAGTATTGATGATTGATGATAATTGGCAGGAAAATTATGGTGTATGGGAGTTTTCATCACGTAGATTTAAAGACCCAAAAGCAATGATTAAAAAATTGCATGATATGGGATTTCAGGTCATGCTTTGGGTATGTCCTTTCATTAGTCCAGATTCTGAGGTTTTTCGTTATTTGGCAAAAGAAGGCATGCTTTTATTAGACCCTCAAGAAACACAAAACGTATTATGGGCTAATACCCAAAATAAAGCCGCTATTATACGTTGGTGGAACGGAGCCAGCGCATGCTTGGATTTAAGCAATCCAAATTCTAAAAAATGGTTTAAAGATAGGCTGGACCACTTAGTAAACGAATATGGCGTGGATGGATTCAAATTTGATGCAGGAGATGCCGACTTCTATGTAAATGATGTTGTCTCTTATAAATCGGTCATACCAAACGATCATACTGCCTTTTTTGCAGAAATAGGTTTAAATTATCCATTGAATGAATACCGCGCCTCATGGAAAATGGCTGGTTTGCCCTTAGCTCAAAGATTAAGAGATAAAGGACATAATTGGGCCGATTTACAAAAACTGATTCCCGACCAAATGTCTCAAAGTTTAATGGGATATGCCTACACTTGCCCTGATATGATAGGTGGTGGTGAATACGGATCATTTATAAATCTTTCTTCTATTGATGAAGAACTTGTTGTTAGGTCTGCACAAGTACATGCCTTAATGCCAATGATGCAATTCTCTGTGGCGCCTTGGAGGATTCTATCTGAAGAAAATGCAAGATTGTGCTTTGAGGCAGCAAAATTACACACTAAAATGGGAAATGTCATTCTGGAATTGGCTAAACAAGCTTCAATAACAGGAAATCCTATTGTAAAACCAATGGCTTTAGCTTTTCCAGACAATGGATACGAAACTATAAAAGACCAGTTTATGCTTGGTGACAATATATTGGTTGCCCCTGTTATTGAAAAAGGAATTTATAAACGAACTGTAATACTACCTAAAGGTAAATGGCAAGGAGACGATGGTAAAATAGTTAGAGGAAATAAAACCATTGAAATAGATGCCCCAATTAGCAGGATTCCATTTTTCACAAAGGTTAATTAATTTGAAAATATTCGCTAAGCATAATTTAAATACCATTTAATAAGATTCACATCTATGAAAAAATACTTAATAACAGGAGGTGCAGGTTTTATAGGAAGTCACATTGCTGAATATTTATCTGAAGAAGGACATCAGGTGACTGTTCTAGATAATTTAAGAACAGGCTTTGAAAAAAACCTTGAAGGATTAAACGTTGAATTTGTTAATGGAGATATTCGTGATAAAGACCTTGTTCAAGAAGTGGTTCAAAACACAGATGCTATTTTTCATTTAGCAGCTTTGGTTAGTGTCCCAGAATCACTTTTAAAACTTAATGAATGCATCGATATCAATGTTTTGGGAACTATTAATTTATTGGATACTGCCAAAAAGAACCCAAAATGTAAAGTGATCCTTTCAAGTTCTGCGGCCAACTATGGCGATAATCCTGTTTTACCAAAAGTTGAAACGATGTTTCCTGAACCAATGACTCCTTATGCTATTACCAAATTAGATGGAGAATACTATTTAAAAATGTATTACAATCAGTATCATTTAGAAACCGTTTCATTAAGATATTTTAATGTGTTTGGGCCTCGACAAAGCCCAAAATCGGCTTATGCTGCGGCTGTGCCAATTTTCATAAATAAAGCTCTTAAAAATGAACCCATTACGATTTATGGAGATGGCTTGCAAACTAGAGATTTTGTTTATGTGAAAGATGTGGTAAGAGCCAACATATTAGCATCAAAAAAAGGAAATGAAACCTATAACGTGGCTTTAGGGCACAGTACTTCTATTTTGGAAATGGCAGAGAGAATTATAGAAATAACCAATTCCAGATCAGAAATTCAATTTTTAGAAGAGAGGCCTGGAGATATAAGGCATTCAAAAGCAGATCCTTCAAAATTCAATCAACTAGGGTTTGAGCCACAATATTCAATAAATGAAGCTTTAAATGAAACCATTGAGTTTTATACTAACAAATTTCTAACTAATTAAATATCAACTAAATAATATTAAAAGTATGAAAAGCAAAACCAATCTAGTCCCAATCCTGATCATAGCGGGCTTATTTTTTATTTTCGGTTTCGTCACCTGGATCAACGGTGCCTTGATCCCCTTTATGAAGACCATCAATGAGCTGACAGATGCGCAATCGTACTTAGTAGCTACTGCATCCTATATTTCCTTTGTGACTATGGCACTACCCGCCTCTTATATATTAAACCGGATCGGTTATAGAAAAGGGATGTCCTTGGGGTTGATAGTTATGGCTATTGGAGCCTTGATTTTTATTCCAGCTGCTGAGGCAAGGACCTATTGGGTGTTTTTATCGGGAATATTCATTCAAGGCATAGGAATGACATTGTTACAGACAGCAGCAAACCCATACATTACCATTTTGGGTCCTATTGATAGTGGGGCAAAACGGATTGCCATTATGGGAATCGCCAATAAAACGGCAGGTGCTATGGGGTCGTTGATCTTTGGGACATTGTTGTTGTCGGGAATAGATGAAGTAAAAGAAAAACTTGGGCATGTTTCTATAGATGAAAAAGGTGTGCTTTTGGATACCATGGCCGATAGCGTCTTTTTACCTTACCTGATAATGGCAATCGTATTATTTGTTTTGGGAATCTTAATAAGAAAAGCACCATTGCCCCATGTAGAAGCCGCTGAAGTTAAGGACATAAAGGGAGGTGCTTCCGAAAAGTCAAGTATCTTTCAGTTTCCACATTTATGGCTGGGCGTATTAACCTTGTTTGTATATGTTGGTGCCGAGGTTATAGCAGGTGACACCATCATTGCCTATGGGATTTCCTTGGGCTTTTCTGCTGCAGATGCAAAATTCTTTACAACGTTCACCCTTTTGGCAATGGTATGTACCTATACCCTAGGGGTTATTTTAATCCCTAAATATTTGAAACAAGGAACAGCGCTTAAAATAAGTGCGGCATTGGGAATCATTTTTAGTACATGTATTTTAATGACCACAGGGTTTACGTCCGTTTTATTTGTGGCGGCATTGGGTATAGCCAATGCTTTGGTTTGGCCAGCCATTTGGCCTTTAACCCTTGAAGGGCTGGGCAAGTTTACAAAAACAGCATCGGCCTTATTGATCATGGCCATTTCGGGAGGGGCAATTATTCCACCTTTATACGGACGCATGGTAGATTCCAGAAAGCATGAACTCATTGTAAGTGGTATAGATAAGGCAGAAGCTATGGGAACTGCAGCAACACACAGTTATTGGATATTGATTCCCTGTTATGCCATCATCCTGTTTTTTGCATTAAAGGGACATAAGTACAAAAGTTGGACAAAAACTAAATAAAGAGAATTAAAATTTAATCTGTAAAAGAATAAACAATCAAGAACAATGTTAAAAAGTGGAATAGATAAAGCAACAGGATTCGAGAAGCGATTTGAAAATATAGGAACCGTCGTTTTTGAGAACTCGTCTTCAGCTTCAAAGGCAGTGGCCAAGGAAATAGCAGATCTAATCAGGGTCAAACAAGCCCAGAAACAGCCCTGTATATTGGGTTTGGCAACAGGGTCCTCACCAAAGGGCCTGTACGCTGAGTTGGTTCGTTTGCATAAAGAAGAAGGCTTAAGTTTTAAAAACGTGGTGTCATTCAATTTAGATGAGTATTACCCCATGGAACCAGATTCCATTAATAGCTATGTGCGTTTTATGAAAGAACAGTTGTTCAACCATATAGATATATTGCCAGAGAATTACCATGTGCCAGATGGTTTGCTTTTAAAAGAAGAAATAGCTGATTATTGCAATTCTTATGAAGCAAAAATAGAAGCCTTGGGAGGTATCGATTTACAAATTCTTGGCATTGGGGGCAATGGCCATATAGGTTTCAATGAATCTGGGTCGTTACAAAACTCAAAGACTAGGTTGGTGGCCTTGGACCATATCACAAGGGTTGCAGCGAGCCATGATTTTTCAGGATTGAATAATACGCCAAGGACAGCCATTACGTTAGGCGTAAAAAAAATCATGGAAGCCAAACGAGTCATACTGTTGGCCTGGGGAGAAAGAAAATCCAATATCATAAAGGCATCGGTTGAAGGTCCCGTAACAAACCAAGTACCGGCATCCTTTTTACAAGAGCACAATAATGCTACTTTTGTACTTGATCATGCAGCATCCTCAAAACTTACAAGGATCAATACACCGTGGTTGGTCGAGAAAGTAGCTTGGTCAGATAAGCTTATCAGAAAAGCAGTATTGGGACTGGCACTCCATTTGAACAAACCTATTTTAATGCTTACCGATGCCGATTATATAGAAAACGGCATGAGCGATCTGTTGGCAGATTCAGGGCCAGCCTACGATATCAACATCAAGATATTCAACAAGCTACAGAACACTATTACAGGTTGGCCGGGAGGCAAGCCCAATGCCGATGACAGCAAACGGCCAGAGCGAGCAGAACCAGCCAGAAAACGAGTGCTTATTTTTAGCCCGCATCCAGATGACGACATCATCAGTATGGGAGGCACGTTCAAGCGCTTGCAGGAGCAAGGGCATGAAGTACATGTTGGTTACCAAACATCGGGGAACATTGCAGTAGCGGATGATGAAGCCTTACGGTTTGCAAGTTTTGTGTGTGATTACAATGAAAAGTTTGATATAGAGAACAAGGAAGCTATAGACATCTATAAGAAGGCCAAGGAATTCCTCAAGAACAAGAAGTCAAGTGAAATCGACATTCCTGAAGTTAGGTATATCAAAGGATTGATCAGAAAGGGAGAGGCAGAATCGACCTGTCATTATATTGGTGTTCCTGACAATCAAATCCATTTTATGGAACTGCCCTTTTATGAAACAGGCAGTATAGAAAAAAGACCTTTAGGTGAGGAAGACATCCAGATAACCATGGATTTGATTGAGAAGATCAAGCCCCATCAGATATATGCTGCTGGTGATTTGGCAGACCCACATGGAACCCATAAAGTGTGTTTAGATGCCGTTTTTGAAGCAGCAAAAAGATTAAAGCCTAAAAAGTTTATGCATGACTGCTGGTTGTGGCTGTACCGTGGCGCATGGCAGGAATGGGGCATAGACGAGATTGAGATGGCAGTGCCAATGGGTCCAGACCAAGTATTGGAAAAACGAAAAGGAATTTTTAAGCACCAATCACAAAAGGATGGTGTTGTTTTCCAGGGAGCTGACAGCAGAGAGTTTTGGCAACGAGCGGAAGATAGAAACAAAGAAACAGCAGATATTTATCATGAGTTAGGCTTATCTCATTATGCGGCTATGGAAGCTTTTGTAAGGTGGATATATTAAAAAACAATATTGAGTTTTTGAGTTAGTTTGTTTTTAGTTAGGACCACTACTCTACAGTATTATCAAATTGTTAATGCATGGAGGGTAGTTCTCCAACTAAAATAGTGCTTTTACTAGAACATTAAAAATGAGCCTTAGCTATAATCGCTTAATAACGAATTGAATAAACAACAAATGACATTAATCAAGTCTATTTCAGGAATAAGGGGCACTATTGGAGGCAAAGTCGACGAGAATTTAACTCCTATTGATGCTGTAAAATTTGCTGCTGCATATGGAATGTGGTTAAAACAGCAAAACAATAAAGTAAGTTTAAAAGTTGTTATAGGAAGAGATGCTAGAATCTCGGGAGATATGATAAGTTGTTTGGTGAGTAAAACATTAATAGGTTTAAGTATTGATGTTATCGATATTGGCTTATCTACTACACCAACTGTTGAAATTGCAGTTCCTTTGGAAGACGCAGATGGAGGTATTATTATAACTGCAAGTCATAATCCTAAACAATGGAATGCATTAAAACTTTTAAATAACAAAGGAGAGTTTTTAAATGCCAATGAAGGAGAAGTGATTTTAAAAATAGCAGAAAATGACTTCTATGAATTTGCAGAAGTTGATGATTTAGGGAGTTATATAGAAAAAAAAGGATATATAGACAAGCATATTTCTGAAGTTTTAGAATTAAAGTTAGTAGATATTAAAGCAATAAAAAAAGCAAAATTTAAAATTATTGTCGATGCCGTTAATTCAACTGGAGGTATAGCTATACCTTCATTATTGGAAAAATTGGGTGTTGAATGCATTAAACTTTATTGCGAGCCAAATGGGCAATTCCCTCATAACCCAGAGCCCTTAAAAGAGCATTTAACAGATATTTCAAATTTAGTTGTTAAAGAGCAAGCCGATTTAGGCATTGTAGTAGATCCAGATGTGGACAGACTTGCGTTAGTCTGCGAAGACGGTTCTATGTTTGGAGAAGAGTACACATTGGTTGCTTGTGCCGATTATGTGTTAGGAAAAACCAAAGGAAATACAGTTTCAAATTTATCATCATCAAGAACTTTAAAAGATATAACCGAAAAACACGGAGGTAGCTACCAAGCTAGTGCTGTCGGAGAAGTTAATGTGGTAACTTTAATGAAGCAAACCAATGCAATAATTGGAGGTGAAGGAAACGGAGGAATTATCTATCCGGAATCACATTATGGAAGGGACTCATTGGTTGGGGTTGGTTTGTTTTTGTCACTCCTAGCAAATTCAAAGTTATCATGCAAGCAATTAAGAGAGAGTTACCCACACTATTTTATGAGTAAAAATAAAATTGAATTAACTCCAAATATTAACGTTGATACTATTTTAGAAAAAATAGCTTTAGCTTATCGTAATGAAAATATATCAAAAATTGACGGTATAAAAATTGATTTTGAATGTGAATGGGTGCACTTAAGAAAATCTAACACAGAACCCATTATTAGAATTTATACCGAAAGTACATCACAAAAAAAAGCTGATGATTTAGCAGAAAGATTTATTGAAGAAATAAAAACTATTTTTTAAGAAGGCATATTGGTTTTAAAATAACTTCAATAATATCATTAATTTGGTTTCCAACAGCTATAGATTTACTTCTTGTCTTTATACTAAATTTTACAAAATCATTTTTTGAAAATAATTCTTTTATAGAGAACCAACCGGAAGGAAAAAATACCACTAGTCCATCATGGTCATCTTGCATATAAAGAGTAAATTCCCACTTAACCAATTAATAAATTTTTTGAAATTATCAAACCTGTCATCATATAATCTTTCAAAAGGCATTTTATCTTTTAAAGATTCTTTGATTTCAGCATATTTTGTAGCTTTAAATTTAGCTTGAAATGAACTTTAAAATCAATAATTTACCTGCCTCAAAAGTTGTAAGAAATTAACCTAAAGTTTAAATATATAAACAATACTTTTTTATATTAAACTCCAATTCTTAATTTATAAGACATCCGTTAAATAAACGGATGTCTTTTTTTGTTGAACTTAAATTATTTAAATATAATTTTTTTTGTTTCTACTCCACCTAAAGTTTTAATTTTTAAAATATAGATTCCTCTATTAAAATTTTGAACAAGGATTGATTGGGTTTGTTTTCCCGCTTTTTGATGTATTTCCTTAGAATAATATATTCTACCATCTAACCCTATTAATTGAATTGAAACTGGAGCATTATCTTTTAATAAATAATCAATAGTTAGTTTGTCTAAAGCTGGATTTGGGTATGTTTTTAGTTTAAACTCACTAGATTCATCCAACATTTCTATTTCTAAAGTTGATTTTGATTCAGTAGACTTTGCACTGGAACCTCCTCCTAATGAAAGGTAAACCATATTTCCACTTACAGGTATGCCACCTAAGCTACTATTCCAATTAGCAGTATGACCTTCTAACCCAATCCCTATAGTTCCAGAATTACCTAATCCTAAAAGTGATTTTAAAATTTTACCTTCTATGGATAGCGGTGTCATAATAAATTCAATTCCAGTAGAGTTAGAAGCCTCTGAGAATGGCCAACCCGAGCTGTCATTGTTGTACGAATTTAATACATTATAGTTAGCATCTATAAAATAGTTTGTTTTGTCAGACCATAAATATTGAAAACCAGTTGCAGTATCTGTGTTTATATAAACTTCATATTCTGATAAATTGGTAGCTTCAATATCTGCATACAAATAAATGTATTCGCTATCTGTATAGCCATAAATATTATTGAAAGAGCTACCTGTCACACCTGTTATTAGAGCTTGATAATCTTCAACTGGACTTTTATATCCATCTACAGAAAGACTACCTGCATCCGAACCACCATCAAGCGTTAAGTAAACCATAGCGTTTGACTCTAATGGAATACTGCCTACTGAAGTTGGCCAATTTGCTGTATAACCTGTTATACCTAAGCCGATAGTTCCAGCATTTCCTAGTCCAAGTGCATCTTTCGGAATACGTCCTTCAATTGTTGATGCTGTCTGAACGAACCTAATATTCATTACATTATTATCCGCCATGTAAGGCCATTCTTGGTTATTTGAGTCAGCTTTATAACGATTCAACAAATTTAGAGTGCCATCAACATAATAATTAGTCTTATCGGTCCATGTTTCTTGGAAGCCAGTTTGTGAATCAGTATTTACGAATATAGAATACTCAGGTAAACTACCATCATATTCTGCGTATACATAAATAAAATTATTATCATCATATGCATATATATTTTTCCAAACACCTTGGGTTACCCCTGTTTGTAAAGCTATATAATCTTCCCCTGCACTATTAACACCATCAATGGAGGCAGCTTCGTCACCTGCAGCTACTGCTCCAGCTTCATAAGCTCCAATATCTACTATGGATTGATCGATTCTATTATTTCCATAAAAATCAGTTTCACCAGAAGCAACTACATAATTTGGATCACCAGCATTTATAGCTGATGAAGTAACCTGTAAGCTTAAATCTAGAGGAGAAGATGCAATATTTACAAAATTAGGATTGGTGAAACTTGAGTTTACATCTTGATTTGTACGATTAACTCTATACCAATCGAATGTACCATAATAATCATACCCTGTTCCAAGTTGTGACCAGTCAAAAACACCTAAAGGGGTGGTTTCAGTAGAATTAGTATAATAAAGATTGTAATCATAAGAGATTGTGTTTACATATGAAGCCATAGCAGTATCAAAAGGCATCGCAAACGACACCAATGTGTTATGATTAGCAGCGTAAAATATATTATTTTTTACAATTAAATTTTGAATATTTTTATTAATAACACATTCTGAAGCACCCATATAGCCTAAATAAGTATCAGTAACACCTCCATTTCTAAAAACAGTGTTCCCTGTAACTATAACATTATCAATATAACTACCAGAAGCGGCTCCAGGTACTCCTAAAATAATACCAGCCCATGAGTTATCATAGGAAAGATTATTTCTAAGTTTATGCCCTCCTGAATTAACATTACTATTTTCATTGCCTATTGAAAATCCTACCTGTCCATCTGACGATGTATTATTTTCTACAATGATGTTTTGTGAACCGTCACAATAGATTCCTGCTGCGGCTGCTATTGGAGAACGACAACTCGAAACCTTATTGTTCTTAATGATACCATTACGGGCATAATTTAAAGCAGCGGTAACAGTAGCACCTTCAATTTCTGTAACCCAATTGTAGTGACCTGCAGCAACAATACCTATGTTCTGAACTTCATTTATAATGTTATTTGTAATTTCAAAACCATCTACATTACCATTTACTTGAATACCCTCTGTCCAACCTGGTATAATATTATGAATATAATTATTTTTGATAACCAGATTTGTAATTGGAATCGTATCAGTTCCTGTAACATTTATCGCACCACAATTATCTCCTCCTTGAGCTGTTTTAAGTGTATCAATTTCGCTAGAAGTAAAGTCTAATCTGTTTTTCATTGGGTCTACATTTAAAGTCCAAGAAAAATCATAAATTTCATTATCTGTAATTTCTACATTTTTAACAGTGTTTGCGACCTGAATACCAAACTTTCCATCTTTTACAAATACTCCATTTACAGTGGATGCTAAACTCTGATTATTACGTAAGCTTTTAAGCTTAAAACCTTTAACCTTAACATTTAGAGCAGCCGATGTAATTGCTATTAAAGAGGCAAACTTGGTAGTATATAAATTAGTTCCATCTATATAGACATTGCCTTCAGCTTCAAGAGTGAACCAAAAGCCTTCCTTCCCACCATTTGTACTGGTTATAAAAATCCTTTCAGAATCTGTCGGAATATAAGTTCCTGCTTTAACTATAATTTTTTCGTCAGATACCATTCCTGTAAGCCCTATTACATTCCCTCTATAATCGAGTGCTGCACGTATAGTTGTAAACGGAAACTCTTCAGAACCGTCAGATGTTGTTGTTCCAGTATAGCTTGCATCAACATATAATACTGTTGGACGTGTCTGTGAAAAGCATTGACCAATTCCGCTCAATAGTAGCATAACAACAAGTATGTTTAACCTATTTTGCAGAGGTATATTAAATTCTTTGAAAGCATTAAATAACTTGCTCCTAAGAATGTATTTAATAAAATTGTAGTGATTTTTCATAATTTGATTATTTAGAGATTAAATTTTTATTTTGTTATTACTAATTATATAATTTTTATAACTAGAGTTCGAAATGCAGGAATAGAAAGATACAACTTGTTCTTATTAACTTTTATTGGTTTTTTGTTCACTAATTCTAAGGCTGAAAAATTATTGTTGATTTTCAGTTCATTTATATCAATTGATACCTGACACTGAATATCCTTATTTCCATTATTCCTAACCGTAAAAAAGAGTTCTCCACTTTCACCAAAACGCTCTATTCGTACTGTTTCAATATTACATACAGCATTGGTAATAGGCTCCCAACCAGCTCCTGAAATTTGTTTTATTATTGGGATATATTTTTTAAAGAATGGGCGACCATTTTCAATTTTAATCGAGTCCATCCAATAGGGGTCACTAGATGCATCTGTGCTAAAAAACGATGGAAAAAAGCCATAAACTAAAAGTTTCTCAAAATAGATTTGGTATCCTTCGAAAGGGTAATCGGTAAAAGCTTTATCATTCAAGCCTTCATTCAAAAGAAAAACTATGGGTTTTTGAAATGAAATAGCTCGTTTAAAATCTAAAGCCTCTGAGTTATGGTCATCAGATGAATACCAACTTAATTCTGCCCCAAACAAATCCAGATTACCAGCTGCAAACGGATTCCAGCCATGACCATTGCCCATAACCAGTTTGCCCTGAGAATGCATCTCATCAGCAATTTTTTTCATAAACTCAAATTCTGAAACAAAATTCCAAATAGCAGGTTCAATCACATTTTTTGAAAATGATAATGGATAATCTGTATATTTAAAATGTTCACTTCGGTAATTCAAATCATGATGCCAGTTCCATTCCATTGAATCAAAATAAACCCCATCTACATTCATTTTAATTGCAGGTGTTATTTCTGTTTGTTTTACATATTGGTACCGGTTAATGCCTTCTAAATCTGGATCACAATTAGTAGTAATACTAACAGCCCAACCAGAAGTAAACCATGGTGTTTCAAGTCGACGGGTTTGCCAAAGCCCATTTTTATCATCTGTTGCACTATTTTTCAAGTATAGCTGATGTGCTAGTGGCACCATTTTGCTTGAAATAATTGTATCATATGGAATATTCTTTGTAAGTATTGGCAATTGAATATCCCAAGGTTCTGTGTATTGAAAACTTAAGACACCCGTACCTTTATCTGATGCAATACTGGGTACACTCTTTCCATCTTTAATATCAAAACTATTCCATGACAATTCATGATAAGCGAACCCAAAGTCATTCCAATTTTTAATAGACCTAAGTGGCGTAAAAGGAAGCCAAATACCTTCTGTTGTAACCCTCTTTTTAAAAAATTCAGGATATATGGAATAATATTTTTTTAGAGCTGCACGCATCCCCCAATTGGAATTAAAATTAAAACGGCTTAATTTGAAAAAAGCACGGTTTGGAAATTTCTCAGTTAACGGGCTAGTTGCTAAATCAAATTCAGCTATTAATCCTTTATTTATTTCACCACCTAAACGATAAATTATTGGGAGGGACATATCAATACCTAAACCTTCTCCAGTATTATCAATACTCACCGCACCAAGAGGATAAAATGACATAGTGCCTATCCCTACTGAATCTCCATAACCACCATCAGATAATTTCTGTCCGTTGAATGCACCATCAGGAGGTGGAATGGTAGAAATTTCCTTGGTATCTAAATAAATTGAATCTTTACTCATTATATGTGATTTTTCTAACCCACTAAACCATTTCCATTTGTTTCCGTATAAAGGGAGAATAATTCGAAGTGTAATACATGAATTTCCACCAGAAAGGTGTTCCAATTCACCATTGATTTCAGTGTAACTTCCCCTATCAATTTCATTAATTACAACTTGATAAAGATCGTTTTTAAATAGTGTGATTTTTGCGTTTTCAGTAATATTAACATCATATTTTGGAAGTCTAATAAAAGTGTTATTTGTTTTGCCAATTTCAACATACTCAACATAAATAGAGGTTGTATCCTTGTTGATTATTAAAGAAATACCATCCTTTTCTTTAATGTTTTTATGAAAAGTCAAAGAATCATGAAAATCATTTTTAGTCTTCTCTGAACTCTTTAATTCAAAATCATTGCTGTAGCAATGTATCATTCCAAGAAACAAAGTGATTATAATAAATAAATTTGTTTTCTTCATTCTAATTTTGACTATTTGGTTTAACATTATATTTTATATTCTTATGAATAATTTCTTTTTATACATCCAAAAACAAATGTACCACATGAATAAAAGTACTATAATACTCAACGTTATATTAGCACCTAGCTCTCCAGTCCATTTAAATAAAGCATTAGTGAATGGTAAAAATATTTTTCGAATAAGATCTGCACCACCTACATGGGCTAACAAATAAATAAATAATGGGTTCATTCCGACAATCGCAAAGAATAGTACTCCTTTCTGATATTTCTTAACGTCTATGAACCAATAGCAAAAGGCTAGTGCCAATAAAGACCAACCACCACTGGCAAAAACAAATGTACTAGTTGAAATCCGTTTTATGATCGGAGTGAAATAACTAAACCCAAAGCCAATGACTAATCCTATAATTCCGGCAATAACCAAAGCCTGAATCTTTTTCTTATTTGTCCTTTCACTTACCAATAACTGACCTGCCAATACTCCCCAAATGGTATGTGCAGCAGTTGGAATAGCATCAAACATTGCCCAATGACCTGAATCTTCTTCACCAGAAATCAAAATATTCAACCATGCACCAAAATTTTGACCTGGCACAAAGGCATGATTAAAACCCTCAACTGAAAAATATCTATAAAGACTTTCGCTTATTAGAATTAGTAATACCGAAAAACCTATTTGAATTATCGGTTTTTTACGAATAATAAAAAAGGCTAAAATATAGGTTACTGCAAGCTGGGATAGAACATTTTGAAATCTAAAAACAATTCTTCCAGGTTCGATACAATATAACGCCCATCCCAAAACCAACATCAAAAGTGCTCTCTTGACTGCATGATTTTTAAGTTGTCTATATGAATCTCCTTTTGCTAACCTTTTTGAAAAAGATAGTGGCATTGAAACCCCAACAATAAACATGAAAAAAGGTTGTATCAAATCCCAAAAATGCAAACCTTTCCAATCTACATGATGAAATTGCTCCCCAATAGTATGAATAATACTGACATGAAGTTCTGGAGAAACCATAAAGTCAAACAGACTTGAAAATTCAGCAATTAGTAAAAACATGGTAAGCCCTCTGTAAAAATCCAATGAAAGCAAGCGATTGTCCACTTTAATTTTGTCCATGTTCTTTAAGTTTTATTAAAAATTTAAGGGATTTTCTTGCCAATTATTAATTTTAAAGCTTTTATAGTTATTCTGTTATCTACAATATTTTTAAACAAAAATGCTCACTTATATCAAATGCTAGCTTATAAAAATATTTGATTTGCATTAAAATCGATTGAAGCTTTGAAAATAGAATTCTTGTGTTAGCAACTTAAATGCATTCAACTATTATTCATCCTTAATTGGAGTAATAGCTGAACACATTAATTTAAAATATTCTATTCACACAGACTTACAGTTTCTATTGGAAGCTCATAAGTAACAAAACTGCTCGTTGCCGTTACTTTTGGAAAGTTGCCCACAGCTGCCCAACCACTTGTTAATTCAGAAAAGGCAAAACCAATAGAGCTACCAAGTGAACCTAATTGTGTTTTAGGAATACTAAACTCAATAGCATTTGTCTGTGCATCTACGCTTACAATACCAGAGGAAATCATATTTTCGCTAGCTCCTAACCAATTCCAGGCCCATCCGCCATTGGGATCGGCGTGCTGATAAAAGGCTCCCCAAGAATTGCTTAAAAGAGGTCCCTCAAATAGAAAATCTGCACCAGAGCCATTTGGCCATTGCCAGCTTAAAAATCCAGTAGATGAATTACCATCTGAATTAATATACATATCCACTAACTCCATTTGCATAGCCGTGTTTCCTTCTAAGTACACATTTATATTATCCCCTTTACCCCAAATTTTGATTTTTTGTATTGATACACCATCCGTTTCTTCATATACAACAGGAACTTCCGCCCAATCATCAAAATTGCCATCAATTTCTATCTCTGTGTTTATAACCTCTGGAGCAGTTATGGTTTTTGTCACATATGCCTCCTCTCCAGAGTCATTAATGGCTGTAAGCGTAACATCAATTTCTCCTCCTACTGTGACATATGTATAAGTTGGGTTTTCTTTTTCACAATAAAAGCTTAAGTTTCCAAAATCCCATCTGTAGGTTGTTGCACCTTGTGATAAATTTGTAAATGTAAAAGTACTTCCATCATTTGTAAAAGAGAAGTCTGGCGTTATACTGCTCTCTGAGCTAGTAGGGTCGTCTGATCCACAACCTGCAAGTAGTGAAACAGCTATTAGATAATAGAAAAATCTTAATTTTTTCATGATTTATTAATTTAGAGATTAGTTTTTTAATTAATTGTTAATGTGTGCAATAGTTTATTCATTCCTGTATTAGCATCCCATGTGCTGGAGTTTGCCAATTGAATGGAATATTCCACTCTTTCTGATAGTGTTTCGTAACTATCTTCTATTTTTAAAAACAACTCGTATTTATCTGCTGGAATTCCAGAAAGGCTTATGGATTCTTTTAATTCAAAATCTGTATTTGGCGCTATTCGTCTTACATCAAAACTTAAAGCCTTCTTATACATAGTGGCATCGGTAACAGATTTAAATACTAAAAATGAATTTTTGACATTATATATAGGTGCAAAGCCTTTGTTTTGTAAAACAGCATTCAATAGATAGTTACTATTGGTTGTTGCTTCTTTTTTTAACGTAGCAGATTTTAGTAAAAGCCTATATCCTAATTTTCTTTGGAAGTCTGTAAAACAATTATTATTTCTCCATTCTTGAAGTACTGGTCCATAATAATCAAGATTTAGATAGGTCCATTTCAATAATTTCATTTCTGATTCAGCTGTTGAGCAACTAGCTATTGGAACATCAGTTGGGGGACAGGTTTCGCCACCTGTAGGTACAAAAAGAGCCTCATTGCTAATATAACTTTTTTCAGCACTTACGTTTTGATAAGTGCCATAATCATTTGCACTAGCTAAAAAGCAATCATTATGAAACCCTACTCGGGCAATATCACTGGTACCATAGCCTACCGTTGCATCTATAGGTGTTGAATAGTTAAATATTTCTTGTTTATAAAGTGGTGTTCTTACTTGAATTTTAATTTCTTTTGGAAATACTTCTAGCAATTTATTTGCCACTGCGGTTTTATTTTCAAGTGTAGTTAAATTATTGGTGGTATAATACCACTCACCCCAAGATCCTATTAGACCAGCTTGAACGAATGCAATAACATCTGCATTAGCAACAAAAATTGGCTTAAGCTGATCTAAATGTCTTTCAATAATGTTAAGTGGAGCATCGGTATCATTAGGATCGCTGTTATAAGCAAAACGCAAAACACACTTTATACCTGTAGTTCTTAACATTTCAAAATCTGTTGAGATCAAATCTAGTTCAGCTGTACTTAGATCAGAATCTTTAAACGCCTCTAAATAATAGACACGGTTTATAATAGTCACATTTTCGTTTTTTAAATTTTGCAATGTTGTCAAGTTAAGTGGTGATCCCTCAGAAGTAACACTCCATAAGTGCATAAATCCACGTTCTGGATTTGAAATCACCTCGCTTGAAGCATCATAAGTAATATTATTTACGGTATCATCTATTGGATCTATGGGGTCTTCTCCATTGTCTCCACTGCTGCAGCTTATAATTGCGCTTAAAAAGAATAAGGTTATTAAATTGTATTTCATAATTTATTTTTTTTGATTAAAAGCGATTAATAATCGCCTTTAATCCAGTTATAAGGCTTTCTTTTCATCCAATTACCTCTTGTAAAATCTGGAAAATCTTGAGGTTCTCCATTATTCTCAATAGAAGCTTCAGACAATGGCGTAATGGCACTCCAAGCAGCTGCATCATAAGCATCCAATGGCGGTGCAACATTTAGTTTGGCAGACTCAACAAATGCATGAATTACAAAGAAATCCATACCTCCGTGTCCTGCTCCATTAGCATGTTCGCCATATTTTTGCCATAAAGGATGGTCATATTTTTTCAACCATTTATCCGCAACATCCCATTCATCATAATTGGAAACACCTTCTATATATAAACGGTTTCCATCAACTTCCCATAATCCGTTTGTTCCTTGTACCCTAAATCCTAAGGAATAAGGTCTTGGTAAGTTTGTATCGTGGGTTACAATAATGGTTTCTCCATTAGCAGTTTCTATGGTTGAAGTTACAATATCGCCTAGTTTAAATTTTAGTTTAGCATTAGGATGATTTTCACCCGCTGTTTTAACAATATAGTCGTGTAGTCCAACACTTTTAGAAGCATTAGAGGTTAAAGACATAAACCTGTTACCTCTGTTAATATCGCACATGGTTGCAATAGGGCCTATACCGTGGGTTGGATATATATCAGCATTTCTATGAAGTGAATGGTTTGTTCTCCAAGCAGATTCTGATATGCCTTTTTCTCCAAACTCTACTCCTGGCCCATATGCGGTTTTTCCGTCATTAAATTTTACATGTCTGAGGTCATGTTGATATCCACATCTAAAATGAACTAATTCTCCAAAAACATTTTGTCTTACCATATTTAGGACCGCCATAATATCTCTACGGTAGTTTACATTTTCAAGAATCATCAAATGTGACCCTGTTTGCTCATGGGTATTTACTAAATCCCAACATTCCTCCATTGTATTGGCAGCAGAAACTTCAACAGCAGTATATTTACCTGCTGTCATTGAATCTTTTGACATACGTGTGTGCCAAAGCCAAGGTGTGGAAATTATAACAGCATCTACATTATCTAATTTCAAAAGATTTTTGTAATCATATTCATCTTTGCCAAAGACTAAAGGTTTCTTATGTCCCTTGTTTATGATTTTTTCAACAGCTAGCTTTGTTCTACTTGGATCAATATCACAAATTGCTGTAATATTTATGTCATCTCTTAACAATAAATTTTCTAAGTGGTTTGTACCACGTAAACCCACCCCAATCATTCCAATTTTTAATTTATCTAATTTGTTATTGATTCCAAAAGTGAAATTTGGCATTAATGAGATACCTGTGCCGACTATTGCTGCTTTTTTTATAAAGTCTCTTCTAGAGTCCATAATATTTTATATGATTTATTGATTACATGATTTAATCAAAGGGCTGAAAAAAATATTCCACTCAGCCCTTTCAACTAAACTAAACTAATTATAACCCGGGTTTTGTAGAAAAGCACCTTTCCCTTCGCTTATTCTTTCAAGAGAAAAAGGATATAGAACTTTGTATGGAGCTGTTTGGCTTGAAGCACCATTTAAATCTATATTATGCTCACTGAATTTACCATGTCTTATTAAATCTGCACGGTACTGTCCGTTTTCGCACCAATATTCATGAGACCTTTCTAACAAAATCATTTCGTTAAAACTATCTATGCTAGCATAATTAGCTAATAGAATTGGGTCTAAATTTGCTCTTTCTCTTATCAAATTCACTAAGTCAATGGCCTCTTGGTTTGGAGCACCATTTTTATTAGCTATGGCCTCTGCCTTCGATAAAATTACATCAGCATATCTGTATAAAATAATGTCAACAGTTGTTAACGCTGTATTTCTGGCAGCATCGGTAGCAATTTTTAATGGAAGAGGTCCCATTTGCATTACGTTACTTGGATTAGATCTGTTATAAGTAACACCATCTGTTCCTGTATATTCAGCTATCAAATTTGTTTTTCTAACATCATTACTTTCAAATGAATCATAAAATTTCCAAGAACTTTGAATGGTTGCCCAACCTCCTCTTTCTGGATAGTTAGATGGTAAAACCATCATTTGCCATTGATTTTCGCTGGTTCCAGCATAATCTGCAGGGACAGCAAACATGACTTCTTTATTATCTTCTTGTGATGCCGTACTAAACATATCCACATAATCAGGGTTTAATTCATAATAATTCATGGCCATAATGGCATTTGCTTGTGCTTCAACATCTGCCCATCTTTTTTCATGTAGATATAATCTAATTAATAACATTCTCGCAAACCCTTGACTGAATCGTCCATACGCTGCATCAGCAGGCGATGGTAAATCTGCAGCAGCATCCAATAAGTCCTTTTCAATAAAGCTAACCATTTCATCATAACCAAGTCTTGCCAATGGGGTTTCTGTCAATGGATTTTGTAATACTTCTAATGGTGCTACTACCAAAGGACCGTACATATCAAAAAGTTCATAGCATAAAAAGCCTCTAGCGCACTTAAGTTCAGCAATACCCTTCTTTTTTATAATGTCATTAACACTAGACTTTTCAAGTCTATCTATACTTAATGTATTAGAACTTATTCTATTATAAAACCGGTCATAATATCTTGTGACTGATTCATTTGTTGGATTATAACTATGTAATGTTGCTAGTTGCTGTACGCCATAATTACCTTGAAGAATTTCGGTTGAGGCATCATTAATAAACATAATTCCATTTTCCGATGTAGTATGTATACCATCCCACCAAGAACCTCTTAAAGGATAATATGCAGCTACTACTAAAGCTTCTACATCAGCTTCTGATGCAGGAAAGATAGCAGGATTTATTTCATCGTAATTAATAGACTCCAGCTCTGGATTACATCCAAATGTTAAGGGCATTAATAACCCTAGTATTATCAATTTTAATTTTTTCATAATTATTAGTTTTTTAAAATTTTAAATCAATACCTATAGTATAAGTCTTAACGTTAGGATATGCAGCTACATAAGCATCAGTTTCTGGGTCAACACCATCATATGGGGTAATAACGAAAAGGTTTTGGGCATCAAGTCTAATTGTTGCAGTATTTATAACTTTCCCTATCCATTTGGATGGTATATTATATGCTAAGGATAAATTTTGAAGTCTTATAAACCAAGCATCTTGTAAGAAAAAATTTCCAGAACTATATTGAGTATATCCATAATGAGAAGCTGGCCTTGAGTTTGTTGGGTTATCTGGTGTCCATCTACCATAGATACTTCTTAAGGCATTACGTCCATTTTGCCAAACGCCATCAGCAGAAATACCTAAAGCAACATCTGTCTGATCTGCTATCTGTCTTCCAAACATACTATTAAAATGAAAGTTAAGTTCAAAGTTCTTATAGCTAATACTATTGCTAAAACCTGCAATAAAATCTGGATCCGATGATCCTAATAGTACAATATCAGCTTCGTCAATTTTTCCATCTGGCTCGCCAGTTGCTATAAATCTTCCATTTTCGTCAACTAATGGATTTCCTGAACCATCTCTTGAAAAACCATTGACATCTTTAATCTTTATTTGACCAGGAAATAAATCTGGTTGTGCTGGAACCACCTCTCCTATTTGCATCACACCATCAGATAAATATGAGTATTGAGCACGTATGGGATCATCTATATTTTGATAAATAGCAGGCTTCCAATCTGCGGCCCTTTCCTTCCATCTGTCTTTAAATTTAGAAAACGTTAAAGTACTTTTCCATTTAAAATTTTCTGTATCAACGTTAACAGTATTTAAAGTAAGTTCCACTCCTCTACTTTGGGTGCTTCCAATATTAGCCCAAACCGTATTTATTTCATTATATGAATTGATTGGTTTTAATTGTAGTAAATCTGAAATTTCTTTATTATAAACTTCAACAGATCCAGATAGTCTTCCTTTGATGAATTCAAAATCAAGACCAATGTTAGTTTCTTTTGTTGTTTCCCATTTTAAATCTGGATTCTCTAATCTTGAAGGAAATACACCAATTAGTATAGATTCATCGGGGTTTAAATATGCCGGTTGTGCGTAATAAGCAGCATAAGCATTAGAACCAATATCAGCATTTCCAGTTTCACCATAACCCACTCTTAGTTTTAATTGCGAAATATTATCACTTATGTTTTTTATAAAAGGCTCCCCAGCAATATCCCAACCAACAGCTACTGAAGGAAAAATGGCAAACCTATTGTTTTTAGAGAATACACTAGAACCGTCTCTACGAATGGTTGATGATAAAATATATCTGCCTTTATAAACATAGTTTATTCTACCAAAATAAGACACTAAATTATCTTCATTTTTTGAAGAGGCTATAACTTTTGTACCTGCACCAGCATTAATATTATTCCATAAAAAAGCATCTGTTATAAAATCACTATTTCCTGAAGAAGCACCCTCTGATCTATATTTTTGTCTTGAATATCCAACCAAAAAATTTAAATTATGGTCGTCATTAATAATTTTAGAATAATTTAATGTAAAATCAAACAAGGCATCATTCTTTTTCTGGTTTGCAATTGTTGCTTTACCGTTTTCTAAGGCACCCCACAAAGTCGTTCTTGGCAAATAAGTGTTTCTACTTGTATAACCTTGATCTATACCTGCTTGTAACCTAGCTACTAAACCTGAAAAAGGTTTAATTTCCATAAAAAAGTTTGTTAAAGTTCTATCAATAACACCTTGATCTGTTATAGTAAGTAATGAATATGGATTAGGCTCCTGTGCATTGTCTGGATTAATGGGATAGTTTCCAAACTCATCAATAGCTTGTATGTGTGGACCATATTGTAACGCCGATCTGATGATTCCAGAATTTTCATATTGATCTCCACCCAATTGGCTATTTTCATTATTGATTCTACTCATAGTAAGATTCATACCAACACTTAAAAAGTCGTTTAGCTTTTGATCTAAATTAAATCTTAGGGAAGCTCTATCAAAAGCTGAATTTTTCAAAACCCCATTTTGCTTATACAGGTTACCTGACAAGTAGTATTTTGTTGTTTCTGTTCCTCCAGTTAAAGAAAGGTTGTGTTGTTGTGTACTACCGTCCCTTGTTACTAGATCCAGCCAATTGGTTCCTTTACCTGCATTATTTATTTGATCATCTGAATAAAACCTTTTAAATGGAACACCATTTACGGGATTTGCAATAGCTTCCTCTAAGGTTTTATTACTATAAGGGTACACTCTATTTTGAAAGGTCCAATTTTCATACGCTGCATCATTTCTTAATTGCATCCATTCTTGTAAACTCAATACATCAAAGCTATTGTTATATGCCTGATATGAATAAGATGCTGAATAGGCAACTTGTACTTTTCCAGCTGCACCTTTTTTTGTGGTGATTAAAATAACACCATTTGCTGCTCTTGCACCATAAATGGATGTTGCACTAGCATCTTTTAATACTGAAACTGAATCAATATCATTAGGGTTGAAAGAATTTAAAATACTTTGTGTTCCACCATCATATCTGTTTCCTGTTCCAGGTTGTTGAAAATCTGTGATAGGAAAACCATCCACAACTATTAAAGGAGCGTTTGAAGCGTTAATTGATCCTGCTCCTCTAATTTGAATATCTAATCCTCCGCCTGGTTGTGCACTATTTTGAGTAATTTGTAAGCCAGAGACTTTGCCCCTAAGTACATCTCCAATTGAGGGCGAAGACGACAATACCAATTCTTCTGTTTTAACTGTAGAAATAGCACCAGCGATATCCTTCTTTCTTTGTGTACCATATCCAACAACAACAACTTCATCCAAACTTGTATTATCTGTAATTAAAGAAACATTGATAGTTGAATTTCCACCAACTAACACTTCTTGAGCAACAAAACCTAAATAGGAAAAAATTAATGTTGCACCTTCTTTAACCGATATGCTATATTTACCATCAAAATCTGTAGAGGTTCCAGTTGTTGTACCTTTTATCAAGACTGTAGCACCAGGAAGCGAAATTCCTGCTTCATCTGTTACCATGCCAGTAACTATTTTCTCTTGAGTTTTGACGTTCAGTGCATCTAAAGAAATAGTGGAGTTCAGCGAATAAGCATTCGCATTGGTCTTGAATAAAAAGACTAACACTATTATTAAAATTAGTTTCACTTTTAATTCAAATTTTGACCTAGGACTCTCTTTGCCGAGTAGTTTCATATTTTTTTTCATATTTTTGTTGGTGATTTATTAATTAGAGATTAAATTAAGTCACTTATTATAACCGGAAAATGCTGCAACATTTTTCGGTTTTTAAGCTTTGTTTAGCATGAATTGTTGTTCCATATTTCATTTTTTATTAGTATTAGTAATTAATTGTTTGTAGTTTTTTATTTATAACTTAATTTTTGCTTGTTCCGTTTGTATTCTTGCACCGGGATCTACTGTCACTTGATAGGCATCTTTAGCTCCAGCATTTTTTATACCTTCTATAACTTTTTGTTCTTTTCCTTTGGGAGCTAAAACAACAATACTACCTCCTCCTCCAGAGCCTACAATTTTAGCTCCAAACGCTCCCGCATTTAAAGCTCCATCTATCATATTGTCAATTCGAGGCACAGTAATTTTCAAAACATCTTTTAATATTTTATGATGTTCATTCATTAAATGACCAATCTTTTTAAAATCAGGTTGTTTTTTTGTGAATTCCAAAAAGGCCTTTTGAGTAATATCATGGTTTATAATGGCTGCATACAGATAAGACTGCAAATCATCAGGGACATAATTTAAGTATTTTTTTAAGTCTTCCTTTTTTGCGTGCTTAATATCAAAATCTTTGATGTCTTTTTTAACACTTAGTATAGCTGACCATGATTTTTCTCTTAATTCACCTAAAAGACCAACTGTTTCCTTTGGAATACCTGATTCGCCAATTATAACACCACATAAAGGTGTATTAATTACCTGATACGAAAAGTCGTCTCCAGTCTCTATATATACTATATTTCCTAATCCAATACTATACTGATCCATTTTACCTCCTGGTGCTCCTTGTTCAAGAACCTCAGATTCATATGCAATTTGTGATATGACTTCAGGAGATACATCAATATTAATTCCAAAAGCTTCAATTAAAAAATTAACCCATGATACAACAACCGCTGAAGAACTAGATGTCCCAGCGTTAATAGGTAAGCTTCCTTTTATCTCAATATCATAACCTTTATTTGGTGTACAGCCATATCGTTTTAATACTTTAAGAGCATATAATAAATGATCTCCTTTTTCAATAGAATGAACTTCTTCATCAAAATTAATAACTCTCTTTTGGTTTATATCCGGTTTGTTTATATTAAAAATTCGCAATCCATTTTCAATTGCTGTAAGTTTAATATTTCTGCTTATAGCACATGCAATAACAGGCAATCCTAAATAGTCCTGATGATCGCCAAATAAACATGTTCTTCCCGGTGCTAATGATATTATTTTTCTCATTTAAAGTGCAAATAGTGTTTTATTAAAATTGATTTTGTGTTATTGATTTATTGAAAAAACATCAATTTTATATCATGTGTTTTAGCGAATGTATTTATTTATTTTTAATAAAAAAAGAAAAACACAAAAAAATGTGCTCGAACACACAAAAAAAATGTTTTCGAGCACATTTTTTTAATATTAAACTTTAGTTTTTATATATTTGCCTATTATGAAGAAGTATACAATTAAAGATATTGCCGAACTCGCTGGAGTTTCAAAAGGAACTGTTGATAGAGTTATACATAATAGAGGAAAGGTATCACAAAAAGCCTTAGATAAAGTGAAAAAACTGCTTGAGGAGATTGATTACCAACCAAATCCAATGGCTAGAAACTTAAAAAACAATAAAGTATACAAAATTTGTGTTGTATTACCAAACCCCGAAGAGGACAGCTTTTGGGAACCTTGTATTAATGGAGTAAATCAGGCTATTCAAGAATTTAAATCTTTTTTGGTTGATATAAAATTGTTTTTTTATAGCCCTAATAGCACAAAATCATTTCAAGATGTAAACAATAAAGTATTAGATTTGTCACCTGATGCTGTTTTATTAACACCTCTTTTCTATAAAGAAAGTATTCTGGTTGCCAATAATTATAAATCTGCCGGTATTATTGTAAGTACATTTAATAATCAAATAGATTTAGAACAAATTGTTAGTTTTGTTGGACAAGATTTGCACCAAAGTGGTAGAGTTGCCGCTCGATTGATGCATATGATTTTACCTAAGAAATCAGATATTATTATTTGCCATATTGATGAGACATTTAATAATGCTATCCATATGCAGAGAAAAGAAAAAGGGTTTAGGGATTACTTTGAAGAGGTAGGTGATTTAGAATATAGTATATTAACCATTAATGTTAATAAGGAAAATCTAAATAAATCACTCAACAAATTTTTAAAGTCAAAAGATAATGTTTCAGGTATATTTGTAACAACTTCTAAGGCATTTAATGTAGTAGAAATACTTCAGGAAAGCAACTATAAAAACATTAAAGTTATTGGTTACGATTTATTAAACGAAAATATTAATTTCTTAAAAAAAAATATTATATCATTTTTAATACACCAAAGTCCAAAAGCTCAAACCTATCTTGGATTAACCTACTTAATTGAACATTTTCTTTTTAATAAAGACATTCCAAATCAAAAGCTGCTACCGATTGATATAGTGAATTCTGAAAACTTAAGTTCTTATATTGAAAATTAGCGTTTTACTGTTCTAGTTTAAAAACACCAAATGAAGACGCTATGTGAAAATTGGGGGTCTCAGTTTCTGGATCGATCCAAGTTAACCATATTGGCTCAAAAACTGAATTTTCTTTTTTAAAGTATTTCGCTCTATAAATACCTGCTTCTATTATATTATTACGGATTAAATTTAATTTATTTAAAGAAGCGATACTTATTTTTCCTTCCACACTAAATCCTTTTGAATTAGAGCTGGATTTTACAATCAAATCATCTTGAGGCCAATTCCAATTAAAATCAAAATTCTTCTTTGGATAGGCCTTGAAATCCATAATTCTTGGTGTAGGATCTATTTCTAGACAATAATAAGGATTAAGAGAAGCATTAGATCGGAAAAACAACTCAACTCTATCAGACTTATTTATACTATTAAAACTGTCATCTATTTTATCGACATGTATGGTGTTATCCAAAACCTCAAAGCAAAAGAATAAATAATCTCCATCCCATAATGCCTTAAACTTTGTTTCTGTATTCTTTATCTCTTCCCAAGGTGAATGGAAATCGCTTAAATTATTAGCTTTTTCCCATAAATGACTATCAACTTTTCCAGTGATATGTAATTCATTTATAGGAATACTATTTACACTATAAGTTCTCACTTTTTCTATAATTATAATTAACAATCAATTATTTCATGAAAATTTCTTTTGATAAAAATACCTAATAATTTTATTAAGAGAAATAATAGTGAAACATTAGTGCCTCAAAAAAATTATAATTTCAATATTGATATTTTTTTTAATACTTAAATTTACTTTCATAGAGTGTAGGTCTTTAAGAAAACTGCAAAACACAGTTCTACCAATTAATTATGCTACACCCAAATAAAACAACTACACAATTAAGCAACAACATTGAAATACTGCTCCATTAATTGATATAGAACTTTAAAAACGATATATTGAAAAATGTTTGAAAATTTAATAACACCACATCCACATTTGAAAAACCTCTAGCCTAATAATAAACTTGTAAGAATTGATTTTTTTATTATTTAGTTAGGCCTTTTTAAAACCATAGCCAACATAAATATTGATCATATTGAAATTTTTTTATGCGATGAAATAAGAGAGCATTTTATTGTTTTTCTAACGATTTTTCTTTTGAGTTTATCCTGTGATATAACTCTGTATTATCCTCATAAGGTCTATAGCCTTGTTTTAAAAGCCTTAATAATACTTTTCTATAGTTACCCAATACGGAAAGGTGCTCCTCTTTGGTTTTCTAGGTATTGGCGTCACCATAAAATGGGGCGCCCGTTTTAATCTTCCATTCTTTGGATTTCGGAATGAGAAATAAACATACCAGCGCTTATTTAGATTACCGCCTGCGGAATAGATTTTTGGGTTGGAAAAATTCGTTTTAAAGCCAAATCGTATGCACTTTTGTATTCTAATGTAATTAATTCCTTTAAAGTATACATAAAAAAACGGTTTAGGAAAACTAAACCGCTGTTTTTAAAAACTTTATACTTTGTAGCGGGAACTGGACTCGAACCTGTGACCTTCGGGTTATGATCTCTGCGCCAAAAGAATTTCAAGCACAATCATGAGGAGAAACAACCCTCAAAATTATAAAAACGTATGCAGTTTTAAGTTTTCATATTAATAATAATATCAATGTAATTTATTGAATTAATTGTTAATGGAATTAAATAAATTTCAAAGGTTTAAGGTGGTGTTTTTGAAAATCAAGCTATTTATACAACCAAAATTGAACCTCGGCTGGATTCGAGCTACTTTTTTATACCCTTATGTTTATTGCCTCATCAACACCAATTAACAAAATGGTGAAAAAATAGTGGAAAAACGATTTTTCATTACCTACCCAAATATAGTTTTTTTAAATACTTTAATAGGAATATACACTTTAAAAAAAATTGTTTGGCCTTTTAATATTACAATTAAAAAAATTTGATTCGATACAATTAATCTTAATAATTGGTTTAAATATCACAATCAAACAACTAAATTTAAGTGGTATATGAGTACAAAATCTTAATTATAATTTTCTAATCTCATACAACTACAAATATTTCCTAGTTCTAGCTTTTTAAAGTTGGAGGTATTTTCTAAAAAAACATATATCCCCATATTAAGTCAATTAATAGGAATTTCTTTTTTAGATTTGTTTTATAACTAAAACTTCACTTAAAATTCAATGAACCTTATATTAGAGGAAATAAGGAAAAAGAACGAAAAAGTTTTTAAAACCTTTTTTGATAAGCACTATAAAGATTTAGTGACCTATGCTTATGGTTATCTTTATGATAAAGCCTCTAGTGAAGATGTGGTACAAGACGTTTTTATTTACATCTGGGAACATGCCGAAAGTTTAAAAATTGAAACATCATTAAAAGGTTATCTTTATTCAATGGTTAGAAATAGATGCTTAAATTTTTTGAAGTCTATTAAAATTACTGACAATTATGAGTTTTTAGAATTCAATATTAATTTGATAACAGAGCATGTATTCGATTCTAATTCAGAAGAAGAGAAAAAAATAGTTTATCATCAAATTTTAAAAATTGTAGATACACTTCCAGAAAAAATGCAACAAGTTGTTAAGCTAAAGTTTTTGCATAATTACAAATATTCCGAAATTGCTAGTGAACTGGATATTTCAATAAACACCGTTAAAACCCAACTTAAAAGGGCTAAATTAAAAATTACAGAAATGGTAACGGGACTGTTAATTTTACTTCAAATAAATCACTAAAAACAAACTTACACTGATTTGTTTTCACGCTTTTTTAAATTTTATTGAAAATAATATAAATTTTTTGTCACCCATTATTAAGTTTCTGTTGTCTAAATATTAAATAAAGGCAAACAAATTAAATAATGGAATTTAAAATTATTATAAAAAAATTAAACAATACGCTTTCAAAAGAAGAAGAAGTCTTGTTTAATGACTGGTACAATGAATCTGCTGACCATAGGTTGTACTTTGAAAATGTAAAAGAAAATTACAAGAATGATGTTGAATTAATCAACATTGAAAAAGCATGGAATTCAATTCATAAAAAGATAGCTGTTCAACCAAAGAAAACCAAATATTTAAAATATGCAGCGGCTGCGGTTTTATTGTTATCAATTTCTTTTTTAATAAAAAATCGAAATACAGAACCTAATGAAGATCCTGTAATAGTAATAAATGATATAATTAAACCAGGAACAGATAAGGCAACCTTAATACTTGAAGATGGTACTCAAATTGCCTTAGAAAAAGGAAAAGAATATCAAACTAAAAATAGTGTAAGTAATGGAGAAGAAATTACTTATAGTTCTAACACCGCAAAATCTAATAAAATAGCATATAACTATTTAACTGTACCAAGAGGAGGTGAGTTTATTGTAAAGCTTGCCGATGGCACCAAAGTTTGGTTGAATTCTGAATCGCAACTAAAATATCCCACAACGTTTATTGAAGGCCAAGAACGACTTGTTGAGCTAGTTTATGGTGAAGCCTATTTTGAAGTTTCTCCTAGCACAGAACATAAAGGAGCTAAATTTAAAGTAATTAATAATAGTCAAGATATTGAAGTTTTAGGAACTAAGTTTAATGTAAAAGCCTACAAAGACGAGTCGCAAATTTACACTACACTTGCCGAAGGTAAAGTTGCTGTAAACACCAAAACAAGCAATGCGGTTTTAGTACCGGGGCAACAATCTGTTTTAAACTCAGATGACAGTAATTTTGAAATTAATACAGTTGATGTTAATACTGAGTTAGCTTGGATTCATGGCGATTTCGTTTTTCATAAAAAATCGTTTAAAGAAATAATAAAAGTGCTGTCGCGCTGGTATGATGTAGATTTTGAGTTTTTAAATGACAATGTAGCAAACCAGAGATTTAATGGTCAATTAAGCAAAAACCAAAATTTAGAAACTATTCTATTATTGATAAAGAATACAAATAAAATTGAATCTTATGAAATAAAAGACAAAACAATCTTTTTAAATTAAATAAAAAAGAGGGAAAGAAATATAAACATTGGACCGTGAATACTTCTCCCTCCTTTAAATACGATTAATTAATTAAATGTTTAACTAACTAATACCTTTCAAATTTATGAAAAATAACTTAACGAATGTCCGTTTCAAAAAACGGGATGCAATGATTATTATGCGAGCACTAGTTTTTTTATGCTGTTTTTCAGTGTTTAGCTTAACACCAGAGAACATAATGTCTCAAAACACAAAAATTACAGTTGACGCAGACAAAACAGTGTCAATTGATGAAGTGTTTATTATGATTAGTAATCAAACCGATTATAATTTTATTTATTCAGAAGATTTATTTCAAAACACTTCAAAAGTGCACCTTAAAAAAGGAAAAGTAAAGGTAAGCGATTTATTAAATGAATGTATTACTTCTAATAACCTTGATTTTACGTTAACGGATGATAATGCAATTATTATAAAACAATTGCCAAAAACAGTATTGTCTGAACAAGAATTAAAGGTTTCAGGTATTGTCACAGATGAAAACAAAATACCAATTCCAGGTGTTGCTGTATTGATTAAAGGAACAAAAAAAGGAACCACAACAGATATCAATGGCCATTTTCTAATAGAAGTAGAAGGAAACTTTGTGACATTACAGTTTCTTGCGTTGGGTTATGAAACACAAGAAATTAAATTAGGAGATAATACTCTTATCAATATAGTTTTAAAAGAAAGTAGTTTAGATCTAAATGAAATTTTAGTAACTGGTTATCAGAATATTTCGGCAGAAAGAGCAACAGGGTCTTTTTCAAAACTTAAAGCTGAAGAATTGAAAAGTCAGCGTTTAAATAGTCTGGATAAAGTTTTAGAAGGTCGAATAGTAGGGTATCAAAATGGGGTAATAAGAGGAACAACCTCTATGAGAGGATTAACAACTCCTTTGTATGTAATTGATGGTTTTCCTATTGAAAACACAAGGTATAATCCAGAAACTTTTAGATTAGAAGAAAATTTACCAAATTTAAATTTAGAAGACATCGAAAGTATCACCGTATTAAAAGATGCTGCAGCTTCCTCAATTTATGGAGCACGTGCAGCAAATGGTGTGATTGTAATTACCACAAAAAAAGCCAAAGTTGGTAAAACAAACATTTCGTTTTCTAGCACTTTGACGGTTACTCCTTTTAGAAATTATAATGGGAACCTTACTGATTCTGGAGATATTATTGGTCTTGAAAGAGAATGGGCTGCTGGAAATCCTAATTTAGCAGGTCCTGGAAGCAGTTCATATGCTGCTTCATTGTTAAGCAATGCAGCATATACTAGTCTTGGTATGCAAAGTCTTTTAAACTATTATGCTGGAAATATTTCAGAATCTGCAAATAATAATCGTTTAGACGCTTTAAGTGCGATGGGATATAAATATTATGATGACATTGCTAAATATGCAAAAAGAGATCAATATTTAACACAGCACAATTTTAGTCTTGGCACGTCTTCTGAAACGAATAGTTTTATTGCCTCTATTACTTATAAGGGTAATAAATTTGAAGATAGATATTCTAAAGATGAATCGATTGGTATTAACCTAAAAAATTCAACTGAGATAGCAGACTGGTTAACTCTGGATTTAGGAACTTATGTTAATTATAACAAAAATGATAGACAAACTTTTAATGCTTTAAATCCAGGATTTAAATACCAGCCGTATAATCAATTGGTTAATGACGATGGCACTAATTTCACCTCTACAGCAGCCTCTAGATATAATGATTTCACACTTCAAGCCATCCAAAATTACGGTCTTTATAATATGGATATTACTCCAATGGATGAGTTTAAAGGAAACATTGATAAAACTAAAAGCTTTTTGAATAGGACTTTTGTTAAATTTAATGTGAAATTTAGTGATGCATTAAGCTATAATGCTATGTTTCAATATGAATATGGCGTAGATCGTTCAAGTCTATTAAGAGACAAAAACTCGTATAGTGTAAGAAATCAAGTAAACGGTTTAGCAACTATTTCTAATAGTAATACAGCTGTTTACAATTTACCTTATGGAGATATTTTAAACGAAAGAAACCAATTTTCTAATGCCTATAATTTTCGTCAGCAATTAAATTTTGATAAAACATTCGACAGTAAACATGACGTAACTGCTCTTGTTGGTATGGAAATGCGTCACTCAAAATTAGAATATAAAGATAATACGCGCTACGGTTGGGATGAACAAACATTATCTTTTACACCGGTAAATCAAGCCGATTTACTTAAAGTATATGGCCCTATTTTTGGAGGTTACATGTCTCAGAATAATTTTTCTGTAGATCGAGAATTGCTAAATCGTTATGTGTCTTTTTATGGTAATGCGGGTTATACTTATGACAGAAGATATACAATAACTGGAAGTTTACGTTGGGATCGTTCTAATCTTTGGGGAACAGATAATAAATATCAAAATAAGCCAACTTGGTCAACAGGAGCATCATGGAATATTGATAGAGAATCATTTTTTCAAACGTCTTGGATAGATATGCTTAAACTTCGTGTTTCTTATGGAATTGGAGGAAATATTGCTAAAGATTCTGCACCTTATTTAACTGCTTATTATAGCACAAATAATAATGTTGGAGGAACTCAAGGATCGGTTAGGTCTCGGCCAAATCCAGAATTGTCATGGGAAAAAACGACGACAACCAACTTAGGTTTAAATTTTGCATTCTTTAAAAATAGATTATCAGGAGCTTTCGATTTTTATAACAAAAAAGGAGAAGATTTATTATCTAACAGTAACGGAATTCCAACTGAAGGTTGGGGGTATTCTACCTATACGATTAACAATGGTAAAATGACGAATAAAGGTATTGAACTTAGTTTGGATGGTACCATAATTAAAACGCCTACTTTTTCTTGGGAAGCAGGTTTTATGTATGCGCATAATAAAAACGAAGTAACCTATGTAAATGTAGAGGCACCTGTTTATTTCTTACAATTAGATTATCCATCAGAGTTTCCTAGAGTTGGTAAAAACTTTAATTCTATCTATGGATACAAATGGGCGGGTCTAAGCAGTACTGGTTTACCACAAGTAAATGACGCATCTGGAACTCCAGTGAGTTACAATCCAGCCGATTTATTAGCGATAGAAGATTATGGCACTACGGTTCCTACTCAAAGTGGTTCTTTTAACACTTCTTTTTCTTATAAAAACTTTTCTCTTTCTGCACTTTTTATTTATCAGTTAGGACATAAAATGAGAAATACATTTTTACCAATGTTACCCAATAATTACTCCAGAGCGGTATTTGGTTATATTACCGATATAAGTGTAGTAAACAAACGTATAGAAGATAGATGGCAACAACCAGGTGATGAGGCTTTTACTGATGTTCCTCGCGTGGTGTATGAGTATGATCCGGATTTTAATTCTGATTTACAATCTATTTATTCTTATGCAGATATTAATATAATTGACGCTTCAAATGTGCGATTAAGTAATATATCGCTAGGGTATCAATTGCCTTCTAGCCTTATAAATAGAGTGAAATTACAAGATGTTAGATTTAATCTTAACATAGAGAATGTTTTTACAGTTGCGAAAAGCAAAGATGCTAAATACCTTTTAGGTGGTTACCAATCTCCAAATTTTGTTTTTGGTGTAAATGTTAATTTCTAATTTTAAAAAGACTATACGATGAAAAATATATATTACAGTATTCTATGTTCGTTACTATTGAGTTTAACTTTTACCTCATGCGATAGCTACTTAGATGAAGTACCAAAAGGATCAAAAATACCAACCACATTAGCCGACTTTGAAGCTTTTATTCGTTATGAATACACAAATCACAAAGTAGATGTTGCTCAGGCATTGAATTTATTAAACGATAGATATATTGGCCCTTCAACATTATCATACGATCGATTGACAAATGCCAATTATATGTGGGATGAAACTGCAGACAGAATTCAATTAAACCAAGCAGATGAAACCACCTATTATGGACAATATGCAGGCATTTCAACTTTTAATTTAATAATTGAAAATGCATTAACTTCAACCGAAGCAACTGAAGACGAAAAAAGACTAATTTGGGCAGAAGCAAAAGTATTACGGGCCATGTCTTACTATAATTTGGTTAATTTTTACGCAGATACTTATGAAGCTTCAACAGCAGGAACAAAATTGTCTGTACCGTTAATTACAAGTGCAGATATAAATGCTCCAAGTAAGCAAGTTACTATTCAGGAGATGTACGATTTTATTCTTTTAGATCTTAATGAGGCTTTGCCATACTTGACTAGTGTGTCACAAACACCATTACATCCAAATTTAGGAACAGCTTATGCTTTTTATTCTCGTGTAAATTTACAGATGAATAATTATGCTGAAGCATTAAAATATGCAGATTTAGCATTGGCTGAGAATGACCAACTTTATGATTGGACAGCCTATTATGATACCAATAAAACAATTATTGAAACTCCAAATTCATATATTACTACGCCATCTCCAATGGGGTTTAATTATGTTGAGAATTATAATTATCGCCATGGAGCCGTTAATTATTTTTCTACAGAAAATAATGTTCCTGTATACCGTGGACAGCGTTTTGAAACTGGAGATGCCCGTTTCTTGTCACGTTGGAAAATTACAACAGTTGGTGCCGAAACTTATTATAAAAGCACAATGTCTGGGAATTTTAATTATGGAGGAATTACAACTGTAGAGGCTTACCTAATTAAGGCAGAATGTCTTGCGCGTTCAGGAGAGATAAATGATGCAATGGATGTTTTGGATGAAGTTCGTAAAAAACGTATCCTGCCAAGTGAATATCAGAAACTAACAACTACAGATAAAACAGTTGCCATCAATGCGATTTTAAAAACTAAAGAGAATGAGCTTATTCTGACTTTAATTCCTTTTGCTGATGCACGACGTTTAAACGCAGAGGGCGTTTATAAAGTTAGTTTTTCTAAAGTAGATGCTGGAACAGCTTATACGTTATCATCAGATTCTCATCTATGGACGATGCCTTTTCCTCAAGGAGCCACAAAAAACCCAGGTAACGGAACAATTACTCAAAACGTAGATAAATAACATAAAAACCAAGGCTTTCATATTACTGAAGCCTTGGTTTAAAAAATTAATTAAATGAAAAAGATTATTTTAAAAATAAGCATATTAGCTTTTGTAATGTTTGGTGTGTTAACATCATGCAAAGACAACCCAAAAATGAAGGATGCACTAAGCTATACAATAGATGGTAATATAGATAGTTTGCCAAAAGGGATGGTATATTTGATAAAAATAGATGAAGACCAGAAAATTGTTGATTCATCTATAGTAAATCAAGGTAAATTCCAGTTTCAAGGGCAAGTAAATGAACCTTTACTATACAGAATTAAAGAAAAAGATAAACAATATGGGGCCACATTTATACTTGATAATGAAATTATAACAATTAAAGGGAAAAGGGACTCTCTATATTTAGCCGAAGTTAAAGGTGCAACTCAAGATTCTATTTATAAATCATTTTATAAAAACGATTTTACTAAAATTCAAAAAGTAGCTTTTCCAATATATCAATTATCAGATTCATTGCATAAAATAGATGCTTTAGATTTGAGCATTGAAAAGGGTAAACTTTCAAAAGAACATCAAGCCATTCTGGACGAAAAATGGAAAAATTTGGACACGCTATCTATTAAGCTGACTTCAGAATATATTTCTAAAAATGCAGATGCATTAGGTGCAGTTTTGGTTTTAAATGAGAGATTTATTACATATCCTAACCCAGAAACTGCCAAAAAGTTATATAAGATATTGACACCAGAAATGAAACAATCCTTTTATGGAAAAAAGGTAAAAGCATCATTAGATCTTTTTGAAAGAACAGCTGTTGGATCTGTTGCACCAGAGTTTTCACAAACAGATACAAATGGAGATATCGTAAATCTTTCTGACTATAAAGGAAAGTACGTTTTAATCGATTTTTGGGCAAGTTGGTGTGGTCCATGTAGAAAGGAAAACCCTAATGTGGTTTTAGCTTATAATAAATACCATGAAAAAGGATTTAATGTGTTAGGTATTTCTTTAGATGATAAAAAAGACAGATGGTTAAAAGCTATTGAAAATGATGGTTTAATCTGGTCTCATGTTTCAGATTTAAAAGGTTGGGGAAATGAAGTAGCAACCATGTACGGTGTTAAAGCCGTACCCACTAATTATTTAATTGGCCCCGACGGTAAAATAGTAGCTAAAGACCTTAGAGAAGAAAATTTACAAACAAAATTATCCGAAATATTTAAAGATTAGTTAGTTCTTTTTTAGGTAATATTTTATGGTATTAATGGTTATTGACGTTTTAATAACCGTTTCAAAAATCATCAGTAATAAAAGTATTAATCTGTAACATTTCAATATTTTTTTGCTTTAAAAAGCCTATTTGAATTAGTCACTCAATTTTGAGCAAAAACAGAGAAAAGAGGATTGTTCAAAAGCAGTCCTCTTTTATTAAAGCTATCTAATATAACTATATATTAGATAGATAAGGATTTATTCTTAAGAAGATAAGCATCAATTAATATATAATTTTCATGAAACGCACTTTATTTTTTCTTTTTACTCTATCAGTGGCTTTTACGTTCAAATCAGTAGGCCAGTCATTAAATTATGGAACTCCATTACCTGTAGATCAAACCATAAAAAAAGGTGTTTTGGCAAATGGCATGACGTATTACATTAAAAGCACCGATGTTGTAAAAGGTGCTGCTAGCTATTACATCATACAAAACGTAGGTTCTATTTTAGAGAATGAGGATCAACGTGGTCTGGCACATTTTTTAGAGCACATGGCCTTTAACGGAACAGAAAATTTTCCAGGTAAAGGCATCTTAAATACACTTCAAAAGCATGGAGCTGTATTTGGTAAGGACATTAACGCATATACGTCTTTTGATGAGACGGTTTACAATTTAGACAATATACCAACAAAAAATGGTTTGATAGATACCTGTTTGACCGTATTGAAAGATTGGTCCAATTATTTGTTGTTGACCGATGAAGAAATCGATGCAGAGCGAGGTGTTATAAAAGAAGAATGGCGCACAGGTCAAAGTGGTAGAAGACGTTTGTTTGAAAAGGCTATGCCAATTACGTTTAACCATTCAAAATATGCCGATAGAATGCCAATAGGATTGATGTCTGTGGTTGAAGGGTTTGATTATAAAGCGTTACGTGATTTTTATCACGATTGGTATCGTACAGATTTACAAGCTATTGCTGTTATAGGTGATGTAAATGTGGATGATATAGAGCAAAAAATTAAAGAGAAATTTTCTAATATTCCAGCGGTAGAAAACCCAAAAGAGCGTATTGTAGTAGATGTGCCAGACAATAAAGACATGGCCTATGTTTTTGGTATAGATCCAGAAGTGTCAACAGCATCTATTAGTTTAGGGATTCGTCATAAAAAATCACTAAAACCGGAAACTGTTGCCGATTTAAAACGATCGTTACTAGAGTCAATGGCAATAGGCATGTTGTCTGCAAGAGTTTCAGAAAAATCACAAAATCCAGATGCTGCTTTTTTAGGGGCTCAAATTGGTTATTGGGGATTTACCAGAACCTCCAATGCTTTTAGTATCGGTATCTATCCTAAATTAAATAAACAAGCTGAGGCTTTTAAAGAGGTGTTGACCGAAGTGGAAAGAGCCGTGAAATTTGGATTTACACAATCAGAGATAGATAGATCTATTGCTAAGTCTAAAAGTTCTTATGAAAATCAAATTGCCAAGAAAGATGATTTGAATCATGGACAAATTGAGGAATCCATTCAAAATAATTTTTTATCGAATAACACTGTAACTGATGTCGAGGAAGAGTATGAAATAGCAAAGCAAATTTTTAATGCAATTACCCCGCAAGAACTCCATGAAACGATAAAGAGATTATATTCTCAAGAAAACAGATATTTAAATGTAACAGGTGTTGAAGGTCAAGATAATTTAACAGAAGACCAAGCCAAACAAATTATTTCAAAAATAGAAAGCGATGCTACAATAGCCCCTTATACCGAGGCTTTAGATGGAAAAACATTAGTATCCGATTTAAATATTAAAGCAGGCACAATATCAAAAACAATTCCTAATAAAGAAACTGTGTCAACCATATTTGTCTTGGGTAACGGTATAAACGTACATTATAAGTATGTTGATAAAGAAAAGGACAAGGTCTCTTTGAGTGCTGTTAGCTATGGAGGAACCTCGCTTTTAAGTGATGATGAGTTACCTTCTGCAAATTTGTTAGGCGATTTAATTCAAATGTCCGGATTAGGTGATTTCAATGCGACCGATTTACAAAAAATATTAGCAGGAAAAACTGCTAATGTCAGGATTAGCCTTGGAGATATAAACGAATCACTTTCGGGCTCTTCAAATACAAAGGATGTAGAAACCATGTTGCAAATGGTGCATGTCTATTTCGTAAAACCCCGTTTCGACGAACAAGCCTTTCAAGTTTTAGAGAGCAATATAGATAATTATATTGTTAGAAGAAGTAAGGATATTGGTGAGAAAATGAAAGATAGTTTAACCGTTACTTTATACGGTAAAAACAATCCCAGAAAGCGAATTTTTAACCAAGACTATGCCGATGCCATTTCGTTTGATAAAATTAAAACGATTTACAACCAGCGTTTTGCCGATGCTTCAGATTTTGAGTTTTTCATTGTAGGTGATGTGAAAGCAGAGCAATTAAAACCACTTTTGGAAAAATACATGGCCAGTATTCCTACTAAAAACACAAAAGAAACCTATAAAAACAATAGTGCTGAATGGGATTCTAACACAATAGATAAGGATATCTATTTAACCATGGAAGATCCAAAAGCGTCTGTAAATATTGCTTATCAGAAAGAAATGCCATATTCAATAAAAAACAGCATTTATACCAGTGCTTTGGGAGATATTTTACAATTACGAGTAACAGAAACAGTAAGAGAAGCAGAAGGAGGTGCCTATAGCCCACAAGCTGGTGCCTACTTTATTAGAGAACCAAAATCTCAAATTTATGTAGCATTTCGTTTTGATTGTAATCCGGATATGGCTGATAAACTAGTGGATATTGTTAATGAAGAACTACAAAAAATAGCTAATGGAACTATTAATGATGACGATTTAAATAAAACAAGAACAAACTTTATAAAAGAGCGTGAACAAGACAAAGATAAAAATGGTTATGATATGCAATGGCTTACAACATACTACAGATTTAACGAAAACATTAACGATCCTAAAAACTTCGATGATATTGTAAATGAAATGACAAAGAAAGATATCCAAGAAATGGCCAAGCAAGTGCTTGATGGCGGAAAATCTTACGAGGTTGTTTTTAAGCCGAAACAATAATTAAAACATTATAAATAAATGAAAAATTTAATTTTAGCATTTGCTTTTCTTGCTTTAACTTTTGCACAAGCTCAAATTTATAATCCCGTAAAATGGAGTACATCTGTAGAAAAGTCGTCAGATACAGAATATGTACTTATATCAATGGCAACAATAGAATCTGGTTGGCACCTGTATTCGCAAAACGTTCCAGAAGACGGCCCTATTGCTACAACATTTACGTATGATGATAGCGAGGGAAATTTTAAAATAGTTGGAAACACCTTAGAAGAGGAAGGTCACACTGTTGATGACCCCGTTTTCGGGATGAAGATCAAGTTCTTTGAAAAATCAGCGACTTTCAAACAAAAAATAACCGTTCAAAAAGATGTTAGTTCTATTAATGCCTTTGTAGAATTTATGGCATGTAATGACACCAATTGTACGCCACCAAAAGAGGCTGTGTTAGTATTTAATTTATCCAATAAAGCTGTTGCTGCAAACACAACAAAAAATGTTATAGAAGCGGTTAATGGAGATTCTGTTGAAACAAATGGTGATACAGAATCCCAAAAAGGGCTTTGGTCTATATTTTTTATAGCCTTTTTATCAGGATTTGCCGCTCTGTTAACGCCTTGTGTGTTCCCCATGATCCCTATGACGGTGAGTTTCTTCACCAAACAGAGCAAGACCAAGGCCGCAGGTATCAGGAATGCCATTATCTATGGACTTTCAATCATAGTTATTTATGTACTGTTGGGTATTCTTGTAAGCTTGGTTTTTGGCGCAGATGCCTTAAATGCTTTATCAACCAATATATGGTTTAACATTGCTTTCTTTATATTGTTACTAATCTTTGCCGCCTCATTTTTAGGGGCTTTTGAGATCATGTTACCAAATAAATGGGCCAACAAAGTAGATTCGCAGGCAGATAGAGGTGGTTTGATAGGGATCTTTTTTATGGCATTGGCATTGGCCATTGTGTCGTTTTCTTGTACGGGACCCATAGTCGGTACTTTATTGGTGCAGGCAGCAGCTGGGGGAAGCCAGATTGGGCCCATAGTCGGTATGTTGGGCTTTTCCTTGGCCATTGCATTACCATTTGCATTGTTTGCGGCCTTTCCGGGATGGTTAAATTCATTGCCAAAATCTGGCGGATGGTTGAACACGGTAAAAGTGGTCTTGGGCTTTTTGGAATTGGCACTGGCCTTTAAGTTCCTGTCGAATGCCGATCTGGTCTTACAGGCACAAGTATTGGAACGTGAAGTATTTATAGCAATCTGGATAGCTATTTTTGGAGCTTTGGCATTCTATTTGTTTGGAAAAATACAGTTACCACACGATTCGCCTGTAACTCATATTTCAGTAGGAAGATTAGGTTTAGGCTTATTAGTATTATCATTCACCATTTATATGGTTCCCGGTCTTTGGGGAGCGCCTTTAAATTTAATAAGTGCCTTTCCACCACCACAACATTATAGCGAGTCACCCTACGGTGTTGGTTATACCAAGTCAGGTTCGGGTTCGGCTAGTCACACAGAAATACCAGAAGGAGCACACTTAATGGCACCCCACGACATTTTAGCCTTTAACGATTATGATAAAGGGTTGGCCTATGCCAAAAAAGTAGGTAAACCCGTGATGATAGATTTTACGGGGCATGCTTGTGTAAATTGCCGAAAAATGGAAAACAACGTTTGGATCAAACCACACATTTTGGATATCCTTAAAAACGGTGTGGTGCTTATTTCCCTGTATGTTGATGACAAAAGGCCTTTAGCAGAAAGTGATGTGGTTGATTCTAAACTAAATCCAGGCAAAAAGCTTAAATATGTCGGCCAGAAATGGAGCGAACTGCAGACCATTAGATATAAAGCAAACACCCAGCCCATGTATGTGCTCATGGGACATGATGAGGAGAACCTCATAGAGCCCGTAGCCTATACCTCAGATGTTGAAGCTTACCTTAACTGGTTAAAAAAGGGGGTTTCTAATTTTAAATAAGGTAATTTCCATTTTACCTTTTTTAGTACAAATCATTTTGATTTATAAAATATTGACCTATGACTGTTAAAAATAATTTTTTTAAAGAGACTCTTAACCCGAAAGAAAAACCATCAAATCTAGGAGCCTACTTTTCAATTTTCAGAAAAAATATCATTGGTGTTGATGCTGAGTTTGACTCCCCTTATGGCAAGAAAAAAATCATTTATGCTGATTGGACCGCCAGTGGGCGCTTGTACAGACCCATTGAAAAGAAGATATTAGAAGAAATAGGTCCATTTGTTGCCAATACCCATACAGAAACCTCGATAACCGGTAGTGTGATGACGCATGCTTATCATGATGCAAGGAATATTATCAAAAATCATGTTAATGCTTTAAAAGATGATGTGCTTATTACCGTTGGTACTGGCATGACAGGAGCCATTAATAAGTTCCAGCGTATTTTAGGAATCAAGCTTAATGAAAATCTAAAAGACCACACCAATGTTCCTGATGACAAAAGACCTATTATTTTTGTGTCCCATATGGAGCATCATTCTAACCAAACTTCATGGTTAGAGACCATTGCAAAAGTGGTGGTTATTCCTTCAAGTGATGAAGGGTTACCGTGTTTAGATAGTTTAAAATCTTTATTGCAGGAATATAGCCAGGTTCCCATAAAAATAGCTGCTATTACAGGTTGTTCAAACGTAACAGGAATCAGGACCAATTACCATGAAGTGGCCAAGATAATGCATCAAAACAATGGTCTGTGCTTTGTGGATTTTGCCTGTTCAGCACCTTATGTAAACATTGACATGCATCCAGCCGATGAAGATTCATATTTAGATGCCATAACTTTTTCACCGCATAAGTTTTTGGGTGGACCAGGAACATCGGGAGTTTTAATCTTCAATAAAAAACTGTATAAGAATTTAGTGCCAGATAATCCAGGAGGTGGAACGGTGAGTTATACAAATCCTTGGGGCGACCATGATTATATTGACGATATCGAAACCCGTGAAGATGGTGGAACACCTGGGTTTTTACAAGCTATTAGAATTGCTCTTTCTTTGAAACTAAAAGAAGAAATGGGCATTCATAACATTTTGGAGAGAGAACATGAACTCAATGCTATTATTTTTGATCGCTTATCTCAAATTAGTAATTTAAAAATTCTTGCACCAAACCATACGGACAGATTGGGTGTATTTTCATTTTATATTGAAGATGCTCATTATAACCTGATAGTAAAATTATTGAACGACCGTTTTGGGATACAGACAAGGGGTGGTTGTTCGTGTGCCGGAACTTATGGGCACTATTTGTTGCATGTAGATCAATTGACATCCAAGGCCATTGAGCAAAAGATATTAGAAGGCTGTTTGATGGATCGTCCAGGATGGGTCCGTATGTCTATACATCCAACCATGACAAATTCTGAAATCGAATTTATTTGTAGTGCTATTAAAGAAATAGCTGAGAATTTTAAAAAATGGGGAGAAGATTATACTTATAATGCCATTAAGAACGAATTCATTCATAAAAGCAATGTCCCTTTGGAAAATCAAATAATAACAAATTGGTTTAGCATAATTTAAGCTTTTCGTTGGTGAACATTATTTGTAACTTTTCCAAAGAATTCAAATATTTGGTTTTAACCTGAGGTTTAACCCAACTTACTCCACGGCACTATTTACTTTACTTTTACAGCAATTGATTTAACTGAGTAAATAATAGTGAAACATTAAAGAAAATTACCCAGAACTAACTAAAAACTAAAAACCTCCAAACAAAAATGCTTAAGGTTCTGCTTGTAGCGAGAACTGGACTCGAACCAGTGACCTTCGGGTTATGAGCCCGACAATTCAAAAACTAAACTTAAAGTTATGAAAAGTGAGTGATTCGGTGAGTATAAATTAAAAATTATACATAAATAAATGATTATCAATATATTACAAACAATAAAATATTCCCACCTTAAGCACTTAAAACCCCTGAAAACAATGTTTTCAGGGGTTTTAACTTAGATAAATCCTTGCTGAATTCTAGATTTACCAAGCATAAACCGTATCTTCAGGAATTCCTACATATGTCACATTAATATCGTTAAGATTGCTTCTCTTTTCATTCAAAACAGATATTCCATGTTGACCGCTATAACCTACTGTAGAATTAACAATTGTTAATTTGCCTTCAGGACTATTGTCAACCGTAATGTTTGCTGAAAAACTATTATCTACTGTTTTCCCTCCATGTAAAATCTCAGCAAATTCTAAATAGTTATTCTGGCTTGTGTTTGAAAAGGTAATACCATACCACGATCCAACCAAACCATTAATATTTCTAAAAATAACATGATCTGTAGTAGTTCCCTTGCCGTATAGATACCCTTCTCTACCATTGGCACTTTCTACAACTATTCGTGCTTCATTTTCCATTTCTATTTTTACACCAGGCTCAAGCTTTAAGCCAGACCAAACCACAAGATCCTTACCCAATCCTTTTACGTGATAAGTAACATCTGGTTGATAGAATCCTTTCCATACAGTTTCTTCATCATTTGCAATAGGGTAATTGCCATCAACACGAACTTTATTAAATCCATTAAAATTAAACCTAGTATAATAATCAATTACAGCTACATTTTTTGTAGAAACAGCCATTGCATAACCATCATGATATCTAATATAATTTTCGTTAAAACTCAAAATAGTAGCTCCTTCAGAAGTTGCTTCTATACCATCTCCAGCTCCTAACCCTATTGAAGAATTATCCATTAATGCCAAACCATAGGCTCCAATATGAATAGAAGCTGGTTGATTTCCTGCAAGAGGCGAACTTCCTGCGTTTCTTACTGATACATATTCAAAAACAGATGGATTATCATTACTGTGCTCTATAAAAATTCCTTTCCAGTACCCAGCTTCAAGCTGATCTGTTCCGTGAAACTTAACAGGATTACCATGAAGACCAATAGCATTTAAATAACCTCCATTTAAAATGGCAATTTGTTTGTCTTGCTCAATTGAAATCTCAGTATATGCCATAAGGTTTAATCCTGTTCCATTAATAATTTTTAATCCTTCCAAAAGAGTATAAAAATTAGACTCCCAAGTAATTTCATTCCCACTATCTAAATAAGTGGTTGTTACTGCAATATCTCCATTAAAAAACTGATTATTATATGCAATTTTCTCAACCTGTGGAGCTGGCAAGGCTAATACATGTTCTTCTCCTTCAAGTCCTGTAATAACATTCCCTTTAAAAGAAATGAGACTGGCTTCTGGCGACAAATATATTGCTGTCCCTTTATTATTGGTAAAATAACTGTTTTCTATACTTATCTGACTGTTGCTATCCATCCATAAACCAGAATTTGAAGAAAAGAGAGCATTATCTCCGCCAGCATATTCTAGAGATGTATTAATGATTTTATTGATTGGGTTATTTGATTGGAAATAAATACCAACCCAGTTTCCTGGTGTTTCAGCCTCACTTGTTAAATAAATACGGCTTTGTTCCTGATCTCCTCCTTCTGTAATAAAAGCTCCTGAAGCAGTAACCGTAAGAGCTGCATTCTCTGAAAAAATAACTTTTACACCAGGTTTAATAGTTAATTTAGCTTGTAGCTTAATTGGTTTTGTAATTAAATAGTCAATTTTAGTCCAGTCTTCAGGAAAAACATCCTCCATTACCATGTCGGTTAATATATCTTCTGAAATTATCACTGTTTCCGTTCCTACAACTTCTGAAACCACAATCTGGACTTCATCTTTTGATACCCAATTTCCTTTTCTAATCACAAGCTCGATTACATAATTTCCCACTTTATCAGCAACAAATTCTGGTGTAACTGTAGTTGAATTTGTAATTGTTGCCTGACTTCCTGAAGGCTTACTCTTCATATTCCATTGGTAACTGAATTCTTCTTCCTCTTCATCTTCAGACTCACTTCCATCTAACAAAATGGTTTCTCCTAAAGCTACTTGCTGGTCTTCACCAGCAACCGCTGTAAGTGGGTTTGTCCTATCAATCGAATCATCTTCTTGACAAGATACAACCGTAAACATAGCAATCATTACGGCCATTAAATAAAATTTCATTGTTTTCATCTTTTTCATTGTTCTTCTTTTTTTGTTGTTTATGATTTTAATTTTAAATATTTAATTACAGAACTTTCTGGAGTTGTAAATGTTAATACTTCATATTCATTTACAGAAATGACTGTTGACAGATCATACTTAAGAGTAAAACTATCTGTCGCTTCGTTTCTGTCAAAATCATTACCAGGATTGCAAACGCTATGGTATTTCATTCGTCTAACTTGTGGATAAAAAGTTATTTGATTGTCTTCTAAAAGAACAGTTCCCTTTATATATTGAGCTGTATAAGACTGACAGCCTCCACCAGAACTGGTTGCAACAACAATTGCCCAAATAAAAGTTCCATCTTGATTAAGTTGTATTCCAAACCCAGGAACAGGATCCATAGACCACGGATCGTATTCTCCTCCAAACCATTTGTTGTTAGCAGGATTATACAATAAAGGATCAAACTCGTGTTGCATGCTTAAACTCCATTCCTCTAACCAAGCTCCTTGAAGTTCGGTAGGCACCTCACTAGCTGGTGGAACATTGCTGTTAGGATCATTATCATTTTGACATGAATAAGCACTCATTAACCCAAAAGCAATGAAAGAAAACATTGCGTTTTTAAATTTTCTCATGAATATTTATTATTAATTAAACTGTAAATTATTTGTATCCCCTTTGGAAACAATAGCGCAAAGAAAAGCAAGACAAATCTTACGTCAATTGATTTGAATCAAGAGATGACCTTTCGATTGAAATAGTCAAACAGCACTTAAAAAATCTAAAGAATTAAATTATGTTTCTATTAAAAAGAAGGGCAATTATATTTTATTCACTAATTAGTTTGATGTTTCACCAACCTTTATTGATTGATTTGCAATTGAATTATATGCATAATCAATTAGGGTAACAAGCTCGGTGGTTTTATCAAATTCAACTCGAATCCAACCAAAATGGAAAGCACCATTTATATTAGTTTGAATCGCTACTATTTGACTTGAATCTGCCCAGTTTCCTTCATAATAGATTTCACCATTTGTTTTGGTATGCCTTATCACTAAAGCGGCAAATTCCTCTGTCCAATACTGGTTTTCAAGCAAATTACTATCTATTTCTTCATGCAAAGTTTCTGCAACAAGAAAGCCCATGTTTTTGAAATTTTCATTAATTTGAGGACCAGATTTAATTAAATTTCTCCCAAACCCAATTGGATTCATTCCTACATTTAAATGATCACCAAGATAATTTGCATGCAATTCTACAAATATTGTAAAATCAACTAGTCCATCTTCAGTTATATCTAATGCGATAGGAAGTGGATCTCCATATTTAACTATTCTCCCATCTGTTTTATAAACAATGCTATTAGTTGTGGTAATAAAACTAATCTCGTTGCCGTATGATGTTCCTAAACCGTTAGTTGCATAGGCACGAACAAAATATTCTGTATTTGGGGTTAAATTAGAAAGAGCACTAGCAAACTCACCTAAATCTTTTCCGTCTGATGTTTTTGTTGAATTCTCAATAGTTGGGTTGGATTCCAAACCATAACAAATCCCTTTTTCAATAACTAAAGCTCTACCATCATTGGTTATTATCCCTCCTGAAGAAGCCGATGAAGATGTAATATCTGTTATATTGAGTGTTTGTACAATAGGTAAAGAAACTGCATCTTTATCATCACTGCATCCAAAAAAACTTAATACTAAGGACTGAGCCAAAAATAAATAAATTTTACTTTTCATTTTTTTAATTCTAATCATTCATGATTTATATGCTTGCAGTAATCATTTTAATAATATTTGTTGTAAGATTAACCTGCAATTTCTCCAAAAGACGAATACTGTTTAAAAATGCTACAATAGTTTTTAAAAAATTATGCAACAGTAATATTGGCTTTATGAAGTATCTCACTAGCCTGCACTAAGTGGCGTTCGTTATGATACACTACAAATCGAAGCGTATCACCTAAACTGAGATTAATAAACTGGGAAAGTGTTGTGGAAATTTTAATTTTTTGCAGGTTATAATCTTTGCTGTTGTTTAATAACGTTAACAGCTTTTTTTGTTGAGATATAAACCTTGAAAGCGTTAATTCATTAAGATTACCTGAAATTGGATTCATATCCTTGGCCGTTTTCATTTTCTTTATATGTCCATTTGCAGGCCTAATGATTTTCACAAAATAATTTCCTAAAAATCCGCCTTTAAAATAATCGGCAGGCTTTTCTATTTTGTTGGTTTTAAGAGTGTTTTCAATTTCTTTTAAATAATGATCCCCATACAAATTAAGATGTTCTAAACATTCATATACACTCCAAACCTCTGGTTCTGGTTTATAATTTAATTGTGCATGGTTTAAATTCTTAAGAGCTTCCCCAAAATAGATTGCTTTTTGGGTAAGCTCATTAAGTTCTTCAAACATCTCTAATACAGATATTTTCCTCATCTTATTTTTTTATACAAAAATTCACAATCTGTCATCAAAATCCATTGATTCAAATCAAGATTTAATTCTAACCCTGATTTCTTAACCTACTAAGTGTTTCTGGTGTCATCCGCATATAAGAAGCTATATATTTTAAGGGAATTTCTTGAAAAAGTTGCGGACTTCTCTGTAATACTCTTTTAAATCGCTCCATTGGTGAATCTGTTAATATATCAATTTCTCTATCCAATTGTTGCAACGCTAAGGCTTCCAAAAGTGAATTGTATTCTTTTAGAAGATGAATATCACTTTGAACAAACTCCAAAAAGTTAGATTTAGGAACTTTATAAACCACCGTTTTTCTTATTGCCTGAATATAATATTCAGAAGGTTTACCAGTAAAAAACGATCCTAACGATGTTATGATGTTTCCCGAATAACCAAACCTAATATTGTGCTCTTCGTATTTTGAAACATAAAAAAGGCGCAAAGCGCCTTCTTCGATATAATAAATGTAGTTTTCAACGACACCTGGAGTCAATAAATATTCATTTCTAGATAACTCACTTTTTTTGGCATTTAGGATATCTTCAGACCTAAGTGCTTCCATTAGTGTTATTCTTTGCTTCATGTTCTTAATGTTTGATTGAATAAATTTAAAAAAATAAACTTTCAAATTTAAGCCTCAATACGATCATAAATTGAAAAAGACAGAGTTGTTTATTCCAAAGATTTATTTGCTATTTGACTTGCCTTTTTAAGTAGTTCTTTAATATTAAAATTTAATAACTTACCATTTCTTTTAACTATTTTACCAGCAATCATAACGGTATCTACATCCTGATCTTTTGCGTATAACACAACCGATGACACTAGATTTAATGTTGGCGACAAACCAATATCATTAATATTGATTAATATAATATCAGCTTGTTTTCCTACTTCTAAAGAACCTATTTTATGATCTAGTCCCAAAACTTTGGCTCCTCCAATTGTAGCCAATTTAAGTACATCTATGTCTGAAATTGTAAGTTTATCCAGCATCTGTAAATTCTGGTAACTTTTTTCATTTTGGATGGCTCTTTCTGCTTGAAGAGCAATTTTCATCTGATCAAACATACTTCCAGATGATGCACTAATTACATCAATTCCTAATCCAGTTGGTATCCCAAATTTTAAAGCTTTACCAGTTATTGGAAGTCCTAACCCCATTTGCAATTCAACTTCTGGAGTAACCGATATACTACAGCCATGGTCTGCCAAAAGCTTAAAATCGTTTTCATTAATTGTATTGGCATGAGCAAAATTAAGGTCGCTATCCAACAGTTTTTCGTTATTTAATTTTTGAATGCCATTATATTTTGGCCCAAAGGTTCCACCGCCAATGTGCATAGATATTTGTAAATCTAGTTCTCTTCCCAATAGAATATCATGCTTAGCGACTTCTAAATCTGAATATTCTGGACCACGAATTGCAAGCGCCATAGTAATTAAATCATCTTCTGAGTTGAAATGTTTCGTTCTAATTTCTTTTGCATCTAACGGATGTTTTAATTTACTCTCATAAAACCATTCCCATACTGATGTTCCAGGTGTACCAAAACCAAACTTTCCTCTTATTCCAGAATCCTTTAAACCTTTTATAGCAGCGCTACTATGTTCAGGAGTATTCATAATATGAGACCAATCAAAAATGGTTGTTATTCCCGAATTTATAGCTTCAATAGCGCCTAATAAATTGGCTGCATATACATCGTCTGCAGACATGGTTGGAGCAATTTTACCCAACATAATTTGCAGGTATTCCATTAAAGTCCAATTTGATGCCATTCCTTTAAAAGGTGATTCCCAAAGATGTCTATGTGTATCAACAAAACCAGGCAAAACTATCATCCTGTTTGCATCTAATACCGTAAAATCATCGCCCGTAATTATACTTTTGTTTATTTCAGAAATCTTATCATCTTCAATTAAAACATCTAATTGATCATTAACTAACTGATTGTTATTAATGGAAATGACAGTTCCTCCTTTGATTAAAATTTTTCTTCTATCCATAATGTTAATTTAATGAAGCAAATTTCCATTATAAGTCGAGTTATACATTTGATTTAAATCAAGAGTCGTTTTAAATCTATTTTTTAAGATTTCTAAAATGAAATTTGTGGCAAGCAAAAAAAAATAGATTAGCAGGCTAATCAATTTTAAAATTGAATTATGCCCTTAATAATCAAAAAACAGAAATTGGAATTTTTTCTATTGTGATAGCTCTGCATACTTTTTTGTTAACCAAGATTCTGCCTGCGAAATGGTTTCACAAAGTATGGTAGCTACTTTATTATTGCTTTTCTTTTGAAGTTCTATAGACGACATTTTCGAAAAAAGATCGGGCGAAATGATGCTTATATTATACCTAAGACCATACTCATAATTTAAAGGAAAAAAATAATTACTAATCCAATCAACTAACCCAGCCCATGCGCCTTCGATTTCCTTTGTATCATGAACATGAAACTTACATTTGGCTTTTATTCCTTCTCGTTTCTGCCAATCGTACATTTTCATTGATGCCGCCTTTACTTCACTTTCTGTACAAGGACCTGTCCACTTCATTAATAAGTAGTTTTTTTGTGGTTCATAGCTCAATTTGCCATAAATATCTCCACTGCTATTTCTTATTACATTAATGACAATCATTATAATAAAAGATTTAACCTAAAATAATTAATTTTTAATTACATCTGGCAATATAAAATTGATATTATGTTCTTGTGCATGCTTAAATACCTTAGCCAAATCTAATTTTGAAAAATCTGGAACTTCATTCATGTTTGGCAAATCAATAGTGCTATTTAGTTCTTTTCCAATAACCCTAAAATAGTCCAATAATTTGCCCGGAGTAATAATTACAAGCATCTTTCCAGAAGATGTTCCTACATTCTTAAATGTATGAACCGCATTTGACGGAACATGAACAACACTTCCGGGAAGTGCTTTAAATGGATTTTCCAGATCGTTTAAAACAAATTCAAAATCTCCATCAAGAATGTAAAAAACTTCTTCGTCCGGATGCGTATGTGGAGGCGGACCCCCTAAAGGAGGCACGCTCTCTTCAAATATTGCGTAATGATTGTTTGATTCTTCGTTTATGGATAAAACCTTTATAACATCGGTTAAAACCAATAACTGTTCGTTTTTTGATTGTGATTTCATGATTGATGTTTTTAAACTTTTGTCGTTACTTCTATTCTGTTATTATCAGGATCTAATGTTTCAAACTCATAATAACCATCGCCGGTAATTCTGGGTCCACTTAAAATTTCATGTGCATCCCTTCTTAATCTTTCAGCCATTTCATCTACTTCATTAGTTGAGCTTACTTCAAATGCCAAATGAATAATTCCTAAATGTTGCTTACAAACCCTGTCATTTAAATTTTCAGGAATGCCAATCATAGACATTATTTCTAGCCTTGAACCAGATTGAAATGACAAAAAATAGCTTTCAAATTGATTTTTAGAATTTGAATGCTTTTCATTTGCCTCACCTGAAAAATATTCAGAATAATAGTCTTTTAGCCTTTCAATATTTTTTGTCCAAATGGCAACATGTTCAATAACCATATAACTTTATTTAGTTTTCTTAAGGCAAAGAAACTAAAGAAGTAAGAATTTAAAATTGATTCAAATCAAGAAAGTGTTAGAGCAAAAATTTAGTTCTGTATCTGCTAAGTGTTTCTGGTGTAATTCCTAAATAGCTGGCAACATAGTGCAACGGAATTCTTTTGAAAAGTTTTGGGTGCTCTTCCATTAAATTTTTAAAACGATCTTCTGGACTGTTTTTAAGTAGTGCTGCTTCTCTTTTTTCTGATCTGATTAATTGCTCCTGAATGATGATATTGGCCATTTTTTTAAAGGTTTCATGACTTTCTATTAAGTTAAATACATCATCCTTTTGTAATGTTAATATGCTGCATTTTTCAATGGCAACAATATTTATTATCGATGGCGTGTTAGACATAAAACTTGCTATTGAACCAACTAAAGAGTTTTCAAAAAAGAAATCGTTGCATACTTCCTTGTCTGGTGAATCATAAAACAATCTCATAGAACCATTTGTAATGAAAGCCAAAGTATCACAAACATCCCCTGCTTTTAGGAAAAATTCATTTCTATCAAGATAAGTCTCTTTTAGAATTCCTTTAATGGCATTTAATTCTTCTTTTGATGGTTTAAAAGCTTTTTCAATGTTAAAAATAAGTTGATCCATTTTTCCTAAAAAAATATTTTAAGTTTGGCTTTTATGAACCATTGAAGCTTCTTCTTCTAAAAGTGGCCCAATGACTTCCAGTTTTCTTCCTCCTTTTTGCAAAAGTTCTCTTGCTGGAATTTCAAAAACCCAATTAGGATTTTCTCTTCCCACAATTTTATAATATTCCTTTTTGCTTAGCCCATAAACCAATCTTCCAATTCCACTCCAATAAATGGCAGAGGTGCACATTGGGCAAGGTTCATCGCTTGTATATATAGAACATGCATTCAAATATAAATAACTATACTTTTTGCTGGCTTCTCTTATTAAATTAATCTCTGCATGGGCAATACAATCCCTATCTGAATTAATAGTGTTCCCTGCCTTTAAAATAACCCCGTTATCTTTATTTACCAAAATACAACCAAACGGTAAATTCCCTTTTTGCTTAGCTTGGTTTGCCATTTCAATGGCCAATCTTATAAATTCTTCATCTGTTTTCATGGATATGATTTACTAAAAACAATTTCGTAAATATTCATAAAACTATCAATTATTGACTTGATTTCAATCAAGAAATATTTTAATTATTAAACTTAATAATTACTTTTTATGAAACACAAAAAGCCTTATCAAAACATGATAAAGCTTTTGTATATTAAGTTTTTGAGATTTTATGGAAGATTAGTTATCTCCTATTTTTTCAATAGCATCTTTAGTAGCTTCTCCGGCTTCTTTAGTTTCTTTAACAGCATTGTCAATGGCCTTTCCCGTTTGTTCTAAAGCTCCTTCGGTTTTTTCAGCTGCTTTATTAACTTCTGTCTCTATTGAATCTGTTTTTTTAGTGTCTCTACAAGACACAAACGCTAAGCTTAATGTTATTAGTAAAATAGTACTTAAAAATAATTTCTTCATGATTATAGTTTAATTTATTAATTACAAAAGCTTTATTGCTTTAAAATAATATACGTTTAAAACAAAAAGATTGGACTATAAGCTGCTTAAAAAGACATTCTTATTATGTACTTTATTGGCATTTTACTTTAATTTATTTGGTGAAAAATGCGTTTGAAACTAAAATTAATAAACTAGATTAATACTATTTCATAAACTAGTTTATTGGTAAAATATGAGACTGTAACGACCTTTGTATAAGAAATTTATTAATTCAAAATATAAAGAAAATGGAAACAACAAAATGGGTAATAGACCCAGCTCACAGTGAAATAGGATTTAAAGTAAAACATCTAATGATTTCAAATGTAAAAGGGAATTTTACAAATTATGAAGCAACAATTGAAGGAGAGGATTTTAAGAGTTCCCCGATTAACGTTAAAATCGAATCGTCATCAATTTTTACAAACAATAACGACAGAGATGCTCACTTAAAAAGTGCAGATTTTTTTGATGTTGAAAATTTTGAGTCGATTTTATTTGAAGGAAAATCATTGAAAGAAGTTGATGATGACGAATATAAATTAACAGGAATTCTAACTATTAAAGGTATTAGCAAAGAAATAGTTTTGGATGTTGAATTTGGTGGAATCAACACAGATCCTTGGGGAAATGAAAAATTGGCATTCGAAATTAATGGTAAAATTAATCGTAAAGACTGGGGATTAAACTGGAACTCAGCTTTAGAAACCGGAGGAGTTTTGGTAGCAGACGAAGTAAAAATTAGCGCAGAGGTTCAGTTTGTAAAACAGGCTTCATAATACTTCTTGAAAAGCCAAATGAATGCCATCTAAATTGGTTTAAATTAAATTAATGGCAGTAAATATTTTTTTTCCTGCCATTAATTCTTAACTATGAAAAGGAAAACGTTTATCAAGTCATTGGCAAAAGGAATAATAGGCATGACAACATTATCGTCATTTAGAAAGTTTACAGATAGCTTAGAAAAGCAAAATACGCTTATTCCTGTTTTGTTTATAGGACATGGTTCTCCAATGAATGGCATTCAAACTAATGAGTTTAGTTTAGGTTGGAAACAAATGGCTAGTGAAATTCAAATTCCTAAAGCGGTTTTAGTGGTTTCTGCACATTGGTTTACAAAAGGGACTAAAATAACTTCAATGGATTTTCCTGATACAATTCACGATTTTGGTGGATTTCCACAAGCACTCTTTGATGTGCAATATCCAGCACCTGGGCAACCTCATTTAGCTAGGGAAACGGCTGCTCTTATTAAATCAGCACATGTTGAGCTAGATCACGATTGGGGGTTAGATCACGGCACCTGGACTGTGGTAAGACATATGTATCCAGATGCTAATATTCCAGTGCTTCAATTAAGTATTGATTATACAAAAGGAGCTCAATATCATTATGAAATTGCCAAAGAACTTTATTCATTGAGAGAAAAAGGTGTACTTATTATTGGTAGTGGCAATATGGTTCATAACTTAAGAATGGTTGCCTGGAACAAATTAAATAACGATGGCTATGGCTTTGATTGGGCTCTCCAAATGAATGATACGTTTAAATCGCTCATTCAAAATGGCAGTCATTATTCATTAATAAATTATTCTTTATTGGGGAAAGAAGCGATGTTAGCTATACCAACACCAGAACATTATTTACCACTTATATACACTTTAGGTCTTCAAGATAAAAAAGACGATATCAAGTTTTTTAATGATAAAGCAGTTGGTGGTTCTTTAACTATGACCTCAGTAAAATTTGGATAAAATTTCTTTTTGAAACTAGAAAAGAAATCTATTTGTAAAAATTCATCTCATCAAGGTATTCCCAAACATGTTGTGGTAGCATTGGTTGCACATTTTTACCTTCCTTGATGGCATTTCGAATAAAAGTTGAAGAAAGTTCCATGATAGGAGCATTAATATGATGAATTTTTTTATGCCCATCTAATTCCGTTTTCTCTGTATTTTCAGGAACTCTTGGATAAACATAAATGTTATAGTTTTCAAGAATAAGTTCATAATTTTTCCATTTATGAAAACTCTTTAAGTTGTCTTCGCCCATTATTAAAGCAAACTCATGTTTTGGATACTTTTCTTGTAAATGAGCCAATGTATTGATGGTATAATTGGGTTGAGGTAAGTTAAACTCAATATCACAAGGCTTTATTTTGGTATAGTCTTTTGTGGCTCTGTAAACCATTTCCAAACGCTGGTAATTGTCTAGTAAAGTGCTTTTCTTTTTAAAAGGATTGTGTGGGGTTACCACAAACCAAACCTGGTCTAAATCGCTATACTCAACCAAATGGTTTGCAATAACTAAATGACCAATATGTATTGGATTAAATGAACCAAAAAACAATCCAACCTTCATCTGTTTTGTTAAGAATTTACAAAGTTTCTCACCAATTCTTCGGCTTCAACAAGGGCTTTGTCTAAATGGTGATTTTCAATAATCACATCAAACAATGGCGCTGTAGCAAGTTCTGCAGAAGCTTTAGCAACACGCATGTTTATTTTGTCTTCTGTTTCCGTTTTGCGTTTTTTAAGCCTTATTTTAAGTTCATCAATACTTGGTGGTTTAACAAAAATAGCCAATGTTTCTTCAGGAAATTTTCGCTTTATACGCAACCCACCTGATACATCAATATCAAAAATAACATGTTTGCCTTTGGCCCAAATTCTTTCAACTTCCGATTTTAAAGTACCGTAAAAATTATCGCGATATACTTCTTCCCATTCCAGAAATTCATCGTTTTTAATTTTTGCCTTAAACTCTTTGGCAGATAGATAATAGTAGTCCTTTCCGTGAACTTCTTCTCCGCGCCTTTCTCGTGATGTAGCCGAAATAGAGAATTCCAAATTCAAATCTTCAATTCCTAATAAATGTCTTACAATGGTTGTTTTTCCAGAACCCGAAGGTGCCGAAAACACAATTAATTTTCCTTTATTCATTATAAAACATTTAATAATTGTTCTTTAATTTTTTCAAGCTCATCCTTCATTTGAACCACTAACTGTTGCATAGGCGCGAAGTTGCTTTTTGAACCAATAGTGTTTATTTCCCTGCCTATTTCCTGACTTATAAACCCAAGTTTTTTTCCATTAGAGTCTGCAGAATTTATGGATTCTGTAAAGTATTCCAAATGGTTTTTTAAACGTACTTTTTCTTCAGTAATATCAAACTTTTCAATGTAGTAAACCAACTCTTGCTCAAATCGGTTTTCGTCATATTTTTCTTTTAATTCTTCAACACCTTTTGTTAAACGCTCACGAACTGCTAATATTCTATCGGGATCCATGGCTATAACTTTGGTAAGCAACTCTTCTATAATTGAAATTCGTTTTAAAAACTCTATTTCAAGAACTTTTCCTTCATCTAGCCTGTAATTATTTATACTTTCAATAGCAATATTAATTTCATTTTCAATAGCTTTCCATTCCGTTTCATCAATTTCTTCGCGAACTGTATTTAAAGCATCCGGAAATCTAACAGCCATTTTAAGAAGTTCCATTTCATCACCATCAACAACCTTTCTTAATTGATTGATATACTGTTTAACAACAGGTGCATTAATTTGTGTTGAAGTATCTTCAGCAGTCATCTCTAAAAAAATAGAAAAATCTATTTTACCACGTTCTAATTTATCGGCCAAAAGCTTTCTTATTTCAAGCTCTTTTTCTCTGTAAATAGAAGGCATTCTTGTGTTTAAATCTAAACTCTTGCTGTTTAGTGATTTTAACTCAATACTTATCTTTTTTGTAGGTAATTGCAATATAGATTTTCCGTAACCGGTCATTGAATATATCATATGCTTATAAATAAAGTTGTACAAAGGTAACTAAAACCTTAAGGATAGAAAAACACTTAATTTTTTCTTTGGGCTTTAACTCAATTCTTAAAGTGAATGAGAATTTTTGAAATAAAAAAAGGGAATACAATTATATATTCCCTTTTTCTCACATAATCTGAGTTTGGGTTTTACCCGATTACAAAATCAAAAAAACAAAAAGTATATGTTATAAAAAATGACTTTTGTTAGGTTTTTGAAAATAAGTCAATTAGTTAATTGATTTTACAGATATACTTCTAACAGTTTTGCGCTTTCGGCTATTAGTTTAACTGAACTAATAGTAGCTGGAAGTAACACGGTTTGTCCATGATTTAATGAATAGGTTTCACCACCACAAATAATTTCAGCACTCCCTTCAACACACATATAAATAACGAAAGAATCTAAATTAGAGTAATCTTTACTCATGCTGCCTTTTAGTTGAATAATATTGGTTTTAAAATATGGCGAGTAAACCAATTTACTGGACTCATTTTCTTTTAAAGTGTATGCTGTTTTGTAAGTATCATGTAATTGATAATCTATAGCATCTAGAGCCAATTCTGTGTGCAACTCTCTCTCTTTTCCTGCTTTGGCATCTACGCGATTATAATCGTATATTCTATATGTAACATCAGATGTTTGCTGAATTTCGGCCAATAAAACACCTGCTCCAATGGCATGAACTCTTCCTGTTGGGATATAAAATGTATCTCCTTTTGAAATTTTTTCAGCATTTAAAACCTCTAAAATGTTTCCTTCATCAAGTTTTTTTAAATACTCTTCTGGACTTACATCTTGATTGAACCCTACAATTAATTCGGCATCATCATCAGTTTCCATAATATACCACATCTCATTTTTACCAAATGAATTATGGCGTTCTTTTGCTAATTCGTTATTAGGATGTACTTGTATAGAAAGTGGAGTTTTTGCATCAATATATTTTATCAAAATAGGAAAACTGTCTCCAAAAGTTTCATAAACCTTTTCGCCAACCAAATCTCCTTTATACGTTTGAATAAGTTCTTTAAGGCTTTTGCCCTTTAATAAGCCATTGGCAACAACAGAAACGTCTCCTTCAACATCAGAAAGTTCCCAACTTTCTCCTATCTCTGTTTGTTTTGAACCTTTTTTAAAAATTGTAGTTAGTTTTTCTCCTCCCCAAATTCGTTCTTTCAATATGGGTTCAAAAGTTATAGGATAATTTAAAGTCATTTTTATTTTAAATTTAAAGTCGATTTTAGTGTGTAAAAATAATCAACCCTTTTAAATATATAGGAGTGTTTTTCTACTTAAATTGAAAGACACATGTAATGTTTAACTAAATTTTATCTTCTTCTGGAATAATCTTAGTTTTTTTATTGTTTTGGCTAAACTCTTGCATTAGCTGATATACATGTGGAATTTGCATTTGAAACCGAGTTAAAATATCGTTGGAAATATTTTTTCTACTAAAAGGAACATTCTTTACATATTCTTGAATTTCATTAGCGTTTCTTCCATATTTATAATCATATGTAAAACGACCAAGCTCATCAATAACATTATTTTTGTTAGTTTTATTTGCAACACTTATGTAAAATTCACTTTCTTTAATATTTCCTTGGTTATTAAATAAGGATTCTGCTTTTAAAAAATCATATAATTCCTTAGCAGTTTTTATAGCAGGATCAATTAATTGAATATCTTTTTTCATAAATGGGCGATATAAAAACGACCCATCTTTTGTTTTATAATCATAAAGTTCTTTTAAAACAGTATGTATCTCATCTGATAAATAAGGATAATGAGTACACCCTAAAATGATAGACTTTAGTTTATTTGTTGATTTTGAAAGCCTTATTTTTTCCATTAAAGTAACTAAATGATAACGAACATAATTTTCTGCATCATTAATTTGTATCATGGAGCAATCATCAACACTTTTTGAATCGCATAACATTTTGCCATTATCAAAGTTGAAATTATAAATATCAAAAAGTGTTTTATCAATCTTAACGTCGCCATCTAAACCTGGTCCTTTATATGTTTTGCGAGGTGTTTTTAATTTTTTATTATAATAATCTGGATCTTCATCAACAGCTTCTGCTATACCAATACCTCCTTGTGAAAACACTTCAATATTGCCTTTATATCCTAATTCTTTTATATATTTCAACAGAGTATTTTCATAACCCTTAGATGAAACTGTTCCTTCTGTTGCTAAAACTCCAATAATAACATTCTCATCTTTCTCTAAAGTTTCTAATGTACCTCTAACACCTGCATCGATAACGCCTATGACTTTAATATTTAATTTAGACTTTTTAATAAAATCTTCTATGTGTTCTTTCCCATAAGCTGTAGCTGTATTGCACGCAACTACTAATACTTTTACAGGCTTTTTATCTAAATTTGGTATCGTGTCATCAGCATCACTATAATATTTATTTCCCAATAAAAACTGAGTATCTTTAATAATATGCTCTTTTAAAAGGTCCACTTTGTTAACAGAAAAGTAATTGCCATATGGCATATTGGCTTGGTCTCCAAGATAAATAAATGATTCTTTCTCAAAATCTAAAACGCCATCACTCCCAGAAGCATTAGTAGTGTTTTCATTTTCATCGAAATTTACAATGGCTTTTAAAACTGTTAATCCACCAGTTCCTGAATCAAATACTCCAACAGGTAGTGTTTTATCATTTACTGGATAATTTTTAAAGTCAATAAAATAAAAACTACTGCTATCTTTAATGATAGTCTCAATGATATCTTTCTTTTCTAAATTAGCATTGACTGTTAGGTTTTTATCAGTTTCTTTTTTACAGTTTGTCAGCAATGAAAACAGTAAACCAATAAATAATAAATTGTTTTTTAACATGACTTGCTTTTTAATAAAGCTTAATTTAATGATTTTGAAAAAAATTAAAGCTGCTATAAATTTGTTTTAACTAATATTCCCACTTTACGAAAGCTTCCATAGCGGCGTAATGCGCCAATCCCAATTGGTGGTAAATCTCAGCGGTTTCCTTGTTCCTGTCCTCGGCACGTTGCCAGAACTCCCTGCTGTCGGCCCCTTGAAAAACAACCCCATCTTTTTGTGT
>NZ_JBAWJZ010000004.1:0-361667 GCF_043876835.1 Gaetbulibacter sp. M235
ACAGTTTAATTTCAAAATTTAATAAATATGAAGAGCCTTGTTTTTATTGTTTCAATTTTAGCTGTTACCTTTTCTACGGCATTCAATGATAACCCTTCAGAAAAATTTAAGCAGAAAATGACTTCAGAATCCTTTAAAGAATTTAATGAGATTGAGAGAGTTGAGCCTTTTAACTGGTGGGTAGGATTTAAAAATGAGACACTTCAGTTATTGGTTAAAGATGCTAATATTTATACAGCTTCAATAGAAATCTCTTATGAAGGGGTTACTATTAAAAATGTGGTAAAAGGGACCAGTCCAAACTATTTGTTTATCGACTTGAATATCTCTCCTGAAACGAAGCCTGGAAAATTCAATATTCACTTTACATTTGATAGTGGAGAAGAAAAAATCCAAACCTATGAATTAAAATCCAGAATAAAACCAGCTGAAGATTATATTGGGTTTAGCAGTAGTGATGCTATTTATCTTATTACACCAGACAGATTTTCTAATGGAGATGCTTCAAATGATGTTGTAACTTATCTAAAAGAAAAGACCATTGATAGGCATGATGACTATGCAAGACATGGTGGGGATATCAAAGGCATTATAAATCATTTAAACTATATACATGATATGGGCTTTACGGCTATATGGCCTACCCCATTATTGACAAACGATATGTATAGAGCTTCTTACCACGGTTATGCCATGACAGACTTCTATCAGGTTGACCCTCGCTTTGGAACCCTTGATGAATATATAGAACTGGCAGATAAAGCCAGAATATTGGGCATAAAACTGGTTATGGACCAAGTGGTTAATCATTGCGGAAGTGAGCATTGGTGGATGAAGGACTTACCGTTTACAGATTGGGTTAACCAACAAAGGGCATTCGAAAACCATGCTCAATTAAAGAACTCTAATCATAGACGTACCACAAACGAAGACCTATATGCTTCAGAAAAAGATAAGCAAGGAATGACCGATGGTTGGTTTGTTGAGGCTATGCCCGATTTGAACCAGCAAAATCCTTATATGGCAACCTACTTGATTCAAAACAGTATTTGGTGGATTGAAACCTTGGGTTTAGGAGGCATAAGGCAAGACACCTATCCATATTCAGACAAGACATTTTTATCAGACTGGTCCGGAGCCATTATGGATGAATATCCAAACTTTAGTATTGTTGGAGAAGAGTGGAGCCTCAACCCATTAATAGTTGGGTATTGGCAAAGAGGCAAGATAAACAATGATGGCTATGTTTCTAATTTAAAATCCCCTATGGATTTTCCCATGCAACATCTAATAGTTGAAGCATTGAATGAAAAAGAACAATGGGATTCTGGATTTGTAAAAATGTATGAAGGATTGGCAAATGATTTTTATTATGCAAATCCAATGGATATCATGATTTTTCCTGATAATCATGACATGAGCAGGATTTTTACGCAATTGCATGAAGATATAACCAAAACCAAAATGGCATTAGGCTATATTTTCATCTTACCAAGAATCACTCAATTTTATTATGGGACAGAAATTTTAATGAACGATACGGCAAAACCGGGAGACCATGGTTTAATACGTTCAGATTTTCCGGGAGGTTGGGAAGGTGATGGAGCTAATGCTGTTACAGGTGAAGGGTTGACAGATGTACAAAAAGACATGCAATTGTTTGTGCGGAAAATGTTGAATTACAGAAAAAGCAGTAAAGCCATCCCTGATGGCAATACCATTCATTTTGCACCGGAAAATGGGGTTTATGTCTTGTTCCGAGTTTTAGATGATGAAACGGTTATAGTTATCCTAAACAAAAACAACAATCCTATAAATTTAGATTTAAATCGTTTTTCTGAAGTAGGTCTTCAAGGAAAAACCTTAAAAAACATTATATCAGGAGAGGAAGTCATTTGGAACGACACTTTAACGTTAACTACAGACGGGATCATGATGTTAACCACAAAGTAAACACTATGAAAACCTTTTTATTTATAATATGTTTTTCCATTAGCCAAATTCTGTTTTGTCAAGTAACATTCATTATAAATAATCTACCTGAAAATCACGATTACAAAAAGGATATCTACATTTCCGGTGATTTTGAAGGATGGTCTGGAGGAGAAGACCAATATAAACTGATAAAAAACCATCAGGAATATCACATTACAATTCCTAAACTAAAAGAAGCCATTAGTTTTAAGTTCACCTTAGGATCTTGGGATTCGGTAGAGTGTGGTCCAGAAAATTCCAATATAGAAAATAGAACGTATTCTTTCACACAACCACAGGATACAGTTGTAATAACCATTAGCAATTGGACAGACAAATCCCTAACTACAAAACACGCTACAGCATCAAAAAACGTGCATGTTTTTACCGAAAATTTTAAGATGCCCCAATTAAACAGGGAACGGAAAATTTGGGTCTATTTACCACCAAATTATGAAACAAGTTCTAAAAGATTCCCTGTTTTATATATGCACGATGGACAAAATGTGTTTGACAATGCAACTTCTTATGCCGGTGAGTGGGAAGTGGATGAAACACTAAATAGGTTAAGTAAAGATTACGGTTTAAATCTTATTGTCGTTGCCATAGACAATGGTGTAGAAAGACTCAGCGAATATTCTCCTTGGGAAAACAGTAAATACGGCAAAGCTGAAGGCGATGCCTACTTAGACTTTATTGTGAGTACGTTAAAACCCGAAATAGATAAAACCTACAGGACAAAAAACAATGCGAAAAATACCGCTATCATGGGTAGTTCTATGGGAGGACTCATTTCACACTATGCCGGATTAAAATATCCAAACGTTTTTGGTAAAATAGGAGTATTTTCTCCATCGTTTTGGTATGCTAGTGAAAGCTTCAACTATACTGAAGAACATGCAAACCAAAAACATTTGAAAATGTATTTTTTGGTTGGTGCTAATGAAGGAGGAGACGAACAAATGGCAAATGATATGCAAGCGATGGTTAAACTTATGAAAACCAATGGGTTCAAAAAAAAGAATGTATACTCAAAAGTAGTTCCTGATGGAATCCATAGTGAATCATTTTGGAAAGTAGAATTTGAAGCAGCCGTTCGTTGGCTTTTTCTTAAAAACTAAATAGTATGAAAAAATGCTGTCTTTTTTTATTGGTATTCATGGTGATGTTTTCGGGGATTTCCCAAAACATAGATAGTATTGTGCCCAAAAAGGTTTCTGATATCAACTTATCAAATGGAGAATTAATGAGAATTGAAAGTTTTCCATCAAAATTTATAGTCTCAAGAAATGTAGATATTTGGTTGCCTGATAATTATTCAAGCAATAAAAAATATGCTGTTTTATATATGCATGATGGGCAAATGTTATTTGATTCTACAACAACTTGGAATAAACAAGAATGGAAAGTAGATGAATGGGCTACAAAATTAATGAGTGAAAAAAAGGTTAAGGATTTTATTGTTGTCGCCATGTGGAATATTCCTGATATTCGACACAGTGATTACTTTCCAAATAAACCTTTGGGTTTTATAAATAAAGATTCCATTTTAGAAAACACAAAAGGGTTTGATTTGCAAAGATTATTTAAAGCAGATATTAATTCAGATAATTATTTGAAATTCATTGTAGAAGAGGTTAAGCCGTTTGTAGATAAAACATTTTCGGTTTTAACAGATAGGGAGGATACATTTATTGCCGGATCAAGCATGGGAGGTTTAATTTCAATGTACGCAGTTTGTGAATATCCCCAAGTATTTGGTGGAGCCGCTTGTATTTCTACCCATTGGCCAGGAATTTTACCATCTGACAATAATCCGGTTCCACAAGCTTTTTTTCAATATATGAGGTCTCGTTTACCTGACCCCAAATCACATAAAATGTATTTTGATTATGGTACAGAAACTTTGGATCAGTACTATCCTCAGTATAGTGATCAGGTAGATGCTGTTTTCTTAAACGGTGGATATGATGACACCAATTTTAAAAATTTAAAGTTTGAAGGAAAGGATCATAGTGAGAATTCATGGAATCAGCGATTGGATATACCATTGTTATTTTTATTAAGTAAAGAAAATGAATAGATATTTTTATACCATAGTAGGTTGGTTTTTTATAAGCGCTATTGCTTTCGCGCAGAACCCAAATAGGATATTTGAAAGTTTTAAAGAACACTCTGATTCAACTTTTGAAATTAAAGTAAATGATGGGAGTTACAGCATTCAGTTTTATTCCTCTGAAATTGTTGAAACCACATTTATTCCTGAAGGTGAAGTTTTCAATCCAAAATCACACGCAGTGGTTTTGACGCCTCAAAGCACTGAAACCAGTGTGAAAGATGGAGAAAACAGCATTGAGATTTCTTCAAAAGAGCTTTCAGTTATTATTAATAAAAACCCTTTTCAAATTGCCTATTCTTATAAAGGAGAAGTAGTTATTTCTGAAAAAGGAGGCTATATTAAAAATGACAATTTAGAAACTATTCAATTCAATCTGACTAAAGATGAAGTTATATATGGAGGAGGTGCCAGAGCTTTAGGAATGAACAGAAGAGGCTATAAGTTGCCACTTTATAACAGAGCCCATTATGGTTATGAAACACATTCTGAGCAAATGAATTTCGCCATACCAATTGTGTTATCATCCAAACAATATATGGTTCATTTTGATAATGCCCCTATTGGATTTTTGGATCTAGACAGTAAAGGAGACAATACATTGACTTATGAAACCATTTCAGGCAGGAAAACCTATCAGGTTATTGTTGGGGATTCTTGGTATGATTTGATAGGTAATTATACAGACTTGACAGGAAAACAACCTTTTCCACCACGTTGGACATTAGGTAATTTTTCAAGCAGGTTTGGATACCATTCTCAAAATGAAACAGAAGCTACAATAGATAAGTTTAAAGAAGACAATATTCCCGTTGATGCTATTATTTTAGATCTATATTGGTTTGGAAAGGACATCAAAGGAACTATGGGAAACCTTGAGGTTTTTAAAGATTCTTTTCCAGATTTTGAAGGCATGGTTTCACGCTTAAAAAATAAAGGTGTTAAAACAGTATTGATCACAGAACCTTTTATACTTACAACATCCAACAGGTGGCAGGAAGCTGTAGATGAAGATGTTTTAGCAAAAGATTCTCTTGGAAATCCCGGCACTTATGATTTCTATTTTGGAAATACAGGGCTGATAGATATCTACAAACCAAAAGCAGAACAGTGGTTTTGGAATATTTACAAAGGATTGGCAGACAAAGGTGTTTCCGGCTTTTGGGGTGATTTGGGAGAACCCGAAGTACATCCTTCAAGTTTGGTGCATGCCACAGGAACGGCCGATGAGGTCCATAATATTTATGGGCATGATTGGGCGCGATTAGTATACGAAGGGTATCAACGTGATTTTAAAGATCAAAGACCGTTTATTCTCATGCGGGCAGGATATTCCGGTTCGCAACGATATGGACTTATACCTTGGTCTGGTGATGTGAACAGAAGTTGGGGCGGCTTGCAATCACAACCCGAAATTGCATTACAAATGGGGATGCAAGGACTTGCCTATATGCATTCCGATCTAGGTGGTTTTGCCGGAGCAAATCTGGATGATGAATTATATGTACGTTGGTTACAGTACGGTGTTTTTCAACCAATTTACAGACCACACGCTCAAGAAGAAGTGCCTAGCGAGCCCGTTTTTAGAAGTGAAAAAGCTAAAGCCCTAGCTAAAGAGGCTATAGAATTACGTTATAAATTACTACCATACAGTTATAACCTTGCTTTTCAAAATAATCAGACAGGAGTTCCATTAATGCGTCCATTATTTTTTGAAGAACCAGAAAACCAATCACTTTTTAGTGACTCGTCAACCTATTTGTGGGGACAGGATTTTTTGGTGAGCCCTATTTTGGAAAACCATAAAGAACAACAAACCGTTTATTTTCCTAAAGAGAATATCTGGTTTGATTTTTATACAGATGAAGCAATTGAAGGAGAACAATCTAAAAATGTTCAAACTAAAGAAAATTCAATACCTACGTATATAAGGGGAGGCGCGTTTGTATTGATGGCGAAACCTATGCAAAATACAGAGGAATATAAAGCAGACAGATTGGAACTTCATTATTACAATGATTCATCAATAAAAAACAGTGAGCGTAAGTTTTATAATGATGATGGAAAAACAGCCAATGCATTTGAAAAGGGAATTTATGAAATGCTTATATTTAAAAGTAAGAGCGAGAAGAAGTGTTTAAAACTGGAATTTACAGCTCAAACAGGGAAAAATTATGTGTCATCAGACAAGCAAATTTTGGTTGTGATTCATAATATTCAAAAAGCCCCTAAGAGAGTTAAAATCAATGATAGAAAAGTTAAATTTAATTGGAATTCAATAGATAGAACACTTACTATTCCTACGGTATGGAATACTGATAAAGATGCCAAAATCATATTAAAATAAAATAACTAAAAGATGAAAAAAATAGCAGTAATCTTATTTACACTTGTCTTATTTATAGCCTGCAATGATAAAAAAGGACAGGCAAACTTAGCTGAACAAGTACAAGCTGAAGCTTTAGCCCCTATGAATTCGGATGTTATGGAAACAGCTGTGATCTATGAGGCCAACATTCGTCAATACTCACAACAAGGGACGTTTGATGAATTCACTAAAGACATTCCGCAACTAAAACAATTGGGGGTAAAAATCATTTGGTTAATGCCAATCAACCCCATTTCGGTTACCAAAAGAAAGGCTACTGGAGGTGATTTTGCATCAAAAATTGAAGATGAAACAGAGCGAGCCAAAATGCTGGGAAGTTACTATGCCGTTTCAGATTATACCAAAATAAATCCTGAGTTTGGAACCCTTGAAGATTTTAGGGAGTTGGTGAAAACCGCCCATGATAATGGTATTTATGTGATTTTAGACTGGGTGCCAAACCATACTGGTTGGGATCATAATTGGATTAAAGAGCATCCTGATTTTTATGTAAAGAATGCTGATGGTGAAATTACAGATCCGTTGAATGACGATGGTACATCAAAAGGATGGGGAGACGTTGCTCAATTAGATTATTCAAATATGGCAATGCAAGAGCAAATGATAAAAGATATGATGTATTGGGTTGAGAAAGAACAGGTTGATGGTTTTAGATGCGATCACATACAGCCGGTGCCGGTGTCTTTTTGGGAAAAGGCTATACCTCAATTGAATGAAAAAAGAGCCCTTTTCTGGTTGGCAGAAAATGATGAACCAAGGTTCATGAAAGCAAATTTATTTGATATGGAATATGGTTGGAAACAACATCATTTAATGAATAGAATTGCTCAAGGTTCCAATTCGTTGGAAGATTTTGATTCTCTTACAGAGTATATTGCTTCTGACTTTGAGAAGGATGATATCTTAATGAACTTTGTTACTAATCATGATGAAAATTCTTGGGCAGGAACAGTTGAAGAACGTTTAGGTGATGCTTCAGAGGTAATGACAGTCTTTAGCTATATGGTTCCGGGAATGCCATTGATCTATTCAGGACAAGAGTACAATTTGAACCACAGGTTAAAGTTTTTCGAAAAAGATTCCATTCCAAAAACAAAAGGAACTATGTGGCCACTTTTGGAAAAATTAGGGAAGTTAAAAAATGAAAATATTGCTTTAAATGGAGGGAAAAAGGCTGCTTCCTCTGAAAGAATAAAGACCGATAACAAAAACATTCTTATATATACGAGGTCAAAAGGAGATCAAACCATTTTGTTTGTTGCAAATTTATCTTCAGATGAGCAAGAGTTAAACTATATGCCACAAGGTACATTTTTAAACTATATGAATGATGAAGAGGTAAATTATACAGACTCAGGAATCATCAAGTTAAACCCTTGGGAATATAAGATATTAATAATGAAATAAAACTTTTTATGAAAAGGGTTGCTTACAGTATATTAGGACTATGTATAATGATGTTGTCAAATTGTAAAAAAATGGAAAAGGATCTTGAGGATCAGAATAATGAGGTGAAACATAAACAAGTAGTTTACCAGGTGTTTACCCGTCTTTTTGGGAATGCCAATACAACCAACAAACCTTGGGGGACCATTGAAGAAAATGGTGTTGGAAAATTTGCTGATTTTACCGATAAGGCCTTAAAGGAAATCAAAGATTTAGGAGTTACTTATATTTGGTATACAGGTGTGCCTCATCATGATGTCATTACAGATTACACTAAGTATGGCATCTCCAATGATGACCCCGATGTGGTTAAAGGACGTGCAGGATCACCTTATGCTGTTAAGGATTATTACAATGTAAACCCTGACCTAGCAACAGATCCGGCAAACAGGTTGGAAGAATTTAAGGCACTTATTGAAAGAACTCATAAAGCAGGATTAAAATTGATCATTGATATTGTTCCAAACCATGTGGCCAGAAATTATCAAAGTTTAAGCAATCCGGAAGGCATTGAGGATTTTGGCGCTAAAGATGATAAAACGGTTGCATATAATGTCAACAATAACTTTTATTACATTCCGGGAGAAGCCTTTAAAGTACCGGTTTTCAGAGATGGTTATAAGCCTTTAGGAGGAGATACTAATTCGTTAAGTGATAATAAATTTGAAGAAAACCCCGCAAAATGGACAGGTAATGGGTCTAGGCTTAGTCAACCCGATTTTTACGATTGGTACGAAACCATTAAAATTAATTACGGAATATCACCCGATGGCCAAAAAGATTTTGATGAATTACCGGAAGGTTTTGACTATGAAAGTTATAAGAAACACTTTGAGTTTTGGAAGGACAAACAAGTACCAAACTCCTGGGTTAAATTTAGAGATATTGCCCTGTATTGGTTAGATTTTGGTGTTGATGGTTTTAGATATGATATGGCCGAAATGGTTCCTGTGGAATTCTGGAGCTTTATGAATTCAAGTATTAAAATGAAAAATCCGGAAGCCTTTTTGTTAGCCGAAGTTTACAATCCAAGCCTTTACAGAGATTATATAAGAAAAGGGAAAATGGATTACTTGTATGATAAGGTGCAACTATATGATACCATTAAACATATCATGCAAGGACATGGAAGTACAGATCATATTTCACCTATTCAGGAAGATCTAAAAGATATTGAACATAACATGCTTCATTTTCTTGAAAACCATGATGAGCAACGTATAGCCAGTCCGGAATTTGCTGGTAACGCAGAAAAAGGAAAACCGGCTATGGTGGTGTCTGCCACTATTAGTACAGCTCCAACCATGGTCTATTTTGGTCAGGAAGTTGGTGAGCCCGGAGCAGAAGATGCAGGTTTTGGGAAACCTTCACGAACCTCTATTTTTGATTATATAGGGGTGCCACATCTTCAGCGTTGGGTCAATGACAAACAATTTGATGGAGGCCAGTCAACCGATCAAGAAAAATCCCTTCGTGATTTTTATAAGAGACTGCTTAACTTTACTGTTAACAGTTCAGCATTGATGGGACAGTATCAGGATATTCATCACTATAATAGAGCAAATACTGAGTGGTATAATGATAAAGTGTTGTCATATATGCGTTGGAGTGATGAAGAACAATTGATTATTGTGTCTAACTTCAATGATACAGATACTTTTGGTTTTGAATTGCAATTACCGGAAGATTTGGTAAGTAAGTTAGACCTCAAGGATGGTGATTATCAGGTAACCGATCAGTTGTATGGTTCATACACGTCAACATTGAAAGTTATTGATCATAAAGCGTCTGTAAGAATTGATGTTAAACCATTAGAATCCTTTATTTTAAAATTAAAATAATACTTAAATGAAATTTATTGTATTAATTATAGCATTAACGACTGTGTTAAACTGTCAGGGGCAGAAAAAAGAACAAGTTAATATTGAGAAACAAAACCCTTCTTTTATATGGGAAGGCGCTAATCTTTATTTTTTGTTGACTGATAGATTCAATAATGGTGATGAGTCTAACGATGTCAGTTTCAACAGAACAAGAGAAGCAGGTAAATTAAGAGGTTTTGAAGGTGGTGATATCAAAGGTGTCACTCAAAAAATAGAAGAAGGATACTTTACCAATTTAGGGGTTAATGCCATTTGGCTAACACCCATTGTTGAGCAAATTCATGATGCAACTGATGAAGGTACAGGGGTGACCTATGGATTCCATGGGTATTGGACACGGGATTGGACAGCGCTAGACCCTAATTACGGTACAAAAGAAGATTTAAAGCAATTGGTTGAAGTGGCACACAGTAAAGGCATCAGAATCGTTTTAGATGCTGTAATAAACCATACAGGTCCGGTAACCGAAGAAGATTCAGCTTATCCTGAAGATTGGGTGCGAACCGAAGGACAATGTACTTATCAGAATTATGAAAGTACAGTGAGTTGTACCTTGGTTAGAAACCTGCCAGATATAAAAACAGAAAGTAATGAAGATGTTGGACTACCTGATTTTTTGGTTGAAAAATGGAAAGCAGAAGGTAGGTATGAGCAGGAAGTTGCAGAATTAGATGCGTTCTTTAAACGTACCGGGTATCCAAGAGCACCACGGTTTTATATCATTAAATGGTTGACCGATTATATCACAGAGTTTGGCATTGATGGGTATCGTGCAGACACAGTTAAACATACCGAGGAGAATGTATGGCAGGAGTTTAGAACAGAGTGTGACTATGCCTTTTCAGAGTGGAAAAAGAACAACCCTGAAAGAGTACTTGACGATAATTCCTTTTACTTGGTTGGAGAAGTGTATGGCTATAATATCGTTAACAAAAAACTATATGATTTTGGAGATAAGAAGGTTAACTATTTTGACAATAGTTTTCATAGTTTGATCAATTTTGGATTTAAATATGATGCTAGAAGCACATATGAAAGTTTGTTTTCAAGATACTCAAACATTTTACAAAATGACATGAAAGGATTTGGAGTACTAAACTATATATCATCTCATGATGATGGGGGTCCTTTTGATGTAAAAAGAGAAAAGCCTTATGAGGCAATGACTAAATTGTTACTATCCCCGGGAACGTCTCAGACTTATTATGGTGATGAGACTGCAAGACCATTAATTATTGATGGGGCGGTAGATGATGCCAATTTAAGATCGTTTATGGATTGGGAATCCATTGAAAACAATCAGGATACTAAAGATTTGTTATTGCACTCACAGAAATTAGGTCAATTTAGGGCAAATCACCCTGCTGTGGGAGCAGGTACACATCAAATGATCTCACAAGACCCTTATTTGTTCTATAGAAGTTATAGTAATGGTAATTACCAAGATATGGTAGTGATAGGATTGGACTTGCCTATAGGAGTGAAAACACTTGATGTTTCTAAGGTATTTAAAGATGGAGATGTGTTGCGTGACGCCTACTCAGATCAAGAGTTAAAAGTTGAAAATGGTAAAGCCAAGTTAGAGTCTCCATTCAAAATTGTTTTATTGGAAAAAGCCGATTAGTTAAACTTATATAAAGTTTGCTGAAAGCTGATATGATTTTAATAGTTTTACAAGTTCAAAAAAAGACTATTAATGACATCAGTTCAGGACTTATTAAGCCTTTTGGTTTTAGACAAGGTTGACGATACACAATTTATTGGCTATAGTAAAACGGTAGGTAATCAATATGTGTTTGGCGGTCAGGTTTTGGCGCAAGCCATTAATGCTGCTAGCAGGACTATAACTAATCAGCGTGTTCTGCATTCCATGCACGCTTATTTTTTAGAAGCAGGACAATTGCATTTGCCAATTACTTTTAATGTGAGTTATGTCAGGGACGGAGGCAGTTTTTCAGTGCGAAGAGTAACAGCACAACAAAACAATACAACCATTTTTATTTTATCAGCTTCATTTCATAAAAAAGAAGAAGGGTATGACCATCAAATAGAAATGAAGACTAATTTAAAACAACCGGAAGATTTATTAAGTTGGACAGATATATTGCACCAATATGGAGACTTTTTACCAAAAAGTATTAAAACATTTTTTGAAATAAAAAGACCTATAGAGTTTAAGCCAACAGTTGTAACAAATCCTTTGGACAGAAAAGATTTACCTCCATTTAGTGACGTTTGGTTCAAGCTTAAAGGAGATGTGAAAAATTTGGATCTGGCCACTAAACAACAAATTTTAACCTATATTTCCGATTATAATATTTTGGTGTCTGCACTTAATCCACACGCCAGTAAAGCCCATTGGGGGAATACACAAACAGCCAGTTTAGATCATTCTATGTGGTACTTCAGGGACTTTGATTTTGATGATTGGTTATTATTTTCAATGGAATCGCCCAATGCATCAAATGCCCGTGGATTTGCCAGAGGGAATATTTTTTCTATAGACGGGAAACTAGTGGCCTCGGTAGCCCAAGAAGGATTGATGAGACCCCTGAGTAAATGATGAAGATGTATGACATTATAATTGTTGGTGGTGGTGCAGCAGGATTTTTCGCAGCCATTGATATTGCAGAGCAAAATCCTTCTTTAAAAGTTGCTGTTTTAGAACGTGGAAGCGAAGGTTTAACCAAAGTTAAAGTGTCTGGTGGTGGACGTTGTAATGTGACTCATGCTGAATTTATTCCTTCAGAATTGGTGCAAAATTATCCAAGAGGAGAAAAGGAATTGCTTGGACCTTTTCATCAATTTATGACTGGCGACACAATAGAATGGTTTGAAAAAAGAGGCGTAGAACTAAAGATTGAAGATGATGGACGTATGTTTCCTGTATCTAATTCTTCACAAACCATTATTGATTGTTTTTTAAATGAATCAAAAAAACATGGTGTTGAAATTTTATATAACCATGCTGTAAAAACCTTTCAAAACGAAAATGGTTTATGGAAAATAGAAACTTCAGAAGCTGATTTTTTAACAGAAAAACTGGTAATTGCAACAGGAAGTAATTCTAAAATATGGAGTCTTTTAGAAAATTTGGGACATACTATTTCACCACCAGTTCCATCGCTTTTCACCTTTAATATAAAAGATGTTCGCATTAACGATATACCTGGAGTTGTGGCTTCAAATGTAGAAATTCATATTGTTGATACCGATTTTTATTCTGAAGGGCCTTTGTTAATTACCCATTGGGGAATGAGTGCACCAGCCATATTAAAACTATCAGCCTTTGCTGCTTTAGAATTAGCTGAACGTAATTACAAGTTTCGAATAGAAATTAATTTCATTAGAAAATCAGTTAACGATTGTCTAGATTGTTTGAAAGATTTTAAAAATGAACTTGCTAAGAAATCGGTTTTTAAATCGGCTCAATTTGATTTACCTAAACGTTTGTGGCAACAATTGGTTTTAGCTTCTGAAATAGATATTGAAACTCGTTGGGCAGAGTTGAATAAAAAGCAGTTAGAATTGTTAGCAAATCAATTGACTCATGCTATTTTTAATGTAATTGGAAAAAGTACCTTTAAAGAAGAATTTGTAACTGCTGGAGGCATAGATTTAAAAGAAATCAATTTTAAAACCTTTGAAAGCAAGTTGTTTAAAAACTTGTATTTTGCTGGTGAAGTTTTAAATATAGATGCCGTTACAGGAGGATTTAATTTTCAAAATGCGTGGACAAGTGCTTTTATAGTTGCTAAATCAATCTCACAATGAAAACGTACATTGTTCTTTTAAAAGGTATTAATGTTGGTGGACACAAAAAAGTGCCAATGGCTGAATTGCGTGAATTGCTTTCTAAATCTGGTTTTGAAGACGTGCAAACCTATATTCAAAGTGGGAATGTCGTTCTGCAATCTTCAGAAAAAAAGATTCAAAAAATAGAAGAAACAATTAAGAATGCGATTTTAGATTATTTTGGATTTGAGGTTTCTGTTTTAGCAATAACAAGACCTGACTTGAAACGTATTTTTGATGATTGTCCATTTTCAGAAGAAAAAAAGAAAACGAGTTATTTTATGATGTTGCATGATACGCCAAGTAATGAGTTGATAAAAGTTGCTTCAGAAAAAGTGTATGAAGGTGAAGAGTATAAAATCATTATGGATTGTATTTATTTTTACTGTGCTAGCGGCTATGGTAATGCTAAATTTAATGCAAATTTTTTTGAGCGTATACTTAAAACATTTGCGACATCGAGAAACTATAATACAATGGTAAAGTTATTATCTTTGTCTTCAGAACAAGCAACATGACAGAACAAGATTTTATTCCTGAATTATATTCAAAATCACTTGAAAGCGGAAGTATTTCTTGGGAATCTCCAAGTAATATTGCGTTGGTTAAGTATTGGGGTAAAAAGGAAAATCAAATGCCTCAAAACCCATCCATTAGTTTTACTCTAGATAATTGTAAAACTATTACAACACTTGATTTTGTAAAGAAGAAAAATGAAGAAGATGGGTTTTCGTTTGATGTATATCTAGATGGAGAAAAAAAAGAGGATTTTAAACCAAAAATCGAAACCTTTTTTAAAAGAATTGAAGTTTATGTACCTTTTTTAAAAGATTATCATTTTGTTATAGAAACATCAAATACGTTTCCTCACAGTTCGGGAATTGCATCTTCAGCAAGCGGAATGAGTGCTTTGGCAATGTGCTTAATGAGCATCGAAAAGCAATTGAATTCTAAAATGGATGGCGATTATTTAAATAAAAAGGCATCGTTTTTGGCGCGATTAGGCTCTGGAAGTGCTTGCAGAAGTATTGAAGGCGATTTAATTGTTTGGGGTTATCATAATGATATTGAAGGTAGCTCAGATTTGTTTGGAGTTAAATATCCTTATGAAGTCCATGAAAATTTCAAAAATTACCAAGACACTATTTTGTTGGTTGATAAAGGCGAAAAACAAGTAAGCAGTACGGTTGGACATAATTTAATGCACCATCATCCATTTGCTTCACAACGTTTTGCTCAAGCCAATGAAAATCTGACGAAGCTAATACAAATTTTTAAGTCTGGAGATGTTTATGCTTTTATTGAAATAGTGGAAAGTGAAGCGTTAACGCTACATGCTATGATGATGACTAGTTTGCCGTATTTTATTTTGATGAAGCCAAACACCTTGGAAATTATCAATAAAATATGGGAATTTAGACAAGATACAGGTTTGCCTGTTAGTTTTACGTTAGATGCTGGTGCAAACGTTCATGTGTTGTATCCAGAGAAAGATGCAAAACCAATTTTAGAATTCATTAAAAATGAATTAGTTGCATATTGTCAAAATGGACATTATATTTGCGACAAAATTGGTTTTGGTGCAAAACAATTGTAACTTTATAAACCCAATATCAAAAGCAGTTAATGAAAGGACCACTTTTTTATTCTAAAATTTTACTTTTTGGAGAGTATGGAATTATCAAAGATTCCAAAGGTTTATCAATTCCTTATAATTTTTATAATGGGGCATTAAAAAAGGATGAAAATCTTTCAGAAATTGCTTTAAAGTCAAATGAAAGTTTGAAACGGTTTGTAACGTACTTGCAAAGCATAAATTCACAGTTAGTAACTTTTGATATTGCTTCTCTTGAAAATGATGTTAATGCCGGTATGTATTTTGATTCTTCAATTCCTCAAGGATATGGAGTAGGCAGTAGTGGTGCATTAGTAGCTGCTATTTATGATAAATATGCTTTTGATAAGATTACGATTTTAGAGAATTTAACCAGAGAAAAACTATTGAAGTTGAAAGCAATTTTCTCTGAAATGGAATCGTTTTTTCATGGAAAATCTTCAGGGTTAGATCCGTTAAATAGTTATTTGAGTATTCCTATTCTAATTAATTCACAAGATAATATTGAAGCAACAGGAATTCCTTCTCAAAAAATTGAAGGGAAAAATGCGGTGTTTTTGTTAGATAGTGGCATTATTGGAGAAACTGCGCCTATGGTAAGTATTTTTATGGAAAACATGAAACAAGAAGGTTTTCGAAATATGCTTAAAGACCAGTTTATAAAGCATACAGATGCTTGTGTTGAAGATTTCTTAAAAGGTGATATAAAATCGTTATTTAAAAACACTAAACGATTATCAAAAGTGGTTTTAAACAATTTTAAACCTATGATTCCACAAGAGTTTCATGAACTATGGAAAAAAGGTATTCAAACAAACGAATACTATTTAAAGCTTTGTGGCTCTGGTGGTGGTGGATACATTCTTGGTTTTACAGAGGATATTGAAAAAGCAAAACTAGCACTTAAAGGTTATAAGCTGGAAGTAGTTTATAACTTCTAAACCACTCTTTGTTTTCCTGAATTTATTTCAGGATTTAATCAAAACAAATTTTTGATGTTAACCAGAAAGCAAAAACATATTCTAATAAAGTTTTTCAGCATGTTTTCGGTGGTTAGAGGTTACAATATCTTGATTATTGTTATAGCTCAATATCTTAGTTCAATTTATATTCTCGCTCATAATAGGCCATTAAGACAAGTTGTTTTTGATCTTAATTTATTTATGCTTGTTTTAGCTTCTTCGGCAACTATTGCAGGTGGATATATTATTAATAATTTTTACGACTCTGAAAAAGATTTGATTAATAGACCAATTAAATCTAAACTAGACAGATTAGTTAATCAAAATACCAAGTTGTCATTTTATTTTGTTTTAAATTTTATAGCCGTAATTCTAGCTAGCTATGTGTCTTTTAGGGCTGTTGTGTTTTTTTCAATTTATATTTTTGGTATTTGGTTTTATTCACATAAATTAAAAAAGATTCCTCTTATTGGAAATTTAACATCAGCTATTTTAACCATAACACCTTTTTTTGCTGTTTTTATTTATTATAAAAATTTTGAAACGGTCATCTTTGTTCATGCTACATTTTTGTTTTTAATAATTTCAATGAGAGAGTTTACTAAAGATTTAGAAAACTTAAAAGGAGATTTGGCACTTAATTATCACACAATTCCTGTTGAATATGGTGAAAATGTTTCTAAAGTTATGCTATCTGTTTTGTCATTTTTAACCTTAATACCAATTCTTTTATTATTATTTACGTTTGAAATAGGTTATATGTATATCTACTTTTATTTAAGCGTTTTTTTACTAATGATTTTTCTTTTGCTACTCTGGAAATCTAAAACCAAAACACATTATTTAATTCTTCATAATATTTTAAAATTTATTATTGCGTTTGGTGTTTTTTGTATTCTTTTGATTGATGTTGATAAAGTGTTGAATAGACTGTTTTAAAAATAGTTATCCATATTTTTTTAAAATAAAAAACGAAAAACTGTAAATAGTAATTTATAAAGTATCTTTGCACAAAATAATTAGAAATGAGTAGACATCAAGATAGTAAAGGAAAGGGAAAATCATCAGGAAGAGGAGCTAATAATAGTCGCTCAAAAAGTTTTGCACGAGGCAATGCTCCAATAAAAAAGGGTACTGTTAGTGCAAAACCAGAAGATATTGTAAAAAAAGCACCAGCTAAAAAATCTAATACTGATGAAATCAGATTAAATAAATACGTGGCCAATTCTGGGGTTTGCTCTCGTAGAGAAGCAGATACGCATATTGCAACTGGTTTAGTAACTGTAAATGGTAAAGTAATTACAGAAATGGGTTATAAGGTTAAGCCTGACGACGAAGTTCGTTATGATGGCGCAAGGGTTAATCCAGAGAAAAAAGCCTATGTATTGCTTAATAAGCCCAAGGGTTTTGCTACTACCACAAGTGAAGGAAAGGGGAGAACGGTCATGGATTTAGTTGCTAATGCTACAACTTCAAGAATTAAACCAATTGGTAGATTAGGAAGAAATTCAAAAGGATTGTTGTTATTTACTAATGATGAAGCCATTGTTGAGAAATTTACAAACTCTAAAAATGGTGTGGCCCGCCTATTTCATATTGAATTAGATAAAAATTTAAAGCTAGAAGACTTGAAGAAAATTCAAGAAGGCATTAAAATAGAAGGTAAGTTAATTGCCGTAGAAGAAATAAGCTATATTGATGGCGCTTCAAAAAATGAAATAGGTCTTAAAATAAAAAACACTGGTAATACAATTATTCGTTCCATATTCGATTTTTTAAAATATGAAATTGTAAGTCTTGATTGTGTTGCAATTGGTCATCTTACTAAAAAAGATATACCAAGAGGACATTGGAAGCATCTTTCCGAACAAGAATTAAATACACTTAAAATGTTGTAGGTTAATGACTTGTAAATTTTTCAAAAAAAATAAAAAAAAAGTTTAAAATTCAATTTTTTATATTTCATTTGTACTGCATTTAGCTGAACAATATTGAAATATGTTTCTATGTTTGGGCTTATGAGCATTAGGAAGTCGTGTTCAAAAGCAGCTTTTAGATTAAGTAACCAAATTTTAAAGCTAACTTCCTTGTATTCAATCGTATCAAGTCAGCACATCTATGGTTTTGTGCCAACAACTTGTGTCCAAAAGCAAATTTGATTTTCTTAGAAATTATTGATTTATACTTTGTAATTAAAATATTTTTGAGAAATTTATACCAGATAGAAAATAATGAATACTAAATATATTGACCTTATTAGCCAAACTTTTGACTTTCCACAAGAAGAATTTAAGTTGGAAGACAGAAATCTACAATTTCATGATATTAATTTAATGGAATTAGTAGAAACCTATGGGTCGCCATTGAAATTTACTTACTTGCCACAAATTTCAAACAACATTAATAGAGCAAAGGGATGGTTTGAAAAAGCAATTAAGCATAATAAATATAAAGGTAAATACAACTATTGCTATTGCACCAAAAGTTCGCATTTTAAGCACGTTTTAAATGAAGCGTTAAAAAATGATATTCATATTGAAACATCTTCGGCATTTGATATTGATATTGTTGAGAATCTAAAAAAAGAAGGTAAAATAACCGATAAAACCTATGTGATAAGTAATGGATTTAAACGCGCACAATACATTTCAAATATTGCTCGTTTAATTAACAATGGACATAAAAACTGCATTCCTATAATTGATAATTACGAAGAAATTGACTTATTATCTGAAGAAATCAATGGAAAGTTTAATATCGGGATTAGAATAGCTTCTGAAGAAGAACCAAAATTTGAATTCTATACTTCAAGATTAGGAATTGGTTATAAAAACATCGTGCCATTTTACAATAAACAAGTGAGAGATAATAAAAAAGTGAAATTAAAAATGCTTCACTTTTTTATTAATACAGGTATTAGAGATAATGCCTATTATTGGAATGAATTATCAAAATGTTTAAAAGTATATACCAGTTTAAAACATATTTGCCCATCACTTGATAGTTTGAATATTGGTGGAGGATTTCCTATTAAAAACTCATTGGCATTCGATTTTGACTATGAATATATGGTTGATGAAATCATTAATCAAATAAAACTGGCATGTGATGCAGAAGAAGTACCAGTTCCAAATATATTTACAGAATTTGGAAGCTTTACAGTTGGCGAAAGTGGTGGTGCTATTTATGAAGTTTTATATCAAAAGCAACAAAATGATAGAGAAAAGTGGAATATGATCAACTCATCTTTCATAACAACGTTGCCAGATACTTGGGCAATAAATAAGCGTTTTGTAATGCTGCCAATTAATAGGTGGAATGACAGTTATGAGCGTGTATTATTAGGTGGCTTAACTTGTGATAGTGACGATTATTACAATAGCGAACAACACATGAATGCTATATATTTGCCAAAATACAATAGAGAAAAACCTTTGTATATTGGCTTTTTTAATACAGGAGCTTATCAAGAAACTATTGGAGGATTTGGTGGATTACAACACTGTTTAATACCATCGCCAAAACATATTTTAATTGATAAAGATGAAGATGGAAATATTACAACTGAACTATTTAGTGAACAACAAAAAAGTGAAGACTTACTTAAAATATTAGGTTATAATGAACAATAAAACGTATGCAGGGATTCCTGAGGAATTTTCTAAGGTAGAACAAGCAAAAATTGTACTCATTCCTGTTCCTTATAATGGAACTGGCAACACAGAAAAAGGACCAGAAGCTTTTTTAAGAGCATCAGAAAATATAAACCTTTATGATATTGAAACTGATACAGAAGTGTTTCAACAAGGTGTTTATTTAGCAGAAACAATTTCAGAAAATACTTCTGCTGAAGCTATGGTAAATGCAGTGCATCAGTTAACAAAAAAATACATTAAAAAAAATAAATTTGTAACACTTATAGGTGGAGACCATTCTATATCTATTGGAGCAATTCGCGCCTTTAATGAATGTTTTGACAGTTTATCTGTTCTGCAATTAGATGCCCATACAAATTTGTTAAAAACGTATCAAGGCTCATCGTTTCACAAAAATTGCGCACTTTATGAGGCCAGTCAAACCACTAATTTGATTCAGGTTGGAATACGTTCTATGAGCGCTAAAGAAAAAACTGTAATTGATTCAGAAAAAGTTTATTTTGCTCATGAAATGGCAGTTGATGATTCTTGGATGGACTCAGCTATTGATCAAATGACTGGTAATGTATTTGTTACTCTTGATTTATCAGCAATAGATATTTCTATTATGACATCTGTTACAAATCCAGAACCAGGAGGATTATTTTGGTATGAAACCTTAGAGTTTTTAAACAAATTAATTCAAGATAAAAATATTGTTGGCTTGGCTCTTGTTGGATTATCTCCAAATGAGTTAAATGCATCTTCAGCCTTTTTAGCAGCAAGATTATATTACAAAATATTAAGTTATAAGTTTGCAGAAGAGAATATTGGCGATGATTATGACAATTCATATGAAGGCTCAAACCAAAAAAATAACCTTTCAAAATTTGAAGATGACGATGAGTACTAAAGGACCGATTTCACAGTTTATAGAAAAAAACTATTTACACTTTAATTCTGCAGCTTTAGTTGATGCTGCCAAAGGATATGAAACGCATTTGTTGGAAGGTGGAAAAATGATGGTAACTTTAGCTGGTGCTATGAGTACTGCTGAGTTAGGAAAGTCGTTAGCCGAAATGATTCGTCAAGATAAAATTCATATCATATCTTGTACTGGTGCCAATCTTGAAGAAGACATTATGAATTTAGTAGCGCACAATTCATATAAACGTGTGCCTAATTACCGTGATTTATCACCACAAGAAGAATGGGATTTATTGGAAAATCATTACAACAGAGTTACAGATACTTGTATTCCAGAAGAAGAAGCGTTTAGAAGACTACAATCACATTTATACGATATATGGAATAAAGCTGATAAAGCAGGAGAGCGCTATTTTCCACATGAATTTATGTATCAAATGTTAAATTCTGGAGTTTTAGAACAATATTATGAGATTGATCCAAAAGATTCTTGGATGATTGCTGCTGCCGAAAAAAACTTGCCAATAGTAGTTCCAGGATGGGAAGACAGTACTATGGGAAACATTTTTGCGTCTTACTGCATTAAAGGGGAATTTAAACCAACAACAACTAAAGGCGGTATAGAATACATGATGTGGTTAGCAGATTGGTATCCAAAAAATTCAGCAGGAAAAGGTGTTGGCTTCTTCCAGATAGGTGGTGGTATAGCAGGAGATTTCCCCATATGTGTTGTACCAATGCTTTATCAGGATATGGAAATGCACGACATTCCTTTTTGGAGTTATTTTTGCCAGATAAGCGATTCCACAACAAGTTATGGGTCGTATTCTGGAGCCGTTCCAAATGAAAAAATAACTTGGGGAAAATTAGATATTAATACACCAAAATTTATTATAGAAAGTGACGCAACTATAGTTGCTCCACTTATTTTTGCCTACCTATTAGATATGTAATTATGAATAAGAAAGACAATCGAAAAAGAGTCATTGTAGACTTTAAAAAGCTAACTCCAGAAATTCTGGGACTATTAGTAGAGAAATTTCCTGAAGGGTACGATGAAGAAGATATCATTACTTTCAGAAATGCTAAAAATGAGTTGGTTGAAGCTGTTGAAGTAAATACAGAAGACACTAAATACCTCATAAAAGTAAGCACCAAATTGGTGAAAACTATGGAAAATTATGATGAGGATGATTATGAGGATTTTGACAGTAATGATCCAGATGCAATTCAAGATCCTGATATAGAAATTGATGAAGAATCTGAAGAAATGGATTTAGATTAATTATTATTTTTTGAAATGATTGAGGCTGTTTTTATGTCTTACAAAGACGGATATTTTAAGTTTTTGTTTGAAAGTGGAGAAGAAATGGTTTTTGAAGAAGTGCATCCTAGAGCACTTAAGCAATTTGATTTAAAAAACGATAAAAGTTTAATTGGTAAATCATTTAGAGTATCTTTTATTGAAGTTATTGAAGATTCTGATGAAGATTTTGTAATTTACAGAATAGAAAGTTTAAAACCACTTTAATCACATTATATGAATTCGCCATTTCACATGTCATTGCCATGTTTTAGCGTAAAAGGGACAAAAAGCTTTTATGTTGATTGCATTGGAGCTACTTATGGTAGGAATACTCAAAACTGGATAGATGTAAATTTATTTGGACATCAAATAACATTTATTAAGGCTAAAAAATTCAATTTCAATAATCCTAACTATATTTTCGAAGGGAAGATATTGCCTTCTTTTCATTTTGGGGTTATTGTAGATTTTGATACTTGGAAAAAAGTGTATGCTAAAGTTCAAGGATTAGAATTAGAATTGGTAACAGATTCTGTTTATTTAAAAGATCAATTAGGAGAACATCAGTCTTTTTTTGTTAAAGATCCTAATGGTTATATGCTGGAATTTAAAACATTCAAAGAATCAATAGATATTTTTAAAGCAACATAGGTTACTAGCATTACCACATGTAAAATCATAAAGAGTTTTACTAAAAGTATTTTCAGACTTGAGGTGGCAAATTTCTGAAGAAATCTCACAATTTTATTTAACTTTTTACAAGCATTAAACTATTATTTCTAAATACAGTTTATTGGTTGTGATTGCTTGTAAAGCAAATAATAGTAAAACCATGAAAACAATATATTTGGTAATTGTTGCTTTTTTAGTAACTCCCCTTTTTTCATTCACATCGTTAAAAATAAATGAACCTATTTTAGCAAATCAAGATATAACTATTGTTGAAGCTGTATATGATGGTCATGAAGATTATGGCTATATTTTTATTGCAAAACATAGCGATGACGAAGAATATACATTAACCTTTCAAAAGGTTGATGAAGCTGTATCTGTTGAATTCGATTTAGATTCAGACGCATTAATTGGAACAAAATTTAGAATTACTTATAGAACTAAAACCATTGTTACTAAAGATGCCGATGGTTATGAAGATGAAACCATTGTCAATACCATTACAAAACTCGAAAAGCTTTAAAAGTTTAAAACAATTAAACTTTAGGCTGCCATTTTGGTGGCCTTTTTTACGAAAACTTCCCAAATAAAAACACTATAAATTATTAAATATTCCAACCCAATTATATACAGGTTTTCAGTATTATTTGAGTTAGTGTAGGCTAAATAGCTCAATATACCAACAAAACTCCATACCAAAGGAAATTTATATTTAGTGAATATACTTAAAATTAAAAGCGTTGCAACATACCAAGGATGTACAGTTGTTGCCGTAAAATAATAAAAAGCCAACACAAATAGTAAAGCGGAAATTAACTCAACTGTAGATTTGTTTTTTCTAAAAAAAGTGATAATCAACACAAGTAAGATTACTAATATGGGGATGAACTTACCAATAATGGCAATTTCATTATAGCCTCTAAAAGTATAACCTATGGATCTAGCAATATAATACAAGCTTGCATTGAATTCAAAACGTTGAAACCACAATCCAACGGTTTCAAAATAGTTCATTATAAATTCATTGGTAATAAATGGAACAAATGATATAAGAGTGATAAAGCCAATTATAGTGTAAAATCCCAAGCTTTTTTTCCAACTTAATTTTTGAAACAAAACCGGTAAAAAGATTAGGGGAATTAGTTTAACTGAAATGGAGCAAGCAAAAACAATAGCTGAAAAATGCCATTTTCCAATATGAAGCAGATATAAACTCCAAACTAAAAAGAAAATCATAACGCTCTCAAAATGAAGATTTCCTGTGAGCTCAATTATTATAAATGGATTGAGTATATACCAAAAAATAGTATTAACTGGAATATTTAATTTTTCAAGTAGTTTTTTTCCAAAATACAGTGTTCCAAAATCTGCTGAAATGATAATTAGTCGCATTACAATTACAGAACCTAAAATGCTTTTACCAGCAAATAAGCCCGCAATAACAAAACACAATTGATTTAAAGGTGGATAATTTGTAAAATGACTTCCATTTAAAATGCCCATACCATTATATAGTTCTTGAGCTTGTTGTATGGGATAAATATGATTTAGTATAAAGGATTCTGGTGTGGATAAATACGGATTGAAACCTTGAAGAATCATTCTTCCATCCCAAATAAATCTATAAAAGTCTTGTGATAAATTAGGTGTTGCAAATAAAAATAGAACTCTAAAACTAAAGGCTAAAATTGCTAAAAATGTAAAGTTCTCTTTATTTATTTGAATGAGTTTATAAAACATAACAAATAAAGCCACATAAAGTGAAATTAGTTTTATATAATCATTTCGGTTTAAATCATAGGCAAAACTTAAATAGAATAGACTGGTTAATAAAATAAAAATTAAAGACGATTTATATTGTTTTAATAACAAAAGTTCAAGTATTTATTAAATTAAATATTTTATTAATCTACCCATTCAGCGATAAAAAGGTTAGTGTCTCTTCCACCTCCATTATTTCTGTTAGATGAAAATGCTAAGTATTTACCATCGTTTGAAAACACAGGAAAAGCATCAAAAGTTTCACTATGAGTTACACGCTCTAAATTTTTTCCATCAAGATCAATCATATATAAGTTAAATGGAAAACCTCTTTCAGCTTCAAAATTTGATGAAAATAATATTTTTTTACCCGATGGATGGAAAAACGGACTCCAATTAGCGTTACCTAAATTTGTTAATTGCCGCATATCACTTCCATCAGCATTACAGATGTATAATTCCATTTCGGTTGGTTCTACCAAACCATTTGCTAAAAGTTCCTTATATGCTTTAATGGCTTCTTCAGTTTTTGGCCTTGATGAACGAAAAATTAATTTACTTCCGTCAGGAGAAAAGAAAGCGCCACCATCATAACCTAATTCATTGGTTATTTGTTTAACATCACTGCCATCAATATTCATGGTGTAAAGTTCTAAATCTCCACTACGTGTTGAAGTAAATACAATTTTATCGCCTTTTGGAGAAACGGTTGCTTCAGCATCATAACCAGTCTCATTGGTAAGTTGATCAGTTATATTTCCATCAAGATCTGCAACAAAAATGTCAAACGAATCATAAACGGGCCAAACATATTTTCCGTTTTTTCTTAGAGGAACTTCAGGACAGTTTTCATCAACCAAATGAGTTGAAGCATACACAAAGTGTTTATTGTCTGGAAGGAAATAGGCACAAGTTGTACGCCCTTTTCCTGTACTGATCATTTTAGGTTTAGAGTCATTAAAAGTGTCTCCGTTATTGATTATAAACATTTGGTCACAATTAAGTCCCCAATTTTTATTGTTAGATTGGAAAACCAATTGTTTGTCATCAAAACTCCAATAGGCTTCAGCATTATCACCTCCAAATGTGATTTGTTTTATAGTTTTAAAATGTTTTTCTTCAGGAAAAATTAAAGAATCCTTTTTTGCTTCTATGGTAGACTCAGAAGATTTTTCTTCATTAATGTTTTGTTTGCCTTTGTCGTTTTTACAAGAAAGGACACATAAAAAAGCTGATATAATTAAGATGAATTTCATTTTTAAACTTATTTTTATATAAAAATAAACATTCTTGTTTATTGACTAATTAGTTATTAAACTTTTTTACAAACATTATAATAATCATATCCAATGAAACCACTTTATTCTCTTTTAGTAATAGTATTATTTTTGTCGTGCAAAGAAATACAACCTCTTGAGGTCTCAATGCGAGAAGATGTTACTTTATTGGCATCTGATAGTCTTCATGGAAGACAAACAGGAACAAGTTATGAGATTTTAGCAGCTGATTATATTGCTGAAAGATTTAAAAATTTAGGATTAGAGCCTAAAGGAACAAATGGTTATTTCCAGGAATTTTCATTCAAAGATAAAAGCGATCCACATGGAAATGTTAATTATGTGAATAAATCTGATGATAGTACCATTACTGGAACAAATGTAATCGGGTATTTAAATAACAAAGCAGAAAACACCATAGTTATTGGTGCACATTATGATCATTTAGGAATGGGAATTGAAGGTTCATTATATAGAGGAGAAACTCCGCAAATTCATAATGGAGCAGATGATAATGCCAGTGGTGTTGCAGTCATGTTGAATATTATTAAAGACCTGAAAAATGTAAATACTGCTAATAATTATTTATTTATTGCTTTTTCAGGTGAAGAAATGGGATTGTTAGGTTCCAATTACTATGTTAAAAACCCTACCATTGATTTAAAAAAGGTAGATTATATGCTTAATATGGACATGGTTGGGCGTTTAAATAATGAAAAAGCAATTGCAGTTCATGGCGTAGGAACATCTCCAATATTTAAACAAGTACTTTTTGCAAACAAAGGAGAGTTAAATTTAACCGAGCATGAATCTGGAGTTGGGCCAAGTGACCATACTTCTTTTTATTTGATGGATATACCAGTTTTGCACTTTTTTACAGGTCAGCATGAAGATTATCATAAGCCTTCTGATGATTCAGATAAGTTGAATTATGATGGTATGGAAACTATAACTCAGTTTATATTATCTATTATAACAGAGTTAAATGATGATGGAAAAATAGCTTTCAGAAAAACAAAAAATGAAAGTCAAGAAGTTCCTGCTTTTAAAGTTACTTTAGGAGTGGTTCCAGATTACTTATTTAATGGAAAAGGAATGAGAATTGATGGTGTAAGTGAAGATAAACCTGCACAAAAAGCAGGGATGCAAAAAGGGGACATTGTTGTTAAAATGGGAGATTATGAAATCACAGATATGATGAGTTACATGAAATCTCTAGGAAAATTTGAAAAAGGCAATACTACTAAAGTGACTATTAAAAGAAATGAAGAAACACTTGTTTTAGATGTTACTTTTTAGGCCTTTGAAGTTAGAGAGCTCATAAACACATATCCAAAACCTAAAAACAACATGAGATGAAATGGGAATAGACCAAAATCACCTCCTTGGTTTCCAACTATAAAGGCACTATACATTCCAAAAGCAAAATAAAGCATTAATAACCCTTCAAAAATAACATTTAAAGAAATGCCTTTCTTAATGTATTTGTTGCCTTTCCAGCTTTCTTTTAATGAATTGACATTGAATTTAGGAGTACGTATGAATTCACTTTTTTTACCAAAATGACCTTCTAACACTGCAATAGAATTGTGAAGAGAAAAGCCCATGGCAATAGAGAAGAATGTAAAAAACATTACAATGTATTTTATGAAATTTTTTATTCCACTTCCATATATGTTTTTATACATTATCCAATAGCACACAAAGAATATAACAGTACTTATAACAAAGAAACTCATTACATAAAAATAGGGTTTTAAATGCGCATACTCGTTTTTAATATAAAGCATTGGAATGCTTAAAACTGCAACTATAAGAACGTTTAAAAACATGGTGCTATTTAGAAGATGTAATATACCATGCACTTTTGTTTTGGTTGAAATATTTTCATTCTTTATAAGGCGTAAAAGCATTTTTCTAAAGTTCTCAGCGCCACCTTTATTCCATCTAAATTGTTGAGATCTTGCTGCGCTTATTATTATAGGCAATTCAGCAGGTGTTTCAACATCTTCAAGATATTTAAACTTCCAGTTTTTAAGTTGTGCCCTGTAACTTAAATCAAGGTCTTCAGTTAGAGTATCACCTTCCCAGTTTCCTGCATCGATAATGCAAGATTTTCTCCAAACCCCAGCAGTGCCATTAAAATTAATGAAATGCCCTTTGCTGTTTCTTCCTACTTGCTCTAAGGTAAAGTGGGCATCTAAAGCAAAAGCTTGAATTTTTGTAAGGAGGGAATAATTTCTGTTAAGATGTCCCCAACGTGTTTGAACAACCCCGATTTTTTCATTTTTAAAGTAAGGAATGGTTCTTTTTAACCAGTCATTTTTAGGAAGGAAATCCGAGTCGAAAATAGCTATAAACTCACCTTTGGCAATTTTTAATCCTTCTTTTAAAGCCCCAGCTTTAAAGCCGCTTCTATCAGTTCTGGTGATTTGTTTAATATCTAATCCTGTTTGTTTTAGCTTTTCAATTTGCTCAAAAGTTGTTTTTACTGTTTCATCAGTTGAATCATCTAAAACTTGAATTTCTAATTTTTCTTTAGGGTAATCTATAAGAGCAATGTTATCTAATAAACGCTCCATAACATACATTTCATTATAAACAGGAAGCTGTATGGTTACATATGGAACTTCATCAGGATTTGAAAAATCAAAAGTCTCAGACTTGTCAATTTTCTTTTTTGAGGAGAGATAATTAAACAATAAATTGAGTTGCGCTAATGCGTACATGAATATTAGCACCAACGAAATGGTATAAACAATAATGGTTAAAGTAGCAAAAATCATTTTTTAATACTATATTTAAAAATCCAACCTAAAATTACTAAGCCTGCAAAGATACTACCTTTTATTGTTCCTGATACTTTTGAGACGCCAATTCTTTGTCTATATTTTACAGGAATTTCTATGTATGATAATTTTTGTTTAAGAGCTTTCAACTGCATCTCAATTGTCCACCCATACGTCTTGTCTCGCATGTGCAAAGCTAATAACTTTTCATATTTTATAGCTCTAAATGGCCCTAAATCTGTAAAACGGGCATTGTACAATATTTTCATCAAAAATGTTGCTAGCCAGTTTCCAAAAATCTGTTGAGGTGTCATTGAATTATTTTCCCTCGAAGCTTTAATACGTGCCCCTATAACCAAATCAATATCATCATCTATAATAGGTTTTATAAGTTTAGAAAGTTCTTCAGGATAATCGCTATAATCACCATCTAAAAACACAATAATATCTGGTTTTGTAGATAAATTTGATATATATTCCATTCCTTTTAAACAAGCATAACCGTACCCTTTACTAGTTTCAGTTAATACTGTAGCACCAGCATTTTTAGCGTTTTTAGCTGTATCATCATTAGAGTTATTGTTGATAACAATAACTTCATCAACAATTTTAGGAATGTCATTAATAACATTTGCTATAGAATTTTCCTCATTATAAGCGGGAATGATGACTTTTATGATGGGCATAAAGAATTAACTTTCATGGTGCAAAAGTACGATAATTTATGAATTTTTTAACGTTTTAATAAATCTATTAAATTAACATTATTTCCTAATAAAATATCATTTGAATTGATGCGTCCTTTAAGACTTCCATTCTCTAGTTTTAAAACACCTCTAGGACAAACTGCTGAACAAACACCACATCCAACACAACTAGAACGAACAATATTTTGACCCTTTTGAGCATAAGAACGCACATCTATACCCATTTCGCAGTAAGTGGAGCAATTACCACAAGAAATACATTGACCGCCATTGGTGGTTATTCTAAATTTTGAAAATAAGCGTTGTTGAAATCCTAAAATAGCTGCCATTGGACAACCAAATCGGCACCAAACCCTGTTTCCTAAAATAGGGTAAAAGCCAGTTCCAATAACACCAGAAAATATAGAACCTATAAAAAGACCATAAGCGGAGCGAAGAGCGCTACCTTTAATAAAAAATACTTCATTAGTGGTTCCTGTGAAGTGCATGACGAGAAGCAATGCAATCACAGCAAAATAACCAATAGCTCCATATTTGGCATCTTTGCCCAATTCTTTGCGTTTAAAGGCCATGACTGCTAAAAAAAGCAACGTTAAAAAGCCTATTACCAACCTAATAAAAAGGTTTCTTGTTAACCAGAATTTATTGGAATCATACCCCAAATAGGTGTAAACCATAGCTATGGTCATAACCACAGAAAAAACCAAAACGGTATGAATTAGCCATCGTTCCAGTTTCCAAGCCGATAGTTTTTTAGAAGATAATTGTCTGAAAGGGTCACCGGCTGTTTCAGCCAAACCACCACAACCGCAAACCCAGGAACAGTACCAACGTTTGCCAAATTTATAGGTTAAAATAGGAGTGATTACAAAGATGGATAATATTCCAAAAACAATTAAAGCCAAGCCCAAATTGCCGTTGGACAGAAATCCTTTTACAGACCATTCATCAAAAATATAATAATTTAAAGGCCAAATACTTTTGAGATCGTAATATGGCAGGTTGGAATTCATGCGATACAAAAATTCTGGTATTAAAAACGCAAAGCCAAGTTGAAAAAACATGACCGATCCGGTTCTCAATTGCTGATATCTGTTATGGCGATACTTTAAGATAAATTTGTAACCAAAAAACAATATCGCTATTGTGTATAAAGATCCATAAACAAACCATTGGCTGGCAGGTCTTCCGCTTAATAAATTGCTTAAAGGGTCAAATAAGGAAATCAATCCAGTATTTGGGGCGCCATTTTTACCAAGACCCAACAATTGTGGAAAAAAGTAAAGAACAATATAAAACGACGTTAAAATTATGCCAGTTGCCCAGCCCAAAACACCTCTTGAAGAGATGGATTTAAACCAAACGCCATCATTTTTTATGCCTTTTGATTTATTTAAATAAGCATTGTTTGAAAATAATATAATACTAACAGCTATGAATCCTAGAGCAAGAGATAAAACTAGACCCTGATTAGGTAAGTGAATGTTTAAAAGTGCTAAAACCAAAATAAAAAGCCCTAAAACCCCAATAAAAAATGAAATTTTTTGCTTTCTTGTTAAATCTTTGGCATCCGGTTTAGCTAAAGACATGCTTTCTTGTAATTTATGATTCATCTTATATGTTTTGTAACTGATTTTTATAAGTTGTTTTTATCTCTGTTTCAAAATGGGTATAGAATTCTGGATCAAAATTAGCTTCGCTTAAATGGTCAATAACGTAATCAACGTCACGTTTTTCATTTAGCCAGGTATTGAAAACTTCATGCCTCATTCGCATCCCAAAAGTGTTTATCCCTATGAATTCATTGGTAAGTGTATTATATTCTATAGTAATGCATTTGGTATCATCATTATGTTTCCAATGAAAATGGGCATGGTTTTCCTTTGGTTTTGCAAATACCCAACCATAAGTTTGGTACTCGATATCAAAAAACTTGGCAGAATTAAACCAATGACCCGGGTTGTAAGGTATTCTGTTTCCACAAATGGTTTGAGCTACAATTTCTCCCATCATGCGTCCGGTGTACCAAACGGCCTCAACAGGTCTTCGGTTTCCTATTGGGAGACGTTGTTCCGCACAATCGCCAATAGCATAGACGTCGGGGATATTGGTTTCAAGAAACCTGTTTACCAAAACGCCTCTATTTGTTTCAATATTTGAAGATTTAACAAACGCAATATTTGGTGTAACGCCTGCAGTTAAACCAACAACATTGCACACAATTTCTTCACCCGTCTCTTCAATAATCACTGATTTGGCCCGTCCATTTTCATCAGATTTTATTTCCTTTAAATTGCATGATAATCTTAAATCTATGTGATGGTTTTTTATATGTCTGTTTATCATTTGGCTCTCGCCATTGGGTAAAACACCATCCCAAAAACTATTTTCTCTCACCAAAAAAGTTACGGAAATGTTTCTTGAAGAGAGCATTTCGGCCAATTCAATGCCAATAAGACCACCACCAACAATAACGGCTCGTTTACAATTGGTATTATTGGGGGCATATTGTTCAAGAGCCTCTAAATCTTGCTTATGGTACATGCCAAAAACTCCTTGCAAGTCTTGCCCCGGCCAACCAAACTTATTTGATTTGCTGCCTGTAGCTATAATAAGTTTATCATAGCTTAACGTATTTCCTGTTTCAAAATGAAGGGTTTTAGTGTCGGTATCAATGGTTTTTACAAATCCATTAACAAGTTCTATGCTGTTCTTTTTCCAAAAGTCATTTTCGTAAGGTTGTGTAAGTTCAAATGTCATATGCCCCATATACACATACATAAGTGCTGTTCTTGAGAAAAAATAATCGGTTTCAGATGAAATAATGGAGATTTTTTTGGAGGAGTGTTTTCTAATATGTCTGGCGGCAGTAACGCCTGAAATTCCGTTTCCAATGATAACAATATGTTCCATAAAGTTTATTAATTGTTGATTTTGTCGCAAGATATTTTAAAACCTTAATTATATTTTAGTAGTTTGTTTAAATTTAAGCATTAATTTAAATTTATGAAGCCACTTTTGAAAGTTTGTTTATTTATTGTATTATGTGGGTGTGCCATGACATTACATTATCCTGAGAAAATAAATGGGGTAGGGTATGTGGCTTCAAAGGATTCTATTTCATCTAAACACATAAAACCGATATTGTATGTTCATGCCAATTATGCCTCGGTGATGCCTTTTGGTTTTATTAGGGAAGTATCACACCCAGAAATTCAATATAATTCAAGCAGACAATGGTTTGGAGAAACACAAGCAGGGGTGAGACAATATATTCTGGAATTAAAAAAGGAAGGAATTAAAATCATGATGAAACCTCAAATCTGGGTTTGGAGGGGTGAATTCACGGGAGAAATTAAAATGACCAACGAAAACGATTGGAAGATTTTAGAAGCATCTTACACTAAATTCATATTAGACTATGCTGGAGTAGCACAAAAAACCAAAGTGGAGATTTTTTGTATTGGCACTGAATTGGAAAGTTTTGTAAAAGAGCGACCAGAATATTGGAAATATTTGATTACACAAATACGAAACGTATATCATGGAAAACTCACGTATGCAGCTAATTGGAATGAATATAATAAAACACCCTTTTGGGATGACTTAGACTATATAGGTATTGATGGGTATTTTCCCATAAGTGATTTAAAAACACCTTCGATTGAAGACTGTAAATTAGGCTTAGAACGCTGGAAGACTGAGATAAAAGGGTATTATGATACCTATAAAAAGCCAATTTTATTTACTGAATTCGGGTATAGAAGTGTGGATTTTACAGGAAAAGAGCCATGGCGTTCTGATAGGGACATGAACTCGGTTAACCTAGACGCTCAAGCAAATGCCCTAAACGCTTTTTTTGAAATGTTTTGGCAAGAGGACTGGGTTGCAGGAGGTTTTATATGGAAGTGGCATCATAATCATGAACACGCAGGAGGTAAAGATAATTCACGGTTTACACCACAAAACAAACCGGCAGAAATGATTATGAAAAATGCTTTTTTGCAAAACTAAGTAATATGTTTTTTGTAGTAGCTGTGCAATTCATAGGCATTTGCCCCTAGCCAATGTTTTAAATGAATCCTAAAAAAGTGATATTGTAGTCTCCAAACTCCAAGCCTTTTATATAATCTGGCCGATGTGATGAGGTCTTTTTGAATGACTTTAAATTGGCGAATAGCATATAGTTTTTTGATAAACACATTGTCTTCATAAATAATATATTGCTCATCATACCCACCAAGAGAATTAAATAATGAGGTTGTTATAAAAAGGCTTTGGTCGCCTCCTCTGCAAGCTATCCAATTAAACCTTGTTAACCAACCTGCCAAACGCATCCACCAATGATTGCTGTCAAATCTCATTTTAAAACACCCCGAAAGATTCCCCTTTTCAACTTCATTGATGATGAGTTTGTCAAAGTTTTTTGGAGGAAAGGAATCGGCATGCAAAAAATACAGAATGGAGCCGGTTGTGTGTTTGGCTCCCAAGTTCATTTGTTTGGCTCTTCCTTTTCCAGAAGTGATTAAAAAAACAGGTTCAAATTTTGAGGCAATGGCAGTGGTTTTGTCTGTGCTACCTCCATCAACAACAATCAACTCAGCAATGTTTTCTTTGGAGGACGATTCTATTAAATGATTGAGTAGTTTTGCAAGAGTTTCAGCTTCATTTAAAACGGGAATAATGATAGAAATCTTATTCATTTAAGTTCCAATTGTAGTCTTTAAATTTGACCTTTGCGTCTTTTGAAATGTTAATTTGAGAATATTGATTTAAAAAAGCAATTAAATCACCATTTTTTTTGAAATCCTTTGGAAACCATTGAAAAATTTTTGAAAGATATAGATGTTTTTCAGAGATATCATTTTTTGTGTTATCTGAAAGGAATTCCTTAGCCGCATAGGATAATTGAACGTCTAATTTTGAAGCAATAAGGGCCTCGTTTTGCAATTTAGGGCAAGAAACTGAGGCACAAACAATAGCAAAATGGATTCTGGGTTCTTCCATTTTTCTTAAAATATTGTGCTCTATATGATTTAAAGATAAGGTTTCACCACCAATAGTGATAAAGTTTATGTCCCAAGGATTTTCAATGTCTTTTATACTTTTTAACGGATAATTATCTATAATCAATTTTACAGTAAACGCATTGTAGGCATTAATCCAATAGGCTAAGGTTTCATTTTTTGACCAACGCTCATCTGGTGTTGTTTTGCTTAAAGCTAGTAAATATTTGTCAAGCTTATCATGGTTTTCCTTAATGGCTTTATAATTAACATGGCCATCACTTGAGACATATTCTTTTAAGATTGAATTCCATATGGCATGGTCAAAATTTTGGGACTGAATAGTGAAGCTTAAAAGGATAAAAAAGATAGAAACGAAAACTTTCATCATGGTTTTTTGTTTAAGGGATAGAGTTCTTGATTGGCAAAATCTTTGGGAAATATTCATCGCCTTCAAATCCCAATTCAATATCTCTGCCGTTATATGGAATGTAATATGTTTTAAAAAGATAATCCCAAAGGCTTAATGTAATCCCATAATTAACACCATATTTATTGCTATAGGGCAATTCCTTGGCATGATGCCAAATATGCATTTTTGGGTTGTTAGGTAGGTATTTTAAGATTCCGTAATTCCAGCCCAAATTGGCGTGATTTAAATGGCCTATGGCGATGTTGAAAAAATAAATAAAAGCCACATCTTGTGCGTTGAAACCACGAATGATGGACAAGGGAACATAAAGTAATGATTTGTAAACAACAGGCTCCATCCAATGATACCCTAAATGGGCAGCAAACCCCATTTGTTTTACGGAGTGGTGCACTTTATGGAAATCCCATAATATGGGGACTCTATGCAATAATCTATGGGTGTTCCATTGCACAAAATCTGTAACGATAAAAAACATGAATAGGCCTAAGGCTTTTGGTAAATCATCTACATCGAAAAGCTGAAAATTGGAAACAGATAATCCAACGGTTTTCAAAATGTCGTTGAAAAATTCGGCAACCGTATTAGACAAAGCTATTAAAACAATAAGATTGAGGATAAAGAAATTAAAAAACATGTAAAAGGCATCCAACCAAAAATCTTTTCTGAATATTGACTGGTTTTTTCGCCAAGGGAAAATCATTTCCAACCCCCAAGCAAATAAGGAGATTAAGATTAACCCATAAAAATAGTTATCCCAATGGTTAAAGGAAATAAGCTCATTTTTGAGGTAATTCCAATACCCTAAATAGGAATGTTTTATGATGTCTATGTATTTTTCGATAACCTAATTAAATAAATGTTTCTAGCAATTTAAAAAGTATAGCAGTTATAACAGCAGCCAATGGCAATGTTAATACCCAAGATAATAATATTTTTCCAATCATTTTATAATCGGCTTTTTTAGTTACTTTGCCAATTCCAAAAATAGAACCCACAGAAACATGTGTGGTAGAAACAGGTAACCCATGAATACTGGCTGTTGTTACTAATAGGCCGGTTATTAAGTTTGCAGTAAACCCTTGCCCTGAATTCATAGGAGTTATTTTTTTACTCATAGTAACCCCTACTTTTTTGGCGTTTATCAGTCCACCTAAAGCCATGACTGTGGCTATAATGATTATACTCCATTTGATGTCAATGGTATTAAAGATTAAAAGTAACCCCACTATTTTTGGGGTGTCATTCAATCCGCGGGCAAAACTCACTATTCCGGCACTCAAGTAATGTAAGGTGTCTAAAACCTTTTGAGAGTTTAACCCCAAAATTTCACCATGGTAGGTTTCTGTTTTATTTCTAATGGTAGCCTCTAAGGTTTCATTGGTTTTTAATGCGATAGTACTGTCTATATTAAAAGTATCTAAGGGCACCTGTTGCTTTTTATGAATGCTTAGCTTTGTTTTTTTAGTGATGCCCATTTTTTTTCTTAAATATCTGAATAAAATATAAATGATATAACTGATGACAGCTGCCATTAAAGGGCTTACCAATAAAGGCATCAAAAAGGTGTTTCCTAACTTTTCAAAATTGAATTGATCACCAATAGCCATAATGCCGGCTCCAAAAAGGGCTCCAACCAACCCGTGTGTTGTAGAAATTGGCATGCCAATTTTTGTTGCCAAAAAAACAGTTAACGCGGCACCAAAGGCAATAGAAATTGCAAAAACAGGCATACCTATCAGTTCATTGGGCACCAAGCCTTTACCGGAAAAATTTTTCACTAACTCTTTGGCGAAAAAAATAGCAGCAATCGAACCTGAAAATGTAGTTACAGTAGCCCAATTAATTGCATTTTTATAATTTGTAGTACCACTGCCAAAAAGAGTAGCCACTCCTTTAAAATTATCATTTGCACCATTACTATAAGCCAAAAAACAGGCAGAAATGAATAGAAGTATTAAAAGCATAAATATGATTTATACTGAAGTTTGACGGAATAAGATAAGAATGCTTACTTAAAAGAAGAGCGTTTAACAAAAACGCCCTTTAATTAACTTTTGAAAAATTGTACTAGCAGCATCCACCACCATCATAATGATAGGTAGATTCACTAATAAAAATATCGTCTCTTCCAATAGAAGCCAAGTCTGCTGCTGTTTTATCACAAATAGCCAGCGGTTGGTTTTTCAATAAAATATGACCTTTTTTGTCATCAATAAAATCATTGTCACCAAAATATATGGCTGCTTTTCCGGTAAAAATACAAGGACCATCTTCTGGCATTGGATCTTTAATGGCAGCAACTTCAATAGACTCAATATAAATCAGTTTATCTGTTGCATAGTGCTTTGGGTCTAAGATTCTATAAGGTTTTCTGGCTCTAATCTCAATGGTGCCAAAACCGGCATCGGTTAACATCTTTACATAATCGGCAATAGGCAAACTACCGCTTAAACAAAGAGCACGTAGTCTGTCATCGTTCCTTAAATCATCATTCATTGGCTGTTCGCAAGTGGGATCGCTCATCACCAATCTGCCATGTGGTTTTAAAACGCGGTACATTTCGGCAATGGCTTTCTTTAAATCGTCTGCCTTAAAAATGTTGAACAGACAATTTTGTGCAGCTACATCAATGATGTTGTCTTCAACAGGGAGATTCATGGCGTCTCCTTTTTTGAGCTCTACAAAGTCACTTTTAAACCAGGGGTTTAATGCTTCAGCTTCCTTAAAATTTCTTTTTGATGCTTCCAGCATTTCATCAACAACATCCACGCCAATAACCCCTCCTTTTTGTCTGTTGAAATACGAAAATTGCAATAATTCCATACCGCCACCAACTCCCACGTACAACATTTTGGGATTGTTGGTTAAATCGCGTGCATGCACGGTACTCCCGCAACCATAATTCATTTCCTGCATGATTTTAGGAATTTTTAAACCAGGGAGTTCCCAAATTGGGTTGGTAGTACAGCATAAGCCAATATCTGGTGTTAGGGCTGCCTCTTTATATACATTTTTTGTTGTTTCTAAATAATTCATATTTTTAGCTTTTTTTGTTTTTGTCATTGCGAGGAATAATTTGTCATTGCGAGGAATAAAATGACGAAGCAATCTTTTATGAGATTCCTTTACTTCGCTCGGAATGACGTTATATTGTTTTAATCAATTCTTTAAATAAAGTAATCATGTTAGGCTCTGCTTTTCCTGCCATGTTTATTATGTCGGCGATATCAACAGGCTTTAAGTTGTTTGGGTCGCATTCATCGGTTAAAACTGACACCGCTGCTGCTTTTATTTTTAAGTGGTTAGCCACAATAATTTCTGGAACGGTACTCATACCAACGGCATCAGCACCTATGGTTTTAAGCATTTTATATTCAGCGCGTGTTTCAAGTTGGGGTCCAACAACACTTACATAAACACCTTTATGTAAAGTGATGTTATGCTCTTTGGCAATCTGTTCAAATTTTAAATTTATTTCCAAGTCATAAGGTTTACTCATATCTGTAAAACGCTCACCCAAATGTTCTACACCTTTAAAGGCTAAAGGAGAGCTTCCTTGTAGATTAATATGGTCTTCAATCAACATTAATTCACCTTTTTTGAAGTTAAGATTGATAGCTCCTGCAGCATTAGAAACCAAAAGGGTATGAATGCCTAATTTTTCCATAATACGAACTGGGTATGTAACATCTTGAAGTGAATAGCCTTCATACACATGAAAACGCCCTTGCATAACCACTACTTTTTTGCCTTCTAAAATGCCGTAAATAAGTTTACCTTTATGAAACTCAACGGTAGCTGTTGGGAAATTAGGAATGTGGTTATAGCTTACTTCGTGCAGTATCTCGACTTTTTCAATAAGTTGTCCTAAACCGGTTCCTAAAATGATCCCAATTTCGGGTTTGTCAAATCCTTTAGCTATAAGGTAATCTGTTGTTTCTGTAATGTATTTAATCATTTGTATTGTAAAATTTCTTAAGTTCTTGATAGGGTTTTATATCTTCAAAGGTATCAACATCGTTCAATTCTTCCAGTAAATCAAAAGTACAATTTTGTATGTCATTTAAAGTGTCTTTTAATACGGTTGAGGTACCCCAAGCTTTATTTTTAAAGATAGTTGGATGAAGTTTTTTTATTCCCAGCAGATAATAACCGCCGTCTTTGGCGGGCCCAATAACCACATCATTTTTGCTTAATGAGGAAAAGGCTTTTTCAATATGACTAGAGGTAAGGTCTAATAAATCACTGCCAATAATAATAACTTTTTCATAGCCTAATTGAAATAATTCAGAAAAGGCATTTTCCATACGAGCTCCTAAATCATAACCATATTGTAATTTTTTTCTAAAAACTTCAGACTTCCAAAAATCTTGCTTTATTATATTTTCAGAATAAAACACATATTTGTCTGCCTCTGTTTTTTTTGAAACTTTGGCAGTGTGTTGCAATAAATACTTGTAGATATCTAAAGCGGATTTTTCTCCAATGGTTTTGGCCAAACGTGTTTTGCATTTCCCTAACTCTGGGTTTCTTGTAAAAATGACAAGGGCATTTTTAGAACTTGGAAAGTAAAAATTGGTAGCCAGTTCATTGTTAGAATCTGAATCCTTAGCGTTTAATAATCCCATTTTAGAATACTTTGCGACCTTTCTTCAGCCATTTGCTCCATTCTTCTGAAAAAATATGTATGTTTTCTGTTTCTTGTTCATCCGAATTGTAAACGGGAAAATTGTTGTTCTTCCATTCGAAAATACCTCCATAGAGATTAAAGACATTTTTATATCCTGCTTTTTTCAGTTTGTATGCAATGGTTTCAGATCGAATTCCAATGGAACAATACACAACTATTTTTCCATCTTTATTTGGAACATTTTTTATGACAGAATCTAATTCAAAAAAACCATAACCAACAGGTAAGGCATTCTTTAAATGACTGGTTTTATATTCTTGGTATTCTCTGGCATCTAAAATAATAGCTTGCGTCTTTGGCATTGCCAATTCCTGAACGGTAATATACGGGATGTTTTTGGTGTTGTATTGTTTTAATAACTCAGGAAGTGATTCCTGTGCATTAGCTGCAAGAACCACCAGCGCAAAGAAAATATTAAGTAGAGTTTTCATAATTTAAGCTACACTTCCTTGACAACTACTACCTGCACCAGCAGTACAGCCATAACAATGTTGAGAAATAACTATATCTCTGTTAAAAAGCAATTCCTCGTTATATTCAGAGATATGTTTTGCCTTACCGTTTACAGGTAATTGAAGCATTTGGTTAAAATCACAATCATATAAATACCCATCCCAACTTATGGATAACGTGTTGGTACACATCACATTTTCAACAGCAGCTGGATTGTAGGCTTCAACCAAATTATACATATAATCTTCATAATTGTCTGAAGCAATTAGATAATCTAAAAACCGGCTCACAGGTAAGTTGGTTATAGCAAATAGATTATGGAAATGCACATTGAAATCTTCTAGCAACGCTTTTTTGAAATCTTTTTCTAAAGAAGATTGGTTTCCTGGTAAAAAAGCTCCTGAAGGGTTGTAAACCAAGTCCAATCTAAGATTGCTGTCTGGCATGCCATAACCTATGGCGTTTAAATCTCTAAGGGCTTCAATAGATTGATCAAAAACACCTGTGCCTCTTTGTTTGTCTGTTTTTCCACGAGTCCAATGCGGCATTGAAGAGACCACATGCACATTGTGTGATTTAAAAAACTCTGGTAAATCTGAAAACTTTTTATTGGCTTTCATAATGGTTAGGTTTGAACGCACAATGAAATCTTTGATTCCTATTTTAGAGGCTTCATCAACAAACCAGCGAAAATTTGGATTCATTTCAGGAGCGCCACCGGTTAAATCCAACGTATGGGCCCCGGTTTTTTTAATGACTTCCAAGCATTGTAACATGGTCTCCTTGGTCATGATTTCTTTTCTGTCAGGACCGGCGTCAACGTGGCAATGTTCACAAACTTGGTTACACATATAACCCACATTGATTTGAAGAACTTCCAATTTTCTGGCTTTTAAAGGAAATTGGTTGGTTTCTGCTATTTTTTTGGCAAAAGTGGGTAAGTCTCCACTTTTAAAAATGCTGTTTGATAATATTTCCAGCTGTCTTTTGCTATTTGCCAACTCGCTTTCGCGTTTATGTAGTGATTTTGTTATCAATTGAGAAAATGATTTTTAGTGTAGATATTAAGACGACTAAAATAATAAAACTTACATGTCAAGCTTATTTACTTTATTCATCATTTGAACACCATGAACTAAAGATGCTCCACCACGAATAGCTGTTGCCACATGAAGGGCTTCCATCATTTCTTCTTTGGTAATACCACGCTTCAGTCCATCACCTGTATAAGCATCAATACAATAGGGGCACTGAATTGCATGTGATACAGCCAATGCTATCAGTGATTTCTCTCTCCCTGATAATGTGCCTTCTTCAAAAACTTTTCCGTAATAATCAAAGAATCTTTTTCCTAGTTCTTCATTCCATTCAGAGATCTTTCCAAATTTTTTTAAATCGGCAGGATCGTAATATGTTTTTTGCATTTGTTTAAATTTTAATAAAGATATGAATCTAAAATCATTTGTCGAATAGTTTAAAGGGACATAACAAAAGTTTAGAATGAAATGAATCATTCCTTAACCTTTAGCTTGCTTATTTCGTTTTCAACAAGTTCGAGATTTGAAATATCAACATCAACATGGCTTAGGACGCCTTCCATAGAGCTAACAACTTCATAATATAAATTTTTTATATTGTCATTTAACTTGAATAACATGGCATTAGAAACTTGACTTGGGTTGTCTGTAAACAGTGCCATATTTTTGTGGCTATCATTTAGGGTCTCTTCAACCCAATCCCCATATAATTTAAGCTCAAGGAGAGACATTTTAATGTTGGCCAATCTCAAGTCAATAATAAAATTAAATTTGGGATTATAGTTACTATCCCTTATAATGGATTGCTTAAGGGCTTTAATCCCGTCAAAGGTCAAATCATTTTGATGGAATTGAATGATAAGTTCAAGTGGCTTGATAATGGAATATTTATAAACACCATCCATATTGTTAAAAATAGGTATATTTTATTAGTAGAAAGACAACTTTTAAGTTTTTAAGGGCATAATTAACTATGCAAAAATATATAATTTATACATACTAAGAGATAATAGAAATCAAATCCCAAAATTTTAATAGTTCAATTGTCCTCAGAATAAATTAGATTTGGTGACAACAAATTTTAATTTTATATCTTGGTTTGTTATTTGTTTGAGATTTGTAAGTGATAAGATTAATATTAAATACTGCCTTTTTTTTGTTTTTCCTGCTCATATCATTTTCAGCAGAGGCACAATATACCCCTTTTTTTCAAAATTATGTTTTGTCTGAGTATAATGCAGGAAACCAAAACTGGGATGTTTCAAGATCTGATAATGGAAAAATTTATGTTGCCAATAACAATGGCTTATTAGAATATGATGGTTTAAAATGGGACTTTAAGGAACTGCCTAATAAAACTACAATACGTTCGGTTTTAGCATATAAGGATAAAGTTTATACTGGGTCTTTTGAAGAATTTGGCTTTTGGAAAAGAAATTCAAGAGGAGTGTTGGTTTATTCTTCTTTAAGTGATTCTATAAAGGAGGATATTTCCCAAAATGAAGAGATTTGGCAAATTGTATCATATAAAGATACCATTGTCTTTAGGTCTTTCCTTAGTATTTATCTATATTATCCCTCTGGGGAAATCAAAAAAGTGAATCCTGAATCCACAATTATTTCATGTAATGTGGTTAATGGCGTATTATATGTTTCTACATTGAAAAAAGGGATTTATCAGTTTGAGAGCAACAAGTTAATGCCTAAAATATATGATGATATTTTAAAGGAAGCCCAAATTATATCGATAAACAGATATAATGATAAACTAATAATAACAACATCATTACTAGGCTGCTTTTTATATGATAACAATAAACTAACCCCATTAAATGTTGAGGTCAATAGTTTTATAAAGCAACACCAACTTAATCATTTTTCCATATTGAAAAACGGGAACATGATTTTTGGAACCATCAAGGACGGTGTTTATCTTACAAAAAACAATGGTAAAATAATTTTTCATATCAATAAAGAAAACGGACTCATTAACAATACGGTTTTAGGCCAATATGTTGATGAAAATGATACTTTATGGCTGGGATTGGATAATGGCCTAGCTTCAGTTGACCTGAGCAGTCACAATTATTTTTTTAATGATGTGTCCGGTAAATTAGGGGCTGTTTATGATGTTATTCGGTTTAAAGATGAAGTGTACCTTGGTAGCAATACTGGGTTATTCTATTTAGATAAGGACAATAAACTGCAATTTGTTAAGGGGTCTCAAAGTCAAGTCTGGAGTTTGAAAGAAATTGATGGAGAACTTTTTTGCAGCCATAATTACGGTACTTTTTTGGTTAAGGATAAACAATTAATCCCTATATGTAATAATACTGGAGGTTGGATAATCAAACGTGTCCCCGAGCATAATGATATCTATATAGAGGGTACCTATACAGGATTGGTAAGGTTTAAAAAAGGCGTGTCAAATTGGGAAGAAAAACACTTGGGCAAGACCACTATCCCAATTCGATTTTTGGAGTTTGAAGACCAGTATACGGCATGGGCCGCTCATGCTTATAAGGGCTTGTATAGAATTAAGTTTGATGAGAATTATGATGCCATATCCAGCATTGAAAATTATAAAAACAAAGGGGTTTTCTCAGAATTTAACGTAAGGGTTTACAAAATAAAAAATGACATTTGTTTTAAAACCAATGACGGATGGTTAAAATATGAGCCCATATTGGACAGTATTGTTTCTTATGATCTTTTAAATGAAAATTTCGGGCGCACATCATACATAATTTCTGAAGAGGATGTAGAAGGATTAGTGCTTAAAAGCACAAATAATGTTATAAGTTTTAAATCATTGTTAAATGATAAAAAAAGCATTGCCCTTTCTAATAATTATTTTGAGGATCGTTTAATTGTAGGCTATGAAAATGTTTCAAAAATAAGTGATTCAACATTTGCACTCAATTTGAATAATGGTTTTATGCTTATTGATAAAAAGACCAATTCAAAAACCATCTTAAATATGCCCCAAATAGAGGGGATTAAAATTGATAAGGAACTAATAGAGATAAAACAAAATCAAATAATTGAGTTAAAATTGAATAGTAGTGTCAATATCTCTATTTCATCCCCAAAATCAAGTAACCATTTTTTTGAGTATTCAATAACAGAACTAGATGCGGCAAAATGGAACAAATTAGATAAGGACAAATTAGAGTTGTCAAATTTAAAAGACGGTACTTATACCGTTTTATTTAGAACCAGTAATAATCTAGGAAAATCATCATTGCCAATCAAAGTACAAATAAGGGTGTTGCCTCCTTGGTACAAGGATACTTTAGGATTGGTTATTTACTTAATAACTTTGGTTATTATAGTTGTAGTTGTTTATATATTTAACAAGAGAAAGATTAACAAGGAACAAAGATTATTAAGGATAAAATATGCAAAAGAGCAACAAGAGTTGTTGAAGGAAAAAGCTTTGGAAAACGAAAAAAGAATTGTTCAATTGAAAAATGAATCGCTCAAAAGTGAAGTTAAATTGAAGAGCAAACAGCTGGCAAATACTGCAATGGCCTTAGTTAAGAAAAATGAAACCTTACAAGACATTAAAAGAGAATTAGCTGTAAATAAGGACAGTTTTGATAACCAATATGCTTATAAAAAGATATTAAAGAAAGTTGATAGCTCAATAGCACATAAAGACGAATGGAAAATCTTTGAACATAACTTCAATCAAGTACATGAAGAATTTTTTAAAAACCTCAAGTCTAGGCATTTTACTTTAACACCTAAGGATTTAAAGATTTGTGCCTACATCAAAATGAATTTATCCAACAAAGAAATAGCTCCTCTAATGAATGTCTCTGTAAGAGGTTTAGAAACCCACAGATATAGATTAAAAAAGAAATTGAATTTGGAAAATGATGTTTCCGTTACATCTTATTTAATAAATTTCGAATAATAGGCATAAAAAACTACGTTATTTGTGAATTTTTTTACGCCAAAACTACGTCATATAACGTTTTATATGCATTTATTGCTCACTTTTTTGTTCGCATAATATACGTCAACAGTAGGTTTTTTTAGTTTTTCAACTATTAATGGCGTATTTAAAGTGTAAATGGTTTTTGCTTTAAGAGTCAAATTCATTTTATCTTGTACTCAACTAAACAATTAATTCAAATCATTTCTATGAAAACAAAAATTATTCTCTTATTACTTTTTCTAGTATCCGTTTATGGCTTAGCTCAAAGCAAATCTGTCACGGGCGTTGTTACTAGTTCAGAAGACAATACACCCATACCAGGTGTAAATGTTATTGTACAAGGAACCAGTAGAGGTGCCAGTACTGATTTTGATGGGAATTTTTCCATTCAGGTTAGTGTTGGCGAAATATTGGAGTTCAGTTACGTTGGGTTTAAAACAAAGACCATAACTGTAGGAAACCAAAATAGTATTAACGTAATACTGGATATTGATGTTGAATCTCTAGACGAAGTTGTTATTGTTGGTTATGGAACTCAGAAAAAAGCGGTTCTTACAAGCTCAGTGAGTTCAATTAAAGGCGAAGATTTAGCTAGTGAGCCTATAGCTAATGCAACACAAGCATTACAAGGAAAAGCGGCAGGGGTTCATATAATTGCTTCAGATGCTCCTGGGTCTGCTTCAACAGTTATTATTAGAGGATTGGGTACCATACAAGGAGGAAGAGATCCATTGTACGTTGTAGATGGCGTTTTGACTGGTAATATAAATAACATCAATACTTCTGATATTAAAACCATGAATGTTTTAAAAGATGCGGCTTCATTAGCAATTTATGGTAATAGAGGTGCTAATGGGGTTATAATCATTACCACTAAAAAAGGACGTTCTGGAAAAATGCAAGTCTCGTTTGATTCCTATACTGGTTTCAGGGATATATTAAGTAAAGTAGATATGGCGGATGCTTCTTCTTTTGTGACTTATAGTAATGAGGCTGCCTTAAGGGATTTATTAAATGACAATGATCCAAGTAACGACAATGATACAAGTGGTTTTTTTCCAACAAACCAACAATATAATACCAACTGGCTTGATGCAATTTCAAGAACTGCCAGAGTATCAAATTACAATTTATCACTATCTGGTGGATCTGATAATATTCAAGCATTTTTTAGTGTAGGATATAATAAGGAAGAAGGAATTTTAAAAGATAATGATTTTAATAGACTTACTATAAGAAGTAATGTTGAATATAAAATTAGTGATAAGCTTAGCCTTTCTCAAAATGTAAGTGCAACAATAACACATGTTGCACCAAAATCATTTAATGCATTTACTACTGCTTACAAACAAGCCCCTATAGTTCCTGTAAGAGATGAAGATGGACGGTTTGGTGCATCTGTAGCCTTTAATAATGTTGGGAATCCTGTAAAAGATTTATTTTATCAAGATGAAAATCAAAAGTTCTTTAAAATACAGGCCTCACTTAAAATGGATTATAAAATAATAGAGCCATTAGTCTTTACTTCTCAGTTTTCTATAGAATCTGAAACGGCAAGATTATATAATTTTCAAGATAGATTAGGTTCTTATTTGGCCAGTAATCCTGGGAATACAGAAGAGAATTTTGAAGGGGGAATAGAAAACCCAGCTAAAACTAGGCTTACTGTTGAACATAAAAATAATTATCATTGGTTTTTAGATAATTATTTCACGTTTGAAAAAACATTTAGTGAAGATCATACCATAAAGTTGACTGCTGGTATTACCGCAGAAGAAAGCAGAGGTGAATTTTTAAAGGGTACTAGAAATAATGTGCCTTTAGATTCAAATCTTAAATATAATTTGGGGCTGGGTGATGAAGATGATACACAACTTTCAGATGGCTCATTTACAGTATTAGATAGATTATATTCTTTAATAGGGAGGGTGAATTATGATTATAAAAACAAATACATTTTTAATGCTTCTTATAGAAGAGATGGTTCCAGCAAGTTTCAAAAAGGATTTAGATATGGTGATTTTTTTGCTGTGAGTGCCGGTTGGGCAATAAGTAATGAAGACTTTATGCAAGATGGATTTTTTGATGTTTTAAAGCTTAGGGCAAGTTATGGAGAGTTAGGAAATCAAAATGTTCCTTTTAATGTCCTGTCAGCAACAACTGGCAGCGGAGGGTTTTATGCATTTGGACCTAATCAAGATTTACAACAAGGCATCACAATAACAGGGACTGTTCAAGAAAATTTGTCTTGGGAAAATACCAATGAATATAATATAGGTATAGAATATACACTTCTTGATTATAGATTGAGTGGTGAAATAGATTATTACCAAAGAGTAAATGAGAATGCTACTTTAGAAATTCAGCTTCCAGATGTTTTTGGTTTTGATCCTTTCAATTCTCATGTAGGTAGAATTGAAAATACAGGTGTAGAAGTCCTTTTAAATTGGTCAGATAAAATAAATGACAAGTTAAAATATCATGTTGGTGGTAATTTTTCATACAACAAAAATGAATTGACCAAAGTAACCAGTCCTTTCTTTAATGAACAAACAGGAGGAAACATTGATAATGGACAATACACTAAAAAAGTAGCAGTTGGACAACCATTGGGAAGTTTCTATTTATATGAAGTAGCTGGTATTGATGATAGAGGGGAATTTGTTTATAAAGATTTAAATAATGATGGTGATATAACCGAAGATGATAGAAGATTCTTTGGTTCTTACATTCCAAAATATTTCTTCGGTTTCAATTTTGGATTCGATTATGATAATTTTGATTTCAGTGTTGACACTTTTGGAAATTTTGGAAATGTGGTTTATAATGGTAAAAAAGCACAACGCTTCGGAAATGAAAACATTGAACAAAAAACATTTGATAACCGTTGGACTTCTGGAAGACCAAGCAATACAACACCTATTGCTTCAAACGATGTACCAAAATCTTCCAATTACTATCTTGAATCAGGAGATTTCTTTAGAATTAATAACATAACATTGGGTTATACTTTCCCGAGTGAGAAATTAGGGCTGTTTTCTAAAATTAGAATTTATGCATCAGCAAAAAACCCAATTATTCTTAAAAGATTTTCAGGGTATTCTCCAGAATTATCTGGAGGCGATAATGGAAACCCTCTTAATACAGCTGGAATTGAACTGAATGCTTATCCAACGTTGCGATCATTTTATATAGGAATAAACACATCATTTTAATAAATAAAGAAAAATGAAAAATTTAACTAAAAAATCAATTTGTTATAGTATGTCAATACTATTAACACTAGGGTTTACACTCTCCTGCAGTGAAGACTTTATTAATGTTGCGGCTAATAAAGAAACTGAAAGTGCAATAACTGCGGATAAAGCCCCTGAACTGGTAAACGCTGTTTACAATAACCTTAATCAATGGGCTATGAGCTCATTTTCATGGAATGGTGTTAGTAGCATCACCTCTGATGATGCTGATAAAGGCAGTGATCCTGGAGATACGGGTGGGGATAAAAATTTATTAGATGGACTTACTTTTGATGCCACAACCATATCATTCGATGAGGTTTGGGCTGCACATTATGATGGCATACAAAGAGCCAATCAAGCCATAAACAGACTAGAGGCATTTGATTTAGATCCTACATTAAAAAGTAGGCTTATTGGGGAGGCGAAATTTTTAAGGGCATTAACATATTTCAGACTTGTAAAAACTTTTGGAGGTGTTCCATTAATAGCAGGTATCCCAGACCTTAGTGTTGATCCTGCACAACTTCTTAGTAGAGCTACAAAAGAAGAAACTTATGCTTTTATTGAGACAGATTTAACGGAAGCAATCGCCTCTTTACCAGAAAAAAGTGGGTATCCCATTTCAGAGTTAGGAAGAGCAACCAAAGGAGCCGCTAAAGCATTACTGGCAAAAGTGAGCATGTACCAAAATAAATGGCCAGCAGTTTTAACCTTAACTAATGAGATTATTGCATCTGGTGAATATGGCTTAACCCCTAATTACGAAGATATTTGGAAAGAAATATCAGAAAATAATATAGAATCCATTTTTGAGATTCAAGCAAGGGGAGAAACTCCTACTGCTGGAACGCAAGGCTATAGTGTTACTCAAGGTGCTAGAGGTGCTGGCGGTTGGGGCTGGGGCTTTAATACGCCTTCACAGAATTTAGCCGATTCTTATGAGGCTGGAGATACTAGACGAGATGCCACCATAATTTTTAGGGGAGAAATTTTGTTTGACGGAAGACTAGTACCAAACACCGTAGTAAACCCTATGTATAATCAAAAAGCCTATTCCAGCGCATTTTCAGATGCTTGGGAAACAGGGAAAAACATCCGCATACTACGTTATGCAGATGTATTATTAATGAATGCAGAAGCGGCATTAGCAACTGGAGGTGATGCGGCAACACCTTTGAACCTGGTGAGAAATAGAGCCGGATTAGGAGATGCGCCTGTTGTTAACCAAATGGCTATTTGGGAAGAGAGAAGACATGAATTGGCTTTTGAGCATGACCGTTATTTTGATTTGGTTCGCCAAGGAAGAGCGGGTACTGTATTAAGAGCTTTAGGCAAACCTTTTGTAGATGGTAAGCATGAAGTATTCCCTATACCTAATGAACAAATAATTAAAAGTGGTGGATTGCTTGAACAAAACCCTGGTTATTAAAAACCGTATAAAAATGATTAAAAATTAAGAGGTTTAAATATATAAAATCAGTGTTCATTATAAAAGTAAAAAGAATATTCTCGATGTTTCCATATTGTTTTGTATTGTTAATGATGCTTAATAGTTGTGGAGGAGGAAGTGATATTTCACCTCCTCCGCCAGACGTGCCTATTATTCAGGAGCCTACAGTATCAGAAATTCCTTTTGAGGAATTATTGAACTTGGTGCAAGAACGCACATTTAAATATTTTTGGGATTTTGCTGAACCCACAAGTGGTTTAGCTAGAGAGCGTTCGCAATCACTGGAAACAATGGCTACTGGAGGTTCTGGTTTTGGTATTTCGAGTTTCCCAGCTGCAGTTAATAGAGGGTGGATAACTAGAGACCAGGCCATTCAGCAATTAAAAAAAATATTAACCTTCCTTGAAAATGCGAACACATATCATGGTGCATTTTCACATTGGTATCGGAAAACAGGTGAAACACAACCTTTTGCTGATAAAGACGATGGAGGGGATATTGTTGAAACCGCATTCTTAATTCAAGGACTGCTGATTAACAGACAATATTTTTCTGGTAACAGTGCCGATGAAATTGCCATTCGTGATAGGATTACTGCCATTTGGGAAGATGTAGAATGGGATTGGTATACTCAAGGGAACAAATCGATTACTTGGCATTGGTCTGAAAACTATGGGTTTGAACTAAATCATATAATTACTGGATGGAATGAAGCATTGATTGTATACATATTGGCTGCAGCATCACCTACACATACTATTGATAAAGAAACTTATGACAATGGATGGGCACGTAATGGTGATATGAAAAACAACTCAACTTATTACGGTCATATTTTGCCATTAGGAGAAAATTTGGGAGGACCGTTGTTTTTTGCCCATTATTCATTTATTGGTTTAAACCCTAGGGGCTTATCCGATCAATATGCTAATTACAATACACAGAATATAGCACATAGCCTTATTAATTACGAATATTGTAAAGCAAACCCAAAAGGTTATAAAGGGTATAGTGAATATTGCTGGGGATTAACTGCAAGTGATAACATTACGGGTTATTCGGCCCATAGTCCAACAAACGATTTGGGAATTATTACACCAACAGCAGCACTTTCATCATTCCCATATACCCCTATTGAATCAAGAAAAGCATTGGAGTATTTTTACTATCAACAATATGATAAATTATGGGGAAAATATGGGTTTTATGATGCTTTTTCAGAACAACAAAATTGGGTTGCAGACGGTTATTTAGCGATAGATCAAGGGCCTATAATAGCCATGATAGAAAATTATAGAACTCAATTATTATGGTCTTTATTTATGCAAGACCAAGAAATAAAAGATGGATTAACAAAATTAGGGTTTACATACTAACTAAATAAACTCAAGAATAACGGTTACGGCTAACATAACCAATACATTAAATTTTGATGGTTAAGAAATTGTGCAATTATATATTAAAGACAAATTTGGTATTATTACCAGACCTGTTAAAAAGTTAAAAGGGTTCAAAAAAACGAATTTGAAAAAAGGAGAAACAAAAACAAAGGGATTTTTATTACTGCCAACGATTTAAAATTTTATGACAGTAATTTAAATTTTGTAAACGAAGAGGACGATTACGAACTTTTTGAAGTAGGTAGCTCAGATTATAAATTTGCACATCAATTTTATTTACAAAAAGATTAAAACAATAAAGCTAATTAAATAAATTATTATGAAAACAACTAAATTTTATCTAAATGCATTTCTGCTTTTAATAACGTTGATATTTTTAGCATCTTGTGAAGATGATTTAAATAAATATCCAACTATAGCATATGCTCCATGTGAGGATACTAATGTTACAATAGATGATAACATTATATCAGATTTTGAATGTCAGGCAAACGTCGATTTGACAGGAGTAGAAGTGGTAAGAAATCCTGCAGAAATACAAATTAATACAAGTAGATTTGTTGGTAAATATATTGATGGAACTGGTGCTTGGGATGCTTTGATTATTGATTATGGCGCTCCCATTGATTTAACAACATATAATATTTTTAAGCTAAAAATTAGAACAGCAATAGCGGGAACATTGATTGTAAAATTGGAAGGAGGAACTTCTACTCCATCTGAAAAAACAACTAATGTAACTGGAAATAATGGTTGGGCAGAATATTCATTTGATTTTAGCGATCAATTTAATCAAAATCACAATAAGCTTGTGTTATTCTTTAATGCAGGTGTTGATACTGATGGTACAAATGAATACTTTATAGATGACCTTAAATATGTTTTATCAGGAGATCCTTGTGCAGGAGTTGTTCCAGATCTTAGTATCGTTAGTGATTTTGATTGTCAAATGAATCAAGATACTCCAGAGGTTGAAAAAATAGCCACTCCCAATAAAAATGATGTAAATAGCAGTAAATTTTCTGGTAAATATATTGATGAAGTTGGTGCTTGGGATGCCGTAATAATAGACTTTGGAGCTCCTATAGATTTATCAACAAAGAATGTGTTTAGTATAAAAGTTTTTGCACCGGTAGCGGGAATTTTAAAAGCTAAGTTAGAAGGTGGTACTTCAGGAGGGATTGAAGTTGATGCCCAAATCACAAATACAGGAGTATGGAAGGAATACACTTTTGATTTTAGTAGTCAGGCAACAGAAAATCACACTAAAATAGTACTCTTCTTTAATGCAGGTGTAGACACCGATGGTACTGAGGTTTATTATATGGATGATTTAAAATTCATAGAACTTTCAGACCCATGTATTGGTGTAGCCCCTGATTTAAGTGTTATTAATGATTTTAATTGTCAGCAAAATTCAGTGGTAACCTGTTGTATTCCAAATCAAATTGTTGTTAACCCAGATTTGAATGCAGCTAATCCAAGTGATTCCGTATTAGAAGTAACAGATAACGGTACCGATGCTTGGGATGCTTTAGTCCTTGATTATGGTGGCGCAATTGATTTAACAACTAAAAATTATTTACGAATTAAAATTTTATCAACTAGAGCAGTTCCTTTATTGGCAAAATTAGAAGGAGGCACATCTGCTGGAAAAGAAGTTTGGGGTGCCATTACTACAGCAAATGCTTGGACAGAATACATCTTTGATTTTAGTGATCAAGCAGCAGAAAATCATCAAAAAGTAGTATTCTTTTTCAATGGTGGTGAAACAAATGGAACTGCATCAGATCTTTATTACATTGATGATGTAAGATTTAGTGAGTTTGACCCTTGTTTCGGAGTGTCAATAGATACAAGTATTGTTAACGATTTTGAATGTCAGCAAAATTATGATGTGGTATGCTGCGTAAATACAGCTATTCTTGATAATCCTGATGTTAGCGGAATAAATGTCAGCACAAGTGTACTTGAAGTTACAGATAATGGTACAGATGCATGGGACGCATTAGTATTTGATTTTGGAGATGTCATTGACTTATCTGTAAAAAATCAATTGAAAATAAAGATTTTGTCAACTGTAGCAGTACCGTTGCTGGCTAAACTAGAAGGAGGCACATCTGGTGGGAAAGAGGTTTGGGGAGCGATTACTACAACAAATGCTTGGACAGAATATACTTTTGATTTTAGTGATCAAGCAGCAGAAAATCATCAAAAAGTAGTATTCTTTTTCAATGGTGGTGAAACAAATGGAACTGCGGCTGATATTTATTATATCGATGATATAAAATGGCAATAGTTTAGTAATTACAAAATTGGTCAAGTAAAAAACTAAGATATTAGGGATTGAGTAAATTTGCTTGAATAAAAGGGAGAGGCCTTATTTTCCTCTCCTTTTTTAATTTATTGCAAAATAAACGAATATTATTTAGTGTAAAAGATGACAAGTTTTTATGATGCTTTTAGTCCACAATATAATTATTGGGTTGCCGATGCTTATTTGTCCATCGATCAGGGTCCAGAAATTATTATGATTGAAAATTACAGATCTGGTTTGTTATGGAATTTGTTTATGCAAAATGCAGATGTTAAATTAGGTTTAGATAAATTAGGATTTAATTATTAAATATTTGTAGAATGAAACATTATCAAATAAAATATAGCAATCAGAATACGTTTTGGGTTCTATTTTTTTTTGTCTCTAATTTTTTAATAGCTCAAAATAAAGAACTTTTTTCAAAGGAATTATATTTTCATAATAATGATACTTTAAAGTACCGCTTATTACTTCCTGAAAATTTTTCAGAAGAAAAGGAATATCCTCTTGTTTTATTTCTTCATGGAAGAGGGGAACAAGGAAACGACAATGAAACTCAACTGGTACATGGCAGCAAATTATTTTTAGAAAATTATAGTAAAGATGAATTTCCAGCAATTATTATTTTTCCACAATGTCCAAAAGACGATTATTGGGCTAATGTAAATCGAAATGAATCGAAAAAAGGACTTGAAAAATACAAATTTAAACGATTAGGAAAACCAACAAAGTCCATGACGCTTGTTTTGAGTTTAATGGAAGATTTAACTAAAAAATCATACGTTAAAAAAGATCAGGTGTATGTTGGAGGACTTTCTATGGGAGGCATGGGCACTTTTGAAATTATAAATAGAAAACCAGACATGTTTGCTGCAGCATTTCCTATTTGTGGAGGAGGAAATCCAAAATCTGTTAACAGATATGCAAATAAGATTTCGCTTTGGGTATTCCATGGAGGAAAAGATGATGTTGTAATCCCCTATTTTTCTTTAAGAATGGTAGCAGCGCTTCAAAAAAAAGGAGCTGATGTAAAATTAACATATTTTGAAAATGATAATCACAATAGCTGGGACTCTGCATTTGCAGAACCTGAACTTTTAAGTTGGCTATTTTCAAAAACAAAAAAATAAAAATGAACAAACTATTCAAAATTAAACAAGCTTTGTTTGTAATTACAGTAACATTAATTGTATCATGTAATCAGAGTCAAAATAAAACTAATAGAAATTTAGTAGATAATCCATTTGAAAAAAAGGTAGATTCTATTTTAAATTTAATGACTGTTGAAGAAAAAATAGGCCAACTTAATCTTCCTGTTTCTGGAGATATTATAACGGGTCAAGCACAAAGCTCAGATATTGCTAAAGAAATTGAGGAAGGTAAAGTAGGAGGCCTTTTCAATATCAAATCTGTTGAAAAGATTAAAGAAGTGCAAAAAATAGCCGTTGAAAAAAGCCGATTGAAAATTCCTTTAATTTTTGGAATGGATGTCATTCACGGTTATGAAACAACCTTTCCAATACCATTAGGTTTATCCTGTTCATGGGATATGGAACTTATCAAAAAAACAGCTAAAATGGCAGCCCAAGAGGCAACTGCCGATGGAATTAACTGGACATTTTCACCAATGGTTGATATTTCAAGAGATCCACGTTGGGGTCGTGTTTCAGAAGGTTCAGGTGAAGATACCTTTTTAGGAAGTGAGATTGCCAAAGCAATGGTAAAAGGATATCAAGGAGATGACTTGACAAAGAATAACACAATGATGGCTTGTGTAAAACATTTTGCATTGTATGGTGCGCCAGAAGGAGGTAGGGATTATAATACGGTAGATATGAGCAGAATGAGAATGTACAACGAATATTTGCCACCGTATAAAGCAGCCGTTGACGCAGGTGTAGGCTCTGTCATGGCATCGTTTAACGAGATTGATGGTATTCCGGCAACAGGTAATAAATGGTTGCTTACAGATTTGTTGAGGAATGATTGGAGCTTTAATGGATTTGTAGTGACAGATTATACTGGAATTTATGAAATGATTCATCATGGCATGGGAGATAAATATGACGTTGCTGCACTAGCACTAAACGCAGGAGTTGATATGGATATGGCAGGAGATTCGCCAGTAATTCCAGCAGCATTTATTAAAACATTAAAACAATCTGTTGAGAATGGGAAAGTATCTATGCAAAATGTTGATGCTGCTGTAAAAAGGATGTTAACTGCAAAATACCAATTAGGATTATTTGATAATCCTTATAAATATTGTGATGAAAATAGAGCAAAAACAGAAGTATTTACAAAAGAAAATAGAGCATTTGCCAGACAAGTTGCTTCGCAATCCATGGTATTACTAAAAAATGACAATGATATATTACCATTAAAAAAATCAGCTAAAATAGCTTTAGTAGGGCCATTAGCATACACTAAAGAAAATATGGCTGGTACTTGGAGTGTTGCAACAAAGCAAGATGAATCCATTACATTGTTGGAAGGTATTAAGGATGTTGCAGGTAAAAATGCTACTGTTTTATACGCTAAAGGAAGTAACTTGTCTTATGATAAAGATTTCGAAAAAATTGCAACCATGTTTGGTAGAGAAATTCCAAGAGATGGTAGAACAGATGAACAGTTAAGACAAGAAGCAGTAAATATTGCAGCAAAATCTGATGTTATTATAGCAGCTATTGGAGAATCATCAGAAATGAGTGGAGAAAGTAGCAGTCGTTCAGATATTTCAATTCCTCAGGCTCAAAAAGATTTATTGAAGGCTCTGGTAAAAACAGGAAAACCTATAGTTATTGTTCTTTTTAATGGTAGAGCATTAGTGCTTAACGAGGAATCTAAATCAGCTACCGCAATTTTAGATGTTTGGTTTAGTGGAAGCGAATCTGGACATGCCATAGCCGATGTGTTATTTGGCGATGTTAACCCTTCAGGAAAACTAACATCAACATTTCCAAGAAGCGTAGGACAAATCCCGCTTTATTACAATCATAAAAACACAGGTCGACCTCTTGGTAATAAAGAAGGAAAGTTTGAAAAGTTTAAATCAAACTATATGGATGTTCCTAACGAACCTTTATATCCGTTTGGTTTTGGGCTGAGTTATACCAAATTTGATTATAGTAATTTGAAGTTGAGTGCAAATCAATTAAATGCAGATAGTAATATTGAAATTTATGTAGATGTTACCAATTCTGGAGAATTTGATGGTAAAGAAATTGTTCAATTATATATCCGTGATTTAGTGGGTTCTGTGACTCGTCCGGTTAAAGAATTAAAAGGATTTCAAAAAGTAGAAATTAAAAAAGGTGAAACAAGGACTGTCTCTTTTAAATTAACTGTTGAAGATTTAAAATTCTATAATTACAATTTGGATTTTGTTGCAGAGCCAGGGGATTTTGATGTGTTTGTAGGTGCCAATTCTGATGCTAGTTTAAAATCACAATTTGAATTGGTTGAATAAAAATTAGTTTATTTAAAATATTCAAATGAAAAAAATAGCAATTCTTATTATATGGTGTTCGTTTCACTCATTGATTGCTCAGCAAAAAACCTATTGCAACCCTATCAATATTGATTACGGTTACACACCTTTTGATGTGTTTTCAAAACAAGGAAAACATCGTGCAACCGCCGATCCTGTAATAGTAAATTTTAGAAACAAATATTTTTTGTTTTCAACCAACCAAGAAGGCTATTGGTGGAGCGATGACATGCTTAACTGGAAGTTTGTGTATCACAAATTCTTAAGAGATAATAAATACATACACGATCTTAATGCTCCAGCAGTTTGGGCAATGAAAGATACCCTTTATGTGTATGGTTCTACATGGCAATCAGACTTCCCAATATGGAAAAGTACCAATCCAACAGTTGATGATTGGGAAATAGCTGTAGATACGCTAAAAGTTGGTGCTTGGGATCCCGCTTTTCATTATGATGAAGATAAAGATAAGTTGTATCTCTATTGGGGATCAAGCAATGTTTGGCCCATTTTAGGAACTGAAATCAACACAAAAACCATGCAATCTGAAGGATACACCGTGCCAATAGTAAGGTTGTTTCCAGAAGATCATGGTTGGGAGCGCTTCGGCGAATATAATGATAATGTGTTTTTGCAACCCTTTATAGAAGGGGCGTGGATGACTAAACATAATGGTAAATATTATATGCAATACGGTGCTCCGGCAACAGAATTTAGTGGGTATTCAGACGGTGTTTATGTAAGTAAAGATCCTTTGGATCGATTTGAATATCAAAGTCATAATCCGTTTTCCTATAAACCCGGCGGATTTGCAAGAGGTGCCGGACATGGTGCAACTTTTCAAGATAATTATGAAAATTATTGGCATGTTTCTACCATTTTTATTTCAACAAAAAATAACTTTGAAAGGAGGATTGGTATCTGGCCTGCCGGTTTTGATAAAGATGATGTAATGTATTGTAATACAGCTTATGGCGATTATCCTACACTATTGCCAGAGTTTGCAAAAGGAAAGGACTTTACAAAAGGATTGTTTGCAAATTGGATGTTACTTAATTATCAAAAGCCAGTACAAGTATCTTCCACATTGGGAGGTTATCATGCCAATTATGCTGTAGATGAAGATATCAAAACATACTGGAGTGCTACTTCAGGTGATAAGGGAGAATGGTTTCAAACCGATTTAGGTGAAGTTTCTACTATCAATGCCATTCAAATTAATTATGCCGACCAGGATGTAGAGTTTAAAGGCAAGACCTTAGGCAAATTTCATCAGTATAAAATCTACGGCTCTAATGATGGCAAAAAATGGCATGTGATTATTGATAAAAGTAAAAATAGCACCGATGTACCACATGATTATGTAGAATTAAAAAATCCAGTAAAAGCACGATATGTAAAAATTGAGAATATCAAAATGCCTACTGGAAAATTTGCTTTAAGCGGATTTAGAATTTTTGGAAAAGGAGCTGGAAGCAAACCGGAAAGTGTTCAGAATTTTATAGCACTTCGTTCAAGTCCTGAAAAATATGGGGAAAGACGTAGTATTTGGTTTAAATGGCAACAAAATCAATTGGCAGATGGCTATGTTATTTATTGGGGAAAATCACCTCATAAGCTTTACGGAAGTATTATGGTGTACGGAAAAAATGAATATTTCTTTACTGGCGCCGATAGAACAGATGCTTATTATTTTCAAATAGAAGCATTTAATGCTAAAGGTATTAGCGAAAGAACCAGTGTTATTAAAGTGGATTAAGATATTATTTTTCATCAAAAGCTATAACCTTAGAAATAATTTCATAATACTTTAGAAAACTTCAAATATTAGCTCATTTTGTTTTTTGTAACAATTTTTTAAAATTATGGTTTAAAATAGACAGTATTATTAGTAAATTAATTGAAAAAATTAGAATAAAATGAAATACTGTATTTACGCTTTGTTATTACTTTTTACTGTAACTATAAATGCTCAAAGTAAGGTTATTTACACGTACGCAATAAAAGGTAAAGACACATTGAAACTAGATGTTTATAAACCAAATAATATAAAACCAACAGATAGTTTACCTGTTTTATTATGGATACATGGTGGTGGTTTTGAAATTGGAAGCAGAGATAATGAACCCGATAGAAAGCTATGTGAATACATTGCAAACAAAGGGTATATAGGTGTTTCTATTTCATACCGATTGTTGAGAAAAAATAGTGAAACTCATTTTGGATGTAATTGTGATAACGATTTAAAATTAAATGTTTTTAAAGAAGCTATAACAGATTATTTTGATGCTGCAAATTTCATAGTTCATAATTCTAAATCACTTCAAATAGATACAACAAAAATAATAGCTGGAGGAAGTAGTGCTGGTGCAGAAGTTGTTTTAAATGCTGCTTACATGCGAGAATATTTCATTGACAACTTACAGAGCTATGAAGATGTTAAATTTGCTGGTGTTTTTTCATTAGCAGGTGCACTTGTAAATGTTAATTATTTAACCAAGCAAAATGCCTTGCCAACCGTTTTATTTCATGGGACAGATGATAATTTAGTTCCCTTTGCAACGGCACCACATCATTATTGTGAAACATCAAAACCAGGTTACATTATCTTAGATGGTTCTTCAGTAATTGCAAAAAAACTATCTGATTTAGAAACCCCTTATTTGTTCTATATGGTCAAAGGTGCTAAGCATGAAATCTCCTCAGTTCCTTTTAAAGAATTGGAAAGTGTTTTAGATTTTTTTAAAAGAACTGTATTAGATGATGTAATTATTCAAACCAAAATAATTAAGCAAAAACAACAATGAAAGCTATAATTTTATTGTTGATTTCGCATTGGTTTTTCATTCTAGTAATAAAAAAAGCAATGTTTGTGTTGAAAAACTAAGCAACCAAAATAATTTACATAATAGCTGATAATCATGCTTCACAAGCTATTAGCGCTTATGGCTAACCTATTAGTAAATTAGCTTCAACACCAAATATTAATAGAATTGCAAACGAAGGTGTATTGTTTCAAAATAACTTTTGTACAAATTCTATATGTGGACCAAGTAGAGTTGTTGTTTTCATTTGAAGTTTATTCCATGTTGTTCTATTTTACTTCAAAATAAATAAAACCTTGGTAAGCATTAGACTGTGTTTTTTTTGTTTTCAATTAAATCTAGATGAATTTGAATTAAAACCCAAAGCCCATTTTAAAAGCTAAACGCAAACCATCATTGCCATGGAAAGCAGATAGATTAAGTGTCATCATATTTGCTGCATTGGCGAAAATTCCACCACCTATAGAGGTGTTCCAACGTCTTGAATTATCATCATCCAACCAAACTCGTCCATAATCAAACCCGCCATAAACCCCAATATTAAGAGGTAATATACTGGTTTTAACTTTTCGTATATTGAAACGTAAATCGGTACTTTGAACAAAGGCATTTTTACCGGTAAAACGCTGATCTCTATAACCTCGCAAGCCATTTTCTGCTCCAATGCTAGCTGCTTGATAGAATTCAAAACCATTACCAAAATTAATATGCCCTAACAGGTTCGTAGCAAAAACAAGCTGTCCGTTTGGAACCAATTTATAATCAATCCCAAATTGAGGAATGATATATGAAAACTCATTAGAATTATCAATATTTGATTTATAACCTACTTGTAAACTTGTTTTCATTCCTAAGGTTGGAAATGCCTTATTATCATAATTTTCATAACTGTATGTAGCATCTCCACCTATAAAATTATTACTGACATCTACATTATCTCCAATAAACTGATTTATAAATCGCCCTTGTGTTTCTTCTATTTCATTAGTTTCATAGGACACTCCTAGTTTAAAACTTGCTCCCATTGGTCCTTTCCAAATTAATGAAGGTGCTATTTTAAATACCCTTATTTTTACACGGTTATAATCCATATCAACATCTAGTCCATCGTTATCATCTGCTTCTGGATTTGGAGTTTCATTTCCATAACCAAAAAAGTTCATGGCGTAATTAGGACTTGTATATTTAACCTCAGTGGCTAAATTCATGTTGCCTAACACATTTGCAAACTCGCCTTTATAACCTAGCTCAAAACCATTAGTGGCAAAGTAATAGGATGCATTAAAAATATGCTGGGATGTAAAAGGATTTCTTTCAAAACCATAATTATTATAAGTATTTGCTATTCCTATTTTAAAACCATCATCAGGATTGGCTCCTAAGGTTGGAATAAATTGGTTCGAATTATTTTTTAGCTTTTTGTAATCATAAACATTTGTTTCGTAATCGTCTGTTATTTTTAGGGCTCCTTTGTTGGTTATAAACTCATTCTTCTTTGATTTATAATCATATATTTTCACTCGTTTTCCGTTTACGATGTTATAAGAGTCTTTGTTTTGACCTCCAATCAAACGTATTTTGATTGGTTTTTTTCCATCTCCGGATATTTTAAAAACATCGTCGTCGTCCAATCCATAAATCCAAATTTCTTTTGTGTCTTTTGAATTATAAATTCTTTCATGAAACACATCGGCCTTTTCTCCTTTTTTTATTCTATATGCCGTTACCTTGGTGTTTCCGTTTGGCAATCGTTCAATTTCAAACCAATCATCTTTATTTGTTCCTTTTATGATGGCGAATTTATTAATGTGATTGTAATAAGTATCTGAAATTTTTTGAAGATTAGCTCGTCTTGCGATTAATTTTTGCTTTATGGTTTTAAGCGTTTCATCAGTAACTTCAATCGGGAAATTTAAAAAGGCCTTGTCAATAACCTTATCGGTTAGATGGTTCACAATGTAATCGACCTGATTATTCCAAACAGTTCTGTCAGATTGATTTATTAAGGCAACGTCTAGCGGGTAAGGTTCCAGGTTAAACCATTTTACGCTTTTAATATCGTTATCATAGCTTTGCATTAATCGTAATGCAGGCACTGTTGTAGTGGCAAATTTTAATAATGCGCCATCGGCCATAATAGAAAATGCCTGATCTCTATCTCTAGGAACTGGACGGTATACCGTTTTTCCTTGCTCTTTAAATTCTGCCCACCGCCATTGGTCTTCGTGCCTGTCCCAATCGCCTATCAGCATATCAAATAATCTGGCTCTTATATAGGCGGCTTCATCTAAAACAATACGTTCATCTTTATTGAGTTTTTTCAATAAATCATCGGTACTGATCAATGTATTAGAAAAACCAAAACTTGCTTTATCACCATGACCAGAATCTGCCCGTTCTTCAATCATATAAAGCTCATCACCAAACTCATCATTATACGATTCCAAGGCTTGTTGTTTTGGCACATAATACAATTTGGGGTTGGTATGATAAATTCCAACAGCATCAGACAACGTTCCAATTGTAAAAGGTGCATACGGATGGGCTCCTGTAAAAACATCCAATAACAATCCTTCTGTATAGGTATCATTAAATTGCCCTTCAACGTATTCATCTTTAAAGGCAACAGCTTGCAGATATTGAACAGCACTTTTTCTAAGAGCACGCATCACATATTCCCTCCCTTGTTTATCTGCTAAACGCAATGATTTTGATTGATGCCCGCCACCTTTTCTAATGGGAATAACACCTCCAAATAGTGTATCAAGATTAACCGTTTTTGCAGTTACTTTTGTGCTGAAATATTTACGATAACGATCTCCCCAAAGCTTTTTGTACAACTTGCCTTTGGTTGTTTCTGCATCTGTATAAATTGAAGCTTTTTCTTCTTTAGGAAATGAAGCTGCATACTCCGTTTTAGTTTCTTTGTTTTGGTCTTCTGAAAGCACTTGGGTTTCAAAGACTACCTTTTGGTCATCAGCCGAATAAAACCTAACGAATGACGACCCGTCTTCAAAAACGTCGAGTCGAACAAATCCAGGCGTTGCATATGAAAACTTCCCTTTTCCAACATTTCTTGTTGCAGATAGTTTTGATCCTGAACCACTAATAATCTGTGGCAGGTTGTCCTCAACGATGTATTGTAAATTATGATCGTGTCCAGAAACAAAAATAGTTTTATCGTTCTGCTGGGATAAGGTTATTATGCGTTTTCTTAATTCGTTGTAACGCTTGTTTTGTATATCAACAGTTGTAAGTCCACTGGTTTTTCTAATCACGTTTTTTAAGGTTCCTAAAACAGGCAAAGGAGACATGTGGCTTTTAAAAGAATATTGTCCGCCATGACTGCCGTTTGTGAACATGGGGTGATGAATAGCTATTAAGGTTGTTTTTTCACGTGCTTTTTTTATTTCACTCTCTAGTTCTTCAAAAAACTTGGCTCTGGTTTTTATTTCGCAATCGTCATTAATGTTTGGGTTGTCATTCCAATTGGTTAAATACCATTCTGAGTCTACAACAATTAAAACAACATCATCCGAGATGTTTACTTTTTCAATTGGGCAACCATTTTCCGGTAAAAAAGTGTTTTTTCCTAAGGCATCTTCAATATACTTTTCTTGTCGTTTTAGTCCTTTTAATCCGTCAGAATACCAATCATGGTTTCCTGGAATAAAAATAGCTTTCCCCTTAAAATCTTTTACGGCTTCAATTTGAACATTCAGTTGATGTTCTGCAAAGTTTCTTCCTTGTTCATCTTTAGTTGGCAAGCCCTTTGGGTAAATATTATCTCCCAGAAAAAGGATCGTACTTTTTTTTGGCGCATTATCAAGTTCAGATTTTAAAAACTTCAAAGCACTGGTTTCGCTATCAACAGGAGAGTTTCCGGCATCTCCAATAAAATAAAATGTATGCGTAATTGTTTTATCGTTAGGAAAGTTTTCGGCATTATTTTCGTCTGAATATTGCGGTTTAAAAGTAGCACATTCCGTAATACAAAAAACAGCACAAATTAAAATGAGATTAAGCCTGAAACTCATGGTAATGGATTAATTACTATTTTAGTAAAAATAATATTTTAAATGAATCAACTCCTTTTAAATGTCGAGAAATATGTGTCATCCTTACTACTAAGAGAGGTTTCGCATATTTATATATATCATAATTTAAGACATACACAACGTGTTGTAAAATATACAAAAGAGCTTATTGAGAATGAAAATGTAAACGAAAACGACGCAGAAAATTTATTGATAGCTGCCTGGTTTCATGATACAGGATTTATACAAGGAGCTGATAATCATGAAGAAAAAAGTGTAGAAATTGCTTCTGCTTTTTTAATGGAACAAAACATTTTGCCCGAAAAGATAGAAGATATTTCCAAAATTATTTTGGCTACTAAAATAGATTATGAACCTAAAAATTTACTTGAAGAAATAATCCGCGATGCAGATTGTGCCCATTTTGGAACTAAAGAATTTGTTGAAATCAGTGATCTTTTAAGACACGAATGGGAGCATGCTTGCAATAAAATTTTAAGTGACATTGAATGGATTGAAGAAAACATTTCATTTTTAACAAAGAAGCATTTGTTTTATACCACCTACGCTATTGATACTTGGCAAAACGGAAAAGATAAAAACATTGCAACTCTTTTTAAAACCCTTAAAAAACTTCATCAGGAAGAGAAAAAAAACCTGGTAAAAAAAGAACAATTAGACATAAAGAAAAAAAGGGCTAAACTGCCTGAACGTGGTATTGATACCATGTTTCGGGTTACGCTTAGAAACCATATAACACTAAGTAATATTGCCGATACTAAAGCCAATATTTTATTATCTGTAAACGCCATTATCGTTTCCTTGGTTTTATCAAATCTTATCCCAAAACTCGATAATCCATCTAATCACTATTTAATTTATCCAACAGTAATTTTTACACTTTTTACCATTACGGCCATGATTTTATCTGTATTAGCTACAAGGCCAAATGTAACAAGTGGAAAATTCACCAAAGAGGATGTAGAGAACAAAAAAGTTAATTTGCTTTTTTTTGGAAATTTCCACAAAATGAAGCTCGATGATTTTGAATGGGCTATAAGGGAGCTTATGAAAGACAAAGATTACCTGTACAATTCCATGTCTAAAGACCTTTATTTTTTGGGCTTGGTATTAAACAAAAAATATAAAATTTTAAGAATTACCTACACAGTATTTATGATAGGGATTATAGTAAGTGTTATTGCTTTTTTTATTGCATTCCAATATTACGGAATTAAGGCTTAAGCCTTAATTTCCTTCATCAAATCGTTATAGGTATAAAATTCTTTTACATCAGCATTTTTCTTGTAAAGAATGCTTACCCTAATTGCTTTTAAACCCGTTACGGCTTGTAAATCCTGCAATTCCAAAATCTCAACATCGGTGTCCAAATAGTTTTTAGACTGTAAAAACTTAACATATCTTAGGTACTCTGTTTCGTCTTGTTTTTGCGAATAAATAATAGATATCTTCCCTTTTTGGGTGATACGCTCTTTGGTTCCTTTAATAAATGCTTTATCAACCCTTTTTTTAACGATTTCATATCGGGCATTGTAAGTGCCATCAACATCAAACTGTTTTTCGTCCATTCTAAAACTTATGGACAGTGGTTGGTTAAACACTAAAATCATTGACGCAACATCCAGCTTAACAGGAAAATCTGGTTGAATCTGATAGTATTCATTTTCCATTTCGCACATAACCTGTAATTGCCACAGCCTTAAATTGTATAAGTATATGGGGTTAAAACTTTCTTCCTTGGTTATAGCTTCACCAATATACATGTTATGCTCTACACCATCAGTTTTAAAACGTTCAAAGTAGTGTGGGTACATTTTTTGGGCATCTACCTGCTTTTCATCAAGAATATGCGCCATTTTTTTATTGATGGATGCAATGGTATCATCATATTTCTTTCTGTGGAAATATAAAGTGTCTAATTTAGCATCTAAACTGTTTAAATAAGAGTCAATATCATTCTTTAATGATTTTGAAACCGATAAATGTTTAAACAATGGGTTAATATCGTGTTTTAAAAAATCTGTGATTTGCTGTTCGCTGTCAACCTGAAAGAAATTTTGCAAACCTTCTAAATAGGTATTAATTTGATAGATAAATTGCTCATATATTGGCAATGGCTCCAATTTAAAAGCCTTCTCTATAATATCTTTTACAGCACTTAGCTGTAGTGTTAAATCTTGTTTTGTAGCCCAATTTCTGGCTTCAGAAGATCCTTTAATATCAATTTGTCCATACAACGGATAAATGTCTTCAAAAGCTATTTTGTTGAACGATACCTGATTACCCATTGACAGTTCCTTAATGAAATTTTTAGCTTCTTTTTCAAATTTCCAATGCACACTTGGGTGGATAGAGGTACATTCTTTTTGTATAACGGCTTCAATTAAATTTTCCACTTCTCTTTTAGAACGTAAAACCGAAGCTACAATAAAAGGCATAACGTCGGCCAGTTTATTGGCATTGATACTGTTTAATACTTTTGGTTTTTTTGAAACTATCTCTAAAAGACCTAACAATTCATCATTATCGGTAATGGGTGCCAAAATAACGCTTTTAATACCTTGTTGTTTAAATGACTTTATTTGAGGTATTTTTCCTTTTGTTATTTCGTATTTTTTATCAACGTCTGAAATGGCATAGAATTTATTGTTTAAAAGCACATGGTTGTATGACCCGCTGCACAATGCAGCATCGCAATTGTTACAATCTAGGCCGTTTAATAAATAACTTTCCATTTTTGAAGCATGAATTTTTTCAAAAGTATTGTCCTCTTTGTTATAACTGGAAAACCCTACTTTAATGTCCTTTAATCCAAAAAGTGACCTGAAAATTTCTTGAAAACTACCCATTAAGTTTTCGTTGTTGTAACTTTTATCTTTTATAAGATTTGATTTAACGTTTGAAATGGATTGGTCGTCTGTTACATCAAAAATATTTGAAATGACAAACCCTTTGAACAGATAGCTGTTTTTAGGAAACTTCTCTTTCCATAAACCAATATTGTCAAAATTGTCTATTAATAAATCGTAATCCTCTTGCGTTATTTTTGGAGCATCCTTGGTGGGAATAAATTCTATAAAATCTGCATTGTACAAAATTTTATAATAGCGAATAATACCGTTTGCATCTGGAATTTCATATAAAAATGGCCTTTTAAAATTTAAATTATACCCATAACAAACATTTAAAATAACGCTACATGCCATGATGTAAAATTCATTGTCGTCAATGTTTCTCATTTTCAACTCAAAACCATCACCTGCGTCCTTAAGTATTTTTTTTAAGCGATTGGAAGTATTAAAAACCACATCTTCAAAAGGGATAGATGCTGCTTTAATTTCATTATTGGTTAAAATGGGGTTAAATGAATCCTGAAGAATATAATTAATCTCATTTTTATAAGTTTCAAGCAATGAAACATCGTTAAACCCTTCCCGTAGAATAGAGTTTTCTGATGCTATTTTTAAAATCCTGCTTGCTTTATCGGCAATGAGTGTATCGTCACTATTTAGCAAATCTTCATATTGCTTTAATAATTTGTTAAAGCTTATTTTTAAAAGAATAGGAGACTCGTTATGGCACAAACTTCTCATTAAAGCAAGGTATAAATTTTAATAAAAATACAAATTAAAACAGATAGTCGCTTTTTTAATTGAAACATTACTGCCATTAAAAAAAATATTGTGTGTTTGGTTTGTTTGGTTTTTAAGTTGCAACCTGTACCAATTTACGTGGCTGTTAACCACGATTAAAAAAGTAAAGCGTTGTAACCATTGTCTTTATAAAACACTTTAACGAAACAAACTTTTGCAAACATATTTTAAAGGTCTTTAAAATTGAGGGGTTAACAACCTGCTAAACTAAAAAGCCCTATTTTAATTTCCAAACCCGTGACACATATTGACACATATTGATAGTTATTGACACACATTGACACAATGGGCAAAAAAAGCAGGGGTTTTGTTCGGGTTTTATTCGAGTCTTGTTCAGCTACTGTTCGGGTGTATTTTTTTTAGATAGGGCTTTGCCCGAACAAAGGGTGGGTACATGTAAAATGAAACCCAAATAACTCCTTAGGTACTATAAAAATGTTTGTCTTTTGTAAGTATATATTTACTATATTAGTGTTATAGTATGGATATGGACAATTGTCTATATCCAATTTGTTGGCAAAAATTAAAAACTAAACTCATTAGAAAAAAAAATAATTGAAATAGAAAATAATCAAAAATTGAATGTTTCTATTCCTGAAAAGAACGAAATCAAAATAGAGAACAGTCAAATAGAGGAAATAAAAAAACAAGTGCAAGAATTACAAAGTAAAGACACTTCAAACAATAATTTTATTTCAGACAAAGGGATGAATCAAGTAATAACCAAAATTGAAGATTACTTTCCAAAAATGAATGGATATTCGTATTCTGGTACAACAAATCTTTTAGAATTAAATTGTCCTGATTTTAAGACAACAGAGAAGTATATTGATGTTGATTTTCTAATTAGTGATAAAAGCCTTTATAATGATGTAGCAGCAATTTTTGTATCAATGACGGAAATAGATGAGAAAGGAAATTATTTTTATGTCTATGACACATATTACAAACCTCAATTTGGCTACAATCACTTAAGGGTTAGAAACGTAAAAAGCAAAGATAAAATAAAATATAAATTTCATTATGGCCTAATGTTGAAATCAGATTCGAATAAAACGACACCAAGAATTGAGGGAATTTCTTGTGCTTTTAAAAAATAACTTTTGCTAACATCGTGTAAAAATAATTGCTTGTACTTGTCTATTCCGAAAATCCTCGCGGATTTTCCAGTTAGTTTTGTACTTGCCAAGGTTCGTGCTAACACACGCAACTATTCTTACACAAGCACGTTACCTGCAAGCTTGAAAACATGACTGAACTAACAAAGAATAAAACAAAAGAGATAAAACTCTATTCATCAAAAGCTATAAGTGGAGCTACATTTTTAGGTGGACCATTAGCAGCTGGTTATTTAATTAGTGAAAATTTTAAAGCATTAAACAAACCAGACGATGGACGTAAATCTTTAATAATAGGAATTATAACAACAATTGTGCTTTTTGGAGGAATATTTATGCTTCCCGAGAGTATAATTGACAAAATCCCAAGACAAATAATCCCACTTATCTATACTGGAATTATATGGGGAATTGTTGAGTGGAAACAAGGAGATATTCTTAAGGTTCACAAAGAAAATGGTAATTCATTTTTCTCTGGGTGGAGAGCTGCTGGAGTTGGATTTATTTCACTAGTAATAATCGGAATTGGAATATTTGGATATGCTTTTCTATCAACTGATGATGAGATTTATGAACAATATGATTCGGAATTAGCTGTTTTTTCAAAGAATGAAAATGAATCTTTAGTTTTCTATAACCATATAGACTCTAAACCAAAATTTGCTTTAATAAATGAATTAGATAACGATGTTATTCCAAAGTGGAAAGAAAATTTAAAGATAATTGAACGGACCAATCAAATGGAAAACTTGCCTAATGAGTTATTAAAACAAAATGAGATTCTATTAAAATATTGTGAATTAAGAATCAAAGGTTTTGAATTATTCAAAAAAGCAATCAGCGAAGACACTGACAAGTATTCCATTGAATTAAATCGTATTCATTCAGAAATTGACAAACAATTAAAAAAACTGAATTAAAAAGCAGCAGGTAACACCGTATAAAAAAAATTGCTAGTTTTAGCTAAACCAAAGTTAGTTGCTAGTAAACACGCAACTTTCCATACACATCAACGTTAGTGGCAAGTTTGAAAAACAAAAAGCTAAAGACTAAAATAAGGCAACAAATATCTTAAGATTGACAATAAACGCCTCAAAGAAAAAAGTTTGGGATGCTTTGACAAATCCAGAAAAGTAAAAGCTTGGCAATACGGAAGCGACTTGATAACGGATTGGAATGTTGGAATGAAAGCATTGGGATATGTTTTTGTCATGGGAGTTTTTACAATGCTAATTGTAATTGGTGTCAACGAAATATTATGATTAAATAAACAATGACGTACACCCGTAAAAATTAAAAACCCCATAAACATGTGTTTATGGGGTTTTCTAGTGGTGCCTCCAGGAATCGAACCAGGGACACAAGGATTTTCAGTCCTTTGCTCTACCAACTGAGCTAAGGCACCAGCTGCTTAAATGCGGTTGCAAATATATATTCATTTTTATTATCCGCCAAAAGAAAATTATAAAAAATGGTTTTGTAAATTTACACTTTTAAATAATAATATGAATTTAGTAATTGATGTAGGCAATTCTTCGGTCAAACTAGCTGTTTTTGAGGAGACTAAAATTTTATTTAAAAAAACAATCAAGCTGGATTTTATTACAAAGCATTTAGATTTGTTGAGAAAAGAATATAAATCTATAAATAAAGCCATCATTTCTTCAGTTGGAAAATTAAAAAATACCGATATAGAATATATAAAAAAGCATTTTAATCTAATTCAGTTGGATGCTTCTACTAAGGTTCCTTTTAAAAACTGTTACGAAACTCCAAAAACTTTGGGAATGGATAGAGTTGCTTTGGTAAGTGCTTCTGTTCAGCAATATCCAAATAGGAATGTTTTAATTATTGACGCAGGAACTTGTATTACGTATGATTTTATAACATCACAAAATGAATATTTAGGTGGTGCTATTTCGCCAGGAATAAGAATGAGGTATCAATCGTTAAATAATTTAACAGCTAAATTGCCATTATTAGAAACAGAAGAACCAAAAAACATCATTGGCAATTCTACAAATAATTCAATTCATTCGGGTATAATATTTGGTGTTTTAAAGGAAATAGATGGAATAATTGAAGAGTATAAACTAAAATATAAAGATTTAACAGTTATTTTAACAGGTGGAGACGCTAATTTCTTGTCAAAACAATTAAAAAGTAGCATATTTGCCAACTCTTATTTTTTATTAGAGGGATTAAACTATATTTTGCAATTTAATTCAAACGAATGATTAAAAAACTTGTATTAGTTTTTGTAGCTTTTATCACGATTCAAAGTTATGCTCAACAAGGAACAGCTTCACCATATTCATTTTATGGTATTGGAAGCCTAAAATTTAAAGGAACTGTTGAAAACAGAAGTATGGGAGGTTTGAGTATCTATATGGATAGTATTCATATGAACTTAAGAAATCCTGCTTCATATGCCACTGAAAATTTAGCATCTATACCATTTAATGGAGAAAGTAGACCAATAAAATATACTGTAGGAGGAAGTCAAACTTCTTTAAACTTAAAAAGTGCTACAACTAGTGATAAAGCATCTTCAACTACTTTTGATTATTTAGCCGTTTCAATTCCAATAGGTAAATTTGGTATGGGTTTTAGCTTAATGCCTCAAACATCTGTTGGTTATAAATTAGAGACAACCGATTCAAATGGTCATATAATCGATAGATTTAAAGGTGAAGGAGGTCTTAACAAAGTAAATTTAGGAATAGGATATTTACTGGCTAAGGGACTAAGTATTGGTATTGATGCTAATTACAATTTTGGAAATATTCAAAATAGTGTTGTTGAATTCGCTTATGATTCGGATGGAATTATTCTGCAAAACCAATCAAAAGAAAACAACAGATCAGATTTAAGTGGTTTAAGTTTTAATCTTGGGTTATCTTTCAAAAGAAAGGTAAATGATAAATACGAATTTGTTTCAGGATTTACTTATACGCCTGAAAGTAATTTAACTTCAAATAATATTAGAACTATTTCAACAATAGTAATTAATTCAGCAACAGGAAGTGAATATGTAAGTAATTCTTTTGAATCTGATTTAGAGTCAATGGGGCTAAAACAGACCGATCTTACAATGCCGTCTAAAATGTCTATTGGTGCAGGTTTTGGAAAACCAAGGGCTTGGTTTGTTGGTGCAGAGTATAGTACGCAAAAGACCAGTAAATTTTTCAATCCTTTGTATAGCAGCATAACTACAAAATATGAAGATGCATCAAATATTTCATTTGGAGGGTTTTTTATACCACAGTACAATTCTTTTTCTGGGTACTTTAAACGCGTAGTTTATAGAGCAGGTTTGCATTATGAAAAAACAGGATTAAATATAAATAACGAATCTATAAATGAGTTTGGCATATCTTTTGGTTTAGGGTTACCAGTAGGGGACTTTTTCTCTAACGCTAACATAGGAATTGAAATTGGAAAACGTGGAACAACTAACAATAATTTAATACAAGAGAATTTTGTTAATTTTCAATTAAGCTTATCTTTGAACGATAGATGGTTCCAAAAAAGGAAATATGATTAACAACATAAATTTATTATCATGAAAACGAGAATTACTTTATTACTAACAGTGTTATTTTTTGTGAGTAATATAAGCTTTGCTCAACAGGACGAGGAGTGTATGACTAAGCTTTCAATATTTCACGAATATGTAAAAGCTAAAAATTTTGAAGCAGCTTACCAACCGTGGATGGATGTAAGGAATAAGTGTCCGAAATTTAATAACGCTATTTATATTGATGGCGAGAAAATTTTAAATTATAAAATTGAGCAATCAACAGGTACTGAAAAAGTAGCATTTCTTAATGACCTAATAAAACTTTGGGAAGAACGTGCTGCTAATTTTCCAAGCAAAACACCTAAAGGTGAATATGCTGCTAATGCTTGTCAATTAATGTATGATAATAAAGACTTGCTAAAAAAGACAGATTTAGAATTATATGAGTGTTTTGATGCAGCTTATCAATCAGATAAAGCAACATTTACAAATCCTAAAAGTTTATATACTTATTTTTCTTTAATGGTTGATTTGTATGATGCCGGTAAAAAACCAGCAGCAGATTTATTCAACAAATACGATGATGTTGTAGAAAAAGTAGAAGAAGAGGTTAAAAATTATTCAGAGAACTTAAATGCACTCGTAGAAAAAGAAGATGCGGGTACAGCCTTAACTAGCAAAGAAGAAAAGTTAAAAAGATATTATGAAAGTTATTTAAATGCATATGATCAAATTTCTGGAAGTATTGATCAGAAGCTAGGTGATAGAGCAAATTGCGAAAACTTAATTCCATTGTATCAAAAAGACTTTGAAGAAAACAAAACGAACTCAGTTTGGTTACAAAGAGCTGCTGGTAAAATGTCTGAAAAAGATTGTACAGATGATCCATTATTCTTTAAATTGGTAAATGCATATCATGCTTTAAGCCCATCAGCTAACTCTGCTTATTACTTAGGTATATTAAAAGATAAAGAAGGAAAACCTAATGAAGCCATCTCTTTTTACGAAGAAGCTATTAAGTTAGAAACTGATAACTTTAAAAAAGCCAATCTTAATAACAAAATTGGATTAAAGTTAAAAGCTAAAGGTAACTATGGAAGAGCAAGAGGTTATTTTAGAGAAGCACTTAGGTTAAATCCTTCAAATGGTCATCCTTATTTATCAATTGCAGGTATGTATGCGTCAAGTGCAAATGATTGTGGAGATGATAATTTTAATAAAAGAGCGGTGTTTTGGTTAGCTGCTGAAGAGGCTAGAAAGGCAGGAAGAGTAGACCCTACTTTAAAAGGAGCCTCTGCCCAAACAGCTGAAAACTACATGGCTAAAGCCCCAACCAAAGCAGAGATTTTTAGTAAAGGTAATTCTGGACAAACAATAAATATTGGTTGTTGGATTGGTGCATCTGTTGTGGTGCCAAAAATTTAAATGAAAAGCTTAAAAAAAAATATCATATTATCTATGGTCACCGTGTTTGCGGTGACCATGTTTTTTTCATGTAAAAACAATCTAAAAGAAGTTCAAAAAATTGGTATTTCAGAAGATGAACCTATTGGTGTTGCAGAAGATATTAATTTAAAATATACCGATTCGGGTAAAATAAAAGCTATTTTAATAAGTCCTAAAATGTTAGATTATTCAAATAGGGATTTTTCATTCAATGAATTTACCGAAGGTATTAACCTTACTTTGTACGATGATAAAAACCAAAAAAGTACAGTTACTGCAGATTATGCAATAATTTATAATGATACAGATTTAATGGATTTGCAAGGGCATGTTGTTTTAGCAACACACACTAAGGATACTTTGTTTGCTGAACAACTTTTTTATGACCAAAAGAAAGAATGGCTATTTACTAATAAACCAGTAACTTTTAGAACGGGTTTGGATTTAATTAACGGCAATGGTTTCGACTCTAATTCAGAGTTTACAAATGCTGAAGTTCTTGAAATTAATGGAATTATTACTGTTGACGAATAATTCAAAATATTAGATTTACCTCACAATTTTTTTTAAGTATCTTTGTCTTTAATATAATTATTATATGTTATGATGCTTGCTAAGTTTTTTCAATATGCTTATTTAATTTTTGCAGTATTATTTTTATACGATGCTATCAATAAATATATAAACCAAGGTGATATTGCCTATACCTCATTATTATTGGCCGCACTTGCTATTTTTATGTATTTTTTTAGACAAAAATTCAGAAAAAAATATGAAAATAAAGACAAGTCAAAATAAATGAGTCTTTATGTAATTATTATAATCGCATCTTTAATTCTTTCGGCCTTTTTTTCGGGTATGGAGATTGCTTACGTGTCTTCAAACAAAATTCATATTGAAATTGAAAAAAAACAAGAAGGTTTTTTAGCTGTTGTTTTAACGAAGCTTACTGCTAAACCTTCAAAATATATTGCCACAATGTTAATTGGGAACAACATAGCATTGGTGATCTATGGGTTTTTTATGGGTGATTTATTGGTGCAGTGGTTTCAATCAATGTTGCCATTTTCATTTGGTTTTTTAAATTACCTTCTAACGGATTTAAGCTTATTAAGCCAAACGGTGATATCAACATTGTTAATATTAATTACTGCTGAGTTTTTACCAAAAGTCTTTTTCCAAATTTATGCTAATACCTTAATTAAGGTTTTAGCAGTTCCTGCTTACATGTTTTATTTGTTGTTCTCATATATTTCAGATTTTGTTATCTGGATTTCAGATATGTTGCTAAGGCAATTTTTTAAAACAGAAGGAGACCAAATACAATTAGCTTTTACTAAAGTTGAGTTGGGTAATTATATAAGCGAACAAATGGAATCTGTTGAAGAACACGATGAAGTTGATACCGAAATACAAATCTTCCAAAATGCTTTAGAATTTTCAGAAGTTAAGGCTCGAGAAGTCATGGTGCCCAGAACAGAAATTATCGCTGTTGAATTAAACAGTTCAATAAAGACACTTAATGCCTTGTTTACAGAATCTGGGTGCACTAAAATTTTGGTTTATAACGAAACCATCGATGATATTTTAGGGTATGTACATTCCTTTGAATTGTTCAAAAAGCCTAAAACTATAAAGTCAATTGTTCTTCCTGTAGAATTTGTGCCAGAAACAGTACTTATAAAAGATGTGCTTAACGTGCTTATAAAAAAACGAAAAAGTATCGCCGTAGTTTTAGATGAATACGGAGGAACATCGGGCATTATGACCGTTGAAGATATTGTTGAAGAATTATTTGGGGAAATTGAAGATGAACACGATACAGACGATTTAACAGAAGAAATTATTGATGGTGAAACATTCAAGTTTTCAGCACGTTTAGATGTTGATTATATTAATGAAACCTTTAAAATAAATCTTCCAGAAAGTGAAAACTATGAAACACTTGGTGGTTTAATAGTGAATCATACAGAAGAGATTCCAGAGCAGAACGAAGTTGTAATAATTGACACATTTCAATTCACTATTTTAGAAGTATCTAACACTAAAATTGATATGGTTGAACTTAAACTTTTAAAAGAAGATTAAATTCTTAAAGTTTAAGTTAATAAAAGCTTCTTTCTGTTTTATTATTAAATAGAAAATGGTATTTTCGCGCACAATATTTTTTCAACAAACTAAACAAGCAAATAACCTAAAAAGGTTTTTAAAAATAATTTAATTTACAATGGCAGTTTTAAATAAAATCAGACAACGTTCACTTTTTTTAATAATCATTATTGCGCTAGCACTTTTTTCTTTCGTGTTAGCAGATTTATTTAAAAATAACAATGCTTTTTCTTCAAAATCTCAAAATACTGTTGGAACTATAAACGGTAAAGACATCACTCGTGAAGATTTCATGCAAAAAGTTGAAATAGCTCAAAAACAAGCTGGACCTAGTGCAACAAACACACAGGTTATGAATAGAGTTTGGGAGCAAGAAGTGAGACAAGCTATTATGGAAACTCAATTTAAAGAGTTAAATATTTCTGTTGAAAAAGACCAAATGAGAGACTTGTTAAAAAATACTTTGGCAACTAGTCCTGAGTTTTTAAATGAAGCTGGGGTATTTGATGAAAATAAGTTGAATGAATATATCATTAACTTAAAAGAAACTTCTGCGGCAACATATCAAGAATGGGTTAATTACGAAAAATCATTGTCGTCTAACGCATTACAGCAAAATTATTTTAATCTTGTTAAAGCAGGATTAACCGGTACGCTTGAAGAAGGAAAGTTTGAGCATAAATTAGAAGGAAACAAAGTTGATATTAAATTTGTTCAAATACCATTTTCTTCAATAGCAGATAGTACAGTTACAGTTTCAAAATCTGAGATTTCAAGCTATATTGAAAAACATAAAGATTTGTATCAAGCTGATGCATCAAGAGATATTCAATATGTAGAATTTAAAGAAGCTCCTACTGTTGAAGATGAAAATGATATTAAAGCTGGTATTGTTGCTTTGTTAAATGATTATGAAGTTTACAACGAAGCGACCAAAGCAAATGATGTTGTTACTGGTTTTTCAAAAACACTAAACAATGAGGATTTCGTTAATTCAAATTCTGATATAAAATTTGACAATCGTTTTCTATTTAAATCTTCTTTGCCAACTGCAGTTGCAGATAGTATTTTTAAACTTAATGAAGGCGAAATTTATGGGCCTTACAAAGACAACGGATACTTTAAGGTTTCAAAAGTTGTAGCCCTAAAACAAATACCTGATTCTGCAAAAGTAAGACACATTTTGATTCCTTTTGTTGGAGCAACAAGAGTAGGGCCTGATGTAACTAAAACGGAAGAGCAAGCAAAACAAACTGCCGACAGTATCCTGAGCATTGTAAAATCAGACCGTTCAAAATTTGTTTCTTTATTAGATTTATCATCTGATAAAGTTAGTAATGAAAAAGAAGGTGTTATAGAATTTGCTTATACTGATTCTTTTGCTCCAGAGTTTAAAGATTTTTCATTTGAAAATCAAAAGGGTGATTTAGATGTCGTTAAAACGTCTTTTGGATATCATATCATTGAAATTTTAAGTCAGACAGAAAAGGAAAAAGCAGTTCAAATTGCTACAATTGCAAGAAAAATTGAACCTTCTCAAGCAACTATTGATAAAGTTTTTAGAGATGCGTCTAACTTTGAAATTTCTGCTGAAAACAAAGATTTTGCAGAATTGGCAACCGAAAGTAAATATGTGGCTCGTCCGGTAAACAGTATAAAGGTATTAGATGAAAATATACCTGGAATTGGAAACCAAAGACAAATTGTAAGATGGGCTTTTAATGATGAAACTGAAATTGGAAAAATTAAACGTTTCAATATTCCTTCAGGATATGCTATTGTTCAATTAGTAGCAAAACATAAAGAAGGTTTAATGAGTGTTGAAGAAGCAACTGTTACTGCAGTGCCAGCTATTAGAAAAGAGAAAAAAGCTACCATTATTAGAAATAGAATTAAAGTTGCTAATCTTGACGATTTAGCTGCTGCTGAAAATACAACTGTAAAAACTGCTTCTGCAATTAATATGAAAAACCCAACGATTTCTGGAGCAGGAAGAGAACCATTTGTTGTTGGTGCTGCTTTTGGATTGAAAGAAGGGCAAACGTCGAAATTAATTGATGGTAACAATGGTGTTTACATGATTCAAGTAACTAAAATTACTCCAGCTGTTGAATTAGATAACTATCAAGCTGCTGCTAATCAAGTTGAAAAGCAAAAATTGAATGTTGTGAACACAAATCTTTATAATGCACTTAAAGAAGCTGCAGACATTGAAGATAACAGAGCAAAAACTGTAGAATAATAAGACTTATATTAAATAAAAAAGCCTCGATTATCGAGGCTTTTTTATTTGTGTTAATTTATTAAAACCATCTTTTCATAGGGAATAATGGTTTCGAAACCTTTATTCTTAAAATAAGTTTCAGGATTTTCTTGGGATGTAACAAGTATAAAATCTCCTCCCCAAGCACCTAAACTTTTTATGCTTCCATTAAAATCATTAAACAGTACTTTTTTAATAGGTTGTTGTTTAATAATTTGTGAAATAAACTCTTCATGTAAGGTTATTAAGGTTTCAAATTCAGATAAAGTTTTACAACTCATTAATTTATGAGAAATTTTGCTTATATCATTAAGCACTAATTCATGAGGTTTGTTTAGTTTATATTGCTTAATGCCTTCTCTGCTGTTTTGTTTTTTGTTTAAATAAACAAAATACAGATGCTCTTTAAATGAGGGATTAAAATTAACTTCACTAACATATGGTTTGCCATCATGTAATTGATAACTTATAGGGTTGTTATGTTGTGCGCAAGCAATATCATAACCACTGCCTCCAAAAGTTGTTTCTAAGAGCTTAAATGGATTAATTTGTGCCCATTGAGCTATGTTGTTAATAAGGGTTGAAGAAGTGCCTAAACCCCAGTTTTTTTTGAAATCTAAATGTGTGGTTATTTTATAACCAGAATTTGAATTTAGAAATGAAGGATTAAGTTGTTGGGCCGATTTTAAGATTTGGATTAATCTTAGGGTTATGTCATTTGCTTCTTTTGAAAATTCAGAATGAAATTCATCAATTGAAAATTCATTCTCAAACCAAACATGACCTTGTTCATCAAAACTTTTCCAAATTAATTTGGGATATTCAATCGATTCAACAATTAATGATTGTCCAAAACGAGTAGGAACGGCAAGAGCTGTTGCGCCATCAAGAACCACATATTCTCCTGAAATTAATAACTTTCCGTTGCTATAGAATGCTTTTGTGTTCAATTTTTAATTCTTAAATTCTGTAAGATTTCAACAACTGCACTATGTGAAACGGTATGTGTTTTGAAATAATCAATAATGGTTGCTTTCTCGTATTCATTGGCCCCAAACTGATTTAAAATATTCATTAAATGCATTTTCATATGCCCTTTTTGAATGCCCGTTGTGGTAAGAGATCTTAAAGCCGCAAAATTTTGAGCTAAACCAGCCACAGCAACAATCTGCATAAGGTCTTTTGCTGAAGGATGATGAAGTAATTCCAAGGCTAATTTTACCAGTGGATGTAAACCTGTTAATCCGCCAACAGTTCCTAGAGCAAGAGGGATTTCCATCCAAAAATAAAACATGCCATTTTCAATTTTAGCATGTGTTAAACTTGAGTATTTTCCATTTCTGGAAGCATAAGCATGCACACCGGCTTCAACGGCTCTAAAGTCGTTGCCGGTAGCTAATACTACGGCATCAATACCATTCATAATGCCTTTATTGTGGGTAACTGCTCTATAAGGTTCAACTTCTGCAATATTAACTGCCTGAACAAATTTTGAAACAAATTCTTCAGGTGAAATATCTTTGTCTTCATTTAAATCTTCAATTTTACAGCTTACTTCAGCTCTCACCAAACAATCTGGAACATAATTAGATAAAATACTCATAACTATTTGAATGTTTTTTTCTTCAGTAGTAAAATCTTTAAAATTTAAAGCTTCTTCTTTAAATGTTTTGGCAAATTGCTCTAAGCATGAATTAATAAAATTGGCACCCATGGCGTCTAGTGTTTCAAACGACACATGTAGTTGGTAATATCCTTTTATGTCTTCTGTTTTATCTCTTAGTTCAATATCAATAACGCCACCACCACGTAACTCCATGTTTTTTGTAATGGGTTTTACATCCTCTAAAAGTCTTGATTTTATGTGATTAAAATATGAAATCAAATGATGTGAATTTCCAAAAAACATAAAATGTACCTGACCAATTTTTGTTGTAGATATCACTTTGGTTTTAAAGCCACCTCTGTCTAACCAAAATTTTGCAGATTTACTCGCAGCAGCTACTACTGAACTTTCTTCAATAGCCATTGGTATGGTGTAAAGTTTGTTGTTAATTAAAAAGTTAGGTGCAACACCAAAAGGCAAGTAATAATTTGTAATGGTGTTTTCAATAAACTCATCATGAAGCTGTTGTATATTTTCATTAGTATTCCAATACTGCTCAAGAATTTGTTTGGCAATTTTGTTATTTGAGAAGTACGTGTTTACAATCCACTCAATTTTTTTTGACTTTGATAATTTAGAAAATCCTGAAATAGGTTTGCTCATTAAATCTGTGTTTTAAATGACAAAGATACTATAACTTGTTTTTATTTATAAAAAGCTTTTAGTGTTGAAAACAAATTGTATTTAAGTGGTAATTATAGCTGTTTTTTGCATAATTTTTAGTAAACTTGGTAACAATTATTGAAAAATCAATATTTTATTGATTTTGACAAGATTACTATAATTTCACTTTTGAAAATATAGGCTTTTTAAACGATTACAATCTAGTCAAAGTTCAATAAAAAAAGTAAAAATTCTAACCTAAAATTAATTTATGGCGTCAACAGCATTAAAACCACATCAAAGAGAACTTTTTGGTCAACCAATTGGCTTGTATATTTTGTTTTTTACAGAAATGTGGGAACGGTTTTCTTACTATGGAATGAGAGCGATTCTTGTTTTGTATTTAGTAAAATCTACAACCGATACTAACTCTGGATTAGGTTGGACAAATGGAGAAGCATTGGCTTTATATGGTTGGTATACCATGTTGGTTTATGTTGCATCAATTCCCGGTGGATGGATAGCCGATAATTTTTTAGGGCAAAAAAAATCTGTTTTATACGGAGGTATTTTGTTGGTAGCTGGTCATAGCATTTTAGCAGTTGAACAAATGTGGGCTTTTTATTTGGGTTTAGGATTAATCATTGCAGGTGTTGGATTGTTAAAACCAAATATTTCTACCATGGTAGGAGGTCTTTACAAACAAGGAGATATTAGAAGAGATAAAGGATTTACTATTTTTTATATAGGAATTAATGTTGGCGCGTTTTTGGCTGGTCTAATTGTTGGATATGTTGGTGAAGTTCATGGTTGGCACTATGGTTTTGGTTTGGCAGGAATTGGTATGGCACTAGGATTATTGCAATATGTTTTAGGACAGAAATATTTACAACATGTTGGCGATTTTATTGGAACCTCAAAAAATGAAGCAGATAAAGAAGCTATGAAAAGACCACTGACAAAAATCGAGAAAGATAGAGTAGTGGTCTTATTTATTTCATTTTTGTTGGTTATTGTTTTTTGGGGAGCATTTGAACAAGCCGGAGGATTGATGAATATATACACATCTGAAAAAACCAATAGAATGTTATTGGGTTGGGAAGTTCCCGCATCATGGTTTCAATCTTTAAATTCCATGTTTATTATTTTTTTAGGAACATCGGTAGCTTTGTTTTGGGCTAATAGAAAATTAAAAGGAAAGGTTGCTACTTCGTTATTTAAAATGATAATTGGATTAATTATCATGGGAACCGGATTCTTTTTCATGACAGCTGCTGTGGCACAGTATGAAGCTGTTGGAGCCTCAGCAATGTATTGGTTGGTTTTAGCTTATTTATTCCATACCGTTGGGGAATTGTGCCTTTCACCAGTAGCTTTATCTTATATTACAAAATTGGCTCCTGTAAAATATGCTTCATTAATGATGGGAATTTATTTTGCTGTAACAGGTTTTGGAAATAAAATTGCCGGACTCTTGGGAGAAGCATCTGAAAACCTAGGTGAATACACTATTTTTACTGGAATTGCTGTTTTTTGTATCATATTTGCTGGATTAGTAATGGTATTTCGTAAGAAATTAGAATTATTAACTCATGGAGCTGAAGATGACGAACATATAATGCATTCTTATGATGATGAATAATTTAATATAAGCTTTTTCTCTTCTAATAATCTAAAAACAATTTTATGAACACAGATATTGAAAATCTTTTTAAAGACAAAGTTTTAGGGCATCCGGCAGGACTATTTATCTTATTTTTTACCGAAATGTGGGAGCGTTTCTCGTTTTATGGAATGCGAATTTTATTGGTTTTATTTTTAACCGCACCTATTTTAAGTGATAGTCCAGGGTGGGAATGGCCAAGAGAACATGCTTTAGCTTTAATTGGTACTTATGCGTCATTACTTTACTTAACTCCCATTATTGGTGGTTGGATTGCCGATAAAATAACTGGTTATAGATTAGCCGTAGTAATAGGTTGTTTAATTATGACTTTAGGTCATGCTTCTATGGCTATGGAAACTACCTTAACTTTTTATTTAGGATTGGCTTTATTAGTAATAGGAACCGGCTTTTTTAAACCCAATATTACCTCTATTATATCTGAAATGTATAAAGGTAAAGAGTCTAAAAAAGATGGAGCCTATACTATTTTTTATATGGGAGTAAATGCAGGAGCATTTTTTGGAATGATGCTTTGTGGTTATTTGGCTGAAAATTTTGGATGGTCTTGGGGATTTGGTTTAGCTGGAATTTTCATGTTTTTTGGAATGCTTCAATTTTGGTTAGCAGGTAGTTTGTTTGGAAATATAGGGGCAAAACCAAGTAAGGTACATGAAGTAGAATTACCTCAAAACATTAACGAGAAAAATGTTGTTACAGAAGAGGTTTCTGTTGATGAAAAACTTAATCCTTTTACTTTGTTTGATAAGGTGTTGGTTGTTTTTTCTTCAATAGGAGGTCTCTTATATTTGTTTAATGATCCTTTGGAAAAAATTAAAGGATTTAGTTTGTTCCCTTTTGAAATAGGTGGTTTGAATGGTTCTAATGTAGTTGTTTTAGCTGCGTTAGTATTATTTTTAATATTACTAATTACTAGAATTTCTAGATATATTCCAGTGGTTAGAGATAGAATTATTGCAGTATCTGTTTTTGGGGTTTTTACTGTTTTCTTTTTTGCTTTTTTTGAACAATCACTTGGATCAATGACCTTGTTTGCCAGAGATTATACAAATAGGAATCTAATTGGAAATTCTGCAATGATTTTTAAAGTTGTAGATGCTTTGCTTACAACGGTTCCCTTAATAATTATTACTTATGTAATATTTTTATTATTCAAGAAAACATTTTCTAAGATTGGAGTATCAAATATAATATTGGGAATTGCTTTTATTGGAGTTTGGAGTTTGGTGATTTTTAGGTTAACTGATAAATTTTCTCAGGAAGGAAACCAAATTGACGCTACTTGGTTCGGTATTTTAAACTCATTCTTTATAATAACCTTAGCTCCATTGTTTTCAAGATGGTGGGAAAGTAAATACAATCCTAGTGCTGCCATGAAGTATGGTATAGGTTTGATATTATTAGGTCTTGGTTTTGCAATTTTATCATATGGAGCATCAGGAATTCCATCTGGAGCTAAAACAGCTTCTGTAAGTATTATATTTTTAATTTTAGCTTACTTATTACATACCATGGGCGAACTTTGCCTATCTCCTTTAGGGCTTTCTTATTTGAGTAAATTGGTACCAGCTAGAATGATTGGATTTATGTTTGGTGTTTGGTATTTAGCTATTGCTGTTGGGCAAAAAGCAGCAGGAACCATGGGAGGCATGATTGATAAAATATCGGAGCAATACTCATTAGGCACCTTCTTTTTAATATTTACTTTGATACCAATTGGTGTTGGTATAATATCAATGTTATTAAATCCAGTGCTTAAAAAGTTGATGCATGGTGTCCGTTAATCGAAAAATTAGTTAAAAAATTCAAAAAACACGTTAGTTAAGTAGTCGTTTTTATATTTTAGGTACACTTTTTGAACAGTAAACCTAAATCTTTAAAAAACAAGAAATGAAACAATTAAAATATATTATAATTCTTTTTGCTTTAACTTCAATTAAAGGGATTGCACAAGAGATAAAATGGATGACTCTCGAACAAGCTATTGCGCTTCAAAAGAAAACTCCAAAAAAAATCATGATGGATGTTTATACCAATTGGTGTGGGCCTTGTAAAATGCTTGATAAAAATACCTTTCATAATGCCGATGTTGTAAACTATGTTAACCAAAATTATTATGCGGTTAAGTTTAATGCTGAAGGAAACGATGTTATTTCATTTAAAGAAAAAACATTTTCAAATCCAAATTATAAACCAGAATTGGCAAACAGGCGTAATTCACCACATCAATTAACTAATTATTTTCAGGTGAATGCTTATCCAACAATTGTTTTTATGGATGAAAAGGGAGATCTTATTGCTCCAATACGTGGTTATCAAACGCCTAACCAACTTGAATTGTATTTAAAAATGTTTAAAAAAGACGACCATAAAAACATGGATTCTCAAGAAAAATTCAATGCGTATTACAATGCTTTTAAACCAGAGTTTAAACAATAAGTTTATTAATAATCAATTATAAAAACTCCCTTTTCACTTGTTAGATGAAAAGGGATTTTTGTTTTCTTACAGGTGCTTTTCCATCGTTCAGAATACGTTTTGTAATTGCTGCCATCTGCTACAACAAGTAATGGATGTAGTGAATCTAAAATTCGGTTTAAATTAATTTTAGGCGAATTTCGCAGCAGTATAAAATCTGGTTTAAACGATTTTACATTATAAACACCTAAACTATCTATCACTAATAGTTTCTTGTTTCCTAAAATATAAACGGATTGCAATGAATCTTTTTGAAGACTTTTAATTTGATTTTCAATCGTATAATCTGTTATGATTTTATCCTTTTTTTCGGTAGCGTCATCAAAATTATTAGCGATACATATTTTGTTGCCAAACTTATTTCCCAGTAAAGTATAACGTCTTTTATGAAATACTAAAAATTGATTTTTTGGAGACTCAAATTTTGAGTATATAAAAATGCTTTGCCCTATAATAATTGCTAAAAATAAAAAGACCAGATTTTTATAATTTCTTTTTGTAAAAAATCTAACAAGAGCAATGATTAATAGATAGGAAGCAATTACAAATAAAATATTAAACGAAATATTTTTAAATAGAAACGTATCTTGTTGGGCAACCCATTCAATAACAGTATTCATAAGACTGATAGTGCTTCCAAATAAATCAGCTAAAAAATCAGGCAAAATATTTAATATGGCTAACACAATAACAACAATTCCAAAACCTAAAATGAAACCTAAAAACGGAATAATTAATAAGTTTGAAAGAAAGAATAACCCTGGAAACTGATGAAAATAATATAGGCTAATTGGCAGAATGCCTAGTTGTGCAGAAAATGTTATTCGTATAACTTCCCATGCTTTTTTAGGAATATAATATTTTGGTTTCCACAATTTAGTTAAATAAGGATCAATGGTTACAATGCCAAAAACGGCCATATAACTTAACTGAAAGCCAACATCAAAAAGGAATAAAGGTTTAAAAAGCAAGAGTATAAAAATTGAAATGGCAAGTGTATTATAAATATTGGCTGGTCTTTTTAAATTAAAGCCAATAGCCACAATACTAAACATGGTTACAGCACGTGTTACTGACGCAGAAAGGCCTGCAATAATTGCAAAACCCCATAAAATAACAACAAGCAATAATGCTTTTATAAAAGCGCCATAACGTAAGCGTTCTATTGGTTTGAAAGTAGAACTTAATATCATTAGGATAATTCCAATATGTAAGCCAGAAATTGCAAGAATATGTATAGCACCAGCATTTGTGTAATTACTATAAACATCGTCACTGATATTTTGTCGCTGACCTAATAAAATGGCATTGATAATTGCCAGTTCATCTGGTTTGAATTTATAAGATTTCAACTTTAAATTGATATGTTCTCTAATGTTATTGGCAATTCCAAACAGTGTTTGTTGATTTGTTTTTACTTTAAAGAGTGCATCATTTTTAATAAAAAGTTGATGACAGATATATTGTTTTTCTAGATAGCTTTTATAATTGAATTGACTTGGATTTAAAGGAGGAATAACCTCTTTAAAAATAGCATTAGTAATAAATATATCATCAACGTGCAATACGTTTTTAAGAGTGTCCTTTTGAACATTTAAAATAGATTTTCCTGAGACTTGTATGGAGTCTTCTTTTAAAATATCTATAATGTATTTGTCATAATAATTACCGGGTTTTAAAACTTCTCTTATTCTAAATGTTATGGTTTTTATGGAATCATTTTTAGTAATAAAGTTTGAATAATGATTTGAATAGTTTTTTTGATTATGAAAATTTACTGTCAAAACTCCAATGAAAACCATAATTAAAAATGCAAATAATCCGAACCATATCGTTTTTGCAAATTGCTTTTTGGCAATTAAGAATACTACTGTTAAAATTAGGATGAGCAGACCTAAAATGAATAAAGTAAAATAGATTGAGATATTGCAGTAATATCCTATTAAAATACCTATAATGAGGTAAATAGTTAGCTTTATAATGGGAAAATTAAGTAGCTTCATGAATGAAAGATAATAAATATCTTACAACATTCTACGAGCTTCTACAAATGAATAATACCAATAACGTTCTACTAATGAGGAAATAATAACACCTTGGCTTGTGGTAGAATGTATAAATTCAATATTGCCAGGAAGTGAAGTAACAACTAGTCCAACATGGCTTATTACATTTCGTTTGCTAGTTGTTTTAAAAAAAAGTAAATCACCTTGTTTAACATCATCAATTAAAACTTTATCGCCTTCTTTTGCCATGTCTCTAGAAATTCTGGGAAGTAAAATATTAAAAGCTTTAAAAGTTTCAAATACTAAGCCGGAGCAATCCATTCCAGATTTAGTTGTGCCACCTGGTTTGTATTTAACACCTTCAAATTGTTTGGCAAAATCAATAATATCTAACGCTTTTGTTGAATAAGTTGAAGAGTTGGTTGAGGTGATTAAGTCATTTTTTGGAATATCTGCCCCCTTTTTTTCTGTAATTTCACCTGAACTAATTACTACTTTAGGTGAATCAGCTTTATCTCCTGTTAAATATTTAGAAGATTTGCAACTATGAAAAACTAACAGTATTATTAAAAAAAGTAGCCTATATTTCATGAGTAAATTGATGCTTTATAGCTTTAAAAATTAATTTTGCTGTCTTTTCACTTGCTCCTTTTCCACCCAGAGCTTTTTCTAGTTCATAATAATTCATAAAATATTTAGTACGCTCATTAGGGTCTAAGATAACATTAAGTTCTTTCTTTAGATTTTTAGTGTTGAAATCATTTTGAATAAGCTCTTTAACCACTTCTTTATCCATGATTAAGTTAACCAACGATATATACTTAAGTTTTACAAGGCGTTTTCCTATTTGATATGATAACCAGCTACCTTTATAACAAACCACTTGCGGGATTTTAAAAATTGCTGTTTCAAGCGTTGCTGTTCCTGATGTTACCAAAGCAGCAAATGATACACTTAACAAATCATAGGTTTTATTAGAAACAAAGCTGATATTTTTGTTTTTTATGAATTTTTTATAGAACTCAAAATCCTGACTTGGAGCACCTGCAATAACAAATTGATAACTTGGAAAGCTGTCAACCACACTAAGCATAACTTCAAGCATTTTGTTTATTTCCTGTTTTCTGCTACCGGGTAATAAGGCAATAATGGGTTTTTCACTTAGTTCGTGGTTTGCCCTAAACTCGTATTCATCAACTTGATTTCTATCAGCAATAGCATCAATTAATGGGTGACCTACAAACTCTACGTGAAAATGATGTTTTTCTTCATAAAAATTTTTTTCAAAAGGAAGTATGACATACATCTTGTCAATATCACGTTTAATGGCATTGATTCTGTTTTCTTTCCAAGCCCAAATTTGCGGAGAAATGTAGTAATGTGTTTTATAGCCTTTCTGTTTTGCCCACTTTGCAATACGCAAATTAAAACCAGGATAATCAATAAAAATTATAACATCTGGATTGAAATTTTCAATGTCATTCTTACAAAAACTTAAGTTTTTTGAAATGGTTTTTAAATTCATTATCACCTCTAAAAAACCCATAAAAGCTAAGTCTTTATAGTGCTTAACTAAATCATTACTAACTTTTTGCATAAGGTCTCCGCCCCAAAATCTAAAGCTTGCATTAACATCTTTTTTAAGTAATGCTTTCATTAGGTTTGAGCCATGTAAATCACCTGATGCTTCTCCTGCTATGATGTAATAATTCATTTGAGAATGACTTATATTAATTTAAAAACAAAAGTAAAAACAGCCACAAAAATGGTAATTATCAAAACGCCTCTAGCTCTGTAATCTTGTTTTTTCTTAATAAAAATAAAAAAAGTAATCAAATTTAAAATAGCACCTAGACTGATAAGCTTTCCCAGAAACCCTTCTGCAGCTGCAGCTTTTATAACTTTGGTGAAATCGTCTCCATTTCCAAGAATTGTCGCCGCCAAAATTAATCCAATGGCATTTGCAATTAACCCTACTAATAATCCTATAATTAGTTCTTTTTTAACCATTTAAATTCCAAGAGTTTAAATTTTGAATATAATGATGCGCTGTTAAATCAAATTGCACAGGAACTAAAGAAATATAACCATTTTCAAGAGCCCATTCGTCTGTGTCTTCACCATAATCTAAATTAACAAATTTTCCAGTAAGCCAATAATAGTCTTTTCCCTGCGGGTTTTTACGTTTGTCAAACTCTTCAACCCAATTGGCCTTTGCTTGTCGGCAAATTTTAATACCTTTTATTTCTTTTTTTGAGATGTTCGGAATATTTACATTTAACACTATTCCATTAGGTAATCCATGTTTCAAAACCATTTCTGATATTTTTTTCACATAGCTTTTAGTTGCACTAAAATCGGCATTCCATTTATAGTTAAGTAATGAAAATCCAATAGAAGGAATGCCTTCAATCCCAGCTTCAATAGCAGCACTCATGGTCCCTGAATAAATTACATTAATTGATGAATTTGATCCATGATTAATGCCAGAAACACACAAATCTGGTTTTCTGTCTAAGACTTCTCTTATTCCAAGTTTAACACAATCAGCAGGAGTTCCGGAGCAACTATATTCCAGTTGTTTTTCATTATCAACTATCACACGTTCTACATAAAGTGTTGAATCAATTGTAATAGCATGACCCATCCCACTTTGAGGACTATCAGGCGCAACCACAACAACATCGCCAATTTCATTCATAACTTCAATTAAAGTCCTGATTCCTGGAGCATTAATTCCATCGTCATTAGTCACTAATATTAGAGGTTTTTGGGTCATATTATTTATTGTAAAATCATCGCTAAAATACATAATTTACTTAGTAATTGCTCAATTTGTTTGGTTTAACAAAAAATTAGTACCGATAGAATTTATTGGCATGGTTTTTTCTTTATTTTAGTAAAAAATATATGATATTCATTTTTTTAGTTATTATTTGATGCAAGTATCAATGGTAATCTGTTAAAAATGATTTCTTACTATTAAAAGATATGATGAAGAAAATTATGAAAAGGAACTATAAAATTTTGTTATTGCTATTGCTGTTAGCTTTCGCATCGTGTAGTTTCACTACCAAAACATTTGCCGATCCAGACAAAGATAAATTACTGATACAAGTAGTGACTTTTGTTTTACAACAAGGACATTTTGATCCTATAGCAATGGATGATGCTTTTTCTGTTGAACTTTTTAAAGATTATGTAGAAAACCTGGATCCTGTTAAACGGTATTTTTATGAGTCTGATATAGAGGATTTTAAAAAATTTGAAACCAATATTGACGATCAATTAAAAGCATATGATATTACTTTTTTTAATGTCACTTATGAGCGTATGTTAAAACGTATAGAAGAGGCAAAAGTAATTTATAAAGAAGTTTTATCACAACCTTTTGACTATTCTAAAGACGAATCTTTTAATACGGATTACGACAAAATTGGGTATGTGAAAAATAAAAAAGAAATGAAAGATCGTTGGAGACAACAACTAAAATTTTCAACACTTTCTAATTATGATGATATCTATACTCAAGAAAAAATGACCAAAGAAAAAGACCCTTCTTACGTTATGAAAACTGAACAAGAAATTGAAAAAGAAGCTAGAGAAACTACGTTAAAATCTATTGACATTTATTTTAATGATACTATTGATGATTTAAAACGTGAAGATTGGTTTGCCGTTTATGTAAACACTATAGTAGAAGAATATGATCCTCATACTTACTATTTAGCACCAAAGAGCAAAGAAGATTTTGACACAAGAATGTCTGGTAAATTAGAGGGAATTGGGGCAAGATTGCAAAAACGCATGGACTACATTAAAATAGTAGAATTGATTTCAGGTGGGCCAGCTTGGAGGAGTAACGAACTTGAAGTTGAAGATGTTATATTAAAAGTAAAACAAGAAAAAGAAGAGTTTCCAGTTAATATTGTAGGAATGCCTATTAATGATGCTATTAAATACATTAAGGGACCAAAAGGAACTAAAGTGACTTTAACAATTAAAAAAGTTGACGGAACCATTAAAGACATCACACTTACAAGAGATATTATTGAGTTAGATGAAACTTATGCAAAAGCCTCTTTAGTTGAAAAAGATAATATGAAATTTGGAGTAATTGACCTACCTAGCTTTTATCTGGATTTTAATAATTATAAAAAGTTAAATGCAGCTGCAGATGTTAAAAAAGAAATTGAACGTTTGAAAGCTGAAGGTATGCAAGGGCTTGTTCTAGATTTGCGTGATAATGGTGGGGGTTCTTTACCTGCAGTGGTTGATATGGCCGGATTATTTATCGAAAGTGGTCCTATTGTTCAAGTACGTTCAACTGGAGAGCCAAAACAAGTATTGGAAGACAAAGATAAATCTATATCATGGGATGGGCCATTGGTGATATTGGTAAACGAACTTTCTGCTTCTGCATCAGAAATTATGTCGGCTGCAATGCAAGATTATAAAAGAGCCATTATCATAGGAAGTAAACAAACCTATGGAAAAGGTACCGTTCAAAATGTATTAGATTTAAACAGTTGGGTTCGTAATAATACCAATGGAGACTTAGGTGCACTGGCTTTAACTACTCAAAAGTATTACAGAATTAACGGTGGTTCGGTACAATTAGAAGGTGTTAAAAGTGATGTAATAGTTCCTGATAAATTTAGTTTTATTGATGTAGGAGAAAAAGACAAAGAAAATGCTTTGCCTTGGGATGAGATTGATGCTGCAAAATATACCACTTGGAGTAATTACTTTGATTATGATGAAGCTATAAAAAGTAGTAATGAGCGAATGAGGAATAACACACAATTAAAACTCATAGAAGAAAATGCTAAATGGATAAAAAGTAAAATTGATGAAACTGTTGTTCCCTTAAATTATAATAAGTATAAAGCAGAACTTGCTTTAAACGATAAGGAGTCTGAACGATTTGATGGAATAACAAAATATAAAACAAATTTAACTTTTGAACCAACCGCTTACGAGAAAGAACTTTTTGCTAAAGACACAACAGATTTAAAAGAGAAACGAGATCGTTGGTACAAAAGTCTAAGTCAAGATGTATATGTTGAAGAAGCTATAAATGTGCTTCAAGATTTAAAAACTGCATACAATATTAAAAAGGTTGCCACAGTAAAAAACTAATTTCTTAAAATAGTTTTTGATAGCAATATGTAATAATTGCCACACTAAAATAGGTTTAAATCTACCTTAGTTAGTGTGGCAATTTCTATAATAAGAATAGGTGCTAATGAAATAGAAGAATCAATTTAAAATGGGTTGAGTCCAAGCAGTTTCATACAAAATATCTTCAATTGGGTTGTCTTGCAGTTTGGTTGAAGTAATTTTACATCTTACAAAAAGAATATCATCAGTTATTTTATAATTGGCTTTAATCCCATTAATCTTTAATAATTCTTTTGTTTCTGTCTCGCCTTTTTTACAGCCAATAAAAGAGATATTGTAATTTACTGTTGGTTCTTCTGCGATTTCAATAGTAAGTTCTCTGTCCTTCAATTGTAATGTTTTTAAAGTTACACCTGTAGTAGCGTAAAAATCCCCAGCTTCCATAGCGTGGATTAAGGCACTGGCAGAAAGTGTGTCAGACTTTACCATAACCCAACCACGGCCCGCATTACTCCACTTGTTTCCTTTTATGTGGTAGTGATGGGAATCATCTGTTGCCGTACCATACATTATAGGTTTTTTGTCTTTTATGTAAGCCATATTAATTAAATCCCACATTTCTTCAGTAGCTAAATGTGTTGAATCTCCCATATTATGAACTAAAGGATGGCCGTTATAGATTTCAAAAAAACGTTCACCTTTTAATGCTATCATATCTTCTAAAGTTACACTGTAATAAAAGTTTGGATGATTTAGGTGAGGTATTATTGGAATTCCTGTTTCCTTTCTTTGTTGAAGTATGGCATCTAAATTATTTTGAATGACTTCAAGAGTGCTGTTTCCGCCTTGTGGTTCAATTTTTTTTTGAATGTTGGTAGCATTCATATGAACAAAATGCTTGTTGTATCTGTCTGTTATTTCTTCTGAATGAATTACCAAAAACTTCCCTTTTTCTTCTGTTAATCCTTTGTACTCATTGTAGGTTTTAAGTTTTACAGATGTTTTGCCAGAATCTATTTTATAGGTCACCCATTCTTTACCATATTTTTCTAAGTAATTTTTAAAAGCATTTTGATAGATAGAATCTTTTGGAATTTGTATCCATTTTTCTTCTTCGGCTATTGTATTATGATCTGATAATGCAAGAAATTGGTAGTTGTTAGATTTGTACCAATTTAAAACAACTTCAGGAAATTCATCACCATCGCTCCAATACGTGTGCGTGTGCAAATTGCCTTTATACCATTTAGTTGTGTTCTCATTTGGTTGTGATGTTTTTTTTTCGTTACAACTTAATACTAAACACGATAGAATGGTTGTAAAAATAATTTGACTTAATGATTTCATTTAAAAAGTATTAAAGTAAGCTTCTGAAAGTTTTAGATGTTGCTTAATTCCATATTGCCATTTAATGTTTCAATATATCCTAAAACTTCTTCTTTGCCAATGTCTTTTGATGATGAGGTTACAAAATAATTAGGCATATCTTCCCAAGTTTCAAGCAAGATTGACTTATAGTTTTCAATGTGGTTTTCAATAGCTTTAGGTTTTAATTTATCAGCTTTTGTAAACACTATAGAAAAAGGAATTCCGTTTTCACCTAACCATTGCATAAATTCTAAATCGATAGGTTGTGGGTCATGTCGAATATCAACCAAAACAAAAGCGGAAACCAATTGTTCGCGTAAACTAAAATATTGTGTTATGAATTTTTGAAATGTTTTTTTTGAGCTTTTTGAAACTTTGGCATAACCATATCCAGGTAAGTCAACCAAATACCAGTTTTTATTGATTAAAAAATGATTTATTAATTGGGTTTTCCCAGGTTTTCCAGATGTTTTTGCTAAACTCTTTTTATTGGTAAGCATATTAATCAGAGAAGATTTACCAACATTACTTCTGCCAATAAAAGCATATTCGGGCATTCTGTTTTTTGGGCATTTTGCCACATCAGAATTGCTCATCACAAATTCAGCAGATTTTACTAGCATAAGGTTCGTTTTAGAAATTCTATAAATTTCTTTTTGTTAACCAGTCTTCAAGAATTTTATTGAACTCTTCCGGATGTTCCATCATAGCTGCATGCCCACATTTGTCAATCCAAAATAAATCAGAGTCAGGTAATAAGCTATTAAATTCTTGAGCAACTTCTGGAGGTGTTACCGTATCATTTTTACCCCAAATGATACAGGTTGGTGTTTTCATTTTAGGCAAATCGTTAGCCATATTATGTCTTATGGCACTTTTTGCTATAGCTAAAGTTTTAATAAGTTTGTTTCTGTCATTTACAGTAGCATAAACTTCATCAACAATTTCTTTAGTTGCAACTTCAGGATTATAAAAAACGTCTTGCGATTTCTTTTTTATTACTTCGTAATCACTTCGTTTTGTGTAACCACCGCCCATAGCACTTTCATAAAGCCCTGAACTTCCCGTAATAACAAGTGCCTTAACTTTTGAAGGATATAATTTGGTATGATATAAACCAATGTGTCCACCAAGAGAATTTCCTAACAAAATGACATCATTTAAATCTTTAAAATCAATAAAATCATGCAAGTATTTTGCAAAACTTTTTACATTGGTTTTTAATAAAGACATTGTGTAAATTGGTAACTCGGGAATAATAACTCTATAGCCTTTTGTGCTAAAATAACGAGTTACGTAATCAAAATTACTTAAGCCACCCATAAGGCCATGTAATATTATCAATGGAGTGCCTTCTCCAACTTCAATATAACTGTAATTTTTTTCCTTTTTTAAAAGATGCATCTTTAACTAATTGGTCATTTTGTATAAGAACAAATATAGTTATTTCATTGATATTTCAACCATTTTATTGGTAGACAACAGTAAATATTCAGCCTGCAGATGTTAACAATAAAAATCTTTTTTGTGAAAAATTGGTAATCAATTGAAAACAAGGAATTAAGTATTGTTTTTTAAAGATAAATGGCATGATAATGGTATTTGGTCGAAAAATTATTAACAAAGTGGTATATTGTGGTAAAAAGTGGTAAAATTTTCAATATATTTGAAACTTAAAGACTAAAACTACTACCAGCTGTTTTGAATTCATTAATAGGGACATACGAATGTAAAGTTGATGCTAAGGGAAGGCTTATGCTTCCTGCTGCATTAAAAAAGCAGCTGAATCCTGTCTTGCAAAGTGGTTTTGTTTTAAAACGTGCTGTCTTTCAATCTTGTTTAGAATTGTATCCTATGTCTGAATGGGAGATTTTAATGCAAAAAGTGAATAAGCTTAATAAGTTTAAAAAGAAGAATAATGATTTTATACGTCGTTTTACGGCTGGCGTAAAAGTTATTGAGATTGACTCTAATGGTCGTCTATTGATACCTAAAGACTTGACGGTTTTTGCAAATATTTCAAAAAACATAGTGGTGTCTTCTGCTATTAACATAATTGAAATATGGGATAAAGATAAATATGAACAGGCTATTGATGATGCAACAGGAGACTTTGCGGATTTAGCTGAAGAAGTTATGGGACAAGAAGACGATGACAATGGAATATCATAACCCAGTATTGCTAAAAGAAACCGTTGAAGGTTTAAAAATTAAAGAAGACGGTGTTTATGTTGATGTGACTTTTGGTGGTGGTGGTCACAGCAGAGAAATATTAAAACATCTTGGAGACAAGGGGAAATTGTTTGCTTTTGATCAAGATCAAGACGCTCTTGCAAATACTATTGACGATAACAGGTTTACTTTAATTAATGAAAATTTCAGGCACATAAAACGTTTTTTGAGATTTTATGGGGTTAAGCAAGTAGATGGCATTTTAGCAGATTTTGGTGTGTCATCACATCAGTTTGATGTTGCGGAAAGAGGTTTTTCAACACGTTTTGAAGCCGATTTAGATATGAGGATGAATCAAAAAAATCAATTATCAGCTTTTAATGTGATAAATGAATATGAAGAAGAACAGTTGAAAAATGTATTCTTACAATATGGTGAATTAAGAGCAGGATTAGCAATGGCTAAAGTTATTATTGAGCATAGAAAAGACCATGTTATTAAAACCAGTGAGCAACTTAAAAAGGTGTTGAAGAAATTCTTGCCGCCAAGACATGAAAATAAAGTATTAGCACAAATATATCAAGCCATTCGTATAGAGGTGAATCAGGAAATTGAAGCTTTAAAAGAATTTTTAGAACAAACACCAGAGCTTTTAAAACAAGGAGGTAGGTTGAGCTTTATTTCGTATCACTCTTTAGAAGACAGATTAGTGAAACGTTTTATTAGAAATGGAATGTTTGAAGGTGAGCCAGAGCGTGATATGTATGGAAATTTTGAAGTGCCTTTAAAAAAAATAAACGGACTTATTGTGCCGTCAAAAGAAGAGATCAATAGTAACAGCAGAGCAAGAAGTGCAAAATTGAGAGTAGCTGAAAAAATATAAATGAAAAAAAGTATCTATAGAATATTAAAAGGAACCTTTTTGGTGAGTGATGATTCTTTTAAAAACTGGAGAGTTATCATTTTTATTTCTTCTTTGGCTATAGTGATGATTGCAAGTTCTCATAGCGCTGATAAAAAAGTATATGAAATTGCTAGATTAAAAAATGAAGTAAATGAAATGCGTTCAGAATTTATTGATGGGCGCTCAAAATTAATGAGATTAAAAATGGAATCTGAAATTATGGTAGCAATGCAGAAAAAGGGTATAGCTCCTTCGGTAATTCCGCCAAAAAAAATAAAAGTCAAATCACAACAATAATATAGTCTTGGCAGTAAGCGAGAAAAACATATTAAATCGATTATATTTTATTGCAGGATGCATGTTCATCTTCTGTTTGGCTGTGGTATTTAAATTAACATCGATTCAATTTGTTCAAGGTGATAAATACAGAGCGTTAGCTGAACAACGTGTAGTGAAAAATGTTATAATTCCGGCTAATAGAGGTAATGTATATTCAGCAAAAGGAAATTTATTAGCTACCTCGATACCAAAATATGATATAAGATTTGATGCATTAACACCTTCAAATAAAACTTTTGAAAAATATTTAAAACCCTTATGTGATTCACTTTCTAAATACTCAGGAAAATCATCAGGTTATTATCAGAATGATATCAGAAAAGCAAGAGCGAATAAAAACAGATATTATTTAATTGCTAGAAATATTGGGTATTCAGATTATATACGATTAAGAAATTTTCCACTTCTAAACCTAGGTGCTTTTAAAGGAGGTTTGATTGTTGAGCAAAATACAAAACGCGAACATCCAATGGGTGGTATTGCACAACGCTCCATTGGTTATGAAAGATTTGATGACCAAGGTAATGTAACACGGGCTGGAATTGATGGAGCTTATGGTGTTAAATATTTACGAGGAACTGATGGTAAACGTGCTAAACAACAGATAGGTAAAGGGCAATGGAAACCAATAGCCGATTATAATCAGATTGAACCTCAAGATGGGTATGACGTTTATACAACTATCGATGTAAATATTCAGGATATAGCACACCATGCTTTGTTGGAACAGCTGGAAAAATACAAAGCAGATCATGGTTGTGTTGTAGTAATGGAAACCAAAACTGGCGAAATTAAAGCAATATCAAATTTAGGCAGAAATAGTGAAGGGTATTATTATGAGCGCTTAAACTATGCCGTGGGAGAAAGTCATGAACCTGGTTCTACTTTTAAATTAATGGCTATCACAGCTGCGCTTGAAGATAAAGTGATAGATACAAGTGATGTGGTAGATACAGAAAAAGGTGTTATTTGGTTTTATGGTAAGCCAGTAAAAGATTCGCATCACGGAGGTTATGGGAAAATATCAATTTCAAGAGCTTTTGAAGTGTCTTCAAACACCGGAGTTGTTAGAGCTATAGATAAAGCATATTCTAAAAATCCTGAAAAATTTGTGGATAGGTTATATAAAATGAACCTAAACAATAAACTGGATCTTTCTATTTTGGGCGAACCTCAACCTACTATTCCTGATCCAAGAATTAAAAATGGTCGTTGGAGTGGAATAGCATTGCAATGGATGGCTTTTGGTTATGGGGTTCAATTTACGCCTTTACAAACATTAACTTTTTACAATGCAATAGCTAATGATGGAGAAATGGTGAAACCTCAATTTTTAAAAGAGGTTAGATCGTTTGATAAAGTGATTGTACCATTCGAAAAAGAAGTTTTAAACAAACAAATCTGCTCAAAAGAAACCATAGCTAAAGTGCAGCAATTACTTAAAAATGTAGTAGAAAAAGATCATGGTACTGGTCATAGGTTATATTCTGAAAATTTTTCAATGGCAGGCAAAACGGGAACTTGTCAAAAAGATTACAGAAACAAAGAAAAGCTAAATTATATATCGTCTTTCGCAGGTTATTTTCCAGCAGACAATCCAAAATATTCTTGCATTGTTGTGATTCATGAACCAGATAAAAGTGTTGGGTACTATGGAGCTGACGTGTCTGGGCCAGTCTTTAAAAAAATTGCTCAAAAAATATTTACAGATACACCAATTGTCGATGAGGTAAAATCTTTAAATGTTAAATACGCATCTGCCGAAAGTGAATATGAAAATTTTTATGAAACAGCCCAAAATTATAAAACCATCATGCCAAGTGTTGTTGGTTTGCCAGCTATGGATGCAGTTGCCTTGTTAGAGAATATGCAGGTAAAGGTGAAAGTAAAATTAGAAGGAAGTGGTGTAATAAAAAAACAATCTGTTGAACAGAATATTAAACTAAAAAATAACCAAGTAGTTGTACTAACAGCATCATGATAGCTCTAAAGGACATATTATATAAAGTAACCTTAAACGCTGTAGTAGGTAGCACTTTTGTGGATATCAATGAAATTCATTTTGATTCAAGAAATGTTGCTAAAAATAATGCTTTTGTTGCAATAAAAGGTACTCATGTAGATGGGCATGAGTTCATAGAAAAAGCAATTGAAAAGGGTGCAATTGCAATTGTTTGCGAAACCATACCGGCTGATTTGCATAATGGAATTACGTATGTAGAAGTAGAAAATGCAGGTAAAGCATTGGCTTATATGGCATCTAATTATTATGGAGTGCCTTCAGAAAACCTAAAGCTAGTCGGTGTTACAGGAACCAATGGAAAAACAACGGTGGCAACATTGTTATACCAGTTGTTCAAAAAAGCAGGATTTAAAGTTGGATTGCTTTCAACCGTTAAGATTATGGTTGATAGTAAAGAATATAAAGCTACACATACAACACCAGACTCATTGACTATAAATAAGTATTTAAATGAGATGAGTAAAGATGGGGTTGAGTTTTGCTTTATGGAAGTAAGCTCCCATGGTATCCATCAATTTAGAACTGAAGGATTGCATTTTGTTGGTGGTATTTTTACCAATTTAACACACGATCATTTAGATTATCACAACTCGTTTGCAGAATATAGAGATGTTAAAAAATCGTTTTTTGATAATCTTCCAAGTACTGCTTTTGCACTTGTAAATGTTGATGATAAAAATGGTTTAGTGATGCTTCAAAACACGCAAGCCAGAAAGTTTACCTATGCATTAAAAACCTATGCAGATTATAGAGTTCAAATTTTGGAAAACGAATTTGGAGGTTTATTGCTTAAAATAAATGAGAGCGAAGTTTGGACTAGGTTAATTGGAAATTTCAATGCATATAACATTTTGGCTATTTATGCTACTGCTGATTTATTAGGGTTAGATAAATCAGAAATACTTCAGTTGATAAGTGCTTTAGAAAGTGTAAGTGGGCGTTTTCAATATTTAATTTCAGATGAAAAAATCACAGCCATTGTTGATTATGCACATACACCAGATGCACTTAAAAATGTATTGGAAACTATAAATAGTATTCGAACTAAAAATGAAGAGCTAATCACTGTTTTTGGTTGTGGTGGCGATAGAGATAAAACAAAGCGCCCAACTATGGGCAATATTGCTTCAGCTTTAAGTACAAAAGTAATTATAACCAGTGATAACCCTCGTAGTGAAGAGCCAAATACAATAATTAGTGAAATAGAAAAAGGAGTAGAACCTCAAAACATTAGAAAAGTAGTTTCAATAGTTGACAGAAAGCAAGCTATTAAAACAGCTTGTCAAATGGCACAACCAAATGACATCATTTTAATTGCGGGAAAAGGGCATGAAACCTATCAGGAAATAAAAGGAGAGCGCTACGATTTTGATGATTATAAAATAGTACAAGAATTTTTAAAACAGTTACAAAAATAATATGCTGTATTACCTATTTGATTATTTAGAAAAACAATTCCAATTACCAGGGGCATCACTTTTTGGGTTTATCACCTTTAGGGCAGCGGCTGCGATAATATTATCGTTGTTAATTTCAACAATTTACGGTAAAAGAATCATTCGTTTTTTATTAAAACAACAAGTAGGGGAAACGATTAGAGACTTAGGTTTAGAAGGCCAACAACAAAAAGCAGGTACGCCAACAATGGGAGGGATTATCATCATTCTTGCGACTTTAATACCTGTAATACTATTCGCAAAGTTAGAAAACATATACATCATTTTGCTAATTGTTACAACGCTTTGGATGGGAACAATTGGGTTTATTGATGATTATATCAAAAAGTTTAAAAAAGATAAAGAAGGTTTAAAAGGAAAGTTTAAAGTGTTGGGCCAAGTGGGGCTTGGAATTATTGTAGGAGCTACATTGTTTTTTAACAAAGATGTAACTATAAAGGAAAAATTGCCTATCCAAGTACAGCAAGAAATGTTGGCTGCAGATCCTAATTTGTCACCTTCAAAACTTTTTAAAGTTGAAGAAAAATCAACCAAAACCACTATCCCTTTTGTTAAAGGGAATGAGTTTGATTATGCCGAAATTATAATCTGGATAAACCCTGGCTTAGAAAAATATGCTTGGGTAATTTTTATTCTTGTTGCCATTTTCATTATTACTGCAGTTTCAAATGGCGCTAATCTTACCGATGGAATTGATGGTTTAGCAGCAGGAACCTCGGCAATCATTGTGCTTACTTTAGGAATTTTTGCATGGGTTTCTGGTAACATTATTTTTTCAGATTATCTCAATATTATGTATATCCCAAGAGTTGAAGAAATTTCAATTTATATAGCTGCTTTTGTTGGTGCGCTTATTGGATTTCTTTGGTACAATACCTATCCGGCTCAGGTTTTTATGGGAGATACAGGAAGCTTAACTATCGGTGGTATTATCGCAGTTATAGCCATAGCCGTTAGAAAGGAATGGTTAATTCCTGTTCTGTGTGGAATTTTCTTAGCGGAAAACTTATCGGTAGTGTTACAGGTAAGCTATTTCAAATACACTAAGAAAAAATATGGAGAAGGAAGGAGAATATTCAAGATGTCTCCATTGCATCATCATTATCAAAAATCAGGGTATCACGAAAGTAAAATAGTTACAAGATTTTGGATTGTTGGCATTTTATTGGCCATCATTTCTATTGTGACATTGAAAATTAGATAGATGAAACGATTAGTGATTCTTGGAGGAGGAGAAAGCGGTGTAGGAACAGCGCTTTTAGGAAAGGAAAAAGGTTTTGAAATATTTGTTTCAGATAAAGGAACAATTAAAGAAAAATATAAACAAGTTCTTATACATAATGAGATTGAATGGGAAGAAGGTAATCATACAGAATCAAAAATCCTGAATGCAGACCTTGTAATGAAAAGCCCTGGAATACCAGATAAAGCACCACTGGTGAAATTGATTCATGAAAAAGGAATTTTAGTAGTTTCTGAAATTGAATTTGCTTCACATTTTACCGATGCAACGATTATTGGTATTACAGGAAGTAATGGTAAAACAACAACAGCAACCTTAACACATCATATTTTAAAACAAGAATTGAATGTGGGATTGGCTGGGAATATTGGGGACAGTTTTGCAAAACAAATTTTGGAAAAGGATTATCAAAACTATGTGTTGGAAATAAGCAGTTTTCAATTAGATGATATTGTTGATTTTAAACCGCATATAGCTGTCATTACAAACATTACACCCGATCATTTGGATAGATATAATTATCAATTTGAAAATTATATCGCTTCAAAATTCAGAATAGCAGAAAATCAAACAAAAGAGGATTATTTGATTTATGACGCCGATGATGAGGTAATCAATGACTGGTTAAAAAACAATTCAATTCAATCTACTTTATTGCCATTTTCACTAACAAAAACTATTGAAAATGGTGCGTATTTAGACAATAATAATATAAAAATAACTATAGATAACAATCAAATAATTATGCCAACATCAAATCTTGCTTTAGAAGGAAAACACAATATTAAAAACGCAATGGCTGCTTCAACAGTGGCACATTTATTAAAAATTAGAAAGCAAACAATTAGAGAAAGTCTAGAAAATTTTCAAGGGGTTGAACATAGATTAGAGCATGTATTAAAGATTAATAAAGTGCAATATATCAACGATTCAAAAGCAACCAATGTAAATGCTACTTATTATGCTTTAGAAAGCATGGATACGCCAACTGTCTGGATTGTTGGCGGACAAGATAAAGGCAATAATTATGAAGAATTGTTTTCGTTCGTAAATGAAAAGGTGAAGGCAATCATTTGTTTAGGTGTTGACAATGAAAAACTATTGAACACTTTTGGAGGAATGGTTGATATTATTGTCGAAACTCAATTTATGAGTGAAGCAGTAAAAATAGCTTATAAAATTGCTGAAGCAGGCGACACCGTATTGCTGTCTCCAGCTTGTGCAAGTTTTGATTTGTTTGAAAACTATGAGGATAGAGGGCGTCAATTTAAAGCAGCAGTTAGAAATTTATAATACTAAATAGAAGTATAGAAGAGCAAAAATGCAAACACTATTTAACAACATAAAGGGAGATCGTTTAATATGGGCTATAGTAGCTTTGTTGGCAATTTTCTCGTTTCTTCCTGTGTATAGTGCTGCAAGTAATTTGGCTTATTCGGGAGGAAACACAAGTACTTTCGCCTTTTTTGTTAAGCATTTTATGCATCTATTTTTAGGCTTTGCTATTATGTATGGCGTTCATAAAATCCCTTACAGATATTTTAGAGGCTTGTCGTTGGTAATGATTCCAATTGTGCTTATTCTATTATTGGTTACAATGTTTCAAGGTGTTACCATTGAAGGAGCGAACGCCAGTAGATGGATTCAAATTCCAATTGTAGGCATGTCTTTTCAAACATCTACATTGGCGTCTGTGGTACTCATGGTATATGTTGCAAGGTATATGTCTAAAATAAAAGATAAAGACATCACTTTTAAGGCATCTATTTTGCCACTTTGGCTTCCGGTATTTTTAGTGTTGGTTTTAATCTTGCCAGCAAACCTTTCAACAGCAGCTATTATGTTTGTTATGGTTGTAATGTTGGTGTTTTTGGGTGGTTATCCAATTCGTTATTTACTTATCATTTTGGGCTCTGGTGTTTTGGCTTTAGCATTATTTATTTTAATAGCAAAAGCATTTCCTGATGCTATGCCAAATAGAATTGATACTTGGATGAGTCGATTAGAAAGTTTTTCAAACGATGAAGATACAGAAGCCGATTATCAAATAGAAAAGGCAAAAATAGCGATTGCTTCAGGTGGTATTCAAGGTGTTGGACCTGGAAAGAGTATCCAAAAGAACTTTTTACCTCAATCATCATCCGATTTTATTTTCGCTATCATAATTGAAGAATATGGCCTGATAGGTGGTTTAGCAATTATCATTTTGTATATGTGGTTATTATTCAGAATTGTTATTGTGGCTCAAAAATCTGATACCATTTTTGGAAAGTTACTGGTTTTAGGAGTAGGACTTCCAATTGTTTTTCAGGCTTTAATAAATATGGCAGTTGCAGTAGAGTTATTTCCTGTTACTGGCCAAACATTACCACTTATCAGTAGTGGAGGAACTTCCATTTGGATGACTTGTTTAGCTATTGGAATTATTTTAAGTGTTAGTGCAAAAAGAGAAGAAATAAAAGAGTTTGAGAATATAGAAGAGAACCCTTTAGAGATTTTATCAGAAACCATTTAAAAATGACAAGAAGTGTCAGATAAAAATAAAACATATAAAATTATTCTTTCAGGAGGCGGAACAGGTGGACATATCTATCCTGCTATTGCTATTGCAAACGAATTAAAAAATCGTTTTCCAAATGCTGAATTTTTATTTGTTGGTGCCAAGGATAGAATGGAAATGGAAAAAGTGCCACAGGCTGGATATAATATTAAAGGTTTATGGATTTCTGGTATTCAAAGACAATTGACACTAAAAAACCTGATGTTCCCTTTTAAACTTATGAGTAGTTTATGGAACGCCAAAAAAATAGTAAAGGCATTTAAGCCAGATATTGCCATTGGTACTGGAGGATTTGCAAGTGGGCCATTATTATATATTGCTGCTTCTAAAAAGATACCGTGTTTAATACAAGAGCAGAATTCGTATCCAGGAATCACCAATAAATTATTAGCTAAAAAAGTTCAGAAGATATGTGTGGCTTACGATAATTTAGAACGATTTTTTCCAACTGATAAAACCATAAAAACTGGAAATCCAGTTCGACAAGATTTACTCAATATAGAAAGTAAAACAGTTGAGGCTAAAGATTTTTTCAATCTTAAACATGGAAAATATACTTTGTTGGTTTTAGGTGGAAGTTTAGGCGCAAGAAATATTAATGATTTAATTGAAAGAGAACTAGATTTTCTTAGTACTCAAAATGTACAAGTAATTTGGCAATGTGGAAAATTATATTATAGTCAGTATAAGATTTACAATAACACAAAAGATATTCAGGTGTATCCATTTTTAAACAACATGGATTTTGCATATGCAGCAGCAGACATAATAATTTCCAGAGCAGGAGCAAGTTCGGTTTCAGAATTGTGTATAGTAGGAAAGCCAGTAATTTTTATACCATCTCCCAATGTGGCAGAAGATCATCAAACCAAAAATGCATTGGCTATTGTAAATAATGATGCAGCAATGCTAATAAAGGAAGAGGATTTAGAAGTAGATTTTAAAAATAAATTTTCACAATTAATACAATCTCCTGAAAAACAAAAACATTTAGGAGACAACATAAAAAAATTGGCATTAGTAAATGCAACAAACCAAATAGCAGATGAAGTTGTAAAACTTTTAGAAAAATAAAATGAATTTAAAGAACATACATAACGTCTTTTTTATTGGTATTGGAGGTATTGGTATGAGCGCTTTGGCAAGATATTTTAAAGCCAAAGATATGTATGTTGCTGGTTATGATAAAACACCAACTGAGTTAACAGATAGTCTTTCGGCTCTGGGTATTAATGTTCATTTTCAAGATTCTTTAGAACTTATAGATTCACCGTTTTTAAATTCAGATAATACATTGGTAGTTTATACGCCAGCAGTTCCAAGTAGTCATAGGCAGTTAGAATTTTTTAAATCGAAAGGTTTTCAAGTTTTAAAACGTTCAAAGGTTTTAGGATTGATTACAGAAAACACATTTTGTTTAGCTATTGCAGGAACACATGGTAAAACTACAACAACCAGTATTTTAGGGCATTTAATGTATGAATGTAATGTGCCCTTAACAGCCTTTTTAGGAGGAATAAGTGAAAATTATAATTCTAATTTAATATTGAATGGAACCGAAGTCTCTGTTGTTGAGGCTGATGAGTTTGATCGTTCGTTTTTAACATTGTCTCCAGATATAGCATGTATTACATCCATGGATGCGGATCATTTAGATATTTATGGAGATGCTTCACAGTTGAGAAAGTCTTTTGAAGATTTTTCAAAAAGAGTAAAACCAAACGGAAAATTATTTATTAAAAATGGACTTCCATTAGATGGTATTACTTATGGAATAGAAGATGATTCTGATTATTCAGTACAAAATATAAAAATACAAAATGGCACCTATGTTTTTGATGTTAAAACACCAAAAACAGTGCTTGAAAATCTGCAATTTAACCTGCCCGGTAGACATAATCTGTCGAATGCATTAATAGCCTTAGCGATGGCTGTAGAGTACGGTTGCCCTTACCGACAGCTCGCTGAGGCATTAGCATCTTATAAAGGCGTTAAAAGAAGATTTACATATCAAATAAAAACAGAAAATTTTGTTTATATAGATGATTATGCGCATCATCCAGAAGAGATTAATGCCGTTTATCAAGCCATTAGAGAAATGTATCCTGGTAAAAAAATATTAGCCATTTTTCAACCGCATTTATTTAGTAGAACAAGGGATTTTGTAGATGACTTTGCAAAAAGTTTGTCTCAGTTTGATGAAATTATGTTGTTTGATATTTATCCAGCAAGAGAATTGCCTATTGAGGGAGTTACATCATTATGGTTGTTAAATAAAATTGAAAATCCAAATAAGCAGCTTATAAGTAAAGCAGAAATTATGAAAAAAATCCATGAGAGTAAAGCGCAAGTTTTGCTAACAATTGGGGCTGGTGACATTGGCGAAGAAGTTAAACATATAAAAAAAGAATTGAGTGTTGCGAGTTAATTGGAATTACATAAAAATGATAACTCTTTTAGGCGTTGTAATATTTTTATTTGCATTTGCGTCCAGCAAAAATGCAATTAGAAAAGTGCCTCAAGTTGATATTAATTTTATTGGTGAAAACAATCTCTTTGTAACACATGAAACTGTTAGTAAATTGTTAATACAAAATCAACGCAGTGTTAAAAATATGGCTAAAGAAACTTTAGATTTGAATCAATTAGAGAAGTCCCTGAATTCTAATCCAATGATAAAATCAGCTGAAGTGTATGTTGCTGTAAATGGAACAGTTAAAGCTGATATTGAACAAAAAACACCTATTGCAAGAGTGAGCACTACAGAGTCCTATTATGTAGATGACGAAGGTTTTTTTATGCCATTGTCAAATAATTTTACGGCTAGAGTGCCTTTGGTTACAGGTTTTGTAAAAAAGAATGATTTAAAAAATGTTTATTCAGTTGCTAACAAAATTAAAAATGATGACTTTCTAATGAAAAACGTTATAGAAATTCGTCAGGATTCAGATATGACCATTTATTTAAAACTTCGACAATGCAAGTTTGAAGTAAAATTGGGTGATGTTAATTTTTTAGACAAAAAAATAAATAACCTCAAAGCTTTCTATCAAAAAAACCTACAAGACAGAACACTTAATAATTATAGTAAAGTCAATTTGCAATTTGACAATCAAGTAGTATGTACCAAAACGTAAACAATGGAGCATAATATAGCAGTAGGATTAGACATAGGAACCACAAAAATTGTGGCCATGATTGGACGTAAAAATGAATACGGCAAAGTAGAGATTTTAGGAATTGGAAAATCTAAAAGCTTAGGTGTTCATCGTGGTGTAGTAAATAATATTACACAAACCATTCAATCTATCCAGCAGGCAGTTCAAGAAGCTGAAGCATCTTCAGAAATTAAAATTGAAGGTGTTACTGTTGGTATTGCTGGTCAGCACATTCGTAGTCTTCAACACAGTGATTATATCACCAGACCAAATTCTGACTTGGTAATTGATGAAAACGATATTGATAAGCTTATCAATCAAGTTCACAAATTAGTGATGCTGCCAGGAGAAGAAATTATTCATGTGTTGCCACAAGAATATAAAGTTGATGGACAAGCTGAAATTAAGGAGCCTATTGGAATGTATGGTGGTCGTTTAGAAGCTAATTTTCATGTAGTAGTTGGCCAGGTGTCTTCTATAAGAAATATTGGGCGTTGTGTTCAAAGTGCTGGATTGAATTTAGAAGGGATTACACTAGAACCTTTAGCATCTGCAAACGCTGTGCTAAGTCAAGAAGAAAAAGAAGCAGGTGTAGCATTAATTGATATAGGTGGAGGTACCACAGATTTAGCCATTTTTAGAGATGGAATCATTCGTCATACGGCGGTTATTCCGTTTGGTGGTAATGTGATTACTGAAGACATAAAAGAAGGTTGTTCAATCATAGAAAAGCAAGCTGAATTATTAAAAATAAAATTTGGTTCTGCTTGGCCAGGTGAAAATAAAGACAATGAAATTGTGTCTATACCAGGATTACGAGGAAGAGAACCTAAAGAAATTACTTTAAAAAATCTATCAAAAATAATTCATGCCAGAGTGGTAGAAATTATTGAACAGGTTTATGTGGAAATAAAAAACTATGGACATGAAGAACAAAAGAAGAAATTAATCGCAGGCATAGTTTTAACAGGTGGCGGCAGTCAACTAAAACACTTAAAACAGTTGGTTGAATATATAACTGGAATGGATACCAGAATAGGTTACCCCAATGAGCATTTGGCAGGAGATAGTGATGACGATGTTACTAGCCCATTGTATGCAACAGCCGTTGGTTTGGTGTTAGACGGTTTAAAGCGACATGAAAGAAAACGTGCAGAGCAAATTGAAGAAGCAAAAAAAGATAATGCAAAGCCTCAGGAAATCATTGAAGAAAAACCAACACAACCAAGAAGATCCTTTCTGGATAAGTTAACTGAACGAGTGAAAGACTTTTTAGATAACGCAGAATAGAAAAGAAAAATAAGATCAAACCATCCATTGATAATAAAAAATAAAAATTAGTATAATACCAGTAAAACAGAATTTATGAGCAGCAAAAAAGAATTCGAAAGTATAGCATTTGATTTACCAAAAAATCAATCAAATGTAATTAAAGTTATTGGTGTTGGAGGAGGTGGCAGTAATGCCATCAATCATATGTTCCAACAAGGCATTAAAGGAGTTGATTTTTACATCTGTAATACAGATGCTCAAGCGCTTCAAAATAGTGGGGTACCTAATAAAATTCAATTAGGAGTTAATTTAACCGAAGGGCTAGGTGCTGGTGCAAATCCTCATGTTGGAGAGCAATCTGCAGTAGAAAGTTTCGAGGATATTTCAAATATGCTTGATACAAACACCAAAATGGTTTTTATTACTGCTGGAATGGGTGGAGGAACTGGTACTGGTGCAGCTCCAATTATTGCTAAAATGGCTAAAGATTTAGATATTTTAACAGTAGGAATAGTAACGATGCCTTTTCAGTTTGAAGGTAAAATGCGTATAGAGCAAGCTCAAAAAGGTATTGAAAATTTAAGATCTGTTGTAGATTCTTTAATTGTAATAAACAACAATAAACTTCGTGAAGTTTATGGAAACCTTGGCTTTAAGGCAGGATTTTCAAAAGCTGATGAGGTGTTATCTACTGCTGCTCGTGGTATTGCTGAAGTTATTACACATCATTATACACAAAACATCGATTTACGAGATGCTAAAACTGTGTTAAGTAATAGTGGGACAGCCATTATGGGTTCTGCTTTAGCTTCAGGGCAAAATCGTGCTCAAGATGCTATTAGAAAAGCATTGGATTCACCATTGCTTAATGACAACAAGATTACTGGAGCTAAAAATGTATTGCTGCTTATAGTTTCAGGATCCCATGAAATCACTATTGATGAAATAGGTGAAATTAACGATCACATTCAAAATGAAGCTGGTCATGGTGCTAATATCATTATGGGTGTTGGTGAAGATGAATCATTAGAAGAATCAATTGCTGTAACAATTATAGCAACAGGTTTTAATGTAGAGCAACAAGACGAAATTTCAAATACCGAAGTTAAAAAAGTGGTGCATTCTCTTGGTGAAGACCATGATTTTAAATCAAAAGAGCGTGAACCAGTAATTATTGCACCAGTAATTGAATTAGAGAAAAAAGAGCCACCAGTTCTTAAACATATTTTAGATTTTGGTGATGTTTCAGAAGATTGTGTAGAAGAAAAAATTAAGGCTACAAAGAAAGAAGATGATATTAAAGATGATTTTGAACTGATACCAACTTCAGAACTTATTAGAAATATTAAAGTGGTTTATGAAGAAGTTACTGCAAAAGTTCAAACCGAAGATGATTTCATAATTAAACCAGTAACAAAAATGTCTTCACCAGAGAAAAAGGTTATTGAAGATATTGAAGAAGAGCAACAAATCACCCTCACTTTTGATTTGCCACTTTCAAATAATGATGTTAATCAAGAAAAAAGCGAGGATGTAATTGAGTATAAATTGGAAGAAGAAGTTAAAAAAATCTCTGTTAAAGATTATGTAGAACTTATTACAGTTACAGAAACCAATGAAAAAGGAGATGTTCGTTATGCTTTAGATGATTATATTGAAGTGGAATCTTCAATGAACAAGAAACAAACAAATGTTAAGGAAGAAGTAATTGAAGGTTTTGATAAGGAAATTGTTTTTGAAAAGAAAGTAATATCAAAAGTTGAAGAAGAAAAAACAGATGATGAAATCGATCCAATGAATAGCCCAATTTCAGATATGCTTAAAGAAAGAGCCGCAGAACGCAGGCGTAAAATGAAAGACTTCAATTATAAATTCAATAATGCTAAGATTGATGATATAGAAAAAGTCCCAGCCTATAAACGTCAAGGTGTAGATTTAAAAGAAGTACAACATTCTTCAGAAACCGATATGTCTAGAACTAGTATTGGTACTGATGATAATGACGAAATACAATTGAGAAGCAACAATTCATTTTTACACGATAATGTTGACTAAAGAGTAACTGTTTAACCTACAAATATTTAGTAAACCCGAAAAGTTCCCTCAGCTTTCGGGTTTTTTTATTTATTCAAAATTTTGTAAAAGAGCAAAGGTTCAAAACTTAATTTCTTAGTATCTTCGCATTCTAATAATTATTTACAAAAAAAATGAGTTTACAACAAGATATCATGACCGCAATGAAAATTGCAATGAAGGAGAAGAATACTACAGCTTTAACAGCATTAAGATCTGTAAAATCAGCAATTTTGTTAGCACAAACAGAAACAGGTGCAAGTGATGAATTAACTCAAGAGCAAGAGCTTAAAATACTTCAAAAGCAAGTTAAACAACGTAAGGATAGTGCAGCAATTTATTTAACGCAAGGAAGAGAAGATTTAGCTGAGCCAGAATTAGCAGAAGCAGAAATTATCAGTCAATTTTTGCCAGAAGCTATGACTGAAGAAGAGATTGCAAAAGTTGTTTTGCAAACCATTCAAAAAGTTGGGGCACAAGGCATGAAAGATATGGGTAAAGTAATGGGAATTGTAAGTAGAGAATTGGCAGGAAAAGCAGATGGAAAAACCATCTCAAACATTGTAAAAGAAAACTTATCTTAATATTATCTTTTTTCTAAAAAATAAGGCTGCGTAGTTCAACTGGATAGAATATCAGATTTCGGCTCTGAGGGTTGGGGGTTCGAATCCCTTCGCGGTCACTAATTAAATCCTAATGTATTAAATAATTAATGCGTTAGGATTTTTATTTAATTATGCTTCTTTTCAACAATTAAATTGAAAATTCATTCACTTTTGGCTAAAGTACTTGTGTTATATTTATACTTTTAGTAAAGCATACCATTTTTTGAATTTTTACTTTGTAATTTTAGTAATTAAATAACGTATAATATAATGCTAAGTCTCTTATTAATAGAAAAATATACATTAGGAAGTAAAATTATTCTTGGAATTTTTTTTGCAATACTATTATATATGCTCCTTCAATTTGCTGTCAAATTATTGGAAATGGGTTATGTTTTGAAATATAAAAAACCTTTTTTTGTTCATTTTTATACATTTTTAAGAAAATTAAGTCCACAACAAAAAGACATTTTAAAAAATCAGTTTGCTTTTTATAATAAACTATCTAAAAAAAATAAGAGCTATTTTGAACATAGAGTAGCATCATTTATTAATGATAAAGATTTTATAGGCAGAAACGGTGTAGTTATTACAGATGAGATGAAGGTTTTAATAACATCGACATCGATTATGCTAACTTTTGGCTTTAGAGATTTTTATATTGGTTTGATTAACAAAATAGTTGTGTACCCTGAAAAATTCTATTCAAAAACCAATCAAAACTATCATAAAGGAGAGTTTAACCCAAAACTAAAAGCACTTGTTATTTCTTGGGTAGACTTTAAATTAGGATATCAAATTTCAAAAGATAATATTAACCTTGGAATCCATGAATTTGTACACGCCATACACTTAAATAGCTTAAATGAACGTGATATAAGTTCAACAATCTTTAGTGATACTTTTAAAGAGTTGACAGATACGCTATCAAATAATCCATTATTAAGAAATCAACTAGCAGAATCGCATTACATTAGAAAGTATGCCTTTACCAATCAATTTGAATTTCTTGCTGTTGTAATTGAGAGCTTTATTGAAACACCTCATGAATTTAAAGTTCAATTTCCTGAGGTTTATTTTAAGATAAGACAGATGTTAAATTTTAATTTTGCAGGATATTAAGATATAATAAATTAGTAAATAGTCTTATTATTGACTATTTACCAATTTACCATTTTTAAATTTTCCTAAAATTATAACTTCTTTACTTCTTTCGTATTCCTTTGCAGCGCGAAGCATTTGGTCACTGCTATCTCTTCTAATTTTTACTCCAGTATTTGAATTTTTATTTCTAATTTCAATATAATATCCATCTCTAAGTTCTGCGGGTTTAGTTGCAGGTCTTCCCATAATAAATCAAGCTTTTAAACAATTAAAACCTTTGGGTTTTTAATGTTGTTAATAAATCTAAAAAAAATGATTGTTATAAATCAAGTCACGCAATATAGTTAAAACTTATTCATTTAAAAGAATAAAAACAAGATATAGTATATTATTTAATTATTCCTAAATAGTTGTTATCAATCAAATGAACATAATTTCATTATTTATGGAATTATGTAAACAAGATTTTGTTTAAAAAATTGTTTTAAAAACAGATTTTCTAATTATGAAAAGTTGATGGGTTTTAGCTTCCTTCAAAAAAATATTTATGAATTTGCTACTTCTTTTAAATTTTTAATAGTTTCTAATGGCTTAGCGCTTTTAAATACAAAACTACCGGCTACTAATACATCTGCGCCAGCATCAGTCAATTTTTTAGCATTTGAATTAGAAACACCACCATCGACTTCAATAAGGGTTGAAGCTCCTTTTTTATTAATTAACTCTTTAAGTTGAATGATTTTGTTATAGGTATTTTCAATAAAACTTTGCCCTCCAAAACCTGGGTTAACACTCATAATAAGAACCAAATCTATATCATTAATTGTGTCTTCTAAAACATTAATATTTGTATGCGGATTTAAGGCTACACCAGCTTTCATACCTTCAGCTTTTATGGCTTGAAGCGTTCTATGAAGATGATTACATGCTTCATAATGTACAGTTAAAATATTGCTCCCTAAATCAGCAAACGTTTTAATATATCTGTCAGGATCAATAATCATTAAATGTACATCTACTGGTTTTTTAGTATGCTTTGTTATGGCACTTAAAACTGGCATTCCATATGAAATGTTAGGTACAAAAACGCCATCCATAATATCAATATGAAACCAATCTGCATCACTTTGATTAACCATTTCAATATCTCTTTGAAGATTGCCAAAATCTGCTGCTAAAAGTGAAGGTGCTATAAGTTTAGAACTCATTGTTTAATTTAAATTTGTTTGACAAAAATAGTATAAAAAAACAAACCCTCGGTAATCAGCCGAGGGTTCTTTCATCAATCAAAAAACGAACAGTTATGTTTTAACTGTTTGTAACTGTAATAGAATACAAATATAGTTATCCTAAATAAGTTTTTAAAATTTTACTTCTAGAAGTATGTTTTAATCGTCTAATAGCTTTTTCTTTAATTTGACGAACACGTTCGCGTGTTAAGTCAAATGTTTCACCAATTTCTTCTAAAGTCATTGGGTGTTGATTTCCTAAACCAAAATATAAACGAATAACGTCTGCTTCACGAGGTGTTAAAGTTTCTAAAGCACGTTCAATTTCTGTACGCAACGATTCATGCAATAACTCTCTATCTGGGTTTGGAGATTCTCCACTATTTAAAACGTCGTATAAGTTTGAGTCTTCACCTTCTACTAATGGTGCATCCATACTTACGTGACGACCTGAGTTTTTCATAGACTCTTTAACATCGTTAATAGTCATATCTAACTCTTTTGCAATCTCTTCAGCACTTGGTGGACGCTCGTGTGATTGTTCTAAAAAGGCGAATGTTTTATTGATTTTATTAATAGAACCAATTTTATTTAAAGGTAAACGTACAATACGGGATTGTTCGGCCAATGCTTGAAGAATGGATTGACGAATCCACCAAACAGCATACGAAATGAATTTAAATCCACGAGTTTCATCAAAACGTTGAGCCGCTTTAATTAAACCTAAATTTCCTTCATTAATTAAATCTGGTAGTGTTAAACCTTGGTTTTGATATTGCTTCGCTACCGAAACTACGAAACGTAAATTAGCTTTTGTCAATTTCTCTAAAGCGGCTTGGTCACCAGCCTTAATACGTTGTGCTAATTCTACTTCTTCGTCTGCGGTAATTAAGTCAACTTTTCCAATTTCTTGAAGATATTTATCTAACGAAGCGGTCTCTCTGTTAGTTACCTGCTTCGTAATTTTAAGTTGTCTCATTTAATGTTCTCCTGTAATTTTTTAAGTGAATTTTATTTACTATGTAGTTATACGTAATAAAGATTGTTTTTGTTACAAGAAATTAAATTTTTATTAAATTTTTATTGTTTAAATTAAGTTCGTCCATCATTTCATGGGTAAATTTATAATGGCCTTTGGTTGTGATTATTCTGAATTTATATGATTTTAAATTGCTTAATGCATTTAAAAATAACCATTTAGATTTTAATAGCTTTGGTTTTTCTGATTTTAAACTAAGCTCGAAATAATGCTTTTGCCCTTCTTTTTCAGCAACTATGTCTGGAGTAATATTAATATCACTTCCTACTTTGCTAAAAGATTTAGGTGTCTCATAACCTTCTGTATCCGCTCTAATGTTTTCGTAACCTCTTTTTTCAAGATAGTCTACCGATTCGTTTAAAATATCTGAATATTTTTCTTTGTCTGTATAAGTCATTCTCATAATATAATGAAAATGAGGAGAAAAGCAAGTTTTTAACAAGGTTTAACTTTTGATTTATTTTTTATTCAAAATCAAAAGTGTCATTGTCTAATATAATCCGGTTTCTTAATCTATTAATTTTTTGATGCATTCTATTAAAAAATAGTGACCTGTCTTTTTCGCCTGCATTAACTAATAGTTTAGAAATACTCATTTGTTTTTCAAAAAACTCATACATAAGTTCGCAAGTTGGCTGATGTTCAATTTTAAAATAGCTAATTACAGTAAAAGGTGTAAAGAAGACTTTTTGATAGGGTGTTTTTACCATAATTGTATTACTCATGGTATGAATATCATTAATATATAGATTATAAATAGCTTTGTTTTTTGAACCAAATAAGCATTGTTGAATAGCTTGTTTTTCAATTAGATGAATTACATCTTCAATGTCATTACAAATAAGTAATGCTAATTCTTTTGAAAGTGCACCAGATTCAAAATAATATAAAACTTGCTGTAATGTGCCATTAATTGTGGTGTTGTTCCAAATCTCTGTAATGTTTATGTCCTTATAAACTTCACCTAATTTAAAAGCGCTTTCAAGTAATGAATCTGGTACGCTTTTTATAAAATCATCAAAAGATACCTTGTTTTTTGTCATGGATGTGTCAACATCTTTTAGCCATACGTAAATTTTATAACGTGATAAAAATGAATCTTTTAGTGTGTGAAATAGTGGAATGTCTTTAGCAGAATATATTATAGAAGCACTCTTTAACTTAGTTAAAGGTAAAACATTGTTAAGTGATTGATTTAACCACATTTCAAGACCTTTTTTGTCATGAATAGGAGGTGATAATTCAGTAAGAATTGAGTTTTGATTACCAACCTCAAACAAATTATTTAATGAAATTTTATAGTGTTTTGCTAATTTAACCCCTTCTTCTAGGGTAAGACTTGTTTTTGAGTTAATGCGTCTATATGCGGCATCATAGCCTATATCTAAAACATCAGCTATTTCTTCTACAAATGAAGAGTTATTTTGAGATTTTGACTTTAAGTACTGTATAAATTGCTCTTGCATTTTTTGAGAATTTACAAGTAGGTTTTTGGAAGACTTTGTGAAATTTAAGAAAAATAATTCTAATTATCTGTTTTTTAGTCAAATGGTTATCAAATATTGCAAACTACATTTACTATGCTAACCAGTCATGCTGTTTAATAAAAATACATGATTTTAAAAACAATAAATTATGAAAACTCTAGTCAAATTATTAATAATAGCATTAATGCCTATTTTGAGTTCATGTGGAGTTAAAAGAGTTTATACAACTGCATCCTATGAATCATTGAAATCTTACACAGAAAAAGCTCATTATAATAATGAAAAATCGTCTTCATTTTATGTTGCTGGAGATATAAACTTTGGGAAACATGAACAAGAAAGTGAAAATTTTAATGATAAAACAACTTTAGCTACTTTTAGTATATACCAAAGTATTACAGATAAGCACTATAATTTTTATTATGGACTAGGATCTGGTTTTGGCACATATAGATTTACAAAAGGATTCGAAAACCTTATTGAGGACAAAGAGAAAAAGAACTTTTACAACCTGAATTTTAAAACAGGAATTAACTATACTATGCCTAGACGGGTTATTGATTACAGATTTATTGGTTTGGAAATAGCCTATCACAATGAGTTTGGGCCATATCAAAATAAATTGTCCGACCTGCTAAAATCCAATAATTCTGAATTGTTGATTGTGAATGATAAATCCTTGCTTTCCTTTAATTTATACTCAGAATATGTATTTAAATTCTCTGAAAAGGATGCTTTTACCATAGGTTTTTATTTTGGAGATTTAATCAATCATAAAAAAGTAGAAGCTTATGATTATTCTACAGGCTTTAGTGGGATTACAACTAGCCTAAGGCTAAATAAATATAGCATTAGTTTTGTGACCGAATCTGTTCAAGGAAAAACAAGATCTTCTAAAATTGGACTAACCTATAAGCTTTAATAAAATTAATTACAATAACTAATCAATTAAATATTATGAAAGTACTAAAAAAACAAATCAGATTAATGTCTTTGGCCATAGCTTTGATATTTAGCATTGCTACTAATGCCCAAAATGAAGAAAAAAAGCATGATATATACCTTAGGGTTTATAATTTGATAGGCAAGAAAATAAACAAGGGATCACTTATTTTTATTAATGACTCACTTCTTGGATTAAAAGACGGTAGTAAACAGGCGAATATAAGTTTGCGAGAAATTGGTTTTATAAAAACAAAACGATCAGTGGGTAATAATATGCTTATTAGTGCTGCATCTGGAGCTGCTTTAGGAGCTATCATAGGGGTGTCAACAGCTGATCCAGATTCCTTTCTTGGATATTCTGCAGGTGAGGGCGCATTAGGATTTGGTGCAATAGGGGCTCTAGGTGGCGCAGCTATAGGAGGAATATCTATAGCCTTTAAAAATTCTGAAACATATATAATTGAAGGAGATTTAGTGAAATGGAAAATATTTAAAGAAATGATAGAAAAGACTAGACTCCATTAATATTTAATTAAAATGTAAATTATGCAATCTAATTAAAGTCAATACTTTATTACAACAAAAAAACCGCTTCAAATTTTGAAGCGGTTAAATATTTTAGAAAAAGAAATTAATCTTCTTTCTTGTCTTCTCTAGGTCTTCTGTCATCACGACGGTCATCTCTGCGATTATCACGCCCACGATTATCTCTACCTCTGTTGTTATCACGTCCACCACGATCATTGTTTTCTCTAGGTGGTCTGGCAACATAACCTTCTGGTTTTTCTAACAATGCTTTACGAGATACTTTTTCTTTGCGAGTTTTTGGGTCAACTCCAAAATACTTAACATTAAAAACATCACCCATATTAACCACATCAGAAACATTTTCAGTACGTTCCCATGCTAATTCGCTTACGTGTAATAAAACCTCATTTCCTGGTGCTTGAGTATATTCAACTACAGCTCCAAAATCTAACATTTTAATTACTTTAACTTCATATGTTCCACCAACTTCTGGTTTAAACATTAATGAATCAATTTTAGCTAATACAGCATCAATACCAGCTTGATCTGTTCCTAAAATTTCAACAATGCCCTCTTCGGTAATTGGATCTTCATTAATTACAATAGTTGTTTTTGTGGCTTTTTGTAATTCTTGAATTACTTTTCCACCTGGACCAATTAAAGCTCCAATAAACGCATTAGGAATTACACGTGTTATCATTTTTGGCGCATGTGGTTTAACACTTGCATTTGGTTGAGCTATTGTGTCGGTTAATTTCTTTAAAATATGTAAACGACCTTCACGAGCTTGTTTTAGTGCATTTACTAAAATTTCATAAGAAAGGCCTTTTATTTTAATATCCATTTGGCAAGCAGTAATTCCATCTGCTGTTCCAGTTACTTTAAAGTCCATATCACCTAAATGATCTTCATCACCAAGGATATCACTTAAAACAGCATAACGTTCACCATCAGAAATTAATCCCATGGCAATACCAGAAACAGGTTTTTTAATAGTTACACCAGCATCCATTAAAGCCATAGTACCAGCACAAACTGTTGCCATTGAAGATGAACCATTACTTTCTAATACTTCAGAAACAACACGAACGGTATATGGCCAATCTTTTGGAACCATATTTTTTAAAGCGCGTTGTGCTAAATTTCCATGACCAACTTCACGACGAGAAGTTCCTCTTAAAGGACGAGCTTCACCAGTTGAAAAAGGAGGGAAGTTATAGTGTAAATAAAATGTTTCTTCACCTTGGTAAGTTGGTAAATCTATTTGGTTAGCTTCACGAGAAGTACCTAATGTTACTGTTGCCAAAGCTTGAGTTTCTCCTCTTGTAAAGATTGAAGAACCATGGGTTGAAGGCAAATAATCTACTTCACACCAAATTGGTCTAATCTCTGTTGTTTTACGTCCGTCTAAGCGCAAACCTTCATTTAAAGTTAAATCTCTAACAGCTTTTTTTTCTGCTTTATAGAAATATTTTGATATTAAACTACCAAAATCAGCTAATTCTTCTTCTGAAAAAGTAGCTTTTACTTCTTCTTTTATGGCTTCAAAAGCAGCTCCACGTTCATGTTTTGCTGATGCTTTTTTTGCCACCGCATATACTTTGTCGTAAGCTAAAGCATGTACTTTTTTCTCTAATTCTTCATCTTTTGGTTCAGGCTCATAAGCACGAGTTTCTTTTTTGCCAAAAGCTTCTGCCAAACGAATTTGAGCATCACATTGAATTTTAATGGCTTCATGAGCAAACTTAATAGCATCTGCCATTTCTTCTTCACTACACTCAAGCATTTCACCTTCAACCATCATTACAGAGTCTGCTGAAGCACCAACCATAATATCAATATCAGCTTCTAAAAGAGCAGATCTACTTGGATTGATAACAAACTCTCCATTAATACGTGCTACACGTACTTCTGAAATAGGAGTTTCAAATGGAATATCACTTAATTGAATAGCAGTAGATGCAGCTAAACCAGTTAAAGCATCAGGCATAACTTCTTCATCATGAGACATTAATTGAATCATAACTTGAGTTTCTGCATGATAATCTTTTGGGAAAAGCGGACGTAAAACCCTATCCACTAAACGCATGGTTAAAACTTCATCATCACTTGGTCTTGCTTCTCTTTTAAAGAAACCACCAGGGTAACGACCTGCAGCAGCAAATTTTTCTCTGTAATCTACTGTAAGAGGTAAAAAGTCAATACCAGGACTTGCGTCATAATTTGAAACAACTGTACAAAGTAACATTGCGTTACCCATTTGTACTACAACCGATCCATGAGCTTGTTTTGCTAATTTTCCGGTTTCAATGGAGATTTCTCTTCCATCACTGAGAGTAATTACCTCCCTAAAAACTTTTGGAATCATAATTTTTTAATTCTAATTAAACAATGGTCGTTGTGTTGTTGCAGTAGTTGTTGTTGTGAGACCAATGAAAAACTATAATAAGCTTCTTATTTCGTGTTATTTATCCTCGAACACAAAGAGTATATTTTAAACAAAAAAGAGGCGTGAAGCCTCTTTTTATTATTTTCTTAATCCTAATTCTTTCACTATGGCACGATATCTTAAGATATCTTTTTTAGTTAAGTAATCAAGCAACGATCTGCGTTTACCAACTAATTTTACTAATGAACGCTCAGTATTATAATCTTTACGATTATTTTTTAAGTGCTCAGTTAAGTGATTGATTCTGTGCGTAAATAACGCAATTTGACCTTCAGCTGTACCAGTATCGTTTGAACTTTTACCGTGTTTTGCGAAGATTTCTTCTTTAACTTCTTTTGTTAAATACATGCTAATATTATTATAAATGATTTTTATGTATACGAAAGATTTTCTTTCGAGCGGCAAATATAGTAATAATTAATGATTTACGAATACCTCATTAAAAATAAATACATATAAATTATGCTCGCAATGGTTGATTGGTGATTAAATCAATATATTGATTTAATTTATTTTTTAAATGTTTTCTTTCTGTTATAAAATCCAAGAACCCGTGTTCTAATAAAAATTCAGATGTTTGAAATCCTTCTGGTAAGTCTTGACCAGTAGTATCTTTTACAACTCTTGGACCAGCAAAACCGATTAATGCTCCAGGTTCTGCAATATTAATATCTCCTAACATGGCAAAAGATGCTGTGGTTCCACCAGTTGTAGGATCTGTACATAATGAAATATATGGGATTCCTGCTTCTGCTAATTGCGCTAACTTCACTGAAGTTTTTGCTAATTGCATTAATGATAAAGCGGCTTCCATCATACGTGCTCCTCCAGATTTTGAGATAATCATGAAAGGAATTTTATGTTTCAATGAATAATCTGCAGCTCTAACAATTTTTTCACCAACAACGCTTCCCATGGAGCCACCAATAAAAGCAAAGTCCATACAAGCAATTACTATATCTTTTCCTTTTGATTTACCTACGGCAGCACGAATGGCGTCTTTAAGATGTGTTTTTTCTTGAGCAGATTTTAAACGATCTGGATATTTTTTTGTGTCTTCAAATTTTAAAGGGTCTTTCGATTCTAAATTAGCATCTAACTCTTTAAATTCGTTATTGTCAAAAAGGATTTCAAAATATTCTTTACTTCCAATACGTACGTGATATCCATCTTCTGGACTTACATAGAAATTTTTTTCCAGTTCGTCAGCATCAACAATTTTACCTGTTGGAGATTTATACCATAATCCTTTGGGAGTGTCTTTTTTATCCTGTGTTGTAGTAGTTATTCCTTTTGTTTTTCTTTTAAACCAAGACATAGTAATTCCAGATTTTAGATTTCCGATTGTAGCTATTATCAATCGTTTACATTAAGAATTTTTGCAATACCCATAAAAAGCTGTTAAAAATCAACAGCTTTTTATGGGTAAATGTGCAAAAGCCCGACTACAAAATTAAACCTTTTTTTAATTTTAGTAGTCAAAGCAAAGAAAATATTATAGAGTATCTACATTATTTAAATCGTGGAAGGCTTGTTTTAATCTTTCAACAAAAGTAACTTCACCTGCACGCAACCAAACGCGTGGATCATAATATTTTTTGTTTGGAGAGTCTTCACCTTCAGGATTTCCTATTTGAGATTGTAAGTAAGCTTCATTTTTCTTCATGTAATCACGAATACCACTCATAAACGCATATTGCATGTCTGTATCTATATTCATTTTTACAACACCATAGCTAATACCTTCACGAATTTCTTCAACAGAAGAACCAGAACCACCATGGAAAACAAAATCAATATGATTGTGACCAACTCCGTATTTTTTAGAGATGAAGTCTTGAGAATTTTTTAAGATTTTTGGTGTTAATTTAACATTGCCTGGTTTGTAAACGCCATGAACATTTCCAAAAGCAGCAGCAATTGTGAATTGGTCACTTACTTTACTTAATTCTTCATAAGCATAAGCAACTTCTTCTGGTTGTGTATATAATTTTGAATCGTCAACATCACTATTATCAACACCATCTTCTTCGCCACCAGTAACACCCAATTCAATTTCTAGTGTCATGCCCATTTTGCTCATACGAGCTAAATATTTCTTACATATTTCGATGTTTTCTTCAAGAGGTTCTTCAGAAAGATCAATCATGTGAGAACTGTAAAGAGGCTTACCTGTTTCAGCAAAATGTTTTTCACTGGCATCAAGTAACCCATCGATCCAAGGTAATAGTTTTTTAGCGCAATGGTCTGTATGTAAAATAACTGGAACACCATAAGCTTCAGATAAAGTGTGAACATGTTTAGCTCCTGCAATAGCTCCTGCGATACATGCCTTTTGGTTATCATTACTTAAACCTTTTCCAGCATTAAACTGAGCTCCACCATTTGAAAATTGAATAATTACCGGAGCATTTAAAGCTTTAGCTGTTTCTAAAACACCATTAATAGTGTCTGAACCAATTACGTTTACAGCTGGTAAAGCAAACCCTTTTTCTTTAGCTAATTTGAAAATAGCTTGAACCTCTTTACCTGTAGCAACTCCAGGTTTTATATTATGTCCCATTTTTATTGAATTAGTTTATAAATATTTTTAAAGTCCAAAAGTAATGAAATTTTAATTATATCAATGTGAATTAGAGGACTGAAACATTTAAAATACCACTAAAACGTTATAGTTTAAGTTGGTGTAAAACAAATTAAAAAGGGTAGTTAATACCTATGTTATACACGGCATTTCCAAAATTATAATCATTAAACCATCTGTTCTGATCTTGATAAAAAGGGTCGTAAGTTTTAAATCCTATATCAAAACGAAATATAAAAAAACTAAAGTCGTAACGCAATCCAAAACCTGATCCTACAGCAATATCCTTTAAGGAGTTAAATCCTGAAAAAATAGCCTTTTCATCACTTACTTCGTCCAGTACATTCCAAATATTTCCAGCATCAATAAAAATAGCACCATTAAGGTTTCCAAATAAATTAAAACGCTGTTCTGCACTAAAGGCTAATTTAAAGTTGGCCTCATTAAATTCATTGGAAGTTTCTGAACTTCCTGGACCTAAACTATAGGCAGTCCAAGCACGATTGTCGTTTGCACCTCCAGCAAAGAAACTTTTTGAGAAAGGAATACTGGTCGAATTACCGTAAGGAATGGCGATACCGGCATAGCTTCTAATTGCGAAAACATTTTTTTTGCCTAAATCCCAATGTTTAATGTAATCTAATTCTGTTTTAGCATATTGTGAATAAGCCACATTAAATAATATGTAGCGGTTGTTGCTGTCTTTATTTAAGCCTAAAAGCTTAGAGGCACTAGAAAGTATGTTTCCTGCTAATTCCAGTTTGACTCTAAAAATTGAAAAATTTTCGTCATATAGATTTTGACGTGTGTCTTGAACCAAACTAAAACTTGATGAAAAAATTAAGTTGTTTTCGGTTAGCCTGTTTTTACGTTCGTTTATACTTTTAACTTCTTTATAAGTATCAGGGCTACTTGTTTTGAAACTATTATCAGCTAACACCAATTTTATAAACTCATCAGACTTTGATTTAATTAAAATTGGATTGCCATTATCATCTAAACCAATAAATTCTTGAGGAGTATTGTAAGTATTAAGCGCTATATTTTCTAAATTTCGAAACGAAGTATCATATATATTAAAATAGTTTCCAATATTTAAATTTCTAACATATTGCACATTAAACACGTCCAATCTATTTGTGATGTATTTTGAAGGGCTCCATTTATAATTAAATGTACCACTAAATGTTTGTTTATCTAAACCAACATTAGTTTGACTGGTTGTTGATAAACTAATTCTTGTGCTAGGTGACATATACTTTGGAACAATTCTTTCAGTATTAAAAGGGGAAAATAATCGTGGGATTGTTAATTTTAAATCGGCACCTATTTCATTAATATCAAAAAATCGATTACTGTTTTTTGAGGCATCTTTTGAAGCACCTATCGAACCTATTGCAGATATTTCCAGGGTTTCAGCGCCTCTAAAAATATTCCTAATAGATAAACTAGGGTTTACAGACAATCCTATTGATTGTATGTTGCTTTGAGATACTTCGGTACTAAATCCTAAATTAAACTTTTTAAGTGGTGTTAAAAAAATATCTGCAGATAATGTGGAATCGTCATTTTCAGTGTATTTAATATCTGGATATTTGAAAGTTCGTAATTCACTTAAATATCTGTAAGTGCGTGTTCTGTCAATATCTTTAAAAAGTGTATTTGGTGTTATAAAAACAGCATCTGTTAAAGCTTTTGGCCTAAACCTCATTTTGCCAATACTATACAGTTTATAGTTATTATATTTTATAGAGTCTGTTCTTGTTTCATATCTGTTTTCATAGGTGCCATCTGTAAAAATATTGATATCTTTTACATAATATATTTTAAATGGCTCTCTTAAAATAGTGTCTTGATTTCTTATAGCTCTATCCTGAATTTGAACTTCAACATTTACTTTCTTGTTGGTGTTAACCGTATCCAGTTCAAAAGTTACGTAGTCCTGATTAAAATGATATACACCCTTATTTCTTAATTCTGATGATATACGTTCACGTTCAAGTTGAAAATTTGTTGTTTTATATTGCTCATTTTGTTTTATAAACGAATTTTTTTTAATCAATTCATATAAAGAATCAACCATTGTAGATCGTTTCTTTTTTGTGATGGAATCTATAATGTAAGGCTCGCCTGTCTCTATATGGTAATCAATTTCGGCTAATTGATTGTCTTTCTTGTTGATTGAATACTTAGATTCAACATTAAACCAGCCATTGTTAATATAATAATCGTTAAGTTTTTTAATTGATTTTTTTGTTCTATCCTCATTTACAATAACTGGAGCTTCTCCTGTATTTTTCAGCCAATTATTAAAATGTTTTCTTGAACTTATGTATTTGTTTAATTGTTTTTTAGAAAGGAATGATTCTAGATTACTTCTTTTTTTAGGTCTTCTATCAAGATTAGCATTTATAATAGAGTCAATATTTGGTCTGGCCAAATTATAAATATGTAAGCGTAATGCTGTTTTTAAAATTTTATTATTGGGTTTTTGGTACAATAAGTTATTTAAAGTTTCCGAATTATCTTTTTTCTCATTAACATACACTGTATTTTTTGTAAGTAAGTAGTCGTTTTCAGGAACTCTTTTTACGGCATCACAAGAAATAATTAAACCTGAGGTTATAATTAAAATGAGTATATTTTTAAGTTTAAGTTTCAAGTAATGTTAAAAATTTATAAGTAATGAGGTTTTGTTAATTCTAAATTTAAAAAAATCATGATTACCTTTTAATTGGTATTCAAAAATACATTATTTCATGTGTTTATTTTAATTTTTTTTAAAGGTTACATGCAACATCATATGTTTATCATTCTACTATTGATTATTCTTTTATTCATTGATGTTTCCGCAGAAAAAATATTTAAATAAATAAGGAAGAGTTTATTAAAACAATATTTTTTCATTTTCTTTATATAATAAAAATTAGAATCAGCAATTTAAGAATGCTCTCAAAAAATCAAATAAAATTAATAACGAGTTTAAAGCAAAAAAAATACAGATTACAACATGGGCTTTTTGTTGTTGAAGGTGTTAAAACAATAAATGAGCTTTTGCAATCAGATTTTGAACTTGACATATTATATACGACTGAACCATTCAATATTGATGCCAAAAAAGAAGAATTAATTTCTGAGGATGATTTAAAGCGAATCAGTTTTTTAACCACGCCTAATAAAGCTTTAGCAATTTTTAAAATTCCACAATCAAAACCAATAGATTTTAGTGAATTGATAGTAGCACTTGACGATGTACGAGATCCTGGAAATTTAGGAACCATTATTAGATTGTGTGATTGGTTTGGGGTGAAAAGTTTAGTTTGCAGCCAAGAAACGGTAGATTGTTTTAATCCAAAAGTTATTCAGGCAACTATGGGTTCAATAACAAGGGTTAACGTTTCTTATTTAGATTTGATAGAGTTTTTAAAGGAAACAGATGTGTTAAGTTATGGTACTTTTATGGAAGGAAAATCTGTATATTCAACTAAACTATCGAATAAAGGAATTTTAGTACTAGGAAATGAAGCCAACGGTATTTCAAAAGAAATAGAATCTTTAATCTCTGAAAAGTTAAGTATTCCAAGATTTGGAAATTTACAAGCAACAGAAAGTCTTAATGTAGCAACTGCTACCGCAATTTTTTTAAGCGAATTTAAACGAAGATAGGTTTATTGAAACGTAAAGTTTATAAACATACCTCTTGTTTTCATACTATTTATATTACTTGTCCAAGGGCTGTTTGGGTCTTTATCTCTTACAAGTTCGTCATTAATGCCAAACACTCCTCTAACCGAAGGCGTAAATTTAAAGTTATGCAAATATAAATCAATACCAAAACCTAGTTCGTAAAACAAGGAGTTTTTAGTTGTCCTAAATTGTCCATTACTATTGTCGTCAGGATTGTTTTCATTACTTGAAAGATTTAAAGATGTAGAAAATCCGCCAACAACAAAAGGTTTGAAATTATTAATCCTTTTTGTTGAGAATTTAACCAATAATGGAATATGAATGTAAGTAGATTTAACTTCTCTTATCAAATCATTGTTGTTATATTGAACACCTTGGAAATATTCTGTACTATAATATAATTCTCGGGTTGTAATTAATAGTCCAGGCTCTAAACGTAAATCAATAAAGTTGTTAACTCGTAAATTTCCTATTAAACCAACATTAAAACCTACACTTTTTTTTACATAAATATCCCTTAAATCTTGATTATAATCAAAATTGAAATCATAACTACTAAAACCTAAAAAATAACCCCAACGCAGTAAATTATTATCTGTTGAACCTCTTCCTTGATTGGCATCATAAGTTACTTTTTCTTTAGTAAAAAGTTGAGCATTACTGGTTTGGAATAGTAATAGAAATGAAATTAGGAAAAAAGCTTTTTTCATATTATTGCTTTGTAGATGTATAGATTGTGGCAACTCCAAAAGTTTGCGGAAAATCTTTAACATTAATAAACCCAATTTTTCTTAAAATATTGTTTAAGGCTTCACCATAAGGAAATGCAGATGCAGATTCGCTTAAATAGCCGTAAGCACTTTGATCTTTCGAGAAGATTTTCCCAATAATAGGTAAAATATATTTTGTGTAAAATTTATACCCTTGCTTATATGGCGTTTTTGTGGGAACAGAAGTTTCTAAAATAACAAATATGCCATTTGGTTTTAAAACCCTTAAAATTTCTGAAAGCCCTTTTTCTAAGGTTTCAAAATTCCTTACTCCAAAAGCAACCGTTATTGCATCGAAAGTATCATCCTCAAAAGGTATATTTTCAGAATCAGCCAAAACCATTTCTATGGTTTTTTCTAAACCTTTTTTTGAGATTTTTTGTTTTCCAATCTCAAGCATGCCACTGCTTAAATCTAAGCCAATAATTTTATCGGCTTTTGTTTTGGTTAAGGCAATGGCTAAATCGCCTGTTCCAGTTGCAATATCAAGAATGGTTTTAGGGTTTGTTTTTTCAACAAGTTCTACAACTTTTTTTCTCCATTTAATATCAATACCAAAGGAGATAACTCTGTTTAACCCATCATAATCTTCAGAAATGGTGTCAAACATTTTTGTGACTTGTTCCTTTTTTCCTAAATCACTATTTTTATAAGGCTTTATTTTCGACAAATCTATTTTTTTGGCAAACCTACATATTTATTTTGAATTTAAAATATTAACTTAAATTCAAAATTGTTAGTACTAGAAATTTTTTAAATATATTAAATAACAATAAGCAGCTTAATAACAATTAATTAAATGGACAGTAATTAATTTGTCCGTGTTTATTTTGTTTTATATTTGCTGCTTTTTAAGATTAATAAATGAAACTTAATTTAAAACTATTTTACGCTGTAGCTTTTTTAATAAGTCTATTTGGTGTTTTAGTTTTTCTTGCCGATTTTGGATTTGTTCAAACCGAGCGATCTCAATATTTATTAAACGGATTTTATTTTATTGTATTAATTGTTGGTATTGTTGCTACAGTTTTAAGATACTTAGAGAATAAAAATCAATACAAAAACAAACAGAAGGTTCTAGTATTTGATATTGTTACCGTTGTTTTAAGTTTTGTAATTATACTTATTCATTTTCTGGAAGTTGATAGTGAAAAAAACGCATCGCTGTTCTATAATGACCTTTGGATAAAATTTGCCATCATTTTAACTTTTATAAGGGAGTTTGCAGAGTTAAGATTTAATTTTAAACGCACTGTATTAAATCCTGCACAGCTTTTTATATTAAGTTTTTTGTTTATTATTTTCTTGGGAACATTGCTGTTAATGTTGCCAAAAGCCACTTATAATGGAATTTCATTTATAAATGCTTTGTTTACTTCAACCAGTGCTGTTTGTGTTACAGGACTTATTGTTGAAGATACTGGCACCTATTTTACTTTATTTGGACAGTCTATTATTTTGGTGCTTATTCAGTTGGGTGGTTTGGGTATTTTAACCTTCACAAGTTATTTTAGTTATTTTTTCAAAGGAGGTTCTACCTACGAAAACCAGCTTGCTTTAAGCGACATGAACAGTTCTCAAAAACTTGGAGAGGTGTTTTCTACTTTAAAATATGTATTACTTATTACGTTTTACATTGAAACGTTTTCGGCTATATCTATTTATTTGAGTTTAAATGATTCTTTGTTTAAATCACACGGAGAACAAATTTATTTTTCTGTTTTTCACTCAATATCTGCTTTTTGTAATGCAGGATTTTCTACACTAACAAATAGTTTGTTTGAAACAGGTTTTAAGTATAATTACTATTTGCAATTAGTAATCATTATAACTTTTGTTTTAGGTGGTTTGGGGTTCCCAATAGTTGTAAATATTTTAAACTATTTAAAATATAAAATCTCATTATTAATTAATTTTTCAAAATTAAAGCAAACATATAAGCCTTGGGTATTAAATCTTAATAGTAGAATAACTCTTATCACAACACTAACTTTATCTCTAGTGGGATTTATAGTTTTTTATATTCTTGAATATAATAATACGCTTGCAGAACACAGTGGTTTTGGTAAAATAGTAACAGCATTGTTTGGAGCTACAACACCAAGAACAGCAGGTTTTAATACTGTTGAAATGACCACATTGGCATTTCCAACGTTGATGATGATTCTTTTATTAATGTGGGTAGGAGCCTCACCATCATCAACAGGTGGTGGTATTAAAACAAGTACTTTTGCTATTGCAACATTAAACATATTAAGTTTAGCAAAAGGAAAATCCAGAATTGAGGTTTACAGAAGAGAAATAGCAGATATTTCGGTAAGAAGAGCATTCGCAATTATATCGCTCTCTTTAATTGTTATAGGCATGGGAATTATGCTAATCTCTGTTTTTGATAATGAAAAAGGACTTATGAATATAGCCTTTGAGTGCTTTTCGGCGTATAGTACGGTTGGTTTAAGTTTAGGTATAACTGGAAGTTTATCGATGGTTAGTAAGTTTATCCTAATAGGCATTATGATTGTTGGTAGAGTAGGAATGTTGTCAATTGTTATTGCTATATTTAATAAAGTAAAACATAAAAACTATCGTTATCCAACAGAAGAGATTACAATAAATTAATATCAAATAAAATCCATAAAATGATTAATAAGGTTGTTACTAATAATCATTTATTAAAAATATAAACACATGAAATATATTATAGTTGGGTTAGGAAATTTCGGTGCATCATTAGCTGAAAAATTAACTTCACAAGGAAATGAGGTTATTGGGATAGATACAAGTATGACTAAAGTAGATTTGTATAAAGAAAAGATTTCCCATACAATTTGTATGGATACTACCGATGAATTTACTGTTTCAGGGCTTCCTTTAAAAGACACAGATATTGTTATTATTGCAATTGGGGAAGATCAAGGATCTAATGTAATGTCAACGGCTCTTTTTAAAAACTTTGAGGTAAAAAGATTAATCAGTAGAGCAATTAATCCGTTACATGAAAAAGTATTACAAGCTATTGGTGTTGATGAAATTGTTCATCCGGAAGAAGAAACAGCAGAGCGTTGGGCAAAAAAACTATGTTTAAAAAATGTTGTAGATTCTTTCGAATTGAGTGATGATTTTAGCATTATTGAAGCTAATGTTACAGCAAAATACGTTGGGAAAACCATTAAAGAAGTTGGATTTAGAAATAATTTCAACCTGTTGGTTTTAACAACAATTAAAAAATCGGAGGTAAAGAGCAGTGTAGGGAAAACCACAACAGAATCAAAAGTTCAAGGTGTTGTAACACCAGATTATGTGCTTCAGGAATCTGATATTTTAGTGCTTTATGGTTCTAATAAAGATTTGCAAACTTTTTTAAATCAAAAGAACAATTAATTTAAATTGCATTTTATATTTATAAAGAAAGCCACTAACATGTTAGTGGCTTTTCTTTATAATAAAATAAACTTTTCTAGATTAAATCTCTGGACAACATTAAAATTTCATTAAAGTTTTGTAATAATCTTAAAAAATTATGTAATAATAAACTATACAGGCAAACTTACCTTTGTTTAAAAAGGAGTATGGTACCCTTGTATAATTAATAATTTATTAGAAAGATTATGAATAAGACTATAAAATCTATTCTGTTGGTAATTGGTTTTGGCTTGTTGGTTTATGGGGTTTATACAATGTTTGCTCCTGAATCTTCATTAAGCATTGGCTCATTAGATATAACAACTCAAGATAACACCAATTCATATATAACTATTGGATTAGGATTAGCATCTATTTTTATAAGTTTTATTGGAGGTAAATCTTTAAACTAATTTGAAAAGGAAATGTTAAACTGCCTAAAGTAAATACAGTTCATGAATTATTGGTTGGTTAGTGAACAATGTATGAAATATTCTTTAGGCAGTTTTTTTATGATTAAATGAAATATGAATTCAAAAAACCAAATCACTCACAGTGCTTTTAGTCTGCTTTCGCTCATTGCAGTGGTTTTTATATTATTTATATTAAAGCCATTGATCATGCCCATATTATATGCGTCAATATTGGCCATCATGATATTCCCTGTTCAAATGTTTCTTGAAAAAAAATTGAGATGCAATCGCTTATTTGCGTCTTTGTTCTCAATAACAATAATATTCTGTGTAACTGCCTTATTAGGTATAATGGTCTATTTTCAGCTTAATTCTCTAATCAATAACAGTGAAATCTATATTGCAAAATTAACAACGTTGTACTATAACTTTATAGAATTTACGTATAACACTTTAGGAATTAATAAAGGAAGCTCATTGTTCACAAAAGATTTACGAATTGAAAGTCTGTTAAAAGGGCGCTTCGATAAAATTGGAGAATTCATCTATCAGTCTGGATCTTTGTTCAGTTACTTTGTTTTAATCCCAATTTATCTGTTTTTCTTTTTGTACTACAGACGATTTTTCAGACTCTTTTATTATAAACTATTTAGGAGTAAGCCAAAAGCATTTTTAAACAGAATGATTAGAAAAGTATATAAAATTCAACAAAATTACTTATTGGGATTAATTAAGGTTATTATCATTGTTGGGTGTTTAAATAGCATTGGATTACTTTTATTAGGTATTGGTAACCCATTCTTTTTTGGTTTTTTTGCAGCCTTTTTATTGCTAATACCTTATGTAGGGATTTTTATTGGATCGATATTGCCTGCAATTATTGCGCTGGCAACTAAAGATTCTGCTTGGTATGCTTTTGGTGTTATTGCTATATTTGGTTTTATACAGTTTTTAGAAGGTAATTTCATAACACCTAAAATTACGGGTTCAAAGGTGAGCATTAATCCTTTTATAGCCATCCTGTCTCTTATAGTTTTTTCAATGCTTTGGGGTATTGCTGGTATGATCGTTGCATTGCCGATTACCGCTACATTAAAAATTATTTTTGACAATACACCAGAATACCACGCCTATGGTTTTTTAATAGGAGAATCATTAGATGAGTATTTACAAAGTAAAGCCACAATTCGTTTGAAAAAATGGAAAAAGATTAGAAAAAGTAAGCATGAATAATTTACTTATGTCTTATTTTATATACTTATTGATAACAAGTTAAATATCAAATAAACAGCAATTTATACAAAATCCTTCACTATCTTTACTTATTAGCCTATTAATGAAGGTTAAAATGTTCTATGAAACTATTCTTGAAATTTGATTTTAATACAATCAGCAAAAAAATATTGGAATCTAAATTCAATGAACTCAACTTGGATCACAAAATTTTAGGTTTTGGTGAAGTTGAACTTCTAAAAAAATTAACACCAGCTCAATATTTAGCGCTAAACGAGTCATTAAATGACTATGGAATAGAAATCATAGAAAGTCAGAAAGGTATTTTGGTTCAAAAAATCAAAGACGTTATAATTGATATGGTTTTTAATGAAGATATCCTTGTAAATGTGAAAAGCTCGGTATATTTATCAAAAGAACTAGGACACAGTTATGGTTATCTTTCCAACTTATTTTCTGAAGTTACGTATTCGTCCATAGAAAACTTTATTATCATTCAAAAAATAGAATATTCAAAACAACTCCTTTTAAATACCGAATTAAATTTAACGGAAATTGCATTTAAACTCAATTATTCCAGCGTTGCGCATTTAAGCACTCAATTTAAAAATACTACTGGTATTACGCCTTCTACTTTTCAGCGCATTATTTTTAAAAGAAGAGATATTGCCCAACAAAAAATCAACGAGTTAAATAAATAGTTTATGCAAACCGATTACATCCATATAATTCTGGCTGATGATGACGAAGATGACATCCTTTTTTTTACTGACGCTTTTGATGAATTAAAAATCAACACAAAAGTCAATACCTTTAAAGATGGTGTGGAGCTTATGAATTATTTAAATCATGTAGATGCGCTAATGCCAAATGTCCTTTTTCTGGATTTAAACATGCCAAAAAAATCGGGGATTGAATGTTTGGCTGAAATTAAAGCTAGCCATAAAATGGCCGGAATTGCCATAGCTATTTATTCCACGTCAGCCTCAGAGGAAGATATAGAAAAAACCTTTGTGTTGGGGGCTAATATCTATATAAAAAAACCAGGTGACTTTAAAAAACTTAAAAAAATCCTTTCAGAAGTTGTATCCATTAATTGGCAATATCATACTAACGGATTAAATAAAGACAACTTTTTATTGCGACTCTAATGGAAAGTAAAAATTTATTTAAGTCGGCGTTATTTTTAAGAATCGTTCTTTTGGTAGGCTTATTTATAATTCTTTTAATAGGAGGCTTTACCTATAAACATATTTCCAATTTGACTGAATCTACAAATTTGGTTGTTGGTACCTACGAAGTAAACGTTGAACTGGAACATATAAATTCCTATTTAAGTGATGCTGAAAGTGGGCATAGAAAATATACATTAACAAAAGACAGCTTGTATTTAGAGCCCTATTTAGATGCTAGAGAAAAAATTAAGAATTCATCTCTGCAACTAAATGAATTAATTAAAGCAAGTGCTAAACAAAAGGAAAATTTAACGCAGTTAAATAATTTAATAGACAAGCTTTTCTCCAACTTTTCTAAAACGGATGCGCTTGTTAATAAAGATGAAATAAATACCGAAACATTTAAGACGTTATTTTTTGAAGAAAAAATAATACTGGATAGTATAAGGCAAAAGGTTAACGAAATTATTGATTTCGAAAATAAATTACTTAATGTTCGGCAAAAAGACTACCAAAGTGATTTGCGGTTTACCCCATTATTTTTTTATTTGGTTTTATTGGTTACCCTTGTTGTAATAATTATAGCATTTACTAAAATTAATACTGATTTAATTAAAATAAAAGCAAAAAACGACCAGTTATTGATCTTTAAAGGATCTACTAATCAATCCGAAATTATTGGTAAACATGGTAATTGGGTTTGGCATGTTGGGTCCAACGTATTTACATATTCAGATAATCTTTATCGCCTTTTAGGAGAAGAGCCGCAATCTTTTGAAGCTACTTTTGATAATTTTTTGAAATTTGTTCATCCAGAAGATGTAGATAAATTAAGGGTGGAATTAGAAAAAATGACTGACGAAGAAGAATTACCCTTTATTAACTATAGAATTGTCCAAAAAAATGGTACAATAAAATATTTAAAAGCTTTTGGAAAGGCTTTTTATGGTGTTAATGGTCAAAAAAGGTTACTTGGTATTACCAGTGATGTTACAGAGGAGGTTGAACATTTTTCAGTGCTCGAAGAACGTAATTTAGAACTGGAACGAAATAACAAAGAGCTTTCAGCTTTTAACTATGCGGCAAGTCATGATCTTCAAGAACCTTTACGAAAAATACAGACTTTTATTTCCAGACTTGAAGAAAAGGAAGCCAATAAATTTTCAGATTCTGGACATCAATATTTAGAACGCATAAAATCGGCCTCTTCAAGAATGCGTTTATTAATAGATGATTTACTTCAGTTTTCAAGGACCAACAAGCCCGATAAGGAGTTTGTTATGGCTGATTTAAATGAGCTTTTTGAAAATGCAAAACAAGATGTTGCTATAACAATTCTAGAAGAAAAGGCGCAGATCACAAGCGATACTTTGCCTAAAGCATTAGTAATAGCATTTCAGATCCAGCAATTATTTTTAAATTTATTAAGCAATTCTTTAAAATATAGTAATAAGGATAAGCCTCTAATTATCAATATAAATTATTCAAAAGTTAAAGTAAGTGATGAACCTCATTTATTAAATGCTTCCAACAGTAATTATCATAAAATTATATTCACGGATAATGGTATTGGATTTGACCAGAAATATGCCAATAAAATATTTGACTTATTTAATAGGTTACACAATAAACAAGAGTATTCTGGAACAGGCATTGGACTCTCTATTTGTAAAAAAATTATCGAAAACCATAAAGGCTTTATTTTTGCCAAAGGTGAAATTAATGTTGGTTCTATTTTTACAATATATCTACCAATAAATTAAAATTTTATACTTCACATAAGTTCGGTAAACACAAAATGTTTAAACCATAGTCTTCTTTAAGAGCTTCTTGGTATTCAAACCTGTTAGAAAATAGTTTTAAAACTAGTGCCATATAGAAATTCTATAACAATCTAACTAAATGCTGTAACATAAAAAGACCAATCAGGTTGCACCTTTGTAATATAAATTAATAATAATTTAAAAATCAAATGTCATGAGAAGTTTATTGTATCTAATTGCGGTTATACTTATAATAGGATGGGCTTTAGGGTTCTTTGTTTACAGTGCCGGAGGCTTGATCCACATTTTGTTGGTCATTGCTGTTATTGCAATATTATTAAGACTTATAGGCGGAAAAGGCATGTAAACTTCTATACAACCTTAATTAAAAGGACAATATCCATCAAACTTATTTGATGGTACAATTAAAAATTTAAAACAAAAATTATGAAATCAAATGTATTAGGGGTAGTAGCTGGATTAGCTGCTGGAGCCTTATTAGGAGTGCTTTTTGCACCAGATAAAGGCTCAAAAACAAGAAAAAAAATTAGCAATAAAACGAGCGAAGCAAAAAAGAATTTAAAGGATGAATTTGATAATTTTTTAGATACGGTATCAACAAAATACAATTCAGTTGTAGATAAAGTAGAGAGCGTAACAGAAAAAGGAAAAGAGGAAGCGAAAGAGAAAGTTAACAGTGCAGTTAATTCTAAAAATTAAAAACAATCCAATGGAAAATACAGCCGCAAGCGTAGAAATGCTTTATGAAAAGGCAAAAAAGTACACCCAAACAAGTTTAGATTTACTTGTGTTAAACACAATAGATAAAACGGCCGATGTACTTTCTTCTTTAACATCAAGGGTATTTATTGCTATGGCTGTTGCCATGTTTACTTTGTTCATTAACGTAGGAATTAGCCTTTTCATTGGTAAACTACTAAATGAATACTATTTAGGATTTTTCATTGTATCTGCCTTTTATTTCATAATAGCGGCCGTATTGTATTTCTTTAAAGATAAACTTATTGAGACCCCAATTGCCAATATGATAATAGACAAGTTATTAAAATCTAAAAGATCTGGAATAACCATTCTAGACCAATTTAAAGAGAATGAAGATGAAACCATCTAAAAATCAAATGCAATCTTTGGATAAAGCCATTGGTTTATTGGAAAATCAAAGAAAGGATGAGTTTGTTGAGCTTAAAGGGCAATTTTTCAAAACGGGCGAACATTTTAGACCAATTAATATATTAAATCAAACCATAAAAGATTTAGGTGAATCACCAGTACTTAAAACGAATCTTTTTGAAACCTTAATAAGTGTGACTGGAGGTTATTTTTCAAAGAAAATGATCATTGGCAAATCCAATTCTGTTATAAAAACATTGATGGGATATGTTTTACAGTATAGCGTAACAAATTTCATTTCAAAAAAAGTCGGCTCTAATGGAAGTGATTAAAATTCAAATAATAATATTTAAAGAACAACAATAATTTAAAACCAAGAAAATGAAAACATTAAAATTAACATTAGCAATTGTTGCCATTGCAACAATATTTTCATCTTGTAAAGATGATAAAAAGGAAATAGCACAAAAACAAGTGGATATTTATAGCACATATATTGATTCTGTTAGCAATGTAACTGCTGTTGAAGCCTCAAAAAACTGGAATGCAATAGAAAGTGGCTTTCAAAAAAACAAAGCAGATGCAGATAACGCTATAGTAACCGTTAAAGATAATTCTGAAATGCAAATGTCTATTGATGCCTCAACAGATCAGTACATGGTTTTTAAAGCAGAGGTTAAAGCTGAAACAGAAGCCATGGAAGCTGCAAACTTAAAGCTGATGATGAGACAATCGTTATTAGGAAATGGCTTTAATGGAGACGACATGAAATTTACTTGGATTAATAAAGATAATATTTTAAGTGTTTATCAAAATTTTGTAGACACGGTTGAGAAAAATAAAGATTCATATTCAAGAGAAGATTGGGATGAAATTAAATTATTGTATGAAGCCATTGATACCAGAAAAAATACTGTAGAAAAAGAAGGCTTAACAAGCTCTGATAATAGAAAAATATCCGGTTTAAAATTAAAATTTGCCCCAATGTATACATTCAATAGAATGGGTGCAAAATCTGATGAAAATGCAGCAGCTAAAGAGTAATAAAAAAAGTAAATAATAATTAAAAATATAAAAATGAATAAATTTTTAATAACAGGTATAATAGCTTTAATTTCTATTGTATCAATGAACGCACAGGATATTTCAAAAAATGCTTTAGGATTACGTTTAGGAGACAGTGGTGGGTTCGGAACTGAAATCACTTACCAAAGAGCTTTGGGAAATAGCACTAGACTTGAACTAGATTTAGGTTGGAGAAACAGAAAAGACTTCAATCATAATGGTTATGATGATGATGCTATCAAGTTAGCTGCTTTATACCAATGGGTAATGAACATCGACGGTGATTTCAACTGGTATGTTGGTGTAGGTGGTGGATTAGGTACTTATGGTTATGATTATAACAATGATCATTATAACGATACATTTGCATTTGCCGCAGGTGATATAGGTATAGAATATAATTTTGATATTCCATTATTAATCTCTTTAGATTTTAGACCTGAATTTGGTGGGAATGGTTATTACAAAAACAATTATGGTTCTGATATTGCATTGAGTTTAAGATATCAGTTATAGTTTTAAAAAAAATAATATTGTAAATTGAAAACAGCCAGAATGTTTAGCGTTCTGGCTGTTTTGTTTTTAAAAAAGAGGTTGAAGTCTAGCTTACAGCTTCTTTTATACGTTTCAGAGCTTCAATAATTTGCTCTTGTGAAGCAGCATATGATATTCTAATACAATCTGGATTACCAAAAGATTCACCATCAACAGTTGCTACTAAAGCTTCTTCCAATAAATACATAGAAAAATCTGAAGCATTATTTATAGTTTTACCGCGTAATGTTTTTCCGAAATAATAAGAGATATTTGGGAATACATAAAAAGCACCTTCAGGTATATTGGTTTTAAAACCTTCAATATTGCTTAATAAACCTAAAATTAAATCACGACGTACTTTAAATTCATCAACCATATATTGAACTCGTGCAGGTGATTCATTTAATGCTGTAATTGTTGCGCGTTGAGCAATACAATTGGCACCACTTGTAATTTGACCTTGCATTTTGTTACAAGCTCTTGCAATTTTTTCAGGAGCACCAATATAACCAATTCTCCAGCCAGTCATAGCAAATGCTTTTGAAACACCATTTACGGTAATTGTACGATCGTACATATCATCAAATTGTGCCATACTAGCATGACCACCAACATAATTTATGTGTTCATAAATCTCATCAGATACCACATAAATGTTTGGGTGTTTTCCTATAACATCGGCTAAAGCTCTTAATTCGGCTTTACTGTAAATAGATCCGCTAGGGTTGCAAGGCGAGCTAAACCAAATCATTTTAGTTTTTGGAGTAATAGCAGCTTCCAGTTGTTCTGGTGTCATTTTGAAATCTGTTGCAATCGTAGTTTTAACTTCAACAGGAATCCCATCATTTAATTTAATAAGGTCTGCATAACTAACCCAATATGGACAAGGTAGTATAACTTCATCTCCTTTATTGGTCATTACAGCAGCAATATTTGCTAAAGACTGTTTTGCACCAGTAGATACCACTATTTGGTTTGGAGTGTAAGTTAACCCATTGTCACGTTTAAATTTAGTAATAATAGCTTGCTTTAAATCTACATAACCATCAACTGGTGAGTAAGAATTGTAGTTGTCATGAATGGCTTGAATTGCTGCTTCTTTAATAAAACCGGGGGTATTAAAATCAGGTTCGCCAAGGCTTAACCCAATAATATCTTTTCCTTCAGTTCTTAATTCTCGTGCCTTAGCAGCCATAGCCAACGTAGCAGACGTAGCCATGTTTAAAATTCTATCAGATAGTAATTGCATTTAAAAAATAATGGATAAATAATGTTAGACTTGTAATGCAGGGTTCATACCCATATCACGTAAGTATTTAAAATGCGCAATAATTGCTTTTCGCGTCGTTTTATATTCGTGGTAAGGTAAATTAAATTCTTTAGCAGTTTCTTTAACTATTTTAGAGATTTTAGTGTAATGTATATGGCTAATATTTGGGAAAATATGGTGTTCAACTTGATGGTTTAAACCACCAGTAAACCAATTTACTATTTTATTTTTTGTACTGAAATTAATAGTTGTATTTAGCTGATGAATGGCCCAAGTATTTTTCATGGTTCCATCTTCTTCTGGTTGAGGCATTTGTGCTTCTTCCATAACATGAGCTAATTGAAATACAACACTTAAAATTAAACCTGCGGTATAATGCATTATGAAAAAGCCTATAAGTATTTTCCACCAAGCAATTTCTAAGAACACCATTGGAATTACTATCCAAATGCCTACATAAATCATTTTTGAGATAACTAGTTTGCTCCAATTCCAAACAGGATTTGGCAGTTTTCCGTAAGATAGTTTGCGTTTCATGTAGCGTTTCATCTGTTGCCAATCGGTAGTTATGGCCCAATTTATTGTTAATAAGCCATAAAGCAATACAGAATAATAGTGTTGAAATTTATGATACCATTTCCATTCAGAATGTTCTGTAAATCGTAAAATTCTACCGGCATCTAAATCTTCATCCATTCCATGAATATTTGTGTATGTATGGTGCAATACATTATGTTGTACTTGCCAATTGTAAACATTACCAGCAAGAATGTAAATGCTACTTCCCATTAAACGGTTAATCCATTCTTTATTTGAAAAAGAACCATGATTACCATCATGCATAACGTTCATTCCTACTCCAGCCATTCCAATACCCATTACAATGCTTAAAAGTAATTGCGCCCAACCAGGAATGTTTAATGTTAAGATTAAAAAATATGGAGTTAAGAATATAGAAAACATCACAATGGTTTTTAGCCAAAGTTTCCAGTTTCCAGTTCGTTTAATATTATTGTCTTTAAAATAATCGTTTACACGTTTATTTAATGTTTTAAAAAACTTTGCAGAATCTGTTCTTGAAAATGAAAGTGTTTGTTTTTTCATGCTATTAATTTAAAATGTGTTACAAAATTTATTCAATTTATTCACACTTTGCAAAGATAGACATAAACAGAATGAACTTATAACGATTTTTCGCAAAAATATGTATGTAAATAGCATATTTTTGCAGAAAAATGTGAGTAATGGAACTTATTTTAAAATATTTCCCAAATCTTACTGAAGATCAGATTTCTAAATTCAAAAAATTAGAATCACTTTACCAAGATTGGAATTTAAAAATCAATGTAGTATCTCGTAAAGATATTGATGAATTATACCTTCGCCATGTATTGCATTCATTGGGTATTGCAAAAATTGTAAATTTTAACGACGGTTCTAAAATCATGGATGTAGGAACCGGAGGAGGATTTCCAGGGATACCATTAGCTATTATGTTTCCAAATTGTTCATTTTATTTAGTTGACAGTATTGCAAAAAAACTAAAAGTTGTTGATGAAGTTGTTGAGGGTTTGGGGTTAACGAATGTTAAAACCAGTCATTGTAGAGTTGAAGAAATTAATGATACCTACGATTTTATAGTAAGTAGAGCTGTAGCAGCAATGCCTACTTTTGTACATTGGACAAAAGGAAAGATTGCTAAAAAGCAAAATAACGAACTGAAAAATGGTATTTTGTATTTAAAAGGAGGAGATTTATCAGAAGAACTTCAAGACTATAAAACAGCCACAATTTATAATTTAAGCGATTTTTATACTGAAGATTTTTTCGAAACCAAAAAGGTTGTTCATTTGCCTATAAAATATAAAGTTTAGTTTTTTATAAAAGCATTTAAATTCTCATAATTTTCCTTGAAAGAATAGAACTGTTTTTGATACCAATAGGTATTACTGAAAAGTTCAAAATCTTCTTTTAAGCTAGAATCTGTTCCAATTAAAATACTTTTGGCTTTTTCAAAATTTAACTTAGTATTTGCAAGGTCATTCAATTTGAAATAGGTAAGTGCTAAGCCAATGGTTGCATCAAAATCAGTGATATCGTTTTGAACAGCTATTGTGAAATCAATTAAAGCTTCTTTGTAGTTCCCTAAAAAGAAAGACGAAATCCCTCTGAAAAAATATGCTGGATAATTGTTTTTATCTAAATAAATGGCCGCATTAAAATCGCTATTTGCTTTTTGATAATAGTTTACGTTCATAAAAAACTCACCACGAGCATAAAAGGTGTTTGTATTTGGTTCTAGTAATACTGCTGTATTATAATTTTGAAGAGCCTTTACATGATCTTTAAGGCCTTCATATGAACGGGCTAATTGAAATAGAATAGGGTAAGATTTATAAACATTTGGTAAATCTAAAACTTTAATAGCGCCTTGATAATCTTCTAAATCATTTTTGGTAACTGCTAAACTATATCTGGCTTCAATAAACTCAGGGTTTATTTCTATTGCTTTAGAATAATCTTCCTGTGCGCCCTCATAATTCATCAAACTATATTTAGAATTTCCTCGGTTAAAATATACATCGGCACTAGGTTCATAAAATATCACTTTAGTATAATCTAAAATTGCCCCATTAAAATCACCCGAATTATATTTAGCTAAACCTCTATAAAAATAGGCATCAAGATTATCAGGTTCTAAGGCAATAGCCTCTGAGAAAATTTGAATTTGCTCATTAGGATCTAATGTTTTGAGTCCTTGTCTTATTAATTTATTGGCTTGACCAATTGTAAACAAAGGCAATAACAAACAAGTGAGAAGAATATATTTTTTCATAGCTATTTTGCAGCAAATTGTGTACCAATCTAATATTAGTATAAATTTAGTATTATTTTAAATTACTCTTAGATATTTTCTATAATTAAACCAAAAACCCATCAAATTTGATGGGTTTTGTTTTTAAAACTATATTGACGTTATCCTAAAAACGGATATCTGTAATCTGTTGGTGGAACAAAAGTTTCTTTGATTGTTCTGTTGCTTACCCAACGTAATAAGTTCCAAACAGAACCTGCTTTATCATTAGTCCCAGATGCTCTGGCGCCACCAAATGGTTGTTGCCCAACAACAGCGCCTGTTGGTTTGTCATTAATGTAAAAGTTTCCGGCTGCATTTTCTAATTTCTTGGTAGCAGTTTCAATAGCGTATCTGTCACCACTAAAAATAGCGCCTGTTAAAGCGTATTCACTTGTGTTGTCTAATACATCTAAGATTGATTCCCATTCAGAATCTTCATAAATAAAAATGGTGATTATAGGCCCAAATAATTCAGTACACATGGTTGTGTAATGTGGATTGGTAGTAACAATCACAGTAGGTTCAATAAAATAACCTTTAGAATCGTCATAACCACCACCAACAATAATATCTGCATCTTTATCTTTTTTAGCTTGATCTAGATATCCGGATAATTTAGTGAATGCTTTTTTATCAATTACAGCATTAATAAAGTTTGAAGGATCTTCAGGTGAACCCATTTTAAATGATTTGATATCTTTTATAACAGCAGCTTTGATATCTTCCCATAAACTTTTTGGAAGGTATGCTCTAGACGCAGCACTACATTTTTGTCCTTGATATTCAAAAGCACCTCTTGAAATAGCTGTTGCTACTTCTTGAGCATTTGATGTTGGATGTGCCCAAATAAAATCTTTTCCACCTGTTTCTCCAACAATTCTCGGATAGGTTTTATAATGGTTTACGTTTTTGCCAATAGTTTCCCAGAAGCTGTTAAATACAGATGTTGAACCTGTAAAATGTACGCCTGAGAAATCTTTACTAGCCAGTAATGTATCTGTAATCATACCAGAATTTCCAGTCACTAAATTTATGACCCCGTCTGGCAAACCAGCGGCTTTAAACAACTCCATAATCACATAAGCTGAATAAATTTGAGTTGCAGCAGGTTTCCAAATCACAACATTACCCATCATTGCAGGAACAGCAGGAAGGTTACCAGCTATAGCAGTAAAGTTAAAAGGTGTTATGGCATACACAAAACCTTCAAGAGGTCTGTATTCTGTACGGTTCCAAATACCTGGAGAAGAAATAGGTTGATTGCTGTAAATCTCGGTCATAAACTGAACGTTGAAACGCAAGAAATCAATCAATTCACATGCTGAATCAATTTCAGCTTGAAACACATTTTTAGATTGAGCAATCATTGTAGCTGCATTCATTCTGTATCTAAATGGACCAGCCAATAATTCAGCAGCTTTTAAGAAAATGGCAGCTCTGTCTTCCCAGTTTGTAGCGGCCCATTTTACGCGAGCTTCTGCAGCTTTTTCAATTGCTAATTCAATATGTTCTTTTTCTGCTATATGGTATTTGCCAACACAATGTTTATTATCATGTGGTGGAAAAATATCAGCTGTATTACCGGTTTTGTATTCTTTTCCGCCTATATAAAAAGGTATATCAACTTGCTCTTTATACATTTTTTTGTAAGTAGTTAATACAGCTTCTCGTTCTGGTGAACCTGGAGCATAACTTTTAACTGGTTCGTTAACAGCAACAGGTACATTGAAAAATCCGTTTCCCATGGGTTTTGGTTTGATTTATTGTTTTTATTTTAAAAAATTCAGAAATAATGGTGCAAATTTACGAATTTTTTAATGATGTCTAAAATGATGAGCTATTAAAACCGAGTTAAAATTTGTTTATTTTTTGTAAGTTGGCAAGCAGTTTAAAGACTACAGTTTTATGTGTACAGTTACTATTATTCCTCAAGGTAAAAACGATTTTGTATTAACTTCAAATCGTGATGAAGCGCCAAATAGAGTGTCATTGGCTCCTAATATTTATACTGTAAAAGGAACGAAACTACTGTTTCCTAAAGACGTGATTTCTGGAGGGACATGGATTGGAGTAAGCGAAAAAAGCAGATTGGTTTGTGTACTTAACGGTGGTTTTGAGTTGCATAAAAGACAATCAAATTACAGATTAAGTAGAGGCGTAGTAGCTAGCAATTTTCTGGTTTCTGAAGATATTGTTACAACTATTGATTCATATAATTTAGACAATGTTGAACCGTTTACAATGGTAATTGCAGATTGGAATATTAATTTAAAGTTTTATGAGTTAGTTTGGGATGGAAATATAAAGCATGTTTCTGAATTACCATTAGAACCTAAAATATGGTCATCATCAACTTTGTATAATTCAGTTATGAAACAAGAAAGATATAGTTGGTTTGATGCTTTTAAATTAAAACAGGAATTAAATGCAGAGTCTGTTTTGAAATTTCATAAAACTGCTGGCAAAAATAATGATGATTATGGAGTGATTATGGATAGAGGATTTGTAAAAACAACCAGTATAACCCAAGTTGAAAAAAAGGCTGATTTTATTGAAATGATTCATGAAAATTTATTAAATAAATCGATAACAAAAAATCAATTTAATTTACCTTCCATTGTAAATGGCTAATACAGGAATTATTTTAACACTGGCATATCCGGAAACTATTGTAATGGTTTCTAAAGAATGGTTTTCACCTTTTTTAAGATTTTTCGGTGTTGGAAAGAAAAATTATTTACGCGCTGGTCATGCTGCATTAGTACTTATCGATAAACAAACGGGTGTTTTAGAATACCATGATTTTGGACGTTATATTACACCCGAACCTTATGGTAGAGTTCGCGGAAGTGAAACAGATAACGAATTGCATTTTCCTATAAAAGCAGAGATTAAAAATGATTCTATAACCAATCTAAATGATATTTTAAAGTTTCTGGCAACCCATCCAAAATTAACCCATGGAGATGGAAAAATGGTGGCTTCGGTTTGTAATGTAATTGATTATAAAAAGGCTAGAATTCATATTACAGAAATGCAGCAAAAACATTTTATCCGTTATGCAGCATTCTTAAACGAAGCTTGTAATTGTGCCAGATTTGTGACCGATGCTTTAATAGCTTCAGTAACCGATTCTAAAATTAAAAAAAGACTTGTAAGGTCTAAATGGTTCACGCCAAGTACGGTTGGAAATGTGTTGATTGGCAGTATGGAAGGCAATGCATTTGAAGTTTCTGAAACTGGAATTATTTCTGAATACAAAGGTTCTCAAACCAGTGAAAATTTAAAATGTTTTTTAGATAAGCTAAAGCATCATGAACCAAGTTTTATAGGAACGTTAAAGCCAAAACCGGTTGATAATTTGCATCATAAAGCGCAATGGTTATCTGGAATAGCAGCTGGTGCTTGGTTTGAACTGCATCATATAGGGCATGAAATTGAATATCAGTTTAGGCGAATTTCACCTTATGGTAATATTGATGTTCATGATACATTTTCTGTAGAAGATGCAACTTTTAATTATAACCTAGCTTTTGAATTTGTCCATTATTCAAATTGTAGTTTTTTCCATATTGAACAAAATGGAAAAGTTTACAAATTCAACAGAAAATAAAGGACTAATTAATGGCGAAAGGAGCGCTTAACTTAAAAGTAGGGATTGTTACTTTAAACTTTTTTGTTGTGGTAAAGTTTACCATGCTAAAATATCCGCGCATAGCGCCAAAGGGTGATGTTAGTAAGCACCCAGAAGTGTAAGTGTGAGATTCGCCTGGTCTTAAAACAGGTTTTTTGCCAATAACACCTTCACCTGAAACGATTTCAATATTATTTAATGCATCATAAATTTTCCAGTGACGTGCATTAAGTTGAACAGAGTCTTTACTTTGATTTTCAATAGTTATATGGTATCCAAAGGCAAACTGTATTTTATAATTTTTATAAAATGAGCCTTCAAAAGTGGTTTCTACTGAAATTTTTATGCCTCTTGTTACTTGTTGAACCATATTATCTACTTATATACAATATGTTTAGTGATGCAAAAATAAGATTTTTTTTGGCTCATATGGAATTAAATGAAATTATTCCGATTAATTCGAGATGTTTATCGAGGAACCTTCGCCAAATCCTATAATTCTATCATAACGTTTGCCTAAATCTCTGTAATAAACAATTACTTTATAATTGTTCTCGGTTTGATAAAAATTTCCGCTTACGGCACCTTCGTTAATCGATCCATTATCATTAACAACAACATATTTATAGTTATAAAACCCTTGTTTTAACAATATCTTAGTTTTATATAATCCAACTATTTTGTCATAAATCAATTTATTGGATTTGTTCAAATCATAATTATTAAAATTACCATACACATAAACATTCTTACTTTCAAAAGAAGGGTCTGAAGGGTCTGGTAATAAAGAAAAATGTATCCATACATAGTCTGCCTCAATATCTGAATTATCGGCATCAATATTTGTGATGAGGTAATTTCCATTAATGTCTGGATTATAGGTATAAGGTCTGTTTACTCTTGAATAGTTTGTAAACAAATAATTGTGATATAAATCTTCTAAATCAATATGTTGAATACCAGTATTAGCAGCTCGAACATCTTTATTTTCAAAAAACAGATATTCGTTTCCTGCCCAAAAACTGGATTCTGAATCATATTTATAGATAAGTTGATTTCCTATGGTATATTGAGGAACAAGATTGGTAATAGCCGTATTTAAATTATTGTTTTGAATAACGGCAATTTTTATGTTTTGTTTTGGGTTATTTAGCTGAATACTGTTTGGAACAATAGTAATTTCAACTCGTTGTTTAGATTCAATATAAGCGATATCCCTAGAACGTTTTAAATTGACGCCTACAACAGCTAAATCTTCATAAACCATAAATTTTCTTGTAAAAACCAGTTCATTGTCACTATTAAAAATGTTCATCATATAGTTTCCAGAAATTTTGAACCTTTTTGTTTGTTCGTTTGGAATGGTGAGTTTGTAATGCGAATAAATCTGATACGTATTAAATGAGTTTTCGTAACTACGAATGCGTTGATTATCAATGCCATCTAAATATTCAGATTTTACTAAAACAGAAGGAGTCCAATCAAAATTATAATGCTCAATAGTGTAATAATAATCGTCTTCATTACCGTTTAAAGCATCAAATTCTAAATCAAGATAAGCACCAAGTTTTAGAACAGGTAATTGACTTTCATTAGTGTTCCCTTTAAAATTTATTGTTTTAATATAATCAGGCGGGTTTATTTCTTCAACTTGGGCAAAAATAGTTGTTGCAATAAAGCCAAAGAATAAAAAGAAATATGATTTATTTTGCATTAATGAACTGTTTTTTTGTAAATATAATCAAATTTTATACCTAAAAATGAACTTGCCAAAAAGGGAATAAATTTCTATGTTAATTATTATGTAATCTGCATTATTAATTTGTAAATTTGCTCCGTTTTTAGACAACTAATCTCAATAAATTAAAATATGTCAAACGACATTCGTATCAAAAAAGGTCTAGACATTAAACTAAAAGGTGAAGCTGAAAAAACCTCTGAACAGGCAGTAATAAGCAACTTTTATACTTTAAGACCTCAAGATTTTCACGGCGTAACACCAAAATTAATTTCTAAAGTTGGAACAAATGTAAAAGCAGGAGAACCTGTTTTTTATGATAAATCCAATGAAAATATAAAATTTGTTTCTCCAGTTTCTGGTGAAATTATAGAAATTGCCCGTGGTGAAAAGCGTAAAATATTATCTATTAAAATTCAAGCAGATAAACAGGATTCTTATTTTGAGAATCCTATTTTAAATTTGGAAACTGCAAAACCAGAAGATGTAAAATCACTTCTTCTTTCATCGGGTTGTTGGCCTTTTATAAAACAACGACCTTATGATGTGATTGCAAACCCAAATAAAGAGCCTAAAGCAATTTTTATTTCTGCTCATGCATCTGCTCCATTGGTAGCTAATTATAACTACACACTACAAGGTAAAGAAAAGGAGTTACAGGCAGCTGTAACTGCATTAGGGAAATTAACTAAAGGAAAAGTACACGTTTCTGTAGGGAAATTTGGTAAATCTCCAATGGCTGATTTGTCTGGTATTACTTTACATAATGTGTCTGGTCCACATCCGTCTGGAAATGTAGGAACACAGATCAATAAAATAGACCCTGTTAACAAAGGAGAAGTAGTTTGGACAGTAAGCCCGCAAGACTTGGTGATTATGGGTGAACTATTATTAACTGGTAAATTTAATCCGGAACGTATTGTAGCTTTGGTTGGTTCTTCTATAGAAAAACCAAGATATTTTATAACAAAATTAGGGTGTGAAGTTGCTACAATGATATATGATAGGGGTATTGAAAAAGATGCTCATGTTCGTATCATTTCTGGCGATATTTTATCTGGCAAGAAAGTGAATCCTGATGGATATCTAGATTACTATAGTAATACCATTACTGTAATTCCAGAAGGTGATGACTACGAGTTTTTTGGATGGACTATGCCAGTATTTAATAAAATTTCTACAACCAGAGCATTAACCTTCTCTTGGATGTTTCCAAATAAAAAATACGATTTAAACACCAATACAAATGGTGAACATCGTGCTTTTGTTACTACAGGAAATTATGAAGAAGTATTTCCATTAGATATATTTCCAATGCAAATATTAAAGGCTTGTATGTATAAAGACCTTGATGAAATGGAAGCATTAGGAATGTATGAAGTAGCTCCGGAAGATTTTGCATTAACAGAATTTGTATGTGTTTCTAAACAACCACATCAAGATATTATTAGAAAAGGATTAGACTTAATGCTTAAAGAAATAGGATAATGAGTTTAAAAAGTAAATTACATAAATTAAAAGAGAAGTATAAAGGAACAAAAATCGCACCTGCTTTTGGTGCTTTCCATACTTTTTTATTCTTACCAAATGATACCACTCATAATGGAACTCATATAAAAGTAGCCGATGATTTAAAGCGTACCATGAATACGGTTATCCTGGCTTTATTGCCATGTTTAATATTCGGTATGTTTAACGCTGGATATCAACATTATTTAGCAGCAGGAGAAATTGATGCTGCAACGGGTGGGTTTTTTAGTAGTCAATTCTGGACACTTGATAATTTTGCTTTAGGATTTTGGAAAATAATTCCTTTGGTGATTGTTTCTTATGGTGTAGGTTTAGGAATAGAATTTTTATTCGCAACTATAAAAAAGCATGAAGTAGAAGAAGGTTACTTGGTAACTGGAATGCTAGTGCCTTTAATTGTGCCAATCGATATTCCACTTTGGATGCTTGCAGTTGCTGTTGCATTTGGAGTTGTAATAGGCAAAGAAGTTTTTGGAGGTACCGGAATGAATATATTAAATCCTGCTTTAACTATTAGAGCTTTCTTATTCTTTGCTTATCCAACTTGGATGAGTGGTGATAAAGTTTGGGTTCAAGGAGCTGTAGAAAGTGTTGGAAAAGTAGATGCTATTACAGGAGAAACTATTCTGGGAGGTTTAGCTCAAGGCAGACATTTAGGATATTCGGTTTGGGATATGTTTTACGGTTTCATTCCAGGTTCAATAGGAGAAACTTCAACGTTATTAATTTTACTGGGAGGTTTGTTTTTAATCTTTACTAAAATTGGAAGCTGGAGAATTATGTTGTCTTCTGTAGTTGGAGCTATCATAATGGGGTTAATTTTTAACGGTCTTGTAGATGCCAATGTAATTGCTCAAGGAAGTAAATTTTACACATTAATGAGTACACCTTATTGGCAACACTTAATTATTGGAGGTTTTGCCTTCGGTGTGGTTTATATGGCTACAGACCCGGTTACTGCATCTCAAACAAATAGAGGAAAATGGGTATATGGATTTTTTGTAGGACTAATGTCTATCTTAATTCGTGTATTCAATCCAGCATATCCAGAAGGTGTAATGTTGGCAATTTTATTAATGAACGTGTTTGCACCTACTATTGACCATTATGTGGTTAAAGGAAATATAAAGCAAAGACTTAAACGTCTAAAAGTTAAAACTGCTTAATGATGGAAAATAGAACAGATAAAAATTCATACACTATATTGTTTGCCATTGGAATGGTAATTATTGTTGGTGCATTATTGGCATTTGCTGCTGAATCATTAAAACCAAAAATCACAGAAAATAAGCGTTTAGAAATTCAACAGAATATTCTATATGCTATGGGAGTTAATGAAAATGATGAAAGCAGTGTAAATTTTGTGCCTACAAATAAAGTCGCTTCAGAATTTGCAAAATATATCAAAAAGCAATTAGTAATTGAAGGAGATAAAGTTACCGAAAATAACGAAGCTTATTTAATAGATATTAAGAAAGAAGAATCAAAAGCATCAAATCAAAATTATACAAGAAAATTACCTTTGTTTGTTGGTGAGAAAGATGGGGAAACTTATTACATCATTCCAATGAGAGGAAAAGGACTTTGGGATGCTATTTGGGGTTATGTTGCGTTAGATAAAAACTTAATAGTTGATGGGATTTATTTTGACCATAAAGGAGAAACTCCTGGTCTTGGAGCTAACATAAACCAACGTTTCTTCATGGACGATTTTAAAGGTGAACAAATTATGGATGGTGATGCATTTAAAGGAATTACTATTGCAAAAGGGAATAACGATCCAACAAATCTAACAAAGGATGATCATGAGATTGATGCCTTAGCAGGTGCTACCATTACTGGAAACGGAGTTACGGCTATGATTAAAAAAGACTTGAATATGTACATTCCATTCCTTAAAACTTTAAAGAATTAGATTATGGGACTTTTATCAAAAAAAGATAGTAAATTAATATTAGATCCATTAGCTGATAATAACCCAATCACTATTCAGGTTTTGGGTATTTGTTCGGCATTGGCAATTACTGCACAATTAAAGGCAGCTATTGTAATGGCTATTTCTGTAACTGCGGTAGTAGCAATTGGGAATGTGGTGATTTCTTTAATGAGGAATATTATTCCACCAAAAATTAGAATCATTGTGCAACTTGTGGTAGTAGCTGTTTTGGTTATTATTGTTGATTTGATTCTAAAAGCTTATTCATACGAATTAAGTAAAACCCTGTCAGTTTTCGTAGGTCTTATTATTACAAACTGTATCATTATGGGACGTTTTGAAGCTTTTGCTTTGGCAAATGGCCCTTGGAGATCGTTTTTAGATGGTATTGGAAACGGAGCTGGTTATGGTTTAATTCTTATCATCGTTGGTTTTTTTAGAGAATTATTAGGCTCTGGAACTTTACTTGGATTTAAAGTATTAGGAGACCCAATCGAGAAAACTGGACTATATGCTTTAGGATACGAGAATAACGGATTTATGTTATTATCTCCTATGGCATTAATTGTTGTTGGAATTATTATTTGGGTACAACGTAGCAGGAATAAAGCATTAATAGAAGATCATTAAAATTAGTTTGAGATAGTTGTTATTTAATGACAATAGTTAGAACTAAAAATTAAAGTATATGGAACATTTAGAGTTATTTTTAAAATCAATCTTTATAGATAACATGGTTTTTGCAACATTCCTTGGAATGTGTTCTTTCCTTGCCGTATCTAAAAAAGTATCAACAGCAGTTGGACTTGGTGCGGCTGTTATATTTGTAATGCTTATTACAGTACCTTTAAACTGGTTATTAGATCATTATCTATTACAACCAGGTGCTTTAGCTTGGTTAGGTGAAGAATATGCAGATTATGATTTAAGTTTCTTATCATTCATCATGTTTATTGCTACCATAGCAACGATGGTACAATTGGTTGAAATTGTGGTTGAGAAATTTTCCCCGGCATTATACAACTCATTAGGTATTTTCTTGCCTCTTATAGCAGTAAACTGCGCCATTTTAGGAGGTTCTTTGTTTATGCAATCAAGAGAGATTCCTACATTAGGATTGGCAACTGTTTATGGAATAGGTTCGGGAATTGGTTGGTTTTTAGCAATTCTATCTATTGCAGCTATTCGTGAAAAAATTAGATATTCAAATGTTCCTGCTCCATTAAGAGGTTTAGGAATCACTTTTATTATCACAGGTTTAATGGCTATTGGTTTTATGAGTTTTGGAGGTATGTTAACTGGTGGAGATGAAAAACCGAAAGAAGAGCATAAAACTGAAATGACAAAACAAGAAAACAACACTATTCCTTCAAATGAAGTTGAAAATTCAGAAGTTAAAAAGAAAGAAAAAGTGTTAGCTAACAACATAAAAGTAAATGAGTAATATGATTTTAGCAGCAGGTACATTAGGAACGATATTAGCAACTGTAACCGTATTTTTAGTTATTACTATTTTATTGGTAGTATTGCTTTTAGTTGTAAAACAAAAACTATCACCTTCAGGTCCGGTAAAAATTACTATCAATGGTGAAAAGGTAATTGAAGTTGCCTCAGGAGGTTCTTTGTTATCAACATTAGGAAATCAAAAAATATTTTTGCCGTCAGCATGTGGTGGTGGTGGAACGTGTCTTCAATGTGAATGTCATGTACTGTCAGGTGGAGGTGAAGCACTCCCAACAGAAACACCTCATTTTACAAGAAAGGAATTACAAGAAGGAGCTCGTTTAGGTTGTCAAGTAAAAGTAAAACAAGACATGAATATTACGATTCCAGAAGAAGTTTTTGGCATTAAAAAATGGGAAGGAACTGTGGTTAGAAATTACAATGTGGCATCATTTATCAAAGAATTTGTTGTAGAAATTCCTGAAGCTATGAACTATAAAGCTGGTGGGTATATTCAAATTGAAATACCACCATGTGAAGTAAAGTTTGTCGACATGGATATTACAGCACATCCAGAAGAACACGAAACCCCAGATAAATTTCAAGCTGAATGGGACAAGTTTAAACTTTGGGACTTGGTAATGAAAAATACTGATACTGTAGAAAGAGCCTATTCAATGGCTTCTTATCCAGCTGAAGGTAGAGAAATTATGTTAAACGTGCGTATAGCAACACCTCCTTTTGATAGAGCTAAAGGCGGGTGGATGGATGTTAATCCTGGAATTGCATCGTCTTATATTTTCTCAAGAAAAAAAGGAGATAAAGTAACTATTTCTGGTCCTTACGGAGAATTTTTCATTAATGAATCTAATGCTGAAATGTTGTATGTTGGTGGTGGAGCAGGTATGGCACCGATGCGTTCTCACTTGTATCATTTATTTAAAACATTGAAAACTGGTAGAAAAGTTACCTATTGGTATGGTGGACGTTCTAAACGTGAATTGTTCTATTTAGATCATTTTAAAGATTTAGAAAAAGACTTTCCAAACTTTAAATTCTATTTGGCTCTTTCTGAGCCAATGCCAGAAGATAACTGGAAAGTAAAAGAAAATATTGATGCTCCTGGTGATGGATTTGTTGGATTTATTCACAATTGTGTTATAGATAATTATTTAAGCAAACATGAGTCGCCAGAAGATATTGAATTGTATTTCTGTGGACCACCATTAATGAACCAAGCCGTTCAAAAGATGGGTGAAGATTTTGGTCTTGCCGAAGAGAATATCAGATTTGATGATTTTGGAGGATAAATAAAATCACAGTAATAAAAAAGCCAACTTTGTGAGTTGGCTTTTTTATTAAATACAAGTTTTATCTAAGTACTGTAATGAAAAGAATTTTTAAAATAAATTATGTATTTATCAATAGATTATGTTATCTAATATTCTATTTAGATTTTGCTCCATCATTCCAAACTTGTTGTCGGCAAGAAAAATTTCATTGATTTCTTTATGAATATTTGAAAGTTCAGTTTGGTTATATTTATGTAAATGTATGTTAGCGTCTATTTTTTCAAAGCTATCTTCTTCAGTGTCTTTAGTAAATTCATTGTATATTTTTCTAAAGGTTTTCTTGTCTACTTTAGATTTTATTAAGTTAATTTCTTCTTTGCTTTCAACCGAATCAGCATTTGCACAAAGAAGTAAAATATAAATTTGAAGTTCTGTTTTTGTCCATGTGTTTGCTTCCGATTTCATAATTTTTTGGTTGGTTTAAATTTATTTTTCATTTTTTTTGCTAGGTTAGTATCTGGTATATCAACTAAGAATACCTAATATCAAGAGCAAATTCTGTTTTCGAGATATTTAAGCTTGATTATATTTCCCCTTTTTTATAAATTTTTAAAAATGATTGTGTAGTTTTATCATGTACTTATTGTTGCTTATAAGTAAATGAAGTTTATAAAGTAGATTGGGTTGGTTTTAATCTGTTTAATTTTAATTGTTACTATAACAGATTGGTTTTAAAGGTAAACAAAATTTTAATTTAATCAATATATGCATTAATTTTGTAATATGCGTAAACCTCTCACTAAGCAAGAATTACATAATTTGGCAATGAACCATGTTGGAAAAGACTTAGAACAACGTGGTTTTGAATTTATAGCTATAAACAGTAAGCTTAAAAAGCATCCGCAGTTTGTTTGTATTGACAAAAATAATCAGTATTTTTTCGTAATAGTAAGAGCTATTTTGTTGCCAGAAAACCCAAATAATTATGATGTGATTTGGATGGAATCCTTTAAAAAGCATGCCAGGGAAAAGCATGCAAAAGTACTATATGCAGGTGTTGGTTTATCAAATATTGAAGATAATTCGTTGCCTATATTTTTAAACGAAGATTACTTGATTGAATATAATGGCATTCAAGTATTAGAAACCAATTTTAATTAATAGCAACATTATGAAAAGATATGTTTTAGGGATTTTATTTTGTTTTTTACTGGTTTCTTGTAAGCAAATAGATAACACCAAAATTAATGGGTTAGTTTTTGGAACATCGTACTCTATTCAATATTACTCAGAACAGCAGCAAGATTTTCAAAATAAAATTGATAGTTTATTCACTGTTATTAATAAATCAATGTCAACCTATATGGAAGATTCAGATATTTCAAAACTTAACAGAAATGAATCAAACATTATAGATAAGCATTTTCAAAAGGTTTTTGAAGCTTCAAAAGATATTTATACAAAAACCGAAGGTGCTTTTGACCCAACAATTGGAAATTTAGTGAATGCATGGGATTTTGGTCCTGAAGGAAATATTGTTAAACTGGATAGCTTGAAAATAGATAGTTTAATGGTTTCCGTTGGACTAAATAAAGTTCATAGAGAAGGCAATAGAATTATAAAAGAAAACCCAAATACGTTTATTGATTTTAATGCCATAGCAAAAGGTTATGGTGTGGATGTAATTTCAGAGTTTTTGGAACAGCAAAATATTGAAAATTATATAGTAGAAATTGGTGGAGAAATAAGAACCAAAGGCATTAATATAGAAAAGAATAAACCTTGGAAAGTAGGTGTTGAAATGCCTCATTTTGATGGCACACAATCAATCATAAGAGCAATTTCTGTAACTGATGAAGCTATGGCAACATCAGGAACATACAGAAAATTTAAGATTGATGCCAACGGAAACAGATATTCGCATATTATAGATACCAAAACAGGTTATCCAAGCAAAACTAATTTATTAAGTATTTCTGTTATGGCTTCAAATTGCATGACTGCCGATGCTTATGCAACTGCTTTTAAAGCCATGGGAATTGAAAAAGTTAAAGCCTTTTTAGAAAACCATAAGGAGCTTAAAGTGTTCTTGATTTTTGAAAATGATAAAAATGAATTGGAAACGATGGGTTTAAATGGTTTTCCTGAGTTTTAAATTTTAAAAACAACAGGAATAATTTCCCCTTTGGCTAAACAATATTTAGTAATTGCTTCATCAGATAAAGTAGTGGTGGTATAATCTACTTCTTCAACTTTAAAACCTATTGAACGAAGCTTGTTAAAATAATCACGGCCATAAACCCGAACATGGTCATATTGTCCAAAAATTTTAGCGCGTTCTTTTTTATCTGTAATGTTGTTGTCTTCAAAAGTAAATGCTCTATTTAAATCCTGAGGAATTTGGAATACCCCAAAACCACCTGGTTTTAATACCCTGTAAAGTTCTTGCATAGCTTTAGTATCGTCTGGAATATGCTCTAAAACATGGTTGCAAAGAATAACATCAAATTCGTTATCCTTAAAAGGTAAATTACAGATATCTGCTTTTACATCGGCTAATGGTGAGTTTAAATCGGTAGTCACATAATCCAGATTTTTCATATTTCTGAATCGTTTGTAAAAAGCTTGTTCTGGCGCAAAATGGAGAACTTTGTGCTTAGCTGTGAAAAAATCAGTTTCATTTTTTAAATACAACCATAATAATCTGTGTCGCTCTAAAGAAAGGGTAGAAGGCGATAATACATTGTCTCGCTGCTTGCCATAGCCATAAGGTAAAAAGCTTTTAAAATTTTTACCATCAATAGGGTCAGTATATGTTTCACCTTTTAAAAAAACCTCTAAAAAAGGCCTAATAGTATAACTTAATCGAATCAAGAAAGGTCTAGGCAGGAAGTTAAGTATGAATTTGAAGAGTTTTTTCAAAAGTGATTATTTATAATCTTCCCTAACAGGGCAGAAAATATCTGTTACTTTACAATCTGTTAAGGCACGAGCACTGTGTACTACGTTTGAAGGAATTAAAGTAATGATTCCTGGTTCTAAAATTTGTGTTACACCATTAATGGTCATTTCAAGTTTACCTTCTGTAACTTGTGTGGTTTGTTCATGAAAATGAGAATGAGCTGGTAAAATGGCTCCTTTTTTAATGTCAACAAAACCTATGGTCATGAAATCTGTATGAAAATAGCGTCCTTTTAACCCGTTTGCAAGTTCAAGTTCTTTAATTTCTGAAATGATTTTTTTCATGGTTTATAAAACTAATGCTTTTTGTCTAAATTCATCTTCTTCGTTGCTTTCTATTCCTAAAGCATCATAAATGTAAGCAAAGGTAGAAAGCAATTCAGGTTTTCCATCAACAATGGCAACATCGTGTTCAAAATGAGCACTTGGTTTATTGTCTAAAGTTGTAATGGTCCATCCATCTCTGTGTTGTTTAATTCGGTGAGTTCCTAAATTTATCATTGGCTCGATGGCAACAACCATCCCTTCTATAAACATTTTTCCTCTACCACGTTTTCCATAGTTTGGCATTTCAGGATCTTCATGCATTTTTTTGCCTAAACCATGTCCAACCAATTCTCTAACAACACCGTAACCATGGTCCTCACAATATTTTTGGATGGCATAACCAACATCTCCTACACGGTTATTGATTTTAAATTCTCTAATGCCTATGTATAATGATTCTTTGGTAACTTGAAGTAATTTTTCGGTTTCAGGAGCAATTTCTCCAATAGCAAATGTATAAGCGTGGTCTCCATAAAAGCCATTTTTAAGAGCGCCACAATCAATTGAAATGATATCGCCTTCAACCAAAGGTTTGTCATTTGGAATGCCATGAACCACTTGTGAATTTGGGCTCATACACAACGTATTTGGGAAATCGTACATTCCTAAAAAACCTGGATAGGCTCCTTCGCTTCTAATATATTCTTCAGCTATTTTATCTAGTTGAAGAGTTGTTACGCCTGGTTTTATCTCTTTGGCAAGAATGCCTAAAGTTTTAGAAACAATTAAAGCACTTTCACGCATCAATTCAATTTCTTTTCTTGTTTTAGTAATAATCATGCTTTATAAAATATTGGCAAAGATACTCAAAATTAATTTTTTATTGTTTTTATACTACTATGACTTTGGACAGTTTTTAGAATTTCTTTTATCTTTAATTTTGTTGCTAAATACCAATAGTAATGTATAAAATCGTTAAAGCAGAAGAGGCTGTAAAAGCTATTAAATCAAATGATAGGGTTTATGTTCAAGCTGCTGCAGCTGCACCTCAACTGTTAATTAATGCTATGACTCAACGACACGAAGAGTTGAGAAATGTTGAGGTTTGTCATTTACATATTGAAGGAAATGCACCTTACGCAAATCCTGAATTGAGAGATAGTTTTCATGTTAATTCTTTTTTTGTAGGCAATAATGTTCGTCATACATTGGCAGCAGGAAACGGTTCGTACACGCCAGTGTTTTTAAGTGAATTGCCCTTATTGTTTAAAAGGAACATTTTACCGCTTGATGTGGCTTTAATTCATGTTTCAGTGCCAGATAAGCATGGGTATTGTTCTTTAGGCGTTTCGATTGAAGCTACTTTGGCAGCTATAGAAAATGCTAAAATTGTTATAGCTCAAATCAATCCTCAAATGCCAAGAACCCATGGCGATGGAATTATTCATTACAAAGAAATAGACTTGTTTGTTGAATGTGATACGCCCATACCAACTCATGATATGCCTGTTTCAACTGAGCTTGAAAATAAAATTGGCGATTATGTTGCCAGTTTAATTGAAGACAGAAGCACACTTCAAATGGGTGTTGGAGTGATTCCTAATGCTGTATTATCTCGTCTTTCAAATCATAAAGATTTAGGGTTGCACACCGAAATGTTTTCTGATGGGGTTATTGATCTTATTTTGAAAAATGTTATTAATGGCAATTATAAAAAAGTGAATCCAGGGCGTGCATTAGCTACATTTTTAATGGGTTCAAAACGTTTGTATGATTATGTAGATGATAACCCTTTTGTTGAGTTAAGAGCATCCGATTATGTGAATGACATATCAATTATTAAACAAAACCCTAGAATGGTTGCCATAAATTCTGCTATAGAAGTAGATTTAACAGGACAAGTCTGTGCCGATTCAATGGGTTCAAAAATATATTCTGGCGTAGGGGGTCAAATGGATTTTATACGAGGAGCCTCTTTAAGTGAAGGAGGAAAAGCAATTATAGCATTGCCATCTATAACCAAATCTGGAATCAGTAGAATTGTACCTTCTTTAAAATCGGGTGCAGGAATTGTTACTACTCGGGCACATGTTCATTATATCATTACAGAATATGGAATTGCTAATTTGTATGGTAAAACTATAAAAGATAGAGTGAAAGCTTTAGTGAACATTGCACACCCAGATCATAGAGAAAGTATTGAAAGAGCTTATTTTGAATTGATTTGATTATTTAAAAAAATTAAAAAAACTTTTCTTTTTGTTTTCTTTTGGAAGATTTTCGGTTGAGCCAATAAGCATTTGATATATTTCTCCCCAACCTATAAAACCTCCAACATTTCTGTCATCGATAAATAAATCTGCATGGATTTTTCTACTCATGTTATGGTCAAATTGTTCTTCAGGAAAACTACTGTTTACTGCATAAAAAAAGACGCCGTTATCATTACAAAATTTAACGGCATCTTCTAGTTTATCTCCATACCTATAGGTCCATAAAATAAGTCTATGGCCATTTTCCTGTAGTTTTTTTAAAGTTTCAAAAGCAAAAATTATTGGCTTTCCAATACTAGGATAAGCATCTTCAACAATGGTTCCATCAAAATCAACAGCAATAATAAGCTTATCGTTTAAATTCATTGAAAATTTACATTTGGTTGATGTAAATGTACAATAATTTTTTTTTGATGTATTTTAAATTAAAGAATGTCTTGTCATAGCTTCAGGTTGTTCTATTCCCATAAGCTTTAGAATTGTTGGTGCGATATCTCCTAAAACACCATCCTCAACATGCTTTAATTCTTTATCAATTAAAATAACTGGTACTGGATTTGTTGTGTGTGCTGTGTTTGGTGAGCCATCTGGATTTATCATGGTTTCACAATTTCCATGATCGGCAATTAAAATGGTTGTGTAATCATTTTCAAGTGCAGTTGTAACCACGTCTTTCACACAAATATCGACAGCTTCACATGCTTTAATGGCAGCTTCCATAACTCCAGTATGTCCAACCATGTCACCATTTGCAAAATTTAAACATACAAAATCAACATCTCCTTTTTGTAATTCTGGTACCAAAGCATCACGTAATTCGTAAGCACTCATCTCTGGTTTTAAATCGTAAGTGGCAACTTTTGGTGAGTTTCTCAAAATTCGAGTTTCTCCTTTGAAAGGAGTTTCTTGACCGCCTGAAAAGAAAAAAGTTACGTGTGGATATTTTTCAGTTTCCGCAATCCTTATTTGTTTTTTATTGTGTTTTTCCAATACTTCACCTAAAGTTTCTGTTAAGTTATCTTTATTGAAAACAACGTTTACGTTTTTAAAACTTTCATCATAATTTGTAAGCGTAACATAATATAAATTCAATTTATGCATGTTTTGCTCATGAAAATCTTTTTGTGATAGTGCTTCTGTTAACTCACGACCACGATCTGTTCTGAAGTTAAAAAATATGACTACATCACCATCTTTAATTTTTGCAACGGGTTCGTTGTTTTCATCAACCATAATAATTGGCTTGATAAATTCATCTGTGATATCGTTTTTGTAATTTGATTCAATAGAATCAGTCACATTTGTTGAGAATTCTCCAATGCCATTCACCATGGCATCATAAGCCAGTTTAACACGTTCCCAACGTTTATCTCTATCCATGGCATAATAACGGCCTGTAACAGTAGCTAGTTTGCTGTTTGTTTTTTCCAACTGCTCTTCTAAAGCTGTTAAAAAGCCATAACCAGATTTTGGGTCAACATCACGACCATCAGTAAAGGCATGAACGTATGTTTTTGTTAAACCAAAATTATTTGCAGCTTCCAACAAACCAAATAAGTGTGTAATGTGTGAATGTACTCCACCATCACTTAAAAGTCCAAGGAAATGAACATCCTTGTTGTTTTCTTTGGCATATTTAAAAGCATCAACCAGTACTTTTTCATTGTTTAGGGTTTTATTTTTAACAGCAAGATTTACTTTAACCAAATCCTGATAAACTATTCTTCCAGCACCAAGGTTCATATGTCCAACTTCACTATTACCCATTTGTCCTTCAGGCAATCCAACATGTAATCCGTCTGTTCTTAAGGAAGCATTTGGGTATTTGGTATAAAGAGAATCTATAAAAGGTGTGTTTGCATTATCGATAGCCGATACTTTAGGGTCGGGAGATTTTCCCCAACCGTCAAGAATCATTAAGATCACTTTTTTATTCATTTTTAAGGTGTTTTTAATACACTTCAAAGATAAAGAAGTTTAATAAGAAAATGCAGAAAAGAGCTTTCCGAATTGCTTATTTATAAAAGCTTTTTTTAATAAAATAATAACAAAAAACACATTTTGTTTGAAGAAACCAAAATGTTAAATAAATGTTATTAATAGTTTTTTTGTGTAACAGATTTTAAAAGGCATCGTCTTTATAATACATCAAAAAACGAATCAATAAACAAATTAAAATCTTTCATCATGAAAAAAACAATCATTATTTCAACAATCGCGTTATGTTTATCAATCGTAACTGTTAGTGCCAAGCCTGTCAGTCCTGTAAGTTATCATACAGAATCTGTATTTAAAGTAAGCCCGTTTTGTCTGTCAATTGTCAAAGGAGATTTTGAAACTGTGAAAAAGCTAATTGATTTAGGAGCAGATATTCATGGAAAGTCTGATGGAATGACTCCTGTTATGTATGCAGCAAGATTTAACAGAGTAGAAATTTTACAGCTTTTAATCTCTAAGGGTGTAAACTTAAAAGCAAAATCAGATCAAGGCCTGACTGCTTTAAAATATGCAGAGTTGTCAAATGCCCTTGAAGCTTTGTCCGTTATTAAAGAAGCTTTAGATAAATAATTAGTGTATTTATATTTATTTGAATTAGTCACTCGAGTAAATGAAACGCCTTGAAATTCAAGGCGTTTTTATTTTTTAAATTTTTCTGTATTTTAGAATTGGAAATGAACAAATAGATTCTTTATATTTGCATTGAAAAGGCGGGAGTAGCTCAGTTGGTAGAGCGTCAGCCTTCCAAGCTGAATGTCGCCGGTTCGAACCCGGTCTCCCGCTCAAAAAAAAGCCTAATCGTTTGATTAGGCTTTTTCTATTTTAGCGTATTAAGTTCTGTTTCGGGCTTTACTTCATATGGAATTTTTTCATGTTCAAAAATACGAGCAGTGAGAGTACCCTTCAAAATGATTGAATCACCTTTAACTAATAACCAAGATCCTTCTCTTAAACCAATTACTGGCTGCGTATTAAAACTGTGAAATTCTTTAATACGAGTTTCCCTGGTTTCTCCCATATGTTTTATAGTTGTATTTGAATCTAAAAAATGTGGGTTCAAATTAAATGGCACCAATCCTAAGGCATTAAAACTTGGCGGATATACAATGGGCATATCGTTAGTGTTTTTTATTGTAAGTCCACAAATATTGCTTCCGGCACTTGTTCCTAAATAGGGAGTTCCATTGGTGACAGCATTTTTTAAGGTAGTAATAAGATTATGTTTGTAAAGCTGATTTAGTAAAACAAATGTATTTCCGCCACCAACAAAAATGCCTTCAGCTTTATTAATGGCTTCAATTGGATCATCAAAAGTATGAATACCAACAACAGTTTTTCTTATTTTAGAAAAGGAATCCTTAACTTTATTGGTGTAATCATCGTGTGAAATGCCACTTGGCCTTGCATAAGGAATAAAAAGAATACTATTGGCATCTTTGAAAAACACCTTTAATTCATCCAATATATATTCTAAATAATCACTTCCATATAGCGTTGAGGTACTGGCAATAAATATGTTTTTCATTGAAATTTTGTTTTTTGTAAATGTAATTAATTGAAATGTTTAACAAAATTTTAAACTCTTATTTCATTTAATTTAAGAAATGATGTTCGTTCTTTATATCTTTAATAGATGTTGATGAAAAAACTTTTACTTTATATAGTATTTATCTCTTCTTTGACTTTTGTCTGGAGTCAAAATAATGAACGCATTAAAATTAATGGGATTATACTTTCAGAAAATCAGGATGTTGAAGGTGTTACCATTTTTAATACATCATCAAACAAAGGAGCAATTAGTAATGAAAAAGGCGAATTTGTTATTGAAGTTTCCCTAAACGATCGCATTGAAATTTCAGCACTTCAATTTAAACCAACCATAGTTACTGTTGATAAATTTGTAATTGCTGCAAAACAATTGAAAATTTACTTAATAGAACAGGTTAACCAACTAGGAGCGGTTTTATTATCCTATGGACTTTCTGGAAACTTAGATACAGATATAGACAAAGTTGTAAATATGCCTTTAATTACAATTGATGTTGGTAATATGGGAGCTTTAGAATATGTAGATAAAGCTTTCGATAACACTGTTGTTGAAGATGCTTTAAACAAAACCGTGAACAAAGGGCAAATATACAATGGAGTCAATTTTGTTGAAATATCTAAGTTGATATTTAAACCCAAAAAGAAGGCGAGAAATTCAAATGAAAAGTTGAAGGACGAAAAGCAAAAAGAATTGTTGGATGTTTATTCACCTTCAAAGATTAGTCGGATATTTAATTTGCCTGAAAGTGAAGTCCCATCTTTTATCGCCTTTTTAGAATCAAAAGAAATCAATCAAGAGTTGTTTAAACCTGAAAACGAACTAAAACTTATCGAGTATTTAATTGAACAGCGTAAATTGTTTTTAGAATCTAATAATGACAAAAATTAAATATTTATTAATTCTTTTATTTTTAGTTTATTGTCAATCATTGGTTTCTCAAACTGTTGAAATTCAAGGTAAAATTAAAAGTAGCGTCGACGTCGAAAATATTCATGTAATCAATAAAACAGCAAAAGCTTATACAATTACAAGTAAGATTGGAGATTTTGTAATTAAAGCAAAACTCAATGATACCATTGTTTTTAGCTCTATTCAAACCCAATTAAAAGCAATTGTTGTTGATGAAGAAATAATTAATAAAAAAACAATCGAAGTCAATTTAGAAGAACAGGTTAATCAATTGGACGAAGTTACAGTTGGTAAAATTTTAACCGGTGATTTACTTTCAGACATTAATAATACAGAAGGAGAACCTCCAATAAATTTTTTTGATGTTGGAATTCCGGGTTATACAGGCAAGCCTGCAACTCAAAGCGAAAGAAGGTTAAGTGAGGCAGGAGAATTTAAACCAAAAATGCTTTTGGGTCTTTTAGGCGGCGGCTTGCCATTAAATCCAATATTGAATGGGATTTCAGGAAGAACAAAAATGCTAAAGCAGCGCGTTGAAATTGAAGCTAAAGAAGAACTCATGTATAGCATTAAATCACGTTTATCAAAAGATTTTTTAATGTCAAACCCTTTAGAAGATGATATGGTAATGGATTTTTTCTATTTCTGTGCAGATGATGAAAATTTTGTAAAACATTGTAAAAACCAAACCGATTTTAATATATTAATCTTCTTAAGAATGAAGTATAGACAGTATTTGGAAAATTTAAAAACAACTAAAGATTAATTTTTTGGAATACTTTTTGACCAGTTAAAATAAATTACTTTTGAAAAACCATTTAGTTAACTAAGAAAAATGAAAAAAATACAAATTGTTCTATTAATAGCTTTAATACCTTTATTAGCATTTACAAGCTTTCATAAATATTATATAAGTGTTACAGAAGTAGATTTTATTGAGAAAAAACAATCTGTACAGTTAACAACTCGCATATTTATTGATGATTTTGAAAAAGTATTGCGTGAGCGATATGATGAAAATTTAGTTTTAGGAGGAAAAAATGAATCACAAAGTGTTGACAAATACATAGAAGCCTATTTAAAAGATAAGATTAAGGTCAATATTAATGGTAAAGACATGAACTTAATTTTTATTGGAAAGGAATATGATATGGATATTATGCAATGTTACATTGAGATTGATAAGGTGAAAAAAATAAATTCCATAGAAATTACCAATCAAGTTTTGTTCGATTTATATGATGAACAACAAAATATGGTTAAGACAAAAATTAACGCTAAACAAAAAAGTTTTTTACTTAATCAAGGTAATAAAAAAGCTTTGTTAAATTTTAATTAAAAAAACGTAAATAGATATATTATTTCATTATTTTCGAACGCTTTTCAATAAATAATTCAAAAATTGTTTGTTAAAAGGTGAAATCGATGCATTAACTTTAAAGTCAATAATGAAAAAATCTATTTTTTACTTTCTATCCTTCATCTTAATTTCTGGAGGGATATTTGCTCAAGAACAAAGTCAAGACCAAACAAAGCCTAAAACAGGTCACACCAACAACAACAAATTCAAACAGTTATACGATGAGTTTTCGACTCCAAATATGTTTAGAACTGCCTCTGGAGCACCTGGACCTGCATACTATCAGCAACAAGCAGATTACAAAATGGATGTTGTATTAGATGATGAAAACACAAAATTATCAGGCAATGAAACAATCACTTATACAAATAAATCTCCTGATGTACTTACATATCTTTGGGTTCAACTTGACCAAAATAAGAGAGCTAAAGATTCAAAATCACCACTAATAGAAGGAGAAGGTTACAGGCCAGCAACATCAGCCTCAAATTTTGTAAGCACTTACATGAAAGAACCTTTTGATGGTGGATTCAATATTTTAGAAGTAAAAGATACAAAGGGAAGTGATTTAGCACATACTATTAACAGAACAATGATGCGTGTTGAATTGCCTGTGCCATTAAAAAGTGGAGAACAATTTTCGTTTTCAATTAAATGGTGGTACAAAATAAATGACCATTTAGTTGATAGAGCACGTTCTGGGTATGAATATTTTCCTGAGGATGGAAATAGAGCTTATGTTATTGCTCAGTTTTATCCAAGAATGGCCGTATATAATGATGTTGAAGGATGGCAAAACTCTCAGTTTTGGGGTAGAGATGAATTTGCCTTACCGTTTGGAAATTTTGAAGTAAATATTACAGTTCCTGCAGACCATATTTTAGATGGAACAGGCAAATTAATGAATAGAAAAGAGGTTTTTTCTAAAACCATGCTTCAACGTTATGAAGAAGCAAAAAAATCATATGATAAACCTGTTATAATTGTTACTCAAGCTGAAGCAGAAGCTGCTGAAAAAGGATTTTCAAAAGAGACAAAAACATGGAAAATGTATGCCGAAAATGTTCGCGATTTTGGATTTACAACTTCAAGAAAATTTATTTGGGACATGATGGCAGTTAAAATAGGAGGTAAAGATATTATGGCTGTCTCGTTATATCCAAAAGAAGGAAATCCGCTTTGGGAACAATGGTCAACAAGAACGGTTGCCAATACTTTAGAATCATACTCTAGAATGACTTTTGATTATCCATACCACAAAGCAATTTCTGTACATGCTAAACAGCAAGGTATGGAATATCCAATGATTTGCTGGAATTATGGAAGACCAGAAAAAGATGGTACTTACAGCGATCGTGTAAAATATGGAATGATAGGAGTTATTACCCATGAAGTAGGTCATAACTTTTTCCCAATGATTATAAATAGTGATGAGCGTCAATGGACATGGATGGATGAAGGGTTAAATACTTTTGTTCAGTATGTTGCAGAGCAAGATTTTGGAAAAAAATATCCAGAAGCTTTGTCTCCAGGGCATAAAAATTACCCTTCTGATCGCGGACCTGCTCGTATGATTGTGCCTTATATGGGAGGAAATCAGGATTTTATTGCCCCAATTATGACCAAAGGTTTAAATGCCTATCAATTTGGAAATAATGCCTATGGAAAACCTGCTACGGCTTTAAATATTTTAAGAGAAACAATCATGGGACATGATTTGTTTGATTATTCTTTTAGAGAATATGCACACAGATGGATGTTTAAACACCCTACGCCTGAAGATTTCTTTAGGACTATGGAAGATGCTTCAGCTGTAGATTTAGATTGGTTTTGGAGAGGATGGTTTTATACAACAGATTGGGTTGACATAGGGATTAAGGAAGTAAAAAAATATTATGTATCTTCTAAACCTAATGCTGAAGGTGAAAGATTGTTAGAAAGATATAAAAGGTTCAATGTAAATACTCAAGATTTTGTGTATTTGGTTGAAGAAGGAAGCGAAGATTTTGATGAAAGTATGCGTAATTCAGATCCTGTTGAGGCTTCAAAGAGTTTGAAAGAATATTTAATGGATAACTTTACAGAGGCTGAACGCAAAAATATTAAGAGTCCAAAATATTTCTATAGTGTTACTTTTAATAAGCCAGGTGGATTAGTGATGCCTATTATTGCAGAATACACATATGCAGATGGAACAACTAAAAGAGAAACGTATCCAGCACAAATTTGGAGATTAAATGATAATGAAGTGAGTAGAACCATAGCTTCTGAAAAAGAGATAGTTAGTATTGTTGTGGATCCAGATTTAGAAACTGCAGATGTTGATACCTCTAATAATTCTTGGCCAAAAGAAATTAAGCAGAGTGATTTTGATAAGTTTAAAGACAAAGTTAAAAATTAACTAAAAAATTAACAATTAAAGCCGATTTTTTATAGTCGGCTTTTTTTATTCTAGTCAAACACTTACTATATTTGTATCATGATACATCATTCTACATTTTTATTTATAAGTGGTGCAGAAATAGCATTCATACTATTTATTGTAGTTATGGTTTTTGGTGCAGATAAAATTCCTGAGATTGCTCGTGGCCTTGGAAAAGGTATGCGAACTCTTAAAGATGCAACAAACGACATAAAAAGCGAAATCACAAAAAGTGCTGAAAAAAACGGAATTGATACCAGTGTAGTTGACGACGTTAAAAAGCAACTCGATAGGGTTAAGGACGATATTGGCGATTTTACAGGTTCTGTAAAAAGAAAATTATAGAATTATTTTTTTCTGCTTATTGTCAAACCATCTCTTATTGGTAATACAACGGTTTCCACTCTTTTATCTTCTTTTAGCAAAATATTGTATTCTAATAATGCTTTTGTAGACGTATCATCAGGATTTAAAGGTTCTATAACTTTTCCACTCCACAACACATTATCAGATAAAATAATGCCACCAGTATTTAATTTGTCTATTATAATTTTAAAATAAGCTGGATAATTATCTTTATCGGCATCAATGAAAATTAGGTCAAAAGTTTTATCAAGTTTCGGAATTATTTCTAATGCATTCCCTAAATGCTGGATTATTTGTTTTCCAAATAATGATTTGTCAAAATATTTACGCTGAAAATCTTCTAGTTCTTCGTTGATATCAATAGTGTGAAGTTCACCATCTTTTTGCATGCCTTCTGCCAGACATAGTGCCGAATAACCTGTATAAGTTCCAATTTCCAAAATATTTTTTGGATGCACTAATTTAGAAATCATGCTTAAAACCCTGCCTTGATAATGGCCACTTAACATGCGTGGTTGTAATATCTTCTGGAAGGTTTCCCTGGTTAATTCTTGAAGTAATTCTGGTTCATCTTCAGAATGGGCCACAACATAGTTATCTAATTCTTCAGGTATAAAATGCATTAGGATAGTATTCTGTTAAGTAACTTTTGTTTTGCTGTTTCATCATCTCCACAAAGCCATTGTATTACATTGTCCTGCCAGATAGCATCACGCTCATCTTCTGAAATGATATGACGTTCCATGGCAAGATCTAATATTTTTCCTGGGTACGATGATTGTTTAATGCTTTCCATTTCGCCCAAAGGATAAGGGTCATCTAATCCCATAATAACCTGTTTTGACCCTTGGTTTTTTATCAATAATTCCAATGAACCAGTATCGTGTACTAACGTGTCAAAAAATATATTTTTATGCCCTACCGCTTTTCTTGGGTGATGTTTGCCTTCGAACAAATCGGGTCTGCCATCAAAACCTTGAATACGTCTTCCTAAATTAATTTGAGCCAGTTGTCCGCCATGAGCAAAACAAGTACGCATGTTAGGATATTTTTCCTGATACCCATTTAAGGTTAAAAAATGATAGGCATCAGCACATTGTGCCAACATCCAAATCAAATGAAAACGCCAAGAGGTGTTCTCCAGTTTTATAAACTTTTCACCATCATAAGGATGAATTTCTACAGCAAGATTAAACTTGTTTGCCAATTCAAAAATAGGTTCATTTTCTTCATCAAAAATACAACGCCATGTTCCAATGGTATCCATATAATGTGTGGGTAAACACAATAGCTGCAAGCCATGTGTTTCCACGCAACGCTCAATTTCCCAGCAAGCACTTCTAACAAATCCAGGATGAACAACAAAACCACAAGTAAATTTATTTGGATTATCATGCTGAATACGAGCGTTGAAATCATTTTGAAAACGAAGCGCTTGTTTCATTTCTTCAACACGTAAGCCATTGCCATATAGTTGGGATAAGTTTAAAACTACGGCATGATCAATTTTAAAGCGCTCCATCCACTCTAATTTTTCGTGTAAGAAGAAACTTGAGTCGGTTACAGGACGACTCCAATCCTTTTGAAGCATGAATTTCCTGTCTTTATCAACCCAAAAAATTCCTTTTTCCCGCATGAAATCTGGAATCTCTTCTGGATAAGGTAATAAATGTGAATGCCCGTTTATTCTAAGTTTTTGTGTCATAAAAATTTACTCAATTTTTACTTTTTTGGGTGGTTCCATGGTTTTACCACAATTAGGGCAAGTTCTTTTATCTAAATCACCATAATATTTGTCAAAAATTTTAGGCATGTCCGTTTCAATATTCTTAACCGTAAAATCTTCTTCATATAGTTTTGTAACACAATTTTCACAAAACCAAAGAAGCGCATCACGCATGCCTTCAGGACGTTTGTATTCAATAACCAATCCAACAGTATTCGCCCCACGTTGTGGCGAATGCGGTACCTTTGGTGGCAATAAATAAATATCACCTTCCTTAATATGCACATCTTTAGGAGTGCCCTTATCAATAATTTTTAAAACAATATCACCTTCTACCTGATAGAAAAATTCAGGTGTTTCATTGTAGTGATAGTCCTTTCTGTTATTGGGTCCACCAACAACCATCACAATAAAATCACCATCTTTCCAAACCACTTTATTGCCAACGGGCGGTTTAAGTAAATGACGGTTTTCTTCAATCCAAGCTTTAAAATTTAAAGGCGAAACTAAATGACTCATGGCTAAATATTTTGGGCGTGCCGTTTTTTGCTTGATGCTTCAAAACGTTGGGCTTTTCGCGCTACATGGTAGCTAGCTTCAATCCCTCACGCGATTTTTAAAATCTAAAGTTACAAACTTTTTGTTCGTCCACCATCAACTGGAACATTAATTCCATTTACATAACTAGCTGCTTCGCTAGCTAGAAACGTAATAACATTAGCTGTTTCATCTGGTGTTGCAAACCGTTTTGCAGGACTATAATTTTTCATTATTTCAGCCATCTCTTCCACCGATGTGCCTTCTGTGTTAGCTTTAATTCTAATGATTTCGGTGAGTCTTTCAGTCTCTGTAAAACCTGGCAACACGTTGTTTACGGTGATTCCAAATGAGCCTAATTCAATTGAAAGGGTTTTACTCCAGTTTCCAACGGCTCCACGAATGGTATTGCTAACTCCTAGTCCTGGAATTGGCTCTTTAACTGATGTGGAGATAATATTTACAATTCTACCAAAACCTTCTTTTTTCATAAAAGGAATAACTGCCTGTGCCAGCACATGATTGCATTTTAAATGCTGTGTAAAGGCATTGTCAAATTCTTCTAAACTGGCATTTAAAATGTCCCCACTTCTTGGTCCGCCAGTGTTGTTTATAAGAATATGAAACCCATGATTTTCATCAATAAACTTAATTATTTTTTCTTGTAAATCTCTTGGGTTTGAAAAATCGGCTACAATAAACCCATGGTTTTCATTATTTGGTAATTCTGCCAATACCTCTTTTAATTTGTCTCTGTTTCTGGCAACTAAGGTTACTTTTGCTCCTTCATTCGCTAACGCTATAGCTGTTGCTTTGCCAATACCTTGAGTGCTTCCGCAGACTAATGCGTATTTGTTATTTAAGTTTAAGTTCATTTATTTTAAATGTTTTATTAATCGAAAGACAATCACAACTATTAATAGTATAAAAATTATAATGGTTAAAGGTTGAATCATTAATTTTCTTGGTAGATTGTTTTCTTTTTCAAAATCTCTTCTTTTTTTCTTCTTTTTCCAGAATTTTAGTTGTTCTATTAAATCTAAAATATTAACAATTAAGCTCTCCATTTTTAATATTTTATACAAACATTTTTTGCTTCTGTAAAAAAGCGTAAGGCTTCAAAACCTCCTTCACGTCCAACGCCACTTGCCTTTACACCTCCAAAGGGGGTTCTTAAATCCCTTAGCATCCAAGTATTTACCCAAACAATACCTGCTTGTATTTGATTGCTCATACGCATAGTGCATTTTAAATCATTGGTCCATAACGTTGCCGATAAGCCATATTTTACTTTATTAGCCATTTGTAAAACTTCGTCTTCACTGTTAAAAGGCATAATAGTAACTACTGGACCAAAAACTTCTTCTTGGTTTATTATACACTCATCTGTTGCGACTTCAATGACTGTTGGTTCTAAATAATAGCCGTTTTCAAAACCTTTAATGATGATTTTATTTCCACCACATAAAACAATTCCGTTTTCAATTTTAGCAATTTCAATATAGTTTAGTACTTTTTCTAAATGAGCTTTAGAAACTAAAGCACCTATATTAGTTGTTTCTTCTGACGGATGTCCAACTTTGAGTTGTTTAACTTTTGCAATAAAATCTATTTTAAATTTATCATAAATAGAAGTTTCAACAAAAATTCGACTTCCACATAAACAAATCTGTCCTTGATTAGAAAACGATGAACGTACGGTGGTTTCTAACATGTCATCATAATCACAATCTGCAAAAATGATATTTGGGTTTTTTCCACCAAGTTCTAATGATAGTTTTTTAAACATTGGTGCAGCCACTTTTGCAATGTGAGCGCCTGTTGCAGTGCCACCAGTAAACGAAATCGCTTTAATTTCTGGATGTTCTATTATTGCTTGTCCGGTAGTTGTTCCCAATCCGTGAACAATATTTAAAACGCCTTTTGGTAATCCAGCTTTATTACAAATATCTCCCAGTAAATAAGCCGTCATTGGCGTGACTTCACTAGGTTTGGCGACGACACAATTTCCTGCTGCAATAGCTGGAGCAATTTTCCAGGTGAATAAATAGAGTGGGAGGTTCCAAGGTGAAATGCAGCCTACCACACCAATGGGTTGACGTAAGGTATAATTGATAGCTTGTTGCCCAATACTTTCATGGCTCTCACTAGCAAATTGAGTAATAGCATTTCCAAAAAAGCGAAAATTACTTGCTGCTCTTGGTATATCAATAGACTTTGCTAAATTAATGGGCTTGCCATTGTCTTTGCTTTCGGCTTCAGCAAAACGTTGTAAGTTGGCTTCTAATAATTCTGAAATCTTTATCAGGATTCTACTGCGTTCTTCAATGGTTGTTTGCGACCAAACAGGAAAAGCTGATTGCGCTGCAATATAGGCGTTTTCTACATCTTCTTTAGATGAATTAGGTATTTGTCCATAAACGTCTCCATTAGAAGGGCAATAATTATCTAACCATTCATTATTGATAGGATTTTCAAATTGACCGTTGATGTAGTTTTGAATGTTCATTGGTTTTTTAATCTTCCTCTGTTGAATGTATTAACTCTAATTCTGTCCTCCTTTAAAATTGTTTTATATATAAGAGCTGGAATTAACATAAAACTTCCAATAATCAAAGTTAATTTTAATGTTCCCATCTTAATAAGAATTGTTTTTGCATAAAATAACAAAAATGGAGTGCCAATAAAGAATATTAGTCCTGCAATTATTTGAGCAATTTTTGATTCTTTAGCATACAATTCATTAATTTTAAAAGTGTTTTTATATTCACATATTTTACAATTTAATGTTTTTGTTTCTCCATCATTCATTGCAAATTCAACTCTAGTTTTGTGAATAGAATTAAAACTTATTTCATTTTTACATTTCGGACAAACAGCAAATAATTTCATTAATTATTTTTTTAAATAAGCCATTACTTTAATTTCCACCACTAAATCTGGATGAGGTAATTGATGAACAGCGACTGTGGTTCTTGCTGGTCCAGTTTCTTTGTTGAAAAATTCTGCGTAGGCTTTATTATAACCAGCAAAATCGTTCATGTTCACTAAAAAGGATGTAACATCAACCACGTCTTTTAAAGTAGCGCCTTCTTTAGCAAGATTCTTTTCAATATTTAATAGCACTTCACGCGTTTGAACTTCAATATTTAAGCGTTTTGTTCCCATCTCATCAATAATATCTACACCAGCAATCGTGTTATCTGCGCGACGAGAACTAGTTCCTGATACAAATATGAAATCGCCCACGCGTTTAGTATGAGGATAGGCCCCTCTTGGTGTTACTGTTTTGTCGTCACTCATAATTATTTATTTAATCCAGCTATATTGTCTTCATCAAGAATGTCTTGAGTTTCAGAGATTATTTTATCTAAAATATGTCTTAAATCACCATTTAAATCTATTTCTTTATCTGCTAACATATTTAAAATGGCCTTGTCTTGTGCTCTTCCTTTTAACATGGCATCTCTATATCCTATATGTTCATTGAAAGTTACTAAAGAATATTTAGATGAATATTCCTCTGGAAAATTCTTTTCTAAAGCCATTTCTAAATGACGCTTTTCCCTGAATAAATCATGGTTGACATGTTCTTTCATTTCATGGAAATTATCAATGGCTAAATCGGCAATGGCATCTGTATCTTTTTTACGAGTATTTTCATAGTCCTTAAAAATAGTTTCCCAATCACTTTTAGAACTTGGATTATTATGTTTGTTTAAAACAGCATCAAACTCAACCACATCTTCAAAAGAAGCATTCATTCCTTGACCGTAAAATGGAACAATAGCATGCGCAGCATCACCCATAAGTAACGTGTTTCCGTTGAAGTGCCAAGGAGAACATTTTACGGTTCCTAAAGGAGATGTCGGGTTTTTAAAAAAGTCATCTGCTAAATTTGGCATTAAGGCTAGAGCATCTGGGAATTCTTTTTTGAAGAATTCGGTCACTGTTTCTGGAGTGTTTAAGCTATTGAAATTATAATCACCTTCATCAAAACTTAAAAATAAGGTAACCGTAAAACTGCCGTCTAAATTTGGAAGCGCAATCATCATAAATGACCCTCGAGGCCAGATATGAAGCGCATTTTTGTAGGTTTTATAATCGCCTGTTTCTGTTGGTAAAATGGTTAACTCCTTATAACCATGAGTTAAGTAATCTTGAGAAAAACTAAACAGGAATTTCTTTTCTAAATAATAGCTTTTTCTCATAACAGAACCGGCACCATCTGTTGCAAAAATAACATCGGCATCTTCAATGAAATCTGTTTTAGAGTCGTGATCATAAAACAATGCTGTCGTTTTTTCAAAGTCAACAGATTTGCATTTTCTATTGAAGTATATATTTACATTTTCATGTTTTTCGGCTTCATCTAAAAGTAACGCATTAAGGTCTCCTCGAGAAATGGAATTGATATATTCATGATCTCTTCCGCTGTAATTTGATAAAAATGTGTTGCCTTCAGTGTCATGAATCATTCTACCATTCATTGGAATGCAAAGTGATTTTACTTTATCTTCAAGACCAACAAGTTTCATGGCTTTATTTCCCCTATCTGAAAAAGCTAAATTGATTGAGCGACCTGCACTAATATCCACTTTACGCAAATCTGGGCGTTTTTCAATAACCGTAACATTATAGCCTCTTTGCCCAAGGCGTAAAGCTAAAAGTGACCCACAAAGTCCGGCTCCAATGACAAGTATGTTTTGTTGTTTATTCATTTAAGATAGCTTTCAATTTATTAACCATATGATACACATCTTGAAACGAATTATATAAAGGAACAGGTGCACATCTTATTACGTCTGGTTCTCTCCAGTCGCTAATAATGCCAGCTTCTGTTAATTTATGATGCAACAATTTATCAGCATTTTTCACTTGAATGGATAACTGACAACCTCGTTCTTCAGGATTTTTAGGTGTGATGATTTTGATATGCTCATTATTGAGTTCGTTAATTGAAAACTCAAAATAGCCTGTTAGGTTTTTAGATTTTTTTACCAATTTTTTCATGCCAACTTCCTGAAACATATCTAAAGATGCTTTTATGGCTGCCATTGATAAAATAGGAGGATTGCTTAATTGCCAACCTTCAGCTCCAGGCAATTGGTCAAATTCATCACGCATTCTAAATCGTGTCTGTTTATTATGGCTCCACCAACCAGTAAATCGGTTGAGGCTTTTATTATAAGCATGTCGTTCATGAACAAAGCATCCTGCTAAACTTCCTGGGCCAGAATTCAAATATTTGTAAGTGCACCAAACGGCAAAGTCGGCTCCAGAATCGTGTAGATTTAGCTCCACATTTCCAGCGCCATGTGCACAATCAAAACCAACCAAGCAACCGTGTTTGTGACCAAGTTTTGTAATTCGTTTTAAATCGAAATATTGACCAGTATAATAGTTTATACCACCTATCATAACTAAAGCAATTTCATTACCATGAGCTTCAAAAATGGTTTCTAAATCATCATAATTAGTTAATTCTTCACCTTGTCTAGCTTTCCATAAAATAACACCTTCTTTATCATCGAATCCATGATGGCGCAATTGTGACTCTATAGCATATTTATCAGATGGAAATGAATCAGCTTCTATTAAAATTTTATAACGTGTTTTTGTTGGTTTGTAAAACGAAACCATCATAAAATGTAAATTAGCTGTTAATGTATTCATAACAACCACTTCTATGGGTTTTGCCCCAACAATATTAGCCATACTTTCCGTTAAAAATTCATGATATTTTAACCAAGGATTTTTTGCTTCCGTATGACCTTCAACACCTAAATTAGCCCAATCCTCAAGTTCTTGATTTATATATGCTTTGGTTGTTTTTGGTTGTAAGCCCAATGAATTTCCTGTCATATAAATCAATTCATTTCCCTTTTTGTCTTTAGGGATGTGAAATTTATTTCTGAAAGCTGATAATTCGTCTTTTTGGTCTTGTTCCAAAGCAAAATCAAGTTCTAATTTATAGTTGAGCAAGGTAAATTTGTTTTATCGTTCCTAACAAAAATAGGAATTATAAACTTAGAAAGGAAGTCAAAAAATAATAGTTATTGCGTTATTTCATTTTTTGTATATTTATAAAAAAGTGGTAAGATGAGCGATACTAAGAATTATACTAACGGAGAAGTAACCATAGTTTGGAATGCAGAAAAGTGCATTCATTCCGCAATTTGTGTGAAAGGTTTGCCGAATGTTTTTAAACCAAAAGAAAAGCCATGGATTAAAATTGACAATGCATCAACAGAGGCTTTAATTAATCAAGTAAAAAATTGTCCTTCTGGAGCTTTAAGTTATTTTATAAATGCTGATAGTGATAAAACTTAGGAAGTAAAAGAGCCTATGTAAAGAAAGCATTTAAAGGATATAAGACTACTTAAAAAGAAAAGTGCTTCAGCTTTTGCAGAAGCACTTTTGATATATATAGACGCGTAAAGCGGAAAATTTATAACTTATATACGTCTAGAAAATATGTTTTAGATGTTTTTAATGATGTTTTTTTAATCAAATGAATTCTATTCAACTTTTACATTTGAAAAATAAAGCATCCAATTGCCTTCTGGTTTTTTATGGTTCAATCCTAATTTTATACCATTAAAATCTTGATAGTTTTCCCAAGTAGTAATCAATGACGGTTTTTCACTGTTCTCTTTCCTGTAAACCCATTCTTTAATTAAATAATCGTCACCAAAATAAAAATCGTAAGCATCACCTGGTGTATATCCACCTTCATTAGGATAAGTTAAAGTGATTTTATTTAACAAAGCTTTGCTGATTGGAGCTTCTGCTTTTGAAGCTTCTGTAATGGTTGTTCCGGTATCCCAAGATAATTGAAAAGGTGCTAGCAACCAATATTTGTCATTGATAAAGCTTTTGTCGGCATTTAAAGATAAGCTGTCAACCGAATTGCGATTATAAGAAATGGTGTCTTTGTCAGATATTAAAATAATATCATCAGTTTTTGGTTTCCAACTCCATGAGCGTTCAAAATGACTGCTATCTCTATCAACATTAAATGTGAATTCTATTTTTGAAATATTTTTCCAGTTATCAAAACCATTAGCATCAGCTATTTTTTCTGCAACTGTTTTGGTCTTGATTTCAAGTTGAGTTTCTTTGTTTTGTTTACACGAAATGCTGGTCAATATTATTAAAAGCAAGAAAGTTATTTTTTTCATTTGTTTATAGATTTTAAACAAAGATAGAAAACATAGATTCTGAAACTAAAATGTTAAGACTTATCCTTTAATAATTCTGGGAATTTAGATTTAAATCTATTTAAACGTGGTATAGATACTCCTTGTACATATCTGTTTTCAGGATGAAGTTTTACATAGTTTTGATGATAATTTTCAGCTTTCCAGAATTTTTGAAACGGATATACTTCTGCAGCAACTTCAGCATTAAGTTTCTTTTCTAACTCCGCTTTTTTAGACTCTATGATATTTTTTTGTTCTTCATTTTGATAAAAAATGATGGAACGATATTGGGTCCCATGGTCTGGACCTTGTCCATTTACTTGTGTTGGATTTTGAGATGCAAAGTAAACATCAACAAGTGTTGAAAAACTAACTATTCTAGGGTCGTAAATAACTTCAACAGATTCTGCATGACCAGTTCTTCCTGTGTTACTGTCTTCGTAAGTTGGGTTATTAGTATGTCCGCCAGAATACCCGTTAATAACTTCACTTACGCCTTTTACACTTTCATAAATGGCTTCTACACACCAAAAACAACCACTTGAAAAATAAGCTTTAGCTTTTCCGTTCTCCAATTTTACTTCAACTGGTTTAGCGTTTATAACAGCATTTTGTTTAGTGTTATTTTGTGCTGAGTTTTGACAACTAAACATTAAAAAAATAAAAAAAATAGGCATTAGCTTTTTCATATCTACAAAGTGTTTTTATTATAGACGTATTAAATTTAAAAACCTTAATTTATATTTTGTGAATTTTTATTAAATAAAAAAGCCTTCAAAAAATGAAGGCTTTTAAAGGATATGGTTTAATGATTAAAGTTTAGAAAAAAACTTTTCCATTTTTTCTTTTTGTTCGTTGGCAAGAACTCCATCTACAAGGATTCTTCCACTATGTTCATCTGTAATGATTTTTTTTCTTGAAGCAATTTCAACTTGTACTTGTGGTGGAATAGTAAAGAAAGAACCACCAGATGCGCCTCTTTCAATAGCTACTACAGCTAATCCATTTTTTACATTTTGACGAATTCTTGTATAAGCAGATACTAAACGATCTTCAATTTCTTCTTTGTAATCCTGTGATTTAGCAATTAATGCTTGCTCTTCTTTTTCAGTTTCAGCTAAAATAGCATCAAGTTCACCTTTTTTGTGTTTTAAGTGATTTTCACGTTCTTTTAAACGCTCTTTAGTTTCAGCAATCACTTCTTTCTTTTGTTCAATTTGAACCCTGAATTCTTTTATGTGTTTTTCAGCCAATTCAATTTCTAACTCTTGAAATTCTACTTCTTTAGTTAATGAATTGAATTCTCTGTTATTTCTAACATTTTTTTGTTGTTCGCTATATTTTTTAATTAAAGATTTTGCTTCTTCCATTAAATTTTTCTTAGCAATAATTTCATTGTCAATCACTTCTAAACTAGATACAAGTTTTTCTAATCTAGTGCTTAGTCCAGCAACTTCATCTTCTAAATCACGAACTTCTAATGGAAGTTCTCCTCTAACATTTCTTATTTCATCTATGCGAGAATCTATAAGTTGTAAGTCATATAAAGCTCTTAAACGCTCTTCAACAGTTACTTCTTTCTTTTTAGTCATACTTTAAAAATACTTAACAGGATTGGTATGTGTCTTTGATAAAACGACTGCAAAATTAGTAATTTTTTTCGTAAGATATGCTACTAAAATTTTTTTTGTGAATTGTTCGCTTTCAAAATGTCCAATATCAGCTAAAATGATATCATTTTCAGCTGTAAAAAAGTCATGATATTTTAAATCTGCTGTTATAAATACCTGAGCACCATATGATTTGGCTGCTTCAATTGCAAAACTTCCAGAACCTCCTAAAACAGCAATTTTTTTAACTGGCTTGCTTAATAAAGTTGAGTGCCTAACGTGAGTGGTATTCATTTTTGTTTTTAAATAGTTAAAAAAAGCAATTTCATCCATAGATTCTTTTAATTCACCAATCATTCCCATTCCAATATGTTGATTTTTATTTTCAAGTGTTGTTATTTCATAGGCAACTTCTTCATAAGAATGTGTTTTGAAAAGCGTCTTTAAAATTTTTGCTTCTAAATGTTTTGCATAGGTAACTGATATTTGTGTTTCTTCTTCTTTATGAATACTCCCTTTTTTACCTTTTGTAGGTGAAGACAGTTCATTGCCTTTAAAAGTTCCAATGCCTTCAACATTAAAACTACAATCTGAATAATTCCCTATACTACCTGCACCAGCTTTAAAAAGAGCAGTCCTTAATTGTTCGGCTTCATTTTTAGGAACAAAAGTTGTTAGTTTTTTTATGGTTTGAACTTGAGGTATGAGTATTTGTTTATTAATTAACTCTAGTTGATTACAAATAGCATCATTAACTCCTTGAAATGAATTGTCTAAAGCGGTATGGATAGCATAAATGGCAATGTCATGTTTTATTGCTTTTAAAACTACACGCTCAACATATGTTTTTCCCGTTATTTTTTTTAAACCTTTAAAAATGATTGGATGAAAACTTACAATAAGATTACAGTTTTCGGCAATGGCTTCATCTACTACTTCTTCAAGAGTGTCTAATGTTACTAAAATACCAGTCAGTTTTTCATTTTTGTTGCCTACTAACAACCCAACATTATCAAAATCTTCTGCATAGCTTAAAGGCGCAAAATCTTCTAAATGATTAATAACATCTTGTATAATCATAGTGTGTATTGTTTAATATCAAAGATAAAAGATTTAGTTTGAAAAGAACTTTTTATTTTCAATTGATGACATGAAGACATTTAAAAAAATAGTCTTTACTTTGTCTTTTAATGATTTTTTAAAGCCAATTTAAACAAGTGAAATTTTATAGAAAATTATTTTTCCCTTTTGTTCCCGTTTACTATTCAGTTACTTGGCTACGAAATAAATTGTATGATTTAGGTATTAAAAAATCTGTTTCTTTTGATTTTCCTGTTATTTGTGTTGGTAATTTAAGTGTTGGTGGTACAGGAAAAACACCCATGATTGAATATTTAATTGAATTACTTAAAGAGGATTATTCGATTGCAACCTTAAGCCGAGGTTATAAAAGAAAAACAAAAGGTTTTCAATTGGCAGATTTAACTGCAACCTCTGAAACTATAGGCGATGAACCTTTTCAGTTTTTTTCAAAATTCAAAGATAAAATTCAAGTTGCCGTTGATTCTGATAGAGTAAATGGCATAAATAGATTGAAGTCATTAAAGAAATCTCCTGAAGTTATTTTATTGGATGATGCCTTTCAGCATAGAAAAATTAAAGCTGGACTTAACATTTTGCTAACTACTTATAATGCGCTTTTTATTGACGATTATGTTTTGCCTGCGGGAAATTTAAGAGAATCAAGAAATGGTTACAAAAGAGCTAACATTATTGTAATTACTAAATGTCCTAAAAATTTAGATGAAACAGAGAAGAATACTATTATTAAAAGGATTAATCCTTTAGATTATCAAAAAGTTTTCTTTAGTAATATTGAGTATTCAAGTTTTGTAAAATCTAATGTAAATGAAAAGAGTCTTGTTGAACTAAATGAATTTACTTTAGTAACTGGTATCGCAAATGCACAGCCATTGGTTGATTTTTTGAAAAGCAAACATTTGAAGTTTGAACATTTGAATTTTCAAGACCATTATGATTTTTCAGAAAGTGATATTGATGAGTTATGTAAAAAAGATCTAATCTTAACTACAGAAAAGGACTTTATGAGATTGCAAAGTTTTCCCTCTTTAAAAGATAAGTTATTCTATTTACCAATAACTGTAAGTATTAGTGAATCTGATAAGTTTAATGCTTTAGTAAAGAAATTTGTAACTTCTAAGATGTAGCTGATTTATTGGACGAAAGTGCGTTAAACAGTTTTTTCTCAAATTCTTCTTGTTTGAAAGGTTTTGGAATAATATCTGTAAATCCAGCTTCATCAAACTCATGCATTTTATCTTCAATGGTTACAGCTGTTAAAGCAAAAATGGTTAATTGTTTATCAAAAGTTCTAATGATTTTTGTTGCTTCAATACCACTTATTCCAGGCATGTGAATATCCATTAAAACAATATCATAATTGTTGGTTTTAACCATGTCAACTGCCGATTCACCATTATCAACAACATCACAACTAAGTTCCATTTTAGTTAAAATCTTCTTAGTGATCATTTGGTTTATTTTATTGTCTTCAACTACTAAAACCTTAACTTTTGATAAATCTAATTCTTTAGCTTCATTAAATTGTTTAGGACCGGTTTCCAAAACTTCTTGGTCAGTATATTTTAAAGGAATTTCAAAATAAAATGTACTTCCTTTATCTAATTCACTTTTTAGATAAATTTTTCCTTTTAAAATTTCTATAAGTCCTTTTACTATTGATAAACCTAAACCAGTTCCTCCGTATTTTCTGTTAATTTGGATAGATCCTTGAGAGAAACTTTCAAACATGTTTTCTTGTTTCTCTTGACTTATACCTATACCATTATCTTCAACTTCAAAGCGTAAGTTAAAAATGTTATTTTCTTCGTTTATTTTATTAACTCTTATCCAAATATCACCATCTTTTGTAAACTTAATTGAGTTACCAATCAGGTTAATTAATATTTGTGAAATCTTCAATTGATCTGCTATAAAGTTTTCAGGAAGACCTTTTTCATATTCTAAATGAAGCTTAGTATTATTATCTAATGCCGAGTTATTTAATGCTAAAATGATATTATTTATTTTCTTTTTAAGGTTGAAAGATTCCGGATCAATTTCAACTTTGTTCGCTTCAATTTTATTGATTTGTAAGATATCATTAATGAAAGTAAGCAAGTAATCACCTGAAAATTTAAGAGATTTTAAATGCTGAACTTGTTCTGGTCTTGGATTTTCTTCAAGTAACATATTGCTTAAACCTGTTACGGCATAAAGAGGTGTACGTAATTCATGTGTTACTGTAGACAAGAAATTGGCCTTTGTTTTTGATGCTAATTCAGCTTTTTCTTTTGCAATAATAAGTTCCGCATTTTTTTTATGGAGCATATTATTGGTTTTTAATCTAATATTATTGTTTTTATATAACGAGAGTGTTAATAATGATAGAATTGTTATTAAAGCAACACTTAATATTGAAATTAGAGTGCTTAAATCATTTTTGCTTTTTGCTTCTTTTATTTCCTCTTCCTGTCTTTTACTGTTCTCTATTTGGTCATTAATTAAAAACTGAACTTTTTTATCTGGAGATAAATTTTCTCTTTTAATTTTCCTAAGAGAATCAGAAAGATTTAGATGATTTCTTAAATATTCATTAGAAAGTTTATAATCTCCAATACTTTGTGTAATATCACTAAACACTAAGTAGCCTTCGTTTAAAATGTCTCCGTAATTATTCTTTTTGGCCAATTTTATACCTTCATTTGTATAAGATAATGCCTTTTCTTGATCTCCTAAAGCGCTATAAACTTTTCCATGATTTATGAGTGCACTACTTTCAATTTTGGGTAAATTAATTCTTTTAGCTAAAGCAAAAGATTGTTCAATAAGCGATCGAGCTTTATTAAAGTCTTTTAGTTTAATATAGGTTTCTCCTTCACTTAACAAAACATCGGCTAAATTGTTTTTTAACCCTTCTTGTTCAAAAAGTGTTTGAGCAGAAATATAATAATCTATTGCTAGTTTATAATTTTTTTTGCTTTTATAAATATCTCCAAATGTTTTGTATGAATTTGCAAGATTAGCATTATCTTTTGTAAAACGCTGAACTTCAATAGCTTTGTTGATTGAAATAATTGCTTCGTCTAACTCTTCAATAATAAGCTGCAGTTTTCCTTTTTTAGAATAAATAAGCCCAATACTTTGTTTATCATCAATTTGTTGAGCTATTTCTAAGGCTTCATCAAGCTTATTCTGTGCTTCAAAATAATTAAATTTATCAATATCGTATTCTGATTGAGTTATACGATAATTTATGGTGTTTTGAAGTATTTCAGGGTCTTTCTCAATAGAATTTTGTGATGACACACTGAGAGACAACAACATAAAAATGGCTAGTATGAGTTTGGAAATTTGGGTCATATGTTTCACTTATATCGACAAATATAATTATTTTTTCGATAAAACGCTACTTTTTACCGACAAATTACATAATAAATCAATAATTCGACTCGAATATCCACTTTCATTATCGTACCAACCGATTATTTTTACCATATTTCCTATCACAGAAGTCATTTGAGAATCAAAGATACATGAATGTAAATTTCCAACAATATCAATTGAAACTATTGGGTCTTCAGTATATTCTAAAATACCTTTATATTGATTTTCTGAAGCAAATTTAAAAGCATTATTAATTTCTTCAATGGTTACACTACGTTTTACATTAAAAGTAATATCAGTTAGTGAACCATTTGCCACAGGAACTCTAATGCCACAACCACCAATAACACTAGACAGTTCTGGGAAAATTTTTGTTAAAGCTTTTGCAGCTCCTGTAGTTGTGGGTACAATAGATTGTCCGGCTGCTCTTGCTCTTCTTAAATCTGGATGAGGTTGATCGTGCAAACTTTGGTCTGTAGTATAAGAATGGATTGTTGTAATGTAAGCTTGATTGATGCCACATAGTTTATTAATAATATCAATCATAGGTGCAGCATTATTTGTTGTGCAAGAAGCATTTGAAATAATTTGTTCAAAGCCATCAATAGAGCCGTCATTTACACCAAGAACAATGGTTTTGATAGTTTCATCTATCGGAGGAACGCTTAATATTACTTGTCTTGCACCATTGTTTAAATGGTATTTTAAATCTGAAGTTGTTTTAAACTTACCTGATGACTCTATTACAAAATCAACATTATATGGTTTCCAATTAATGTCTTTTGGGTGTTTATGATTTAGTAGTTGTACAGAATAATTATTAACAATTATATGATTTTCATCGCATGAAACTTGTCCATTAAAAATGCCATGAATACTATCATACTTAAGTAAATGACTTAAAGTTTTAGCATTCGCCAGATCATTAATAGCAACTACTTGAATGTTTTTATAGTTTTGAATTAATCTAAATACACGACGACCTATTCTGCCAAAACCATTGATGGCCACATTAATCATAACTAAAGAATGTGTTTTTGAGCTCTGTATGATGAACGCACAAGTGCACTACTTTCAACATGACGGAAACCAAGACTCAAACCTATTTCTTCAAATTCTTTAAACTGATCTGGATTGATAAATTGTTTTACAGGTAAATGTTTTTTACTAGGTTGTAAGTATTGTCCAATTGTTACCACATCAACATCACTAGCTTTTAAATCATGTAGTGTTTCAATCACTTCTTCTCTGGTTTCTCCAAGTCCTAACATGATACCAGATTTGGTTCTGTTTTGACCTTGTTGCTTTAAATATTTTAAAACGCCAAGACTTCTGTCATATTTAGCTTGTATTCTTACTTCACGTGTTAAACGTCTAACGGTTTCAATATTATGAGAAACAACTTCGGGAGCAACATTAAGAATTCTGTCAATATGTTGTTCAACACCTTGAAAATCAGGAATAAGGGTTTCTAATGTGGTTTCAGGGTTCATTCTTCTAACAGATTTTACAGTTTCTGCCCACAAAATGCTTCCCATATCTTTTAAATCATCTCTATCAACACTGGTTAAAACGGCATGTTTAATGTTCATGAGTTTTATAGAACGTGCTACTTTTTCTGGTTCATCCCAATCTATACTTTCAGGTCTTCCCGTTTTAACTCCACAAAATCCACAGGAACGTGTACAAATATTACCTAAAATCATGAAAGTTGCTGTTCCTTCTCCCCAACATTCTCCCATATTTGGGCAACTTCCAGACGTACAAATAGTATTGAGTTTATATTTATCTACTAAACCTCTAAGTTCTGTGTATTTTTTTCCAGTAGGCAACTTCACCCTTAACCATTTTGGTTTTGGTTGATGTTCTGGTAATATATTTGAAATTATTTCTGTTTCCATAGCTTAAAAAGAAAGCAACAAAGATACAAAGTATTCTCTAAAACAAGTCTTATAAAGTTGTAAGATACCAAATGCTAAATGCTATTAAGAAAATAATTCCTAACCAACTTAATATATGTAGTTGTATAGATGGACGCCATTCTTTTGGTGTATGGGCACTTGATATGAGTTTATAATTAATAATGGCATAGAATGGTGCTGTAATGAATGATAATATGGTGGCAATTTTGATAAGCATTCCCATTTCAGAATCTAGAAAGAAAAAGATGCTGATGGTTCCAACGGTTAATGTAAGAATCCATATTAAATAACCATGCTTTGAAGACTTTTTAAATAATAATTCTGTTGTTCTGTCCATTACCCTAGGAGAAGCATCCAATGTAGTAATGGTAGTGCTGAACATGGTGGTGAAAGCAGCAATAGCTATAATGTAATGAGCCCAGTTTCCTAAGCTTTTAGTATACAAATCTATTAATTGACCAGAAAAAATCCCTGCAGAAATGCTAAATGTTTCACCACTATTAAACATTATTAAAGCTCCCAATGCAAGAAATCCAATACCAATAATGATGGTGCTTAGATAACCAATATTAAAGTCAAACAGAGCTGATTTTGTGTTGTATTTTTTAGTGTCTTTGTTCTTTTCAATTGTCCATAAAGATTGCCATACAGAAACATCCAAAGGAGCTGGCATCCAACCCATAAAGGCAATTAAAAAAGCAATTTCCAAACCGCCATTTGGAAGAATTTGTTTGAATGAAAGTGGACTTGAGTTATTTGAAAGTGCCATATAAACGGCTATAATTGTACTAATTGTTAGCGTAAGAACAATTATTTTCATAAGCTTATCTAACAATTTGTATTTGCCTACAACTAGAAGTGATAAACAAATAAAAAGAATTATTACTGTCCAAACTTCTACACTTATAAAACTGCCAAATAGGGTTGAGGCTAGTCCAGCTGTTACAATGGTTACAGCTGTTTGAATTGTGAACATAGTAGCTATATTGAGAATATAGTAAGTCATTAAAACACCTTTGCCTAATTTTTTGTAGCCATCTAGTAAACTTTCGCTCGTTGCTGTTGCATATCTTGGGCCAAATTGAAAAAAAGGATACTTGAATAAATTAACCAATAATAAAGCCCAAAGTAAACCTAAACCAAAATCGGCACCGGCTCTAGTAGATTGTACTAAATGTGATACACCAATTGCCGCACCAGCAAATAATAAACCTGGACCTAAGTTTTTAATTTTGTTAATCATTAAGATTTTTTAATAATTTCTGCAAGTAATTTTTTTGCTCTTAATAATTTAACTTTCACGTTATTCATCGGTTCGTTTAGCTGCTTCGAAATCTCTTTGTAGCTTAATTCTTGAAAGTATCTTAAGTTTATGATTTCTTGATAATGTGGATTCAATTTTTTAATATCACGAAGTAGTTTTGCCAAATTCTGCTCAATTATTAAGGTATCTTCAACCGATGGAGTTTCATCTAAAATTTGAAGTGTTTTTTCTTCATCATCAAAATTTCTTTGAGAAATATAGTTTTTCTCTTTTCTCAATAAATCAATATGAATGTTTTTTGAAATAGTGATAAGCCATGTTTTGAACTTAAAATTGTCATCAAAGGTTTCAATTTTGTCAAAGGCTTTTGAAAATGTTTGAATAGTTATATCTTCTGCATCATTTTCATTTTCTATACGCTTTAATTGAAAACCATAAACGTCATCCCAAAAAGTATCCAACAAATAATTAAATGCTTTCTGGTCATTAAGCTTTGCTCTTTTAATAGCTTCTTTTATTTCCAATGATTTGGTTTTGAAATAAGATTATTTATAAAGATAGTTAATTGTGTAATAATTAAAAAGATTTCTAAAAAAGGAAGGAAGATAAGCGTATCTTTTTCGCCTATTTTTTTTGTTGAAAAACCAATGACAATGTATTGAATGATAAATATAAAGAGAAATAAAGAAAGAACAATTTTCCATTTAAAGGTTAATGCTAGAAGAGTTATAGCCAATATCCAGAAAAACAGTTGAGATACATATAAACTTGCAAGCAGTATTTTGTGTTTTAGTTTATAATAATTTGCCGTTGAAATATGTCTTCTTTTTTGGTTAAACCAATCTTTGAATTTGGTTTCTGGAATGGATTTGGTGAAACTTTCTTGAGAAAAACAAATGGCTGTGTTTTTTGCAGTAGCAATTTGATTAATAAGCAAATCGTCATCACCAGAGCGAACATTCATATGGCTAATAAATCCGTTTGCACTAAAGAATTCACTTTTTTTATAGGCTAAATTTCTACCAACACCCATATATGGTAAACCTATTTTGGCAAATGAAAAATAGTGAATCGCTGTCATTAAAGTTTCAAATCGAATAAGCTTATTCAGAAAAGATTTTTTAATTTTTTTATAGGCTCCATAACCTAAAACAATGGTTTTGGTGTCGTCAAAAAGAGAGCACATTTCAGAAATCCAATGTTCAGAAACAGGTTTGCAATCGGCATCGGTAAATAATAGGTGGTTATGTTTGGCTACTTTTATACCAAGGGTTAATGCATATTTTTTGTTTCCCCAAAAAGCTTCAATGTTTTTTACGTTAACAATTTTTATATTGTCATGTTTACTTGCAAAAGATTCCATAACCTTTAAGGTTTTATCTATTGAAGCATCATTTATTAAAATGATTTCAAAACTTGGATAAACCTGAGAAATTATTGAAGGCAAAAATTTCTTTAAATTTTCAGCTTCATTTTTAGCACAAACAATAACGGATATTGGAAGATTACTCGAACTTCCTTTTTTTGATTTTAGAAATGCGAATTTTCCGAAGATAAAAATGTAAAAAATAACTTGAATACAAACTACAAATACAAAAATGTAGAATACAAAATCAAGCAATATCATAAACTATGCGGAATGTTTAGGCTCATTGCATTCACTAAATTGGTCAGGAGTTTTTCCGCAAAAACCACAAGCCTGACCATCTTTGTTTAGCATTGGATTTTGACTTGCACAAGTTCCCGCAAATTTACCATCTTTTTTTGCCCAAATTTTAATAGCAATTCCAGCTATTCCTAAACCTAACAAAGCGATAGTTATTAAAAGAAGTTTCATTTTAATTATAATTTGTTGCAAAGATAATGCTTTTGAATAAAATACTTGTAAAAATGAACTTTTTGATATTTGTAGTGACTAATAATATTTTTTGTGTCTTAAAAGCAAATAATTCTTATATTTAATATACTAACTATTAAACTTTTAATATATGAAAAAATTATTCGCAGAATTTTTTGGAACATTTTGGCTTGTTTTTGGCGGTTGTGGAAGCGCCATTTTTGCTGCAGGATTTCCTGAACTTGGTATTGGTTTTGCTGGTGTTGCACTGGCATTTGGTTTAACAGTATTAACTATGGCTTTTGCTGTAGGACACATTTCAGGAGGGCATTTTAATCCAGCGGTATCTTTTGGTTTATGGGCAGGAGGGAAGTTTCCAGCCAAAGATTTATTGGGTTATATAATAGCTCAAGTGGTTGGTGCAATTGCTGCCGCCGGAGTGTTGTATTTAATTATATCTGGAAAATCTGATTTTGTTGATATTGGAGGTTTTGCAGCTAATGGATATGGTGAGTTGTCGCCTGGTGGATATTCTATGGCTTCTGCTTTAATAGCTGAATTTGTATTAACAGCGTTTTTCTTATTGGTTATTTTAGGAAGTACCAATGAAAGAGCTCCAAAAGGATTTGCTCCAATAGCTATTGGTTTAGCATTAACCTTAATACACTTAATAAGTATTCCTATAACAAATACTTCTGTAAACCCAGCTAGATCAACTAGTCAGGCGTTATTTGCAGGTGGAGAGTTTACTAGTCAGTTATGGTTATTTTGGTTAGCTCCAATAGCTGGTGCAATTGTAGCTGGATTGATTCATAAAGCACTTTTTGATAAAGAATAAATATTTTCAGAATAAAAAAGAGCCTCATTTTAATTTTAAAATGAGGCTCTTTTTTTATGGATTTTCTTAATTTATTTTAAATGTATTTCTGCTACTGAATTTTCTAGTGAAGCAACTGTATTTCCTCCTTTAGGTTCAATAGTAATATTTAAACCAAGGGCATCTTCGGTATAAGGAATAGCTCTAAGTTGTCTGTCGGTTTCACTTAAAATACCTAAACTCACCATTTTTCCTTGAAGTTCAGCCCAAATTTGATAGCATTGTTCTTCGGGTAATTGTGGTAAAGCTACAACATCAATCATAGATGTTTTTTCTTTAGGGTTTATGTAGGCAACGGTTTTTAAGTTTTTTGCTCTACTATTTCCCTGCATAATGTACTTATAAGTATTAGGGTCGTTAAGCTCTTTAAATTGTTGCATAACGGCATCTAACTTTTTGTTATTGTTTTCAATATCACTTCGTAAATCAAAAATTTCATCAACAACCACTTGGTTTTCTTCTGATAGTTTTTGATTTTTATCATGAAGATAATATGATTGTCCAGCAAAAATTAATGCGGCTATGCTTGCTGCTATACTAAGTTGATGCCACTTTTTATACTTTTTTGTAGTGTTCAATTGTATTACAGGTTTTTCATCAAGCTCTTCTAAAATATTATTCAGAATATTTTTTGGAGCTTCTACAGCATTAGTTTTAGCTACAACTTCTAAATTAAACTGCAAAGTATTATATGCATTTTCTACTTCTGGATGTCTAGCAATATAAGACTCGATTTGTTGAGTTTCTTCAATAGAAGTTCCTCCTAATAGATATTTTTCTAATAGGCCAGAATTTAAAAAAGTAATTATTTTCTCATTCATGACGTTATTTATTAAGGATTGTAAATTTTTTTCAATTCACGTAATCCAATTTTTAATCTTGATTTTATTGTTCCAAGTGGAATATCTAATTCTTCACTTGCTTCTTGTTGTGTCATACCTTCAAAAAACAAGGCGTTTAACACAATTTGGTACTTCTCATCTAAACTACTTAAATGCTTTTGGATGTCTAAAACATCTTGATTCAATTCGTTTGATGTTATTCTATATACGGATGAGGTTTCAATCTGGACTTCGTTAGTATTCTTATTTTTTAATGATCTAACCTTGTCAATAGCTGTATTGTAAGCTATTCTATAAAGCCATGTGAATAATTTTGCTTTACCAGGGTCATATTTTTTGGAGTTTTTCCAGATTTTAACAAAACTTTCTTGTAAAACATCTTGAGCTATTTCCTCATTTGTAATTATTTTTAAAATAACGCCATAAATGGCATCAGCATAATATTCATAAAGTAAATTAATGGCTTTTTTATCGCCATTTTTTAGTAAGCTAACAATTTCGTTTTCTATTGGTGAAATCAAGATAATTTAGTTTGGTTAGTGAATATTAAGATGTTTAATGAAATCAAATTTAGATATTTCTTTTAAATTATAAGATATTTACTTCAGCTTCTATAGAAACATTGAAAAGTCGCAATACAGTTTTTTGAATTAATTTTGAAAGGTTTAATATATCAGACCCTTTTGCATTCCCGTAATTCACTAAAACCAGAGCTTGGTTTTTATGCACACCATAATCACCAAACCTTTTCCCTTTAAAACCTGTTTTCTCGATAAGCCATCCGGCAGGTATTTTTACTTCATTTTCTGAAACTGAATAACTTGGAGCATCGGGGAAATTTTGCAAAATGGTTTCGAATTCATTTTTAGAAACAACAGGGTTTTTAAAAAAACTACCACTATTTCCAATTTCTTTTGGGTTAGGTAATTTGCTTTCTCTAATAGAAATAACAGCCTTTGAAATATCTTGAATAGTTGGATTTGTAATCCCCATTGATTCTAATTCAGATGTAATGGTGCCGTAATTTACGTTTAATTTATGATTATTCTTTGTAAATTTAAAGGTAACACTTGTAATAATATATTTTCCCTTTTCTTGTTGTTTGAAAATAGAATCCCTGTACCCAAAATTACAATCTGATTTTAAAAACGTATGGGTTTCAAGAGTCTCTATAGACAAAGCTTCACAGGAAACAAAACTATCTTTCAACTCTACACCATAAGCACCAATATTTTGAATTGGAGCAGTTCCAACATTTCCGGGTATTAAAGATAAATTTTCAATACCACCAAAATCTTTGTTCATGCACCAAAGTACAAACTGATGCCAATTTTCACCAGCATTTGCTTTTACAAACACAAAATCTTCATCTTCGGAGATGATTTCAATTCCTTTTAGGTTTACATGAATAACTAATTTGTCCTGATTTTTTGTTAGCAACATATTACTGCCACCACCTAAAATAAGCTTGTTTGGATAGTCTTTTGTAGACAAAGTATCTTTTAGCTCTTTAATATTTGATACTGAAACAAAGTATTTAGCTAAAACATCAATTCCAAAAGTGTTATATGGTTTTAGAGATATGTTATTTTGAATTTGCATTAATCTTTATAAACTTTTAAAGCTTGTTTAATAATATTTACGGCTTTTATTAAACTTTCTTTTTTAAGTACGTATGCAATTCTAATTTGGTTTAGACCAACACCAGGTGTTGAATAAAATCCTGCTGCAGGTGCAACCATAACGGTTTCTCCATTTAGATCAAAATGTTCTAAAAGCCATTGAGCAAAGTCATCCGAATTTTTAACAGGCAACTCAACAATGCAGTAAAATGCACCTTTTGGTTCAGCAACTTTTACACCGTCAATCTTTTTAAGTTCTGCCATTAAAATGTTTCTTCTTTCTACATATTCTTTAATAACATCATCAAAATAGCTTTGAGGTGTTTCAAGAGCAGCTTCACTTGCTATTTGGGCAAAAGTTGGTGGACTAAGTCTAGCTTGGGCAAATTTTAAAGCAGTTTGAATAACAGCTTTGTTTTTAGAAACAATACACCCAATTCTTGCACCACACATGCTATAACGTTTTGAAACAGAATCAATCATAATGGCATGTTCCTCTAATCCAGCTTCCTGCATAATGGAATAATGCGTATGGCCATCATAAGCAAATTCTCTATAAACTTCGTCTGCAATTAAAAACAAGTCATGTTTTTTTACAATAGCAGCTAGTTTTTTTATTTCATCAACAGAATATAAATAACCAGTTGGATTTCCTGGGTTACAAATTAAGATAGCTTTAGTTTTTGGAGTGATAAGTTTTTCAAATTCTTCAATTGGAGGTAAAGCAAAATTATTTTCAATTTTTGAAATCACAGGAACAATATTTATTCCAGATGCTGTTGAAAACCCATTGTAATTTGCATAAAATGGTTCAGGAATAATAATCTCATCGTCTGTATCCATAATACTACCAAAAGCAAATAGCAAAGCTTCGCTTCCTCCAGTTGTTACAATAATATCGTTATGAGTTACATTAATATCTTTTTTTGAATAGTAAGCAGCTATTTTGTTTCTATATGTTTCAGAACCCTCAGATCTTGAATAAGCTAATACTTCTAGGGTATTTTCTTTTACCGCTTTTAGAGCTATTTCAGGTGTTTTAATATCTGGCTGTCCAATGTTTAAATAATAAATCTGTTTTCCGTTTTTAACTGCTTGTTCTGCATATGGTACCAACTTTCGTATTGGTGATTGAGGCATCAGTTGCCCTTTATTAGATATTTTTGGCATTTTAAATTAAATTATAGGCTACAAAGTTGAGAAAATTATCTTAAAGTTTATTTAAAATAAAGGCATATTTGAATTAAGTGGCAAAAGGATTTGTAAATTGATAACTTAAAGTTAAAACTCTTGTTTTTATGAAAAAAATATTAAGCATATTGTTATTACTATTTTGCTTAAATAGCTTTGCATTTTATCAAGGAAAGTTTACTATTCAAAATAAAAATAAATCTGATAAAGTTGATTTTCAGCTAATCAATAATTTAATTATAATACCAGTTGAAGTCAACGGAATTAAATTATCTTTTATATTAGATACTGGTGTTAGCAAAACTATTATTTTTAATTATTTAAATATATCAGATTCTTTAAAAATTAAAGATCCAGAGCCTATTTATTTAAGAGGTTTGGGAGATGGAGAATCTGTTGAGGCTTTAAAATCAAAAAATAATATTTTTGAGATAGGAGACGCCACAAATTTCAATCAAGATTTATTCGCAGTATTTAACGAAAAGATAAATTTTGCCCCAAGATTAGGAATTCCTATTCATGGCATTGTAGGCTATGATTTATTTAAAGATTTAGTGGTAGAGATTAATTATTCAAATAAGTATATAAGGTTAACCGAACCAAAAAAATTTAACTATAAAAAATGTAAAAAGTGTGAAACTCTTAATTTAGAGTTTTACAATAATAAACCATACCTTAATGCTTCTGTTAAAATTGAAAATAGAGATATACCAATAAAATTACTCATAGATTCTGGTGGTAGTGATGCCTTATGGTTATTCGAAGACGAAACTTTAGGAATTAAGCATAGCAATAAATATTTTACTGATTTTCTGGGTCATGGTTTAAGTGGAAGTGTCTACGGAAAGCGTTCAAAAATAGATGAATTTTCGTTAAAAGGCTTTGTGCTTAAAAATGCAAATGTGGCATTTCCTGATTCTACTTCAATTTCTTTTGCCAAACAATTTAAAGAAAGGAATGGAAGTTTGGCAGGCAACATTTTAAAAAGATTTAATATGATAGTAAATTACCAGATGGCAACATTAACTATCAAAAAGAATAGTCTTTTTAAACATGATTTTAGTTATAATAAAAGTGGTATCGAGTTAGCTCATAATGGTGTAAGATTAGTTAAGGAGGTTGATAATAAAATAGTTCAAGATAAGGGTGATTTGGTTAATGACACTAGTAGCAAAACATATAGAATTGTCTTTGATGCTAGTTACAAATTTACTTTAAAGCCAGTTTATACTATTGTAGAAATTAGAGAGAACTCCCCAGCGTTTAAGGCAGGTTTAGAAGTAGGTGATCTTGTTTTAAGTATTAACGGAAAAATAGCTCATCAATATACCTTACAAGACTTAATGCAAAAATTTTATGATAAAGAAGGTACAAGAATAAAACTTTCTATAGAACGAGATGGAAAAGTGTTTGCTGTCTACTTCAATCTAGAAAATTTGTTTGAATGAAAAAGGGGTCTAAACATAAATTTGTTTAGGCCCCTTTTTTGATTTTCTTTAATAGATATTACTGCTCAACAACACTTTTATCCTTCTTTTCTAGTACACTTTCTTTGTTAGAATCAATAACTTCACCTTTTATTTTTAAGGCAACAGTAGGTGTATTAGCATTTGAAATAACAGTTATTGTTTTTCTAATAGGATTTACTCTATTAGTATCATATTTCACTTGAATCTCACCTCTTTGTCCAGGCAAAATAGGTTCTTTAGACCATTTTGGAACAGTACACCCACAGCTAGAAGTTACTTTTGACACAATTAAAGGAGCATCTCCTGTATTAGTAAATTCAAAAACCCTTAAACCATCAGAGCCTTTTTCTATAGTTCCATAATCTACAGTATCAGTCTTAAACTCAATCTTAGCTACTTTTTCTTGAGCGTTTATTGATAAGCTGATTAAACCTATAAATAAAATAGTAATTATTTTTTTCATCATAAAAATTTTAGAATGTTAGTAAACATACTTACTTTTTCCACAATCTGCAAAAAAAATAGATGAAATGCATATTTGTTAACGCTTTTTATCAACATCATTTTTTGTCAATAGTAAATATTGGCTTTCACAGAAAAAGAAATATAAGTACTTTTGCAAATCAATATTCAAAAACTATTCCAAAGTATGCAAATTCCATCTAAATACGATGCAAGTCAGGTAGAAAGTAAATGGTATGATTACTGGATGAAGCATAATTATTTTCATTCAGAACCAGATGAAAGAGAACCATATACTATTGTAATCCCTCCACCAAATGTGACGGGCGTATTGCATATGGGACACATGCTTAACAATACCATTCAAGATGTATTGATTCGCCGTGCACGTTTGCAAGGTAAAAACGCTTGTTGGGTGCCTGGTACAGACCATGCGTCTATTGCAACGGAGGCTAAAGTAGTAGCTAAGCTTAAAGAACAGGGTATAGATAAAAATAATTTATCACGTGATGAGTTTTTAAAGCATGCTTGGGATTGGACACATGAATATGGGGGCGTAATTCTTGAGCAATTAAAAAAACTTGGTTGTTCATGTGATTGGGACAGAACCAAATTCACTATGGATGACGACATGAGTGAAGCGGTTATTAAAGTGTTTGTTGATTTGTACAACAAAGGCTTGATTTACCGTGGTTATCGTATGGTCAATTGGGATCCGGAAGCTAAAACAACACTTTCTGATGAAGAAGTTATTTATGAAGAAAAACAAGGTTTATTATACTATATAAAATATCAAGTAGAAGGGACTAATGAAAGTTTAACTATTGCAACTACGCGTCCAGAAACTATTTTTGGTGATACTGCCATTTGTATCAACCCAAATGATGACCGTTTTAAACATCTTAAAGGAAAAAAGGCTATTGTGCCAATTTGTAATAGAGTGATTCCAATTATTGAGGATGAATATGTTGATATGGAATTTGGTACAGGTTGTTTAAAAGTAACACCAGCGCATGATGAAAATGATAAGGTTTTAGGAGAGAAACACAATCTTCAAGTAATCGATATTTTTAACGCAGATGCTACTTTAAATAGTTTTGGACTGCATTACGAAGGTAAAGATCGTTTTGTAGCAAGAAAGGAAATTCAAAAAGAAATAGAGGAAAATGGTCAATTGGTTAAAACAGAGAACTATATAAATAAAGTTGGAACCAGCGAAAGAACCAAAGCTGTAATTGAGCCTCGATTATCAGATCAGTGGTTTCTTAAAATGGAAGATTTGGTAAAACCTGCTATTAAAGCAGTTTTAGAAGATGGTGAGGTAAAATTGTTCCCTAAAAAGTTTGAAAACACGTATCGTCATTGGATGGAAAACATCCGCGACTGGAATATTTCGCGTCAGTTATTATGGGGTCAACAAATTCCTGCCTATTATTATGGCGATGGAAAGGAAGATTTTGTAGTGGCAGAAAACCTTGAAGATGCTTTAAAACTAGCAAAAGAAAAATCTAATAACCAAAACTTAGCTAGTTCAAACCTAGTTCAAGATTCGGATGCCTTAGATACTTGGTTTTCGTCTTGGTTATGGCCAATAAGTGTTTTTGATGGTATTAGAAATCCTGAAAATAAAGAAATTCAATATTATTATCCAACCAATGATTTAGTAACCGGACCAGATATTTTGTTTTTTTGGGTTGCCAGAATGATTATTGCTGGATACGAATACAGAGATGAAAAACCATTTCAAAATGTATATTTAACTGGTTTAGTGCGAGACAAACAACGTAGAAAAATGAGTAAATCATTAGGAAATTCTCCTGATGCATTAAAACTTATTGAAGAGTTTGGAGCTGATGGAGTTAGGGTTGGGTTGTTGTTGAGTTCTGCTGCCGGAAATGATTTGTTATTTGACGAAGTTTTATGCCAACAAGGAAAAGGTTTTGCCAACAAAATCTGGAATGCATTCAGACTAATTCAAGGTTGGGAAATAGCCGATATTGAACAACCAGAATCTTCAAAAATTGCAATAGAATGGTTCGAAGCCAAGTTTCAGGAAACATTAGTGGTGATTGAAGATCATTTTAGAAAATACCGAATCAGTGATGCGTTAATGGAAACCTATAAGTTAATCTGGAATGATTTCTGTTCATGGTTTTTAGAAATGATAAAACCAGAATATCAAAAGCCTATTGATAGAGTTACCTATAAAGCTGCGATTTCTATTTTGGAAAATAATTTGAAGATTCTACATCCATTTATGCCATTTTTAACAGAAGATATTTGGCAATATATTTCAGAAAGAACTCCACAAGAAGCTTTAATTGTTTCTAAATGGCCAAAATTTAGCAACTATGACAAAAATCTAATTTCTGAATTTGATTTAGCTTCAGGTGTAGTCTCAGGTATTAGAAATATAAGAAAAGAAAAAAATATTCCTTTTAAAGATACCATTCGGTTTTCTGTAATTAATAATGAAAATACTGCATCAACTTTTGATGAGGTCATTATTAAATTGGGTAATTTAGAATCTATCAATTACACAACCAATCCAGTTGATGGCGCTTTAACTTTCAGGGTAAAATCAAACGAATATTTTATTCCAATGGTTGGTGCAATTGATGTTGAAGCTGAAATTAAAAAACTTACTGATGAGTTAAATTATACCGAAGGCTTTTTAAAATCGGTTCAAAAGAAACTTTCTAACGAACGATTTGTTGCTGGTGCTCCTGAGCAAGTTATTACAAATGAACGAAATAAGGAAGCAGATGCTTTAGCGAAAATTGAAACTATTAAAGCTAGCTTAGCAAGTTTGAAATAAATTAATTGGACTTTTATTTAAGCTCAATTCTTAATAAATTTTAAAATGAATAAAAACATTCTGAAGATAATTTTAATATGTTTCGGGCTATTTTTTTTAGCGGCTTGTAAACATAATGCAGAAAAAGTAGATTTATTAAGTGGTAAATTAGAAGCAATTAAGGTTAAATATGCTCCAGACAAAAGAGTGGCTTTGTTTAATGTGGAATTTGAAAAAGAAAAAGAAACATATCTTTTAAAAGGTGAAAGTGATTTACCTGAAGCCGTTGCCGATTTAAAAGAGAAGCTAAAAGCCGAGAATATCAATTTTATTGATAGTATTCATATACTGCCTTCAAAAAACTTAAATGGTAAAACCTTTGGCTTGGTTACCATTTCTGTGGCTAACTTAAGAAGTAATCCAAAACATTCCGCAGAATTAGCAACACAGGCAACATTAGGCACACCAGTTAAAGTACTTAAAAAAGAGGGAAATTGGTCATTAATTCAAACACCAGACAAATACTTGGCTTGGGTAGATGATGGAGGTATTATACCAATGTCATCTGAAGAAATGTCAACATGGAAATCTCACCCTAAAATTATTTACACAAATATTGTTGGTAGCACTTATTCAGAACCAGATAGTCAATCTCAAGTAGTTTCTGATATTGTCGCTGGTAGTATTTTAGAGCTTTTAGAGGAAGAAAAAGATTTTTTTAAGGTAAAATATCCAGATGATAGAATTGCTTTTGTAATTAAAAATGAAGCGCAATTATATGATGATTGGTTGAAAAACACCAAACCAACAGCAGAATCTTTAATTGCTACATCAAAAAAACTGATGGGATTGCCATATTTATGGGGAGGAACATCAACAAAAGGAGTAGATTGTAGTGGTTTTACAAAAACAGTTTATTTTTTAAATGGCATGGTAATTCCAAGAGATGCTTCACAACAAGTTAATACGGGTCAATTAACTGATGAAACCAAAAAATTTGATCAATTGCAACCCGGAGATTTATTATTTTTTGGTAGAAAAGCGACCGATTCTACTATCGAAAAAGTCGTTCATGTTGGTATGTGGATTGGTAACAATGAGTTTATTCACTCTTCAGGAAAGGTAAGAATTAGCAGCATTGATAAGAATTCTCCAAACTTTGATTCTGATAATTTAAATAGATATTTGCGTTCAAAAAGAATAATAAATAGTGAAGATGATGCGTTGCTAAATTTAATAAAAACACCAGTTTTTAAAGATTGAGAAATTAAAATAGTTTTATCAGAGAATTCTATTTTTCTGAATAGAAGTTATTAATAATAGATTCCATCTCTTTCTTCTTTTCAGAAATTGCAATAATTTCATTCCAAATATCTTCAGAGATCAATGGTTTTAAGGGTTGCTCAAGTTTTGGTATTTTATAAAAAACTTTAAGCAGTTTTTTATCCCATATTTTTGAATATTTCAATAAGTCATCAGGATATACTACTTTTCTTTTAGTGCCTTCATCAATGCCTCTAAATGGCTTAGAAACATTTAAGTAGCCATAATCATCTGTTAATTGTTCTCCTGGATGAATGTCTCTTATAGCAATTTCAAAATCATAAGCAGTGCTAAGACAATTTGAGTTAAAACTATGATTTACAAAACGCCCATTGTCCCAACAAAGCACTAAGTTTCCGTTATTATTCCTAAAGGTATAAGTGTCTAAAATATCTTGATAAATACTATCCATAGCTTGAAAATCCATAGGACTAAATTCTCTGTCTAGCTTGTCTAACGCCCAAGTAATAGTTCCTGCTGCAATAAATTCTGTAGCAACAACACCATACCCAATGTCGTTGTTTATAAATTTAAGTTCAGTTTTTGGGTGAATCATACACGATATGTTTTATTGAATTTTACTGGAAATAAAAACTATTTTCTGTAAAGAAAATAATTATTCACTAACTCAATGTAAGCGGTTTTGGCTTCATCTGGAGTAATATCTTTAATTTGAAATAAAGCATTGGTTTTGAAGGCATTTATTATAGGTTTTTTACTTCCAGGTCTGCTATAATTATTTGTGGCCTTTTTATAATAAGCGTATAATCGTAGTAAAAAATCGGCAGGAAAAGGTTCTGTGTGCTCATTAACACGATTAACAGCCTCTTGAAATTCTTTATCTAAATCTTTACTAGTCATTAATTTCAGCAATAACACTTTCTCCACCACGAACTTTTTGGTTCAACTCTACTTTTATTTCAGTGTTTAAAGGTAAAAATAAATCTACTCTTGAACCAAATTTTATAAAACCTGAATCTGTGCCTTGAGTAACTTGATCATTGTTTTTTGCATAATTAACAATGCGTTTTGCTAAGGCTCCTGCTATTTGTCTGTATAATACTTTTCCGTAAGTTTTGTTTTCAACCACTACAGTTGTTCGTTCATTTTCTTCGCTTGCTTTTGGATGCCATGCAACCAAGTATTTTCCAGGGTGGTATTTGCTAAATATCACATTTCCACTAATTGGATAACGTGTTACATGCACATTTATTGGAGACATAAATACGCTAACTTGTAGTCTTTTTTCTTTAAAATATTCTTTTTCAAACACTTCTTCAATAACTACAACTTTTCCGTCAACTGGCGAAATAACTTGCTTATCATTAAGAACTGTGTTTCTTTTAGGGTTTCTAAAAAATTGAAGTATAAGTATTAAAAAACCGAAAAATACAAACCATAAACAGTTTTGAAGCCATGTTATATGGATAAACTTATCAATAAGCAGAAATGAAACTATAACAAATATAAATGTTGTAAATATGATTTTATGTCCTTCTTTATGAAACATATAGTGTAATTCTTAAAAATAAATATATAAATGGTGCAGCGAAAATAATACTGTCTAAACGGTCTAATAAACCTCCATGACCAGGCATAATCATTCCACTGTCTTTAACATTTGCTTGCCTTTTAAACTTCGATTCTATTAGGTCTCCTAAAGTCCCAAAAACACTAATAATGATACTTAATATTAGCCAATTTGTAAAGCTTAAACTTTCTGTAAAGGTAGCAATAAAATAACTAGCAAGGCATGAAAAAAACAACCCGCCCAAGAAACCTTCGACAGTTTTTTTTGGAGAAATTTTTTCAAATAATTTTTGCTTTCCAAAGTTCTTACCAACTAAATAGGCAAACGTATCATTAACCCAAATTAATATAAAAGAGCCTAATAATATACTGGGATTGTATGGTTTAAAGTAGTTTGCAATTAAAATCAAAAAAACGAAAGAGCTAGAAATATAAAAGGTAGTGAGTATAAATCGCTTTGAGATAAATAATGGAATGGTCTTTTCTGAAAACAAGTCTTTTATTAAAAACAATTCAACAAATATGGTTATAACCATGAGAATTTGTGTGGCTTCATCTAATCCTTTAGTTGCATTTATGTTAAGTTGTGTGTATCCAAAAACAAAAAACAGTGCTATAAATATGAAATACGGAATGATGCTTTTTAATTGAATAAGTTTATTGAATTCAAATAAACATATAATTCCAAAAACAAAAAATAAAGCAATTAAAGTTTGTAAATTATAGAGCGAAGCAATTAAAAGCAAAACATAAAACAGACCAGAAAGTGCTCTAATTAAAATATCTTTCATTTGAAGTGATTTGTTTTATTGTGCCGGTTTGCGAATTGTAATGCAATATTAATAATTAAAGATCTTCAAGAAGCAACAAATATAAATTTTTTGAGCTACTTCCATAGCTTAAAAAGTCTTTTTCGTCTGAAGATTTAAAATGTTTAATGGTAGTAATGTTTGTAGGTATTTTTTGTTTGTTTTTATTTTTTATACCACGCAGGCCTTCTCCAATATTTTCAACTATTTGACTAGTTGTTGCAAATACAATAAAGTTTGCAGGAAGTTCTGTAAGCTTTTTTTCTGCAATTTGATTTGAACAAATAAGTAATGAACCATCATTAGCAATTAGGTTTTCACAAGTGGTAATAAAAATTGTTGAATCACTTAATTTGTCGGTCACAATTAAACCTGTTTCTTTAAATCTGCTTTTTAAATTTTTATCAAAAAAAAATGTCTTTTTATCTTCCCATTTATTTTCTTGAACGATGTTTTCTAAGCTTTCAAAAATTTCATCCAAATCTTCGCAATACAGAAACTTACCACCATTAGCTTTAAAGTTTATGGTAAACTTTTCATCTATTGGTAATTTAATTTCCGGCATGTATTTACCACGCTCACTAGATTTTAATTCTTCTTCTTTTTTATCAGATATAGAACCAAATATTTTTCTAAAAAGACTCATTCAGGTATTGCTATTAACTCAGTTTTCTTTCGAGTTTTTCAAATATAAAAAATCTTAAACTAACCATACGATTAATTTAAGATTTTTACAATAGGTTTTTGAAAATTGTTATAATTTATTCGACAACTGCTTCATTTTCCTCTTTATTGAAATCTCGCTTACCAAAAATTTTCTCTAGGTTATCTTTAAAAATAACTTCTTTCTCTAATAAAACATTAGCAAGTTCAGTAAGTTTGTCCTTATTGTCTTCAAGAAGTTTTATGGCACGCAAATATTGTGTTTCAATTAAATCTGAAATTTCTTTATCTATTAATTCAGCCGTTTTTTCACTGTAAGGTTTAGTAAAACCATATTCATTCTGACCAGATGAATCATAATAAGTCAAGTTTCCTACCTTGTCACTTAAACCATATATAGTAACCATAGCTCTTGCTTGTTTGGTCACTTTTTCTAAATCGCTTAGAGCACCTGTAGAAATTTTGTTGAAAATAACTTTTTCAGCGGCTCTTCCACCCAATGCTGCGCACATCTCGTCAAGCATTTGTTCTGGATGAACTATAAGTCGTTCTTCAGGTAAATACCAAGCAGCGCCTAATGATCTTCCACGAGGAACAATAGTAACTTTTACTAAAGGAGCAGCATGTTCAAGCATCCAGCTTACGGTTGCGTGTCCGGCTTCATGAAATGCGACTGCCCTTTTTTCATTAGGAGTTATGATTTTATTTTTCTTTTCTAAACCACCAATGATTCTGTCAACAGCATCAAGAAAATCTTGTTTATCTACTTCTTTTTTGCCATTTCTAGCAGCAATTAAAGCAGCTTCGTTACAAACGTTTGCAATATCTGCACCAGAAAACCCAGGTGTTTGTCTTGAAAGAAAATCAAGATCTAAATCCTTTGCTTTTTTAAGTGGGCGTAAATGGACCTCAAAAATTTCTTTACGTTCTCTAATATCTGGTAAATCAACAAAAATTTGTCTATCAAAACGCCCGGCACGCATTAAAGCAGTATCTAAAATATCGGCTCTGTTTGTTGCAGCAAGTACAATTACATTTGTATTAGTTCCAAAACCATCCATTTCGGTTAATAATTGGTTAAGGGTATTTTCACGCTCATCATTACTTCCAGACATGGCATTTTTTCCTCTGGCACGACCAATGGCGTCAATTTCATCAATAAAAATTATTGAAGGTGATTTTTCTTTGGCTTGTTTGAATAAATCACGAACTCTAGAAGCTCCAACACCAACAAACATTTCAACAAAATCTGAACCAGATAATGAGAAAAAGGGCACTTTAGCTTCACCAGCTACTGCTCTTGCGAGTAATGTTTTTCCTGTTCCTGGAGGTCCTACAAGTAATGCTCCTTTAGGTATTTTTCCTCCTAAAGTTGTGTATTTTTCTGGAAATTTTAAGAAATCAACAATTTCTTGAACCTCTTCTTTTGCACCTTCAAGTCCAGCAACATCTTTAAAGGTTGTTTTTACTTCAGTATTTTGGTCAAAAAGCTTCGCTTTTGATTTTCCTATATTAAATATTTGGCCACCAGCTCCTCCGCCAGCTCCTCCAGACATTCTACGCATAATAAATATCCATACCCCAATAAGAAGTATAAAAGGAAGAATGCCAATTAATAAATCACCAAAAAAGTTGTCTTCTGTTATATAAACTGGGGTTAAATCAAGATGCTTTTCTTTAATTACCTCATTCAATTGGTTTTGGAAAATCTGTAAGTCTCCAAACTCAAATTTATAATTTGGCAATCTTGAAGCAGTAGGGATTAAAGTGCTGGGCTTTGATTTTTTATGGATTTCTTTTTGCTCAGCTTCTTTTGTTAGATATACTTTTGCAATACGTTTATTTACAATTTCTACTTTCTCAACATCGCCATCAGCAACAAATTTTAAAAATTGCGTTGGGTTTGTTGTACTACCGTCTTGATAACCAACATTGCTAAATAATTGAATAGCTAAAAAAATGGCTATAACTATACCATAAATCCAGTAAGGATTAAATTTTGGTTTTTTATCTTTTATATTTTTTTTATCGTTTGTCATTCTTTCTTAATAACTCGTTTCTATTAGTGTTGTTTTTGCGTCACCCCAAAGACTTTCAATGTCATAATAATCTCTGATGTGTTTTTGAAATACGTGTACAACAACATTTACATAATCTAACAAAATCCATTCAGCATTATCTTCTCCTTCAACATGCCATGGATGATCTTTTAGCACTTTGCTTACTTTTTTTTGAATAGAATTAGAAATGGCGTTAACTTGTGTATTTGAAGTTCCTTCACAAATTATAAAGTAATCACAAACCGTATTTTCTATTTCTCTTAAATCAAGGATGCTTATTTCATTACCTTTAACATCTTCAATGCCACTTATTATTACCGATATTAGTTGGTCTGCGCTTATATTTTCTTTCGCCATTAATTTTATTTAATTTGTGCAAAGTTATTATTTTTTTTAGTTCTTTATACTTTAATTATTCATAAGATTGTATATCACTATAATAACTAGTTAATGCATATAATCAAACTTAATGCCATTGATTCAACAAACAGCTATTTAAGAACACTTTCTAGTGAAGATGTTCTGGTAGATTACACGGTTGTTATGGCTAAGTTTCAAACACAAGGTAGAGGACAAATGGGTACCGTTTGGAATTCTGAAAGCTCTAAAAACCTAACAGCTAGCGTGTTTAAAGATATTTCTACACTATACATTGAGCATCCTTTTTATATTAGCATGGCTATTTCTTTAGCACTAATTAAAGCATTGCAAAGTTTTTCTATACCAAAATTAAGTATAAAATGGCCTAACGACATTTTGTCAGAAGACAAAAAGATTTGTGGTGTTTTAATAGAAAATGTCATAAAACAAAATAGTTTTAGAGCTACCATTATTGGCATAGGATTAAATGTTAACCAAACTGATTTCGAGGGATTGCCTAAAGCCTCTTCACTTAAATTATTATCTGGAAAAACATTTAACCTTGATGAAGTATTGCATGTTTTGATGAAGTATTTAAAATATTATTTTATGCTTTTAAGAAAACAAGAGTATGATTATTTAAATAAAGAATATGAATCTTTTTTGTTCAGAAAAGACAAGCCCTCAACATTTGTTGATGTTGAAGGGTCTTTATTTTCTGGTATTATAAAAAAAGTAACTGAATCGGGAAATCTTCAGGTTTTACTTGAAGACAATATTATAAAAGAGTTTGACTTAAAGGAAATTACGCTTTTATATTAAATTGATTTTGGGATACTTGTTGCTAGTGTTTCAATGAATTTGCTTATTGGGCCTTTTATCATCATGGCCATCATTGGATTGAAATCGCCATTGAATTCTAATTGAACTTCACTTGATGATTCATTTACTTCTTGTATGTTTCCAATTAATGAAAAATCCAATTTTCCACCAGCAGCACCAAGAATAATTTTATTTGGCGGAATCACTTCCTTTTTTTTAAGGACAATTTCAGGCATACCTTTTAATGCAAATAAAAAAGTGTCTTCACTTAATACTTCAAATTTGCTTATATTTTCTGGCATTAAGGATTCAAAGTTTTTAATATCTGATAAAAAATCAAATACCTCTTGAGATGACTTGCCTACATTTATTTTTGGAGATTCTAAATTCATTTTTTTAATTTTTTAATACGATATAAATTGATGTTTAAACCTATATCAATTAGCGTTCCATTCGCTAGGATTTGAATTCCAAGCAGATAAAGTTTTCAATTCCTTTTGCGCAATATAATTGGTTGCTAAGGCTTGTTCTAATAATATATCGTAATTACTTAATGTGTTGAGTGTTATGTTTTCTTTTTTGAAATTTTCAGTAGCAACGTCAAACCCATAAGAAAAAATTGCAACCATTCCTTTTACATTAACTTTTGCTTCTTTTAATGCTTTTACGGCATTTAAACTGCTTTTTCCTGTACTTATTAAATCTTCAACTACTACAACATTTTGTCCGCTTTCAACAAAACCTTCAATTTGGTTCATTCTTCCATGACCTTTAGCTTCTGGTCTAACATAAATAAAAGGCAATCCTAAATATTCGGCTACCAACATGCCAATTCCAATGGCACCTGTAGCAACACCAGCTATTACGTCAGGTTTACCGTAAGTTTTTTCAATTTCTTTTCCCATGGTTTCCCTTATGTAATTTCTTATTGGCGGAAAAGATAAAATAATTCGGTTATCACAATAAATGGGTGATTTCCACCCAGAAGCCCAAGTAAATGGTTTCTTAGGGCTAAGTTTTATAGCATTTACTTGCAATAAAACTTCAGCAGTTTTTCTGGCAGTTTCTTTGTTAAAAATCATAGACACAAAATTACATATAAAATTAGTTTTTTGTAATGCTAGTTAATGAATTAAAATATTTTTTTCAACAATTGCTAATTTGAAACGAAAAATGATATTTTTACCAAATTGTAATTGTTAAATACAACTCATGTATAAAGTTTTTGTAAACGACAAACCTATCGTTTTAACAACTAAAGTTGAACAAGAAATTGGTTTTAAGAATTATTTGCTTAATACCGTGCATATTGGAAAAGTGATAAAAGAATTGAATAACACTTCCTTAAAAGAGGTTAGACTTATTCATAAAGACCCTGATAAATTACTTAAAAAGTTTTTAAAAAAATTGCCAAACGTTATAGCTGGAGGTGGAAAAGTTTTCAATGATAAAGGTGATATTCTATTTATATACAGAAATGATAAATGGGATTTGCCTAAAGGTAAAATTGAAGGAAATGAATCTATTGAACGTACGGCGATAAGAGAAGTTACTGAAGAAACAGGCGTTAATGGTTTGGAGATAGTAAAACCTTTAGAAACCACTTACCATATTTTTAAGCGAAATGGTAAACATAGAATAAAAGTTACTTACTGGTTTGAAATGAAAACCAGTTTTAGTGGCTATTTATATGCTCAGGAAGAAGAAGGTATTACAAAGGTTGAATGGTTAAATGAAGAGCAAACAATTGAAGCTCTTGAAAACTCATATGCTAATATTAAATTGTTAATTTAACCTGTAAACTGGGTATTGCATGTGTGCTTTTTCATAATTTTCACTTTGTTGATGCAACCAATTTAATTGTGCATACCAATTTTTAGAGAAACTTTCATCAGTGTTCTTTTTTATTTCAAAAGCCTTTTTTAATTCCGGGTTGTTGTTGAGTAATTCTAAAGCGAAATCTTCCCAAACATAAGGTGAAAATCCTTCTTTTTGTTGCAAAATAGTATCAAAAAAATTCCAATTAAAAAATGAATCAGGTCCTTGTGGTTCAAGTGTTTCTAAAAGATATCTAACAGCAGGTTGATTTGTTCTTACTATATAATCACCTTTAACAAATGTGATTTTTTCTGTTTTTGCCTTTAAAGTTGTATTGTAATGTAAATAATGACCTTCAAAAGGGGTTTTTACAGTTTCGTAAGATTCAATTTTATAAGTTTCAACAGTCATTGTGGAATCATTTTCAAATCGACTCATTTCAACCTCATTCAATTTTAGTAAATCAATAATATTGTGCCAACCTTGTGGAATAATATAGGCTTTAGGAATATTAACCGAGTCAGTTGGTTTGAAATAATTGTAATAGGTTACTGGTTTTGTAAAAGGTTTGTTTCTGTTGTATTTTAATCTTGGAAAACCAGTGATTTCACTTATCATGGTTTCACCTTCAAAACCTTTAAAATTTAAAGTGGTAGTTTTAGTTGAATCTACAGTCCAGTTTAATGGATATTTTGAGTTATGAAGAAAGTTATAAAAAGATCCTTCTCGCAATAAGGCAATAGTTTCGTTATCTTCTTCTGTTATTTCAATCATACTTTTCATGAGTTCATAAGTTCCTTCAACACGTTGTTTGTACGGTTTTAACATATGGGTTTCTACCATCATTCCTGATGTATTCCATAGCGTAGTATATCCTGTGGAATATCTTGGAGAATCCATAAATTGAGTAAATCCAGATTCTGGAACTTTATTAAAAACATTTACGTATGGAGTGATATCCCAATTTTTTTTAGCTAATTTTTCAATTAATTTAGGCATCATTTCTGTATGGATATAATTACCTAAACTTCCACCTAATTTATCGTGTTGCGTAAATAAATGTGTCAAAGCATATTGATAATCAGCTCCGTTACTTACATGATTATCAATAAAAACATCGGGTTTTACCAAATGAAAAATCTTTGCAAATGTTTTTGCGTTTTTGGTATCACATTTAATAAAATCCCTGTTTAAATCGTAATTTCTGGCATTACCCCTAAAACCATATTCTTTAGGGCCGTTTTGGTTGGTTCTTGTGGTTGAATTTCTATTTAAACTGCCACCAACATTGTAAATTGGGATGGTTGCTAAAACTGTCTTTTTTGGTGATATAATTGTTCCGTTTGCTAAATCTCTAAATAGCATCATGGTAGCATCTATACCATCAGATTCTCCCGGATGAATCCCATTATTTATTAATAATATATTTTTAGATTTTTTAATCGTTTTAAAGTCAAATTCCTTTTCAGGATTATAAGTAACCAGATGAAGAGGTTTTCCTGAATCAGTTTCTCCAATTTCTTCAATTGAAATTTCAGGATATGTTTCCGCTAAATTTTTATAGTAGGTTATGGTTTGTTCATAGGTTGCAGTTTCTAATCCATTTGATTTTTCAAATTGGGTTTCAAAATCAAAATGGATTTTTTTTTGTGAAGAATTGCAAGATGCTATGAAAAGAAAAAGGGCAGTAACCGAAAATAATTTCATTTCAAACGTTTTAGTGTTCAAAATTAAGGAATTAAAACAAATTAAGACTTGGTCATTTCTATATTAACTGTAAATTTGCCCCTTCAAAAAAAAAGGATGACAGAATTTATTAGAAAGCAAACAGTTAATGCTAAAAATGATATTTTAAGTGGATTAACTGTGGCTTTGGCTTTAGTGCCAGAAGCTGTTGCATTTGCTTTTGTGGCAGGTGTAGATCCCTTGGTTGGTTTGTATGCAGCTTTTATGATTGGTTTTATTACTGCAGTTTTTGGAGGAAGACCGGGAATGATAAGCGGAGCTACGGGAGCTTTGGCCGTTGTTATGGTTGCTTTGGTTGCTGAAGGAAATGCCATGGATCCTGAGATAGAAAATCTAGGACTTTATTATCTATTTGCAACCGTTATTTTAATGGGAATTATTCAAATGTTGGCAGGGTTTTTAAAGCTTGGAAAATTTATTCGATTAATTCCACATCCAGTAATGATGGGTTTTGTAAACGGTTTAGCTATTGTGATATTTTTATCGCAGTTAAAAATGTTTATGGTTTTTGATGATGGAGAATTAAACTGGATGCAAGGGCAACAACTTTTGACTATGATTGGTTTGGTGGCTTTAACTATGTCAATAATGTTTGGGCTCCCAAAAATCACCAAAAAATTACCTGAGGCATTAATAGCAATTCTAGTGGTTTCTGCCATTGTTATATTTGGAAAATTAGATGTGGCAACTGTTGGTAGCTTTATCAGAGATGGTGGTGGAGAAGGTTTAAAAGGAGGACTGCCACAATTTCAGTGGGATATTTTTAATAAAGTGCCATTTAACATTCAAACCATAAAATTCATTTTTCCTTATGCTTTGATTTTGGCGGCCATAGGATTGATAGAATCTTTAATGACGCTTAACTTGGTAGATGAATTAACCGAAACCAGAGGTGATACAAACCGAGAGTGTTTAGCACAAGGTGGAGCCAATATTATTACTGGATTTTTTGGAGGTATGGGAGGTTGTGCCATGATTGGTCAGTCACTTATTAATATAAAAGGTGGAGGAAGAGGAAGATTGTCGGGTATTGTAGCTTCTCTAGCTTTGCTGACCTTTATTTTGTTTGCATCCGGGCTTATAGAAAAAGTGCCCATTGCAGCATTGGTAGGAGTTATGTTTATGGTAGTAATTGGAACTTTTGCTTGGAGTAGTTTCAGAATTTTAAATAAAATACCATTAAGCGATGTGATCGTTTTGGTTTCAGTATCTGCCTTGACAGTTATTTTTGATTTAGCAATTGCAGTTATTTCAGGTGTTATTATGAGTGCTTTGGTATTCTCTTGGGAAAATGCAAAGCGAATCAGAGCACGCAGGAGAATGCGCGATGACGGAACTAAAGTGTATGAAATTTGGGGACCGCTATTTTTTGGTTCCATCATTGCATTTAATGATAAGTTTGATGTAAAAAATGATCCAGAAAATGTAGAAATCGACTTTGTGGAATCACGTATAAGTGACCATTCTGCTATTGAAGCTATCTTTAATTTAGTTAATAAATATGAAGCTGAAGGAAAGTCTATAAAACTGAAACATTTAAGTGAAGACTGCAAAGTTTTACTCTATAAATCAAGTCCAAAGTTTAAAGAAGTGATTGTAGAAGATATTGATGATCCAAGATATCATTTGGCTGAAAACCCTGAAGCATTTACAAAAGGATTGGGAGAATATAAACTGTAATTTAGATTATTTCACCCTAACACTATCAGGAACCAAAACGGTATAATCGCCATTATTCCTAATAACATCTCTTACAATACTTGAACTTATGTAGGATGTTTTGGCAGCAGTTAATAAGAAAACGGTTTCAATTTTAGATAAGCGTCTGTTTGTATGAGCAATGGCTTTTTCAAATTCAAAATCAGCCGGATTTCTCAAGCCTCGTAAAATAAATGGCACATTAATTTCTTTACAGAATTGCACGGTTAAACCTTCATAAGTAACCACTTTTACTTTTGGTTCTTCTTTAAAAGCTTCTTCAATAAATTGTTGACGTTCTTCTAAAGAGAACATGTATTTTTTATCGGAATTAATACCTATTGCAACAATAACTTCATCAAACAATTCAACACCACGTTTAATGATATCGTAATGGCCTAAAGTCAAAGGATCGAATGAACCCGGAAAAAGTGCTTTTTTCATAATTTAAAATTACGATTTTTATTTTAAAGCTTCTTCAATAGCATTGTCAAATAAGTCACTCAAGCTAATTCCTGCAGCGGCAGCTTGTTGTGGTAATATACTTTCTCTTGTTAAACCCGGAACTGTATTTACTTCCAATAAATGTGGTTCGCCATTTTTAAAAATGAATTCACTTCTTGAAAACCCTTTCATTTTTAATACTTCATATACCTGTTTTGCAACTTTGGTAACTTTAGTATCTTCTTCTTCTGATAATCTGGCAGGTGTGATTTCATTTGATTTACCCTGATATTTTGCTTCATAATCAAAAAAATCGTTCTCACTTACAATTTCTGTAATAGGTAGTACTTTGGTTTCTCCTTTATAAGTGATAACTCCAACGGAAACTTCTTTACCATCTAAAAACGATTCTATAATTATTTCATCATCTTCTTTAAAGGCAACATCAATGGCATTTTGTAACGCTTCTTTTTTATAAACTTTTGAAACACCAAAACTACTACCAGCTTTATTGGCTTTTACAAAACAAGGCAATCCTACTTTTTTAACTATGGCATCTGCATCAATTTCATCACCTAAATTTATATAAAATGATTCCGCAGTTTTAATTCCATAAGGTTTTAATGTGCTTAAACAATCACGTTTGTTATAAGTTAAACTTGCCTGATACATATCGCAACTGGTTTGTGGTATGTTCAATAATTTAAAATAAGCCTGCATAAATCCGTCTTCACCAGGAGACCCATGAATAGCATTAAAAACGCAATCGAATGTAATTTTTGAGTTGTTTAGTGTAACCGAAAAATCGTTTTTATCTATTATGAACTCACTATCGTTAGCATCAACATAAACCCATTTATCTTTAAAAATATGAATACGATATGGGTTGTATTTTGATGAATCTAAAGTTTCATAAACAACGTTTCCACTTTTTAAGGAGATTTTATATTCACTTGAATAGCCTCCCATAATGACAGCAATGTTTTTTTTCATGTGGTAAAAAGGTTTTTTAAATCAAATAATAGCTTTAAAAAAGCGTTCTGTAAAAATATCATTTATTTATTCCAAACGATAGCAACAAGAAAAAATTAATTCAACTTTTTTAAACTTTTTTAGGGTTGACAACCGTATATTATAAAAACTATAATTAAACTAATTAATTTTTAGAAACATAAATTTGTTTAGTTTTGTTAAAACTATTGACTATTCATGAGCCTTATTAAATTTCTTTCAAGCAAAACATTTTTAAAACAAATTATACTAGCAGTTGTAGCTTTAGTGGTTTTAAGTTTTATCCTTTTAAAATGGTTAAACATATCAACCAATCATGGTGAATTTGAAACAGTTCCTAATCTTACGGGAAAATCAATAAGTGTAGCTCAAATTGAGTTAGAGCAAAATAATTTAGTGATTAAAATACAGGATTCTGCTAATTACAATCCGAAATACCCTAAATTTTCAGTGATAGAGCAAGACCCAAAAGCGGGAGAAAAAGTTAAAAAAGACAGAAAAATTTATATTACGCTTAATCCATCAGGATATAGAAAAATGGCAGTGCCAGATTTAAAAGAACGCACTTTTAGGCAAGCAAAACCAACCTTGGAAGCCATTGGTTTTTCAGTAGGGAAAGTTACTTATGTAGATAATATAGGTAAAGATATGGTGTTGAAAATGACATTTAAAGGGAAAGAGATTAAGCCGGGTGAGATGTTACCAAAAACTTCGAAAATTGATTTGGTACTTGGTAATGGTAACAGACCAAATTAAACATGGAAAACTATATTGAAAATTTGCCAGAAGATGAGAATGATGAACTCTATGAACATCATTATTTTACGGTAGATAAAGGGCAATCGCCACTTCGCATTGATAAATATTTAATGAATCGCATTGAAAACGCTACGCGTAATAAGATTCAAGAGGGTGCTAAAAATGGAAGCATTTTTGTAAACGGAATAGCTGTAAAATCTAATTACAAGGTAAAGCCTTTTGATGTTATTCGAGTATTGTTTGCACATCCACCATATGAGAATTTGTTGGTAGGCGAAAACATTCCTTTAGATGTGGTTTATGAAGACGACACGTTATTGGTGATTAATAAACCTGCCGGAATGGTTGTGCATCCTGGGCATGGTAATTATTCAGGTACTTTAATCAATGCGCTTATTTATAGATTTGATAATTTACCAAACAATTCCAGTGATAGACCAGGTTTGGTTCACAGAATTGATAAAGATACCAGCGGACTTTTGGTCATTGCTAAAACCGAACAGGCCATGGCGCATTTGTCTTTGCAGTTTGCCGAAAAAACCAGCGAGCGTGAATATGTTGCCATCGTTTGGGGAAATATTGAAGAGGAAGAAGGTACTATTGAAGGCAACATAGGCAGACATCCTAAAAACCGATTGCAAAACACAGTGTTTTTTGGTGATGAAGCTTATAAAGGAAAACCCGCCATTACACACTATAAAGTTTTAGAACGTTTAGGCTATGTTACCTTGGTGTCGTGTAAGTTAGAAACTGGCAGAACACACCAGATTAGAGTTCACATGAAATACATTGGCCATACATTGTTTAATGATGAACGTTATGGTGGTGAAAAAATACTAAAGGGCACCACATTTACTAAATACAAGCAGTTTGTTGAAAATTGTTTTAAAGTATTACCAAGACAAGCCTTACATGCTAAAACATTAGGATTTACTCATCCAAAGACAGGTGAGTTCATGCAATTCAATACAGAGATTCCTGATGATATGCAACAGTGTATTGAAAAATGGCGTACCTATATTAAGCATCAGGAAATAGAGTAGTAATTCGTTTTTAAAGGAATTATCATAATCATCAATTCAGTTTATTTCACTATTGCAAATAATTGTTGCAGACATTTTTCAATGTAATGCAGTAGTCGTAAATTTGAATTAAAATACAAACAGATTACTTTATGAAACTTGTTATATCTCCAGCAAAATCACTAGATTTTGAAACTAAACTTCCAACAATGCAATCATCTGAAGCTTTGTTTTTGAAAGAGTCAGAGCGAATTAATAAGCTTCTAAAAAAGAAATCTGCAAAAAGCTTGTCAAAACTCATGAGTATTTCTGATGCTTTGGGACATTTAAATTATGAACGTAATCAAGACTGGCATTTGCCTTTCACGTCTGATAATGCACGTCAGGCTATTTATGCATTTAATGGAGATGTGTATAGAGGTTTAGATGCTTATACCATTACTGAAGATAAATTTGAAAATCTTCAAAATACGGTTCGAATCCTTTCCGGGTTATATGGAATTTTAAAACCTATGGATTTAATTCAACCCTATCGATTAGAAATGGGAACCAAGTTTCCGGTAGGAAAAAACAAAAACCTTTATCAGTTTTGGAGCAATACGGTTACTAAAACTTTAAATAATGAACTTGATGATAATGAACTGTTTTTAAACCTTGCGAGCAGTGAATATTTTAAGGTTGTTGATACCAAAAAACTTAAAGTGCCTGTAATTCATATGGATTTTAAGGATCTTAATAAAGGTGAATATAAGACCATTGGCATTTTTGCAAAACTTGCCAGAGGTTTAATGACACGCTATATTTTGGATACTAACGCCAAAAACCTTGATGATATAAAAGGGTTTAATTATGAAGGTTATGGTTTTAGTGAACCTATGTCAAAAAACAACACGTTGGTGTTTATCAGGTAATTATTTTACTTTCACTTTACTATCAATATCAATTTTATTTTCAATTGAATTTCGTTTTTTAACTCGTGGTCTTCTGGCACCAAAAGTACCTCTGTTTATTTTTCCGCGTTTTGTTTTTTTATCTCCTTTACCCATAATTTAATGTATTTTTGATAATCAGTAAAATACAAAAAATTCAAGGAAATTACAAGTAAAACATGTTTAAACATCAACATCCTTATAAACCTTTTATAAAAAATGACACCACAAAGTTGATTGTCGGTACGTTGCCACCGCCACGTTTTTCAACAGGTGAACTTTTAGAAAAAGATGTGGATTTTTGTTATGGGAGTTACTATAACTCTTTATGGCTTTACATTGATAAAATTCATGATTTAAAACTGCGTTTTGACAATTCACAAGAAGCAATTAATCAACGTAAAGAATTTTTAATATACCATAAAATTGGTGTTTGTGATATTGTGGATTCTTGTGAGCGAGAAAAAATGGATGCGTCAGATTTAGGTATGCAAAACATTAAATTGAGAGATTTAATTGGTTATTTAAAACAATGCCCAAAAATTGACACGCTGTTATTTACAGGAGGAAACAGTAAAAATGGCCCAGAATATTTTTTCAGAAAGCATTTAAAAGACTATGATTTAAAACTTGAATTGGTTTCAAATGAAATTCCGCGTATTCACCAATTTGTCCTTCCAAAGCAAGATAAATCTAAAGAAATCCCATCAAGAATCATTAAAACAGTGTCGTTAACTTCAGGTTCTGGAGCAGCCAATATTTCAATTAGTAAAATTCCTTTATACAAACATTTAAAAAGCAAAAACCCCAATTTCAATACTTTCGATTTTAGGGTTATGCAGTACAGTGAATTTTTTTAAGAGGTTGTATAATATATTTTAGTTGTATTTCTGTGCCAAATCATTTCTTTCTGCTTGTTAGGAATGCAATTAAATAATATGAAGTGCCGATGATGAAAAGATTGAATACATAATTTCTCAATGTGTCGCTAACTGAATGAGACCTGCTGTCTGTGTCTAAAAAAACATAAACTGAATAAGCAATTCCTGCTATCAAAATTGTCCATCCAATAAAAGTTATTGGTAGGAAAAATATTCCAATTCGTTTGAACCAAGGCAACTTCATTTTTTTATGTTTTGATATGTTTTATCCTTTTCTCAAAATCTTTTCCATTGTTTTTCCTTTAGCCAATTCATCAATCAATTTGTCCACATATCTTCTTTCATATTTGCCTTGCTTTGTGGAAGTTTAAAATTACCACCAAGTTTTATTAGATGATGACTTCTTCTTCATTACTGTTTATTGAATTCTGTTTCTATTTGAACACCTTTTACAAGTGTTTGATAAACAACACAGTATCTTTCGGTTAATTTTGCTAGGGTTTGTATTTGGTCTGCAGTTGCATCACTATCCAAAATGAATGAAAGACGAATTGCTTTAAACCCAACAGGTGCTTCTTTTGAAACTCCTAAAGTCCCTCTAAAATCCAAATCTCCTTCAGCTTCAACGATTGAATCTTTTATGTTAACGCCAATAGCAGTAGCGACCGCACTAAGAGTTACACCGGCACAAGCAACTAATGCCTGAAGAAGCATGTCTCCCGAACAGACCTGCATGCCGTTTCCACCTGTAGCTGGATGAAGCCCAGCCTCCGCTAAAATTCTGCCAGTTTCAACATTACAAGAAATTCCTTCTCCAATGTTGCCTTGAGCTTTTAATGTTATTATTGCAGCATCGGGTGTATTCCTGAATTTTTTTTAGTTCTTCTGAATTCATTATCTATTCATTGATTAATTAATATTCATTTAATTTTTCATGTATTCTTTAACAATAACCGTTTTGGTTGAAGCAGATTTCTTTCTCAATTCGGCTATTTTTAAATATTCTTCAGAGTTTGTAAATAATTTTAAAAGTATGAGAGAACAAACAATTACTTATTGTTTGTTGCTTTTTTTTTACTCCTGAAAAGCAATTAACATAGATATAGGAGGAACCTTAACATTACCTTCAACTGTTTGAGAAGTGTCAAAATGATCTCCAATAACAGCCATTGTCCATTTGCCATCTAGCTTGTAATTTACAACTTCAGGTCTAGCATTGTAGATTACATAAATGTTTTTCCAATCATCCCCATTTGCATGATTACTAATCTGGTAACTTATAAGTCCGTTTTCTGTTATTTTGAATTCCAGATTTTTCCTTACGTCCTCACCAGTTTTCATTCTAAATGCCGGATGCGCTTTTCTTAATTGTATCAAGTTTTTGTAATAAGCTACTGTTTTTGAGTTTTTTGCTTTTAATTTCCAATCAATTTGGTTAATACTGTCTGGAGAATTATAACTATTTTCAACCCCTTGCTTGGTTCGTAAAAATTCTGAACCTGCATGAATAAACGATATACCTTGGGAAGTTAAAACAACAGCATTCGTTAATTTATCCATAGCGATTAGTTCATCTTCAGTTGCATCTGGTCTTGAGATTTTGAGTTTGTCGTAAAGCGTGTGATTATCATGACAGCTCGCATAGACTATAGACTGCCACGGATTAGTTGTCCAAAATTCTTTGGAAGCGTTTACCTTACTATTATCTACTTGTGGATGTTCTATACAACCTACAATTCCCATTTTAACAGATTCTTCTGTGTTACCGCCTCCATTTACAAACCCTAATCCTTTTTCGTCAAATACTGAACCTTTAAGGCCATCACGTATTTCATCAGAAAAGGCAGAAACATCAGGCATTTGATTGATGTTGAATTTAAAAGCTCTTTTCTTCAAAGTAAAAGGAGAGTCACTAGGAGACCAACCTTCACCATAAATAATAATATTTGGATTTATTTTTTTTACTGCTGTTGAAATTTCATTCATTGTCTCCACATCCAAAATAGCCATCAAATCAAACCGAAAACCATCAACATGATATTCTTTAGCCCAATGAGAAACTGTTTCAACAATATACTTGCGCATCATTTCCCTTTCAGATGCCGTTTCATTTCCACACCCAGAGGCATTGGATGGTGTTCCATCTTGATTGTGACGGTAGTAATAACCTGGAACTTCTAAATTAAAGTTTGAATTTTCATAGGTGAAGGTGTGATTAAAGACAACATCAAGCACCACTCCAATTTTATAGTCATGAAATGCTTTAACCATTTCTTTAAACTCTTTTATTCTTACTTCACCCTTACTTGAGTCAGTTGCATATGAACCTTCAGGCACATTATAATTAAAAGGATCATAGCCCCAATTGTATTGTGGAGTGTCTAATTTGCTTTCATCAATTGAATAGAAATCACATGTAGGCAATAAGTGAACATGAGTTACTCCCATTTCTTTAATATGGTCAAGTCCTGTAGAAATGCTATCTGGACTTTTTGTTCCTTTTTCCGCCAAACCTAAATACTTGCCTTTTATTTGAATGCCAGATTCTGGTTGAATGCTCAAGTCTCTTACATGTGCTTCATAAATTATGGCTTCATTAGGAGAAGAAATTTGTGGTCCTGTATCTGTTTCCCAGTCTTTTGGGTTAGTTTTTTTTAAATCTACAACCATTGCTCTTTTACCATTCAATCCTACAGCTTGGGCATAAATGCCAGGTGTTTCTGGTAATAAACTATCTCCTATTTTTACTTGATAAGTATAATAAGTACCCAACAAATCTTCATCTAATTTTAATTTCCACACGCCATTTTTATCACTTTCCATTTGATGGGTTGCTGTGGGTTCACCTCCAAATCCCTTTTCATAAAAATGTAACTGTACAGCATTAGCAGTTGGAGACCATATTTTAAAAACACTAGCCTCTTTACTGTAATCCAACCAAAGGGATTCATTAGTAACAGGATAATCTTCAAATATTTTGTATTCGGGTTTGATATCCTTACATGAGGTTAATGAAATAGTTACAAATAAGAAACTAATTATTTTATAAATTTTCATGATACTTTTTTTATAAATTAAAAATGTCTGGCTATTAAAATTAATTACACATATCTTGTTTGTGAAAGATTAGTTGCTTGGTTTAGCTACTAATTTAGCAAATAAAAACTGAATAGAAGATCTGCATGGATTTTCCTAATAGTCTAGAAACAAGCAATTAATTTTATACTGTGCTACCTGCTGGCTTTTTTATTTTTTAAATTCAGATAATGTTCTTTAATTGGTTTGTCAAATTTCTCAACTGCATAGCGTAATGTTACTCTTGGCATAGTTTCAGCGTGTTTGTCCAAAAACATTTTTAGTTTATCCTCATTTTTCCTCCTGCTTCTCTTATCCAACTTCCAACAGCCTTGTTAATAAGTTCGTGCTCATCGTTAACTAAAATTTCGGTAATTTTAAAAGTTTCGTCAACTTGTGATTTTTTTATATAGGCATAGGTTGAAACGATTGCTGTTCTCCGTTCCCAAGGATTTTCTGATTTAGCTAATTCGTAAAGAATGTTCTTTGGTCTGTCTATTAAATATTCTCCAATAATATATATGCTCCTCGGTCTACAAAATCCCAATTGTTCAGCCTGTCGTGTCGGGTTAAATAAAGCTCAAAAAGTTCCTTTTTCCGAGTTTCAGACGTTTTTTTAGATTTCGCTTGATAATCCATTATGCTTACAGCTCCCATTCGGATTTCGTAATACTCATTGTCCAAAAGTTTATTGATTTCAGATAAAGGCATTTCGATAAATTCTTTTGCTGTTTTGAAGATATCTCCAAATTTTACTCCGAAAGGTTTTGTCTTTCCGTCATTACCTTTGAAGTACTTATCTACTTTGTCAAGTTCCTTTTCAGATTTGAATTCAGACAATCGGTTTATGTAATTTTTTGCAGTCATTTTTTTCAGCTTGCTTACAACGACCTGCTAAACGCAGTTCTGCTTTGCGAATGAAAAGATAATAAATTCGTTAACAATAATTTAGGGAAAGCTCAAATATTGGTTTGTGTATCCCAAATTGCAGGTTTTCAATCAGTCCCGCCATACTAGAACGTTGATTGTCGAATTTATTAGATTGGGAATTCAAGAAGCAGAGCCAAATTACTTTTAACCGCCAATGGATCACGTTTTGGCTCGAAGCCTGTCGAAGGCAATATTAAATGATTAAAGGCTAGGAATAATATGGTTTAACCTGAGATGAGAACGCATTTACTTTAAGATGCAGGGTATGCGAAGCAGTACAGATTAAAATTCGCCTTTGGCGAAGTCTAAAGATTCGACGGAGTCAATATGTTCTCATCGTTTATGTATAAGAATAGTTGCGTGTTTAAGCACCTAATTTAGCTAAGACAAACCAAATAGATGATCTGCAAGGATTTTCCTAATAGTCTAGAAACAAGCAATTAATTTTATACTGTGTTATGCGAAGGCTTTTTCTCTATTTTTTTGTTTTAATTTCTCCACTATTAATTTCGTGGTTATTAATTTTATAAATCAGATTTTGTTTTTGTAATTCAAATCCTGCTCGTATCACGCCATCAACTCCTTGATTGGAAAGAGCAATAACATAAAAAAGATACGATTCATTTGGGCTAATGGTTTTTACTAATTCGGACGGTTTTTCAATGTTTGCGTCTAAAAATGATTTTAAATCTAAACCGTAATTAAATAAGGGTCCTTTTTCAAGGGTCATTTCTTCACTTGGTAAATACAAATTGAATTTCATGTTAGGCGAAGAAGGAACTATAAATGATTCATTCGGGAAATCAATTGATAATTCCAAGTCAGAATCTCTTTCATTTGTTATGGAAGTCCAAAACACTATATATACATATTCTTTGCCATTTGGCGATGTATACTTTAGTCCACCTTTTGGATAACTATTCTGAATTGTAATACCTTTATTATGAGAATCATCATACTTAAATTCGGTATGGAACTCTTGTCCCATTATTGTTAGAGAAGACAAGAATATTGTAAAAGCGATAAGTGATTTCATTGTTTGTTCTTTTCCGGACATTTTTTTCAGCTTGCACATAACGCCCCGCGTTAATGACGGCTGCGGTTTTCGGAGCTGCTTCCTGTATCACAGACCGAAACTAAATTAAGAAAACTAAATTTCAATTTTATTTGTCACCCGCGGCTGGCATAAACACTTTGTTTGCGGCTCGTTATTTTTCTTGTCAATCAACAGTTTCTTTCTTTATTTCCAATTTCCAATTAAGTGACGTTTCTGTTTCACCAATTTTAGTAAAATTATTTTTTTTAAGTACTTTGAAAGAGGCAATATTTGCTTTGTCTGTCGAAGCAATTATTGCTTTTACGATTTGTTGTGCTTTTGTCCATTCAATTATTCCACCTACGATTTCTGTCATAAATCCCTTTCCTTGAAAGTCGTCATATGTTCCGTAACCAATTTCTATTTCTCCGTCTGCATTTGGTTCACCAACTATACATAAGTCTCCAATCATTTTGTTCTCTGCTTTTAAAATTGCTGTCCAAAGAGTCGAATACAAATAGTTTTTTGTTTTGTCTGCTACGTTTGGTATAATTGTTTGTTCTAATGCTTCTTTTAGTTCAGGTGATATTTTTCTTGAGGTTTCACTCAAGTTCAGTTCTTTTTCCAAAGAGTTGTCGCATTTGGTGTATTTTACTAATTGGTTATATGTCAATGGTTTTAAAATCAGTCTATACGTCTCTATCATTTGCTTAAATTTTGTAATTCTATGTTCTGCTTCACTGTCGTTTTACAATGACTGCTAACGGTCAAGTATAAGTGGTTTGTTTTAATGCCGCTTATTCAATGTTGTATGTGTTAGTCAAGATAATATTGGGTTACAATCAGCTTACCCTTTGGCGACCAATGTGCTCGACCAACTCTAATATCTTGCGGTGTTACTCTATATTCTTCTAAGGATTCTAGGTTTAGTATCCATAAAGACATTTATTGCTCAAACCTTCTTGAGAATAATATATTTAATCCATCTGGTGACCAGTCTGGGCGCTCATCATAATATGTGTTTTGAGTTAGTCTCATTTGTCTTGTCCCGTCAGGTTTCATTAAATAAATTTCACTATTGCCATCTCTTTCTGAATTAAATGCTATCCAACTTCTGTCAGGCGAAAATGTAGGATCTGTATTGTAGGTGTTAGAAAATGTAAGTTGTATAACATTTGATCCATCTGAATTCATAAGATAAATCTCTCGATTTCCAGTTCTACTTGAAGAAAAAACCACCTTTGAAGTGTCAGGCGATCAATCCGCCCAACCATCTCTAGCAGAGTTTTCTGTTAGACTTATTCTGTTTTTTCCATCTTTATCCATTAACCAGACATCTGTATTTGAGCCAGCATCATATTGGAATAATAGTTTTGACCCGTCTCTTGACCAAGCTCCATGATCCTCTTTGGCACTATCATAAGTAAGCCTAGTAATATCGGTTCCGTCAGGTTTCATTTGATACAAATCGTTGGAACCAGCTCTATCTGAATCAAAGATTATTAAACTGCCGTCTGGCGACCATTCTGGTTCTTCATCTGCAAATTCATTAAAGGTAAGCCTAATCAATTCATTGGTCTCAAGATTGAAAACTGCAATTTCACTTGGTGTTCTCTGAGCATGAACAATCTCTTGCGAAAGAAGTATGATTATTAGTATTAGTAAAGATCTCATTTGCATGGTTTAGTAGGTCGTTGAATCACATTTCCAAAGAGGTGAGAACAGCGAAGCTGTATAGCAACTTTAGTCAGCTTTAGCTTAATGTGCTTCAACAATATTATATATACCTACGAATATAATAAATATCCACTTACAAAAACAGGCGATTATTTTGCATTTCAATTTAACCTTATTAATTTTTTGTTTAAATTACTTATATGTTTGTTGTTATAGTTGATAAATACCAATAGGTTTTCAAGTGATAGAGAGAAAAAGGAGTGGAGGTAAGTATCCACTCCTTATTGAATGATAAAAAGTTAAGCTGCTAAGCTATCGTAATCTTTTTTCGATAAATGCCCCTTTAGCATATTCATTACACATTGATAAAACTCATTGGGTGCACTGGACTTAAATTCTCCAAGTAGGATTGATTGCTCCATTGGGTTTAGTGCAGGAACGATGTACTTGAACCATAACATGATTTGGTCCGGTGTCAAGGTAGACATGACTTGTCCGTGCCATGCCATAATTTCTTCATCCGAGAACGCTTTCCAGATAATAGCATTGATTTCTTTTTCTTCCATTTCCATGTGTAAGAGGTATCGAGAAATAAATCCATTAATAGTATTAAAATATACAACTCCAGCTGTTTGATTCGGATTAGATTGGATAATCTTGATCTGTTTAGCGATGTCTTCGACTTCTTTTTCCAATGCTTCATGTTCTTCCATATTTTCTTGAACACTTTCTGGGACTTTTGCTTCAATAGCTGGTAATACCACACTATCTTCAGAATGTGAATGTAGGGTCAAAATTTTTATTATCTCAAGAGATAGTTCGTTTAATTGATTTACGGCATTGACACTGGTGTAATCAGTTTTCCCTGCTAATACTAGTAACTGTGATAGGCCATTTCTTATTCCTTTATGAGGGAATCCATAAATATTTACTCTTTCCATGATTTCTTAGTTTGATGGTTCTAGAATGATTGAATTAAATTTTGACTTGTTTTCTTTTAGCCATTGTGAAAAGCTTTTTAGTTGTGAATATAGTTGGTGACTTTCAGTTTTTTCTTTTTGTCGATTAGGGATATAAAGTTTGTTTAAGGTGAACATATTAGCCAAGTCTTCTGCTCCTGGGAATCCAAATGAGCTAAATACATCTCTTGGGATATCATTATAGACGATCTTGATTCCTAGTATTTCAGACATTTGAAAAGCATAGTCGTCACAAGGCATATCTTCTGAAACGGCTCCAATGGTTTTTCCAATATAAACTTCTGGTTGATTGAAGATTGCCTTTACAATACCGCCTAAATCTTCGATAGCAATACCTGCGAGTGGAGTGTCTCCTTGTGGGAACCCAAAGCCAAAGGAGCCATTACCAGTTGATTGAGGGGGGAAGAACGAAAGGAAATTTTCAAAGTAAAAAGCAGGATGTAGAAAGGTATATGGTAAGCCTGTTTTTGTTTTGCAGTATTCCTCCATCAATGCTTTTGTTTCAAAATGAGGAACGGTTAAAGCACCTTCTGATAGTTTTTCAGAACTTGGTAAAGTACTTAGCACAAAGTGTTCTATACCCGATTCTGCTACGGCATCAATAAGATTTTTTCCTTGTTGAAGCTCTTTGTCGAAATGTTCCCAGAAGTTGGTGACACCAAAAACAAGCTGGCAACCATTTAAGGCATTAACTAATGACGCCTTGTCTGATAAATCTCCTTGAACAATTTCAGCTCCTAAGTCAGCAAGTTGTTTAGCCTCATCTGACTGAGAGTTTCTTGTTAAACATTTTACCTTAAATTGATTGTTGTTTTGGAGTAAGTGTTGTGCAACGCTACCTCCTTGAGCTCCTGTTGCACCTGTAATAAGTATTGTTTTCATAACTATTGATTTGTTTTATACAATTCAAAAGTCTATGATATGCTTTTAAGAATTTAAAAAAAGGAATGAACGACAAAACTTAAGGAATGAATGACCTCCAATGGAGAGTGAAAAATTACACTTTTGGCAAACAGACATAAAAAGCACTTCCTTTTTCAGATGTTTCTACTCGAATATGCCCATTATTTTCTTTGACAAATTCTTTTACTAATACTAAACCAAGGCCAGAACCTTTTTCGCGATCCGTTCCCAATCGTCTGGTGTTTGAATTAAGAGTAAAAAGTTTATCTAGAATAGCTTGTTCTATGCCAACTCCAGAGTCTCTTACGCAAATACAAGTTTCATTATCAGATGGCATTGAGCTTATGTTAATTTCTCCTCCTTTAGAAGTGAACTTGATGGCATTGCTTAAGAGATTACGGAAGATACTAAAGGTCATGTTGTAGTCTGCATGTACACTAGTTGTTTTATCTACTTTAATAGAGAGTGAGAGTTGTTTGTTTTCAAGTAGCTCAGCAAAAATAGTTTCTACTTCCGCTAACAATGAATTAATACTGAAAGTAGTAGGGGTGTTTTGAATGCCTTTTTTTTGCGATAATGACCAATGCAGTAAGTTGTCCAAAAGCTGAGATATATTTTGAGTAGTACGAACAACCCTATTACTAACTTCAAGCATTTTATCGTATCTCTCTTTCTTGGCATAGAATTCAAATAATTCAGAAACACCTTCTAAGGCACTTAATGGACTTCTTAAGTCATGAGCGATAACAGAAAATAAGTGGTCTTTCGTTTCGTTTATTAGCTGCAATTCTTGTGTCCTTCTCTTTACGCGATCCTCAAGTTGTTCGTAGACCATTGCATTTTGAATGGATAAAGCAATAGTCTGTGATAAAGTCATTAGTAGGTCTTCTTCTTTTTGGGAGAAGAAAAGGACGTTCTCGCTTTCACAGGATAGGACGGCTACCAATTCATTGTTGACTACTAACGGGAGTGCTACTAAGCTTTCAGATTTTTCAAGTTTTGGAAGATTATCAGAAAGGTTGTTAGTCGTATCATTTGTAGTGCCTGCTTCCACATATTTTTTGTGTTGAGATAGTCTTGATAACCTCATTTTTTTCTTTTTAGTCGCTACGGCACCTACAATACCAAAGTCAAAAGGTATTTCAGCCCCTATTCCATCATTTTGAAAGCCGCGTGAAGCAAGAACCTTTAGAACGGTATTCTCTTTTGAAGGGATCAGTAATATTGTATGGTTTAGATTGAAGCTATCATCTAAAAACTCTAGAATATTGTTCAGACGGTCTGTAAGTGGGGAAAGTTTCGTTAACTCAAAAGACACCTTTTGCAGTAGTTCATACTTGCGCTTTTCCTCATCAAGTTGGCTTTGTATTATTTCAACTTGTTCATTCATTTGGATGTATATTTTTGATTTGAAGAATGCGGCAAATCAAAGCGGATTGTAATTTGAAAGGAGTTTGATTCCTGAACATACTATTGATGGCTTCAATCATCATATCCATTTCGTCAAATACCTCACCTTCCTTTTGTTCATCGATGAATTCTAATTCCAATTTCCACAATATTGATGTTTCTGGACAAGTCAGTGCAATGGCAAACTTTGGGTTCGCTTGAATGTTCTTCCATGTTTTGTTAAAAAATTGATTAGATATTGCAAGGTGTGATTCATCAATGTAAAACACTTGTGAAATGTAGGTGACATTAGGGGTTCCTTCTTGAGAAAGGGTAGCAATGGTAGCAGGGATGACTCCCTGAAATGCAGGTAACATTTCTAGAGTGATTTTATTTTTCATCGGTTGCTTCAACTTTAGTTCCGGTACCTGGTTTTGGCGTTTGCTCAAAAATCTCTTTACAACTCATTTGAATAGCGGTAAACGGCCCCTCTGAAAGATAACCAAATATTTTCTCACCATGTAGCCCTAGTGCATTGGTTTGTTCAATAGTGTCTTCGAGAAGTTCTATTTGTTTTTCCAGCTTGTTAGTATCACACGTATCCAAATTGGTAATGACACCTTTAATCTGATAAGACTCAAAATCTTTTAAAGAAGCTAAAAGAAAACTGATAGAAGCTCCTTCAAGCAGTACATCCTGTATTTGATTTTTCATACATTTAGGAATGTATACTTTAATGTGTTGGCAATCGGATTCAACAGTAAATGCTGTAGCTCGCACAAGCTCGCAGGTGGCATTGAAACCAGCTATTGAAATCCAAATAGGAAATCCTGGGGTTTGGGCTATTTCTGTAATTCGTTTTGTTATCATAACGCAGTTAACCTATTGTGTTAATTTCAGAAATTAATTGTTGCTTGTATAATCTTCCCACTTTTATTTTTTCTTCTCCGATATATAATTCACTCATATCATTATTAAATGAAGTTATAGCATCTATATTGATTACAAAAGACCGGTGTACTTGAATAAAGGTGTTTTGAGGAAGCAATGCATAAATATTTTTTAATCGCTCCTTTACCATTATTTTTTGATTTTTGATATGAATGTAACAATACTTGTCATAGGCAGATACAAAAGTGATTTCTTTCCAATCAACTTTAACAAGCCGATTTTCTGATCTTATGAAAATATGATTTTTGACTTGAGTTGATATAGTGTTTTTATCACCCTTACCTTGCTCAAGAAGAATCGAAAGTTCGATGCTACGTTGTAGTTCTTCTTTTTTATAGGGTTTAATCAGGTAGGCATGTGGCTTTGTTTCTTTGGCTTTCTGGAACGTCTCATCGTCTTCATGAGAGGTTAAAAATATAGTAGGGATATTATGTTCTTGATTGATCTTTTTTGTGAGCTCAATACCGTTTATATCGCTTCCCAAGTCAATGTCCATTAATATCAGATCAGGCTTAGTAGCATTAATGATCGTCATAACTCCTTTAGGAGAGTCCAGTACATCAATGAGTTCATGATTGAGTTCTTCTAAAATCATGACGAGTCTTTCCTCGTGTAAAGGCTCATCTTCAATAGCTAATATTTTAATTTTACTTTTCACAGGTAATGTCACGTCCTGAAATATGGCTACAGGTTAAAATTGAATTTACGCTGTTAATTTGTATACCATATTCGGTGTTTTAAAATCTAAAGATAAATGTAATCTTATTTCGTTGTACAAATTAATTGCATTTTTTGTAGCCTTTTCGAGTGATTGATATTTGTGTCACGTCCTGAAATATGGCTACAGGTTAAAAATTGATTTACGCTGTTAATTTATATACCATATTCGGTGTTTTGAAATCTAAAGATAAGTGTAATCTTATTTCGTTGCATAAATTAATTGCATTTTTTGTAGCTCTTTTCGCGTGAGCTATATTTGTAAATGTTTGGGCGAGATAAAATTCATCTTTAAGAATCCCGTTAACCCTTTCTGCTAGGGCATTTTCGTAACAATGGTTTTCTTCTGTCATACTGATATCTATCTTGTTTCTTTTCAGGATTTGTGTATATACATTGCTACAATATTGAATACCTCTATCGGAATGGTGTATGAGTCCTTTTGTGTTTTTAGCTTTATACAAAGCCTTTTTAAGAGCTCTCACACATCCGTTTAGTTCCAGACTATCACTAAGGTCATAACCCACAATTTTTCTTGAATACATGTCTGTTATCAAGGCCAGGTAACAAAATCCTTTTACGGTTCTGATATACGTAATATCAGATACCCAAACTTGGTTAGGTCTAGTCACTTCCATGTCTTTTATAATGTTGTTATACTTATAAAAACGATGCAGGGAGTTGGTTGTTCTGGAACTGTATTTCTTTCTAAGTGTAAGCATTTGATGTTTTCTAGGGACCTTAAATAAGGTGTCTCTACCAACTTTAAGGTTGGCTTTAGTAAACTCATCATCTAAGGATTTAACAAGTTTACGTACGCCTTCTCTAGGTAGGGATTTGCGTCTTTTCTTCACAATCTCAATAATCTGTTGTTCTAGTTTTAAACGCTTATCAGCTCTATTTTTATACTTATAGTAAGCATTGCGCTTATGTCCAAAACAATGGGTTATAGTGGTTAAAGAAGCAAATCCCTTAGCTTTTTCTTTGGCTTTGATTAAGGCTTTATACTTAGCTTTTTTTTAGTTCGGCCACAGATTTATAGCCCAGATCTTCTGCAGCTACTTCTAGATACGAATCCAATACCAAGGCATCCAGATCCTTTTTTAAGAGTAGTTTTTTAAGCTGTTCAATCTCTTTTTGCAGTTCTTTAATTCGAGTTATTTCGTCTTTTGTTTCCACTTTTACTCTGGTGTTCATGAGGTCTTTACGGTTGTACTTCCTGATCCATTCATTAATGGTGGTTGGAGCAATACCATAGAGTTTACCTAATTGGTTTTTGTTTAATTTACCCGTTGTAATTTCATCTAAAATTTTCAGTTTGAAAGGTTCTGAATACCGTCTGATTACTTTGTCATTTCTATACATAATGTTTAAAATTATGTAGCCTTATTTCAGGACGGGTCAATATTGCTTACAACGTCCATATGTAGAGCTCCAAAAATTTGTAGCTTAAAAATAATCAATAATTTATTAGGATTTTACCTTGGAATACGTATAAGAATAGTGCGGTTTTGTATGCGAGGATTTTCCGAAGGAAAATCAGAAGCTGGCAAAACTGCACTAACCTTTGATTAAGCACTAAACTAAGCATTATTTTTATACGGCTTAAGTTTGTCTTTTGTTAAATTAGATAAATAAATCAGAAAGAACAAAAGAGAGGATTAAGGTTATTTTACACGGTGAAGCTTACAACTTCGGCAACATTGCTAATCCCCTCTCTTTTCTACTTAAATTTCGTTCAGTTCTGTGAGACCTAGATCTCGATTTCAAGTTGTTGAAACCAAAGTAGATTGTCCTTTCAAAATTCAATTCTTATGAATAAAAATACAGAAATTTTTGGAATAGACATCAGTAAGGATGTGTTTGATGTTTATAGCTATCAAAACGGACATCAAAGTTTTAAGAATGATGCACAAGGCTTTAAATCATTCTTAAAAGAGATAACTAAAGATGCTTTAGTTGTGATGGAAGCCACAGGGTATTATCACTATCTGTTTGCACATTTTTTACATAAAAAAAGGGTGCAAGTATCGGTGGTAAATCCATTATCGGTAAAACGGTTTATCCAGATGAAGTTAGCTAAGGTAAAGACCGATAAGAGTGATGCCAAAGCGATTTGTGAGTATGGACAAATGAATGAGGTTCCTCTATACACGGCATTGACAGATGTGCAAGCGGAATGTTTACAGTTGTTCCGGTTACTGGACAATTATTTGAAGAAGCGCACCCAGACCAAGAACAAGAAGCATGGCGAGGAAGTCTTGGGGATTCCATCAAAGTATGTCCATCAATCTTTGAAACGGGATTTAAAACACTTGGACAAAGAGATAAGTGGAATAGAGGCGCGATTGCTGGAACTGGTAAAGCAAGACCAGCAACATCAATTGACGCTACTGAAAAGCATCCCGGGCATGGGGATGAAGACAGCCTTATTTTTAATAGTAGTAACCAACTGTTTCAAGAAGTTTGAAACGGCATCGCAATTATGCAGTTATGTTGGCATTACGCCGACAATAAGGGAATCAGGAAGCAGCGTCAGGGGCAGGAGCAGGATAAGTAAAGTGGGAAACAAAAAACTCAGGAACCTATTGTTTTTATGTGCGTTTTCAGCTTGTAAACATAATAAGGCATGCAGAGAAATATATGAGCGAATTGTAAACAAAGGAAAAAGTAAAAAACTGGCATTAATAGCTGTTGCAAATAAATTATTGAAACAGGCGTTCGCTATTGCAAGATCAGGAATGCCATACAATGAAAACTTTGTTTCAAAATTAGTCTAAAAAGGTTTGTTTTTTAGCTCAGTTCTTGTTAAACAACCACATAGATATTAAAAAGCCGCCAATAAAAAAATACGCACTACTGCGTATTTTTTTATTTTAAAACGATTTTGGTTTTAAACACATGGCCATTTGTAACCGGCACTGGCATGAAAAAACAAGTTTCTAACAAACTAAACAAATTAGCCGTACCTTTGCAGCTAATAAAAAAATGACACTAACAGTTAGATGGTCATTTACCAAATACTTTATATGTCATTCAACCAATTAGGCTTATCTGAAGCCTTGCTAAAAGCTATTAGCAAAAAAGGATATACTACCCCAAGCCCTATACAAATAAAAGCCATTCCGCCCATTTTAGAAGGAAAAGATATTTTGGCTTCGGCACAAACAGGTACAGGTAAAACAGCAGGGTTTACCTTGCCATTACTACAATTATTATCGCAAGGACAAACCTTAAGGCAACGCCCTGTAAGAGCCTTGGTATTAACACCCACACGAGAGCTGGCAGCCCAAGTATATGAAAACGTGAAGGAATACAGTGTGTTTCTCGATTTACGTTCGGCGGTTATTTTTGGTGGCGTTAACCAAAACTCGCAGGTAGCTCATTTACGCCAAGGCGTGGATGTGCTGGTGGCTACACCCGGACGTTTGATTGATTTGCACAGCCAAGGTGTATTATCGCTTTCTAAAATTGAAATTTTAGTACTTGATGAAGCCGACCGCATGCTAGATATGGGCTTTTTACGCGATATAGAACGCATTATGAAAATGATGCCCGCCAAACGACAGAACCTGATGTTTTCGGCTACCTTTTCACACGATATTAAAAAACTGGCGCAGGGTATTTTAAACCATCCGGTACAGGTGGAAGCTACTCCCGAAAATACCACGGTTGAGGCTATTTCACAAAAAGTATTCAGGGTTGCCAAAGGTTTAAAAACTGGCTTGATTATTAAGTTAATAGCTGAAGGAAACTGGAAACAGGTGTTGGTGTTTACACGTACCAAGCATGGTGCCAATAAACTGTGTGAAAAAATGGTGCAGGCAGGCATTACGGCGGCGGCTATACATGGCAACAAAAGTCAGGGAGCCAGAACCAAAGCGTTAAGTGGTTTTAAACATGGTGATGTAAGGGTATTGGTAGCTACCGATATTGCTGCCCGCGGACTGGATATTCCGTTATTGCCCCATGTTATTAATTTTGAATTGCCTAATATTCCTGAAGATTATATTCACAGAATAGGCAGAACGGGCAGAGCAGGAGCCAGAGGTGAAGCTTTATCGTTAGTAAGTGCTGATGAAACTACCTTTTTAAGAGATATTGAAAAACTGGTAGGGATGCGCTTTCCGGTAGAAATCATCGAGGGTTTTGAACCCGACCCCAATGCATCAACCGAGCCAGAAAAAAGACAACAACGAACAGGCGGCAACAGGAGTAGAAATAATGCAGCTCCCAAAAATGCCGGTGGAGACAGTTCAAGACGACGCAATAATAAAAGCAGACGAAATTAACACCCATGCAAAAGATTTTAAGAGATAAAATTCTGGAAGTATGCGATAAAAAGATTGCCGAAAAAGGAGATCAGGTTGGTATTTCTTTTTATGCCTTTTTTAAAAATAAAAATGAAAATCCGGAGTTGTTAATGGAAGCGGCACAGTGGTGGATTATGACCCATAAGTTAGACCACTTTGAGAAAGCTGTAAAAATTAAACGTTTAATACATGGAAACACAACCCAATAATCCGCTACACGGCATTACTTTAGAAAAAATCTTGAATGATTTAGTGGCGCATTACGGTTGGGAGTATATGGGGTATACCATTAAAATTAAATGTTTTACCGATAATCCTTCGGTAAAATCCAGCTTAACATTTTTGCGCAAAACACCTTGGGCACGTGCCAAAGTGGAAACCATGTATTTAAAAATGCTTAAAAAGAAGTTTTAATATAATTTTTTAGGCAAGCGCTTCTAGTTTTTCTTTTTATCGGTGATATAAGCTTTAATAATATAATCTAATTTAGGGTAGTTTTTCTTTAGATACTTATTTCCTAAATCATGAATGGAATCTTGCTTATTATCCAATTCGTCTTCATAACCATTATAAAATGTTTCTACAATGTCCATTCCTTTTATTACTTTGGCAACTACAGGAAACCCTTTAACTTTTGAATAGTTAAGGGTGTCTAAGCGTATATTATCTTTTAAGTTTATAAAAATTTGATTGGTTCTGGTTCCGGGCGTACTTCTTGCAAATGCTATGGTAGCTTTTAAATTGCTTTCAATTACCGGTTCATCTGGTACTTTAAATTTGTTCCAGGCATTCGTTTTTATACTGTCGTTATGAATACCAAATTGCGCAACAAAATCTGGGATTACCCTAAAAATGGCAATATTGGTATAAAAACCTTTATGGATTAATTGGTAAAGACGATCGACTGCGTATGGAGACCAGGTTCTTTTGGCTTCAATTTCAAAATTTCCTTTTGTGGTTTCAAATGTAGCCTTAAAATATTCAGGGGCTTTTTCTTTGGTCCACTTTTCATGAAACGCTGTATGGCATGAAAATATTTGAAAAGCAAGCACTATCATTAATGTTTTATAAATAAATGGTCTGTTGTTGTAAAATTTCATAGGTAACTGTTGTTATTTAAAATGATACGCTGGTTAATACATTTTGTTTCCGCACTAAAACACCTTGTTTAAAAAAGTGGCAATGTTTTCCTGATTCGCCCTGATGAGTTCTGCTTTGGCGTTGGCTATATCCTGTGGTTTTTTGTCTTGCGAGAGCTTAAATTTACCTTCCCAATGGGTAATGGTTATTTCAAAACCGTTCACATACGATAAGGCACCTTCCATACGTGGGTTGTTGGGTTCTAACACATACCTGTGCTCGGGTTGTTCTAAAAACTCGGTCATTGTTATCATGCTTTCTTTAATGGCTTCGGCATCGTTTATGGCTTTTACCGTTCCTTTTATGTGCACTTTTATATAGTTCCAGGTTGGTAACTGGGTGGTGGTATAAATGCTTGGCGAAATGTAACATTGTGGGCCTGAAAAAATAAGGGCTATCTCGTTATTATCCTGCAACAAACTGGCATGCGGATTAAATTTGTCGATATGCCCGATAAGTTTACCATCGGCTTCTCTGTAAATTAAGGGTAAGTGTGTAATAAACGGTTCGTTGTTTTTTACAGAAATGAGGGTAGCTAACGGATAGGTTTTTATCACCTCTATCATATGATGGATGTTGCTGTCCTGATGATGTTTTGGAGGATAACTCAAGTTGTTACTAATTTAAATTAATGATTGTTGATTTATAAAATTACAATATTTATCTTTATCAGATGCAAGAAAAACCTACCTCGTTTTCCATTAAAAATTGGTCGCAGGATGACCAGCCACGAGAGAAATTACTTTATAAAGGTAAAGCTGCCTTAAGTGATGCAGAGCTGGTTGCTATTTTAATAGGTTCTGGCAATAGAGAGGAGAGTGCCGTTGATTTGTGCAAGCGCATTCTGGCAAGTGTTGATAATAACTTAAGCGCGTTGGGTAAACTATCCATCAAGCAACTTATGGATTTTAAAGGCATAGGTGAAGCAAAGGCCATAACCATAGCTGCCGCCTTAGAGTTAGGAAGACGGCGTAGAGGCGAAGAGGCTTTAGAAAAAAAGAAAATTACTTCGAGCCAATCGGTTTTTGAGTTGATGCAGCCTATAATTGGCGAATTGCAGCATGAGGAATTCTGGATTATTTATTTGAACAATTCCAATAAAGTGATTCAAAAAAGCCAGTTAAGTAAAGGCGGTATTACCGGTACGTTGGTTGATGTTAGACTGGTTTTAAAAAATGCTTTGGAAGTAGGTGCAACAGGTATTATTTTGGCACATAACCATCCGTCGGGAACTCTAAAACCCAGCGAGGCAGATAAACAACTTACCAATAAACTAAAACTGGCTTCAGAAAGTTTAGATATAAAAGTATTGGACCATTTGATTGTAACAGAAAAGGCATACCTTAGTTTTGCCGATGAAAACCTATTGTAAATGCTTTTAGTTTATACACATAAAATTGCACCACGATTGCGATATGTATTTAAACATATCTGCACCAGGGTTTTAGGTATTGAGGTTTCTTTTACTACTACTATTGAAGAGTTTATAGCGCATGATAGTTTAAAAATGTCGTACACCAAACAGCAACTGGGTAACGAGTTTTTTGTGAAAAGTAACGATATACTGTATGAACAAGGTCTGTCGGATATAGAGATTAATGTGCATGACTGGGAAAATACCAAATGCTTTTTTTATATTGGAGAGAAGAGTGCGATTCCTTTTGATATTTTTGCCGCTTCGTTTTATTTGTTATCAAGATATGAAGAGTATTTGCCCCATGTAAATGATGAATACGGACGGTTTTCGGCAACGGAAAGTATCGGGTACAAATATGGGTTTTTACATCAGCCAGTTGTAGATATCTGGGCTTACAAGTTTAGAGACAAATTGCAAAGCCAATATCCTGAATTTGTGTTTCCAAAAAGAACTTACAGTATAAAACCAATTATAGATGTGCCTAGTGCCTATAATTTTAAATTAAAAGGTTTTATGAGAACTTTTGGGGGCACTGTAAAAGATTTAAGTGAATTAAAACTAAAACGATTGTATTACAGATATATGGTTATTTTAGGCTTTAAGCACGACCCGTACGATACCTTTAAGTACATTGTAAACAAACAAAAGCAAACTAAATATAAATTCCTGTTCTTTTTTTTAATAGGCGATTATTCTACTTACGACAAAGGCATTAACCCTAATAAAAAGAAATTTGTATCGCTTATAAAACGCGTAGCAGATTACTGTAAAGTTGGTTTAAAAGCGTCGTATTTTGCAATTCACGACCCTGCCATTTTGAAAAAGGAAAAACTAAAAATGGAGGCCATTATAAATAGGTCGTTATCAGCTTCAAGACAGTCTTTTTCAAAACTTAATTTACCAGAATCTTACAGAAGTCTTATAGAACTTGAAATTAAGGAAGATTATACCATGGGTTACGTAAATCAAATAGGTTTTAGAGCCGGAAGCTGCACACCTTTTTTGTTTTATGATTTAGATTACGAGGTGCAAACCCCTTTAAAAATATGGTCGTATAATTTACTGGATTATACCTTGTTAAAAACACATTCTCTTTTAGACAAAAAGAAAGCTTTAATGAAAATTATTAACGAAATAAAACAGGTTGACGGCGTGTTTGTACCTGTTTTTCATAATTATACCTTTAGTGAATTGGAGCGCTGGAAAGGATTTAAGGAATTGTTTAATATTATTTTAGAATCTACTAATGACATCCCACCTGTAGAATAATAAAAACCAACAGATGAAAATTGATAATATAACCGATATATTTTTTGATTTAGACCATACACTTTGGGATTTTGATAAAAATTCTGGTCTGGCCTTCGAAAAAATATTCAATATTAACAACATAAAAGTTGATACAACCCAGTTTTTAAGTTATTATGAACCCATAAATTTAGAATACTGGAAACTGTACCGCGAAGAAAAAATTGATAAAGCATCTTTACGGTTTGGCAGATTAAACGATGCCTTTTTAGCTGTGAATCAGGTAATTGATAAAGAATTGATCTTTAAGTTGTCTGAAGATTATATAACGCACCTTACTACATTTAATCATCTTTTTGATAACACCATTGATGTTTTGGAGTATTTAAGCGTAAAATACAATCTGCATATTATTACGAATGGTTTTGCAGAAGTTCAGCAAAAAAAGCTAACATATTCTAAAATTGACCATTATTTTAAAACGGTAACAAATTCAGAACAGGTTGGAGTAAAAAAGCCAAACCCTAAAATTTTCAATTTCGCCATCGACATTGCAAAAACCCATGTTAAAAAAAGCATTATGGTAGGCGATAATTTTGAAGCGGATATATTAGGGGCCAGAAATATTGGAATGGATGTTATTTTTTTTAATGTTAAAGCAGAAAGTACCGATAACAGTGTCAAGCAGATTGATAATTTAATTGGGTTAAAAAACTATTTGTAAAACCATACTAAGTACCCAATATTGTCGTTTTTATATATTTATGCTCAAATTCGTTTTTAAATATCTTATAATAGTGGTTTCATTTGCTTTGACAACCATATCCTGTACCAAGGATGTCGATTTTAATCAAGCCAATGACATACTGCTGACTCCGGTTTTTGAGTCTGATTTGGTATATATCAATGTGCCTGCCAATAAGTTCCTTGTTGAAGGGCAAGAAGTTGTTAATCTTAAAGATTCAGTTAATATTGATTTTTTTCAAGATGAATTTATTGTAGACTATTTGGTTAAAGCTGAGTTTATGCTTGAAACCACCAACACCATCAATAGGGCCTTTACCGTTCAGATTGATATGTTTGATGATTTTAACCAATTGCAACATACCTTTTCGTTTTTCTCGAGTGCGTCACCAAATAACAGTGAAGTGGTTACCGAACATGTCGAGATTTTTGAAGGGAACACCCTAGTGGCACTAAAAAACACCACGAAGCTTATTTTTACATTAACGATTCAGCCTGGCGAACAAATAAACGAAAGCACTCCTGGTAGAATTATTTTAAAGTCTAAAGGAACTTTTTATTTGAACATCGATAGTTGATTATGAAAAGTGCCTGTTTATTCTTTATGATAGTCTCCTTTTTATCTTGGTCTCAAAACAAGCAGATACTTTATGGGTTTTCTGAAATTCCGCAGTCATTATTGATAAATCCGGGAGGAAAAGTAACCAACGACTGGTGTTTTGGAATTCCGTTACTATCGCACATCCATGTCAATGCCGGAACCTCGGGAGTAACTGTTTACGATTTGTTTGCCAATGATGGTTTGGATTTTAATTTAAAACTGCAAAAAGCCATTTATAGCATGCAGGCAAACGATTTTTTTACTCTAAATGAGCAGTTGGAACTGTTCTCGGGAGGCTTTGCAATTGGCTCTAGTTACAATAAAAACCAGTATATTAGTTTTGGTATGTATCAAGAGCTGGATTTTATAGGGTACTTTCCAAAAGATTACGCCATTTTAGCCTATGAAGGGAATCAATCCAACATCAACAGGGTTTTTGATGCCAGTGATTTTAGTGCCAAGGGAGAACTTATTTCTGTATTGCATGTGGGATATAACAAAAAGGTCAATGATAACTTTACGGTGGGTGTTAGAGGAAAAATATATTCGGGCATCATGGATTTCAATTCAACAAAAAATAGAGGCTCGTTTGTAACGGTTAACGGAACCAATAATTTTTACGACCATATCTTTAATTTAGACTTGCAAGTGAGAACTTCGGGTTTATTGGCAGTAACAGATGATAATGCAAGCTCAGATAAGGTGGTTAGCGATATAAAAAAAAGGCTATTTTTGGGTGGAAGTTTAGGTTTGGGCTTTGACGTTGGGTTTACCTATCAGATCAATAAACAGTGGATGATTGATGGGAGTTTGCAAGACGTTGGTTTTATAAGGCACAGTAAAGATGTTGAAAATTACAGTGTAAAAGGCAACTATGTATTTGAAGGTGTAAACCCTATATTTCCAGAAACGGGTTCAGGACAAACTGCCGAAGAGTACTGGGATGAGATAGAAAATGAGTTTGAAGATTTGTTTAATGTTGATACAACCAATACAAAATATACAACCTGGAGACCCGTAAAACTGAACGCATCATTAAATTATGCTTTTGGAAAAAGAAGAGACAAAGAGTGCAATTGTTTGCCTGATGAGGATGGTTACCAAAACGCAGTTGGCTTACAGGTATTTGCCATAAATAGGCCCAAACAACCTCAAATGGCGTTAACGGCCTATTTTTTAAGAAAAATTTTTAAAGGACTGCAAGCTAAAGCTACGTACACCATAGATTCCTACTCCTTTAGCAATATTGGGTTAGGGCTTTCTGCCAATGTTGGAAATATGAATTTTTATATTATGGCCGATAATTTTTTAGAATACCAAAACATATATAATGCACAAAGTGTATCTTTACAATTAGGATTTAACTATATATTTAAAAAAAATGAAGATTAAGATTTTTACAGTATTAGCAATATTAATGGCAACTTTAAGCACATTTTCACAAGAAAACCTTAATGCCTACAAATATATTATTGTTCCAAAAAAATATGATTTTTTAAAGACAGACGATCAATATAAAATCAATTCGTTGTCTAAGTTCCTGTTTGAAAAATATGGTTTTGAAACCGTAATGGAAGGAGAAGACTATCCGGAAGATTTAATTAGAAACAGATGTTTAGGATTAAAGTCGAATGTAACTAAAGAGTCTGGACTTTTTAAAACAAAATTAGTTGCAGAGTTAAAGGATTGTTATGATAAAACGGTTTTTACAAGCAGAGTAGGAGAAACCAGAGAAAAAGAATATGAAAAAGCCTATAATTTGGCGTTAAGAGATGCTTTTACATCGTTTGAAGCACTAAACCATAAGTTTGACCCTAGCGAAAGCCATATGGCTGCAAATGCACAAATAGCAGAGGAGGAGAAAAGCGAAACCGCGCAGGAAATTCAAAAACTTAAAGAAGAAATTGAAAGTTTAAAACAAGAAAAAATAGTTGAGGTTGCACCAGTTGAACCTGCAATGGAAGTTAAAGCTGTAAAGCAAGTAGATCCTGTAAAAGTTGAAGCTATAAAGGCTGAGGTTGTAAAGGAAACCCCTAAAGAAACCATAAGCATGGAGGCTAAGTCAGGCGTATTGTATGCACAAGAAATTGATAATGGGTTTCAATTGGTTGACAGCACCCCAAAAGTTGTATATAAAATTAAAAAGACAGGTTTAGACAATGTATTTTTAGTTGAAAACATGAATGCGACTTTATATAAAAAAGGGGAACAGTGGATTCTAGAATATTATGAAAATGGTGTGTTAAAACAAAATACACTCAATATCAAGTTCTAGAAGTTTAAAACTAATAGTTGTATTTATCTTTCCAGCGTTGTTTTAAAAAATCCAGATAGGCTTTTTCGCGGGCATTATTTCCGGGTTCATAAAGTTTAGTACCTTTAAGTTCATCGGGCATAAACTCTTGGTTTGCAAAATTGTTTTCGTAGCTATGGGCGTATTTATAATGTTCGCCATAACCAAGTTCTTTCATTAATTTGGTCGGGGCATTCCTTATATCTAATGGCACAGATAAATCACCTGTTTCTTTTACCAGTTGTTGCGCATTACTTATAGCCATATAAGAAGCATTACTTTTTGGAGAGCATGCCAGATAAGTGGCACATTGACTGAGAATAATCCTTGATTCCGGGTAACCTATAGCTGCAACCGCCTGAAATGCATTGTTGGCAATTACCAAAGCCGTTGGGTTAGCATTGCCAATATCTTCGCTAGCTAAAATAAGCATGCGTCTGGCAATAAACTTTACATCTTCACCACCTTCTATCATTCGGGCTAACCAGTAAACGGCAGCATTGGGATCACTTCCTCGAATGGATTTTATAAAAGCCGAAATAATATCGTAATGCTGCTCACCGGTTTTGTCATATCTAACCGTATTATTCTGGATTTTTTTCAGTACAGACTCATCTGTGATGATGATTTCGTCTGTATCTTCTGAATTGATAATAAGTTCAAAAATGTTTAAAAGTTTTCTGGCATCACCACCCGAAAGCTTTAAAAGGACATTAGTTTCTTTAAGTGTTATGTTTTTTTTTGATAGATAAACATCTTGTTCAACGGCCCGCTTTAAAAGCGTTTCCAGATCGTTTTTATCAAATGAATTAAGTATATAAACCTGACAGCGAGATAAAAGTGCAGGTATCACTTCGAAACTGGGGTTTTCAGTAGTGGCGCCTATAAGAGTTATCCAGCCTTTTTCGACAGCCTGCAATAAAGAATCTTGTTGCGATTTACTAAAGCGATGAATTTCATCAATGAATAAAATAGGATTTTTCGTGGTAAACAACCCGCCACTTTGTTTGGCCTTATCAATAACATCGCGAATGTCTTTTACGCCAGAATTGATGGCACTTAAGGTATAAAATGGCCTACCAGATTCTGTAGCAATAATATTTGCCAAAGTTGTTTTGCCTGTGCCCGGTGGACCCCAAAAAATCATGGATGGAATAAGCCCTTGCTTTATCTGTGGCGTTAATGAACCCTGTTTACCAACTAAATGGGATTGACTCAAATAATCGTTGAGGGTTTTGGGTCGTAATCGTTCGGCTAAAGGTTCATTCATAGAAGTAAAATTAAAGTAATTTTTTAATTTTTGGTCTTGGCTTCAATAAAAAATATTTGATATTTAACTGACATTTTAGCATTTATAATAATGTTGGTTGACTATTTGCTACTTTTATTATTATGAAAGAAGAAGAGCATTTTAAATTTTCTACAGGTGTTGTTGCTTATCCAATTGCAATTACCCTTTTTATTTGGCTGGTATTTTGGTTTGAAGTTCGCTTTGGGTTTAATTTCACAAAATTTGGAATTTATCCGCAAGAAATTAAAGGGTTGAAAGGAATTATTTTTAGCCCTTTTATACATGGCGATATTTACCATATTTACCATAATACTATTCCTTTATTTATATTATCGATGGCCTTGTTTTATTTTTACAGACCAATTGCATGGAAAATCCTTCTTTTTGGAATTTTAATATCTGGATTTTTAACTTGGTGTATTGGGCGACCATCCTACCATATTGGCGCTAGCGGATTAATATATGTACTTGTTAGTTTTATTTTCTTTAAAGGCGTATTTGCAAAATATTACCGACTTATAGCCTTATCGTTACTTGTGATTTTTCTTTACGGAAGTATGATATGGTATGTGTTTCCAATAGAAGAAAACATGTCTTGGGAAGGACATTTATCTGGATTGATTACCGGATTAGCCTTTGCCTTATATTTTAAAAAGGAAATTCCTAAACCTCAAAAATATATATGGGAAGATGAAAATTATAATGCCGATGATGACCCTTTTTTAAAACAGTTTGATGAAAATGGAAACTTTATAGAATATATAGAACCTAAAGTTGAACAACAGGAACAACCAACTATTAACTATAACTATAAAGAAAAAGAGGATTAAATACGTTGTCTCACCACTTCATACAAAAACGCACCACAGGCAACAGATACATTAAGGGATTCGATGTCTCCAAGCAACGGTAATTTTGCTTTATCATCAACAATTTTCAATATGGATGGATTGATGCCTCTATCTTCAGATCCCATGATAATGGCACAAGGTTCAACAAAACTTACGTCATATAAAGTGTTTTCTGTTTTTTCGGTGGCAGCAATAACTTTTATGCCGGAGGCCTGCATATAAAAAACAGCATCTTTTATATGATCTACTTTGCAGATGGGAACTTTAAAAACGGCACCAGCACTCGTTTTAATGGTGTCGCCATTTACAGGGGCACCACCTTTTTTTTGTATTATGATACCATTTACGCCAGTGCATTCGGCAGTTCTAATGATGGCTCCAAAATTTCTAACATCACTTATTTGGTCTAACAATAGAAATAAAGGCTTTTTGCCAGATTCAATAACATTTACCACTAACTGATCTAAATCATAAAATTCTATAGGAGATATTTGGGCAACAGCCCCTTGGTGATTGCTTTTAGTAAGTCTGTTCAGTTTTTCAACCGGAACATATGAAGAGCTCACGTCTTTCTTTCTCAACAAACTTTCTAGCTCTGTAAAAAGTTCGCCTTTTAAACCTTTTTGAAGAAATACTTTATCAATAGTTTTATCGGCATTTATTGCTTCAATAATTGCTCTTATTCCAAAAATTTGTGTTTGATCTTGCATGGGGTAAAGGTATAAAAAAACCACCTTTATATAAGGTGGTTTTTTAAATAATCTAAATCAAGATTTAAGGATAATCTTCTATTTTAGCAGTGCTTTTATAACCTTCATATATCCATGGTTCACCAGGAATATCAGAAAATTCTACTTCAAAATGAATACTATCTACTGTCTCCCCACTTGGGGTAGTAGCACCACCTTTAGTGATTGAGCCGTTAATAGTAACAGTTACACCATAATAGTGCTCATCTGCATCGGTAGCAGAAAAAGTCAAAGTATTAGGATCAAAATTTACTTTAGCAAGCAAACCCCAGCCATGACCTTGGTCATCTATCCATATTTTATCTGCGTCATTGTCGCCAGTATTAAGAGTTGATATGGTATTATGATCATAAAAGTCTCCATCCCAATACATGTCAACAACCCATGTTCCTCGTACATCATCAGTAAGGACTCCATTAGGTTCTGGAGTAACATCGTCTTCTTCACAAGAAACAAAAGAAGTCATTAATGTAAGACTTAATAATAAAAGGCTTAACTTTTTTAAAATTATATTATATTTCATTTTTTTAATTTTTGATTAATAGTAATCTTCAGTTTGAGTAAAGACAGTTACGAACGCATAAGGGCCAGCATCCCAGTTAACTTTTAGTGTTAGAGTTTTGGCAACAGGATCTACTGTTAAACTAGTAAAAGTATTAACTCCTCCGAATGTATTAGTAGTAACAGTACCTTCGCTAGTAAAATCGTTTGCTGCTATATTATTGGCTTTAAGGACCAAACCTAGTGTGGCATAAGCGACACCAAGTCCTCTTCCGTATTCATACCAACCACCTTGTGCATCAGATATTGCATATCTATCATTGCCCAAGTCCTTAATAATAAAAGGACCGTTATCCTGGTATCCAGAAGGAGAACTGCCGTTCCTTGAAACGGAAGCTGTATACATACCAGCGATACTAGTTACAAGATCACCATTACATTCAGGGTACAAGACTACTCTATTTGAAGTAGCTGCAATGCCGTCGTCATTAAAAGCGCTATATGAGACTAAATAAACATCAGGACCACCTTCTACTGAAGTTCCTCCAAAGTATTTCCCTTTTACACGTGTTTCTAAATCTATTTCTGCCCCTCCAGCTGTTGCCACTGCTCCTGGATCAGAATAAGAGGTTGCATTACAATCAAGCACAACATTACCTCCATCGAGCGTAATCTTAGGTAAATAAGTGATTCTTGATGCATTATCACCAAGATATGGTGTATCACTATCAGTACAATTGGTCAGCATCAATCCAATGATTGAAAATGTAAATAATAATTTAAATCTTTTCATATTTAATTTTTTTATTAATTATCCCAAAATATTTTATCCGTAATAAGTCTTTGCGGTAATGCATTAGGGTTTAAACTTCTTTCTGTTTCTGGATATAACCATGTAGAAGGGAAGCCGTTATTTGGTAGCACCGATAATGGTGGATTTTGCCAAATTCCATCAGAAAATAATCTACTCTGAGTTCTATCAAACCTACGGGCTTCTATCCATCCCTCATCTTCTTGAGTTCCGTTTAAAGATATCCATTTTTGAATTGCAATCATATCAATTTTATCAACCAATGGATCTGAACTGGAGTATCCAAGAGCGCTTAAATAAGATGCTGAATCTGCAGCAAGACCCATGTAAGTAAAATTTAATGCAACTGCTGTTTCGAATGCATCTGTTTCGTCGTCTGCTGTTCCATATCGTGCATCGGCTTCAGCTCTTAAAAACCAAACCTCCCATGGACTCATTAAAAGGACAGGCTTATCTTGGCCATAAGAATAGTTGTTAGCCAAGCTGTAATTAGTTGCTGGTGCTGTAAATGGTTCATCATCTATGGTACCTTGATCTATACCATGTAATTGTCCTGCAAAAGTTCCTGTAGTTGCTTTTGTATACAATACCTCACCTCTAGGATCTTCTAAATCTGTAATCACATTTAAAAATGCATTACTAGCAAAATAAAACATACCAACTCCAAATTCAGCTCTGGCAAACATTGGATTTTGATCACCGGAAGCACCAGAAAAAGGTATAACAGGCATGTCTGCTACGGTCTCAATAAACGTACCAGAAGATATTAGACTTTGAATAACGGCTCCTTGAGGATTAACTTCAGAAGTTCTCATAAGAACTCTCAATTTCAAAGAATTGACAAATTTTTTCCATTTAGAGATATCACCACTATAAATAAAATCTGCGCTTCCAACTTCTCCTTCAGCGGCCACATCGAATTCACTTAATGCTTCATCTAACATAGTTACTAAAGCAGGGTAAATTACAGTCTCAGCAGAATCATAATTTGGAGCCAATATTGAACCATCATTAATAGCGCCTGATACGGCTTCTGTAAATGGAATATCTCCAAAATGGTCTACCAACCCTTGATACATATAAGCTATTAAAGTTTTAGAGATACCGCGATAGGCAGCGGAATTACTATTTTTATTAATATAACTTAAATCTGCAAGGACATTGGCATAAGCACGTTGCCAGTAACCATTATTATCAGTAGCTGCTGAAATGTAACGTTCTGGATTTCCAGTTGAAACTCCAATACCCCAAGTGTTGTATTGTGACCATAGAAATGAGTCACTGTAATTTAAATCTGTCTCGATAACGTATCCCATAAAGCCAAGAGCCGAAGCTAAAATCTGTGAATCACCAGCTGAAGGGAATGTATTAGGGTCTATATTAACTTCTTCTAAACTATCTTCACATGAAAAGCTTAGTGTTAAAAATAGAATAAGAATTATTTTAAAATTGTTCTTCATCGTATTATTTTTTTTGTTAAAATGACAATTGTATGTTAAGCCCAAAGCTTCTAGAAGAAGGTGTTTGAGTGGTCTCAATACCTTGTGCATTGCCTGTTAAAGCAGGTCCATTTACTTCTGGATCTGCATATTTATTTCCGTCTGGTAACCAGTATTTTAGGTTTTTACCATAAAGTGATAATCTAGCATTTGTCAAAAATACATTTTCCAACATCTTTTTTGGAAATGTATAACTCAATTCAACCTCTCTTAATTTCAAATAACTTGCATCAATTAAATGATCTGTAACTGGCGCATCAAAATCAGTCCAATATTGTTCTTCAGTTATTATATTTGTATTTTCAGAATAAGTTCCGTCACCATTATCTACTACGGAATTTGGAAATATAAAAGGCTCTCTATTAAATTCAGTAGTTCTAAGAGCAGTACCATTAAAATGAGTATTATATGAGGTTTGAGAAGCAAAGTATCCTCCTTTTTTCATATCAAATAAGATTTTAAATCCAAAACCTTTATATTGGGTATTGGCACCAAAACTCATTAAGTAATCAGGTTGAAAATTGCCTATATAGTCATCATCAGCATATACTGGATAGCCAGTGTTAGGATCAACAATAACTTGTCCTTGATCATTATACTTATAATCATTACCTTTGAAAGTACCAAAAGGTAGACCTTCCTTCGCTACTAAAGTAATTGTTGTACCAGCAGCAAACCCAAATTGTCCTACGGTTAATTCATCTATATCATCAGAAATTTTGATAACTTCACTTTCGTTTTTGGAATAAGTTCCAAATAGTTCAAAATCCAAACCATCAACTACTCCGTTAAGTGGTTTAAGACTTAAAGTAACTTCATGACCTTTATTCACCATCTTACCAATATTACTTGTAGTTGTTGTATACCCTGTAGATCTAGGTAGGCTAATAGATACGATTTGATCTGAATGGTCTGAATGATAATAAGTATAAGAAACATTTACTTTATTATTAAAGAAACCAAGATCAGCACCAACTTCATAAGTAGTAGTAAGCTCTGGTTTTAAATCAGGATTTCCAATCGTATTTCCAATGGTGAATCCTGGTACTCCATTTTTCGGGAAGAATAATGAATAATCTCCTAAGCCAACAATATCAGGGTTTCCAATAAAATATGAATTTAGAAGATATATACCTGCATCTTTACCTGAAGTACCATAACTTCCTCTAATCTTACCGTAGTTTAAAATATCGTTTTTAATATTGAAAAGGTCAGTAATTATAACTGAAGCTCCTACCGCACCATATAGAAATGAATTGCTTTGTGCAGGAAGTGTAGAAGACCAGTCATTTCTGGCAGAAAATTCTAAAAATGCTGCATTCTTGTAACCAATACTGGCATTACCTAAAACACCATAAATTCTATATTTGCTTCTAAACATATTAGAACCAGGTGTTTGTACACTATTTGATAAGTTAAATACATCAGGAACAACCAATCCTCCAACTGTAAATCCAGTTAATGATTTAGATTCTTTTTGAAAGAAATTATAACCTGCAGAAGCAGTTATTTTAAAATCTTTATTAAGTTCTTTGGTGTAATTTGCTAAAAAACTAGCATCAAGTGTTAATGTTCTATCATTATAATTAGTATAATCTCCTAAGGAACTATGTTTAGTATTACGTGTTGCAATTTCTGCATTATCAGTCCAAACTAATTGTGGTGCTGGAGTAAAAGTTGGTGTCCATATATCTGTTTGAGTAGTTACAATATTTCCACCAAAACGACCTGTTAAGGTTAGATCACTAATAATTTCATAGGATAGGGATGCATTTGCAAGAAAGTTATCAATATTCGCCTCATTCCCATATTCATTTAAAATGAAATATGGATTTACAGAGGAATAAGAACCCCAATAACCATTTATGTCGTGAAATGGACTTTTATAATCTCTTAATTCAGTAAATGGAATATTAATTGGAGATTGTACTGCCATGGCATAAGCGTTGTTACCTTCAAACGCACGAGATCCTTCTTGTGCAGTATTTTGTTTAACATTGGCATAACTAACTTTAAAATTTGATTGCAACTTATCGCTCAATTTAGCCGAAGAGTTGAAAGTAATGTTATTCCTTTTGTAGTAGGTGTTATCTAGAACCCCTGTTTGATTTGTATTGCCATAAGATGCAAAGTATGAAAATCCATCAGTAGTACCAGATATGTTGAAACTATGCGTTTGAGTATAACCAGTATTAAAAAAATCTTCTAATTGGTTTGGTACTGCACTATATGGTCTAAGCAATGCTTCTAAGGAACCATCACCATCTGAATCAATTGGGGAAGTCCAAGGCCTAATAACACCATCTACTCTAGGTCCCCAAGACCAGTTCTCACCTGAATCAAGGCTAATATTACCATATCCTTGACCGAATTGATTTTGGCGTTTTAAAATAACATAAGCCTCTTCCATAGAAGAAGAACCATTATAATTAATTTTCAATTTATCGCCTTTACTACCAGATTTGGTTGTAATCAAAACAACACCAGAAGCACCACGAGAACCATATAAAGAGGTTGCAGAAGGGCCTTTAAGTATAGTTACAGATTCAATATCATCTGGATTTATATCATTAAATCTATTTCCAAAATCTGAATATCCAGTTGTAGAACCTCCATCTCCACCTCGAGTAGCAGAGTTGTCAATAGCTACACCATCAACAACGATTAATGCATTGTTATTTCCTGTAAGCGATCCTTCGCCCCTAAGTACAATTCTTGTAGACGCCCCTACAGAACCTGAACCAGTTGATAATTTTACACCAGCAGTTTTACCTCTTAATGCTTCTAAAGCATTTTTATTAGGTGTTGATAATAAGTCTTCAGATTTTACCGTTTGGTTAGCATAAACTGTTTCTCTTGCATTTCTGTCACCAGTACCCAAAGCAGTTACAACAACTTCTTCTAAAGTTTCTGCATCTTCTTTCATAGAGACATTAACTGTGCTGGAAGCACCAATAGGTATTTCTTGTGTGGTATATCCAACAAAACTAAAGACAAGAGTAGACCCTTGACTTGTTGAGATTGAATACTTACCATCGAAATCTGTTGAAGTACCTGATGTAGTACCTTTAATTAAGACTGTGGCTCCAGGAAGCGGTAAACCAGAAGCGTCTAATACTGTGCCTGAAATAGTCTTTTCTTGAGCAAACGTTATTTGCACAACAAACGCTAGAAATAGCGTTAGAATTCCACTAAACTTTGTTTTCATTTTACGATTTATTTGAATTAGTCAATGCCAAAAATCATAATAAAAAGTTAATAAAACAATAAATTTTGGTTAAAATTCACATTTTACTTAAAAAAAAAATCAAAATACATGAGTATATGCCTAAAAATTCGCTGTTAAACTAACGTGAATCTGAGAATTTGAGAATTTTAATTTTTGATTGTTGGTTTTTCCGTTAGCAAAATTCAGTTTTAAAAGCCCAACATTGGATAGTATTCCAAAGCCAAAACCGTACGCGTAAAGTTTTTCTTTGGTATTGGTAATTTTATTTTCAAATGTAGCAGCATCAATTATTGAATGTATATATATTGTAGAATTTAATTGAAGTCTGTATTCAGTATTAATAATTCCATATGAAGTGCCTAAAATGCTATTCTCATCAAAACCCCTAATAGAGTTTATACCTCCAAATCGATATAATTCGTTTTCAAAGTAATTATCTGATAAAAGACCAGAACCATTTATTCGTAAATAAATGCTGTTTTTCTGATTGAGATTAAAAATTTTAAAAGCATCTAAAACCAATTGAGTTTGTTTTTCTGAAGTATCTGAATTCTTCCGTTTTCCAAATCCAGTTTCTACATATAAATTTGAATTTACTGGGAATAGTAAGTTGGAGTATTGTGGTTTTCTAAATTCATAACCTAGTGTTAAGTAATTAGATTTATAATCTGAAACTGCTAAGTATGAATTTGTTTTTAATAGATTATTGGATTCTGTAGTTTTAATCCCTGTGTATAACTTGTGTTTAGAATTTATTTGATAATTAAGTTTTACAGATTGATTTATGGTTGTAAATGATGAATCTTGTTTAAAAATGTGAAGTTGTAAATCCACTCCAACAGGAGTATTTAATATGTATGGCATATTAATTTCTGCCTGAAAAAGTTTTTGGCTACTTTGAGTGCTTTTGTATTGAAGGTTGAATGATTCACCATAATTTAATGTGTTTATTAGATTTAAATTTAAATACCCATTTAAATCAAGCTTATTGGTTTGTTCGTTTGTCCCAAAACCTAAAAACCCATCAAACGTATTGCTTTTTGTTTTTTCTACATATATATATAATGTAGTAGAGTCTCTTGTAAATAAAACTTCAGGTGATTTTATTTGCTTAGCAAATCTTAGGCTATTTAGTTGTTCGGCTTTCTCTTTTAAGGTTTTTAAATCAAATATTTGATTAGGCTTAATTTTTAAATAATGTTTTAAATACGATTTTGGAAATTTCTCATAACCTTTAATGATTATGTTGTTTAGGTTTCTTTTTGCTGTTTCTGAATCTAATATTAAATCGGCCTTTAAAATACCATTGTTATCTGTTTGAATATTAGATAAACTTAATTTGGAAAATGGAAATCCTTTATTTGAGATTTCAGAGTTAATAATGTTTAAAGCGCTTTCTGTTTTTGTTATTGGCAATTCAAAATAGTTAGGATGTACTTTTTTTGAAACTGAGTTTAGTATAGATTTATAGAGATTAGATTTATCATAGTATATATATATGGTATGATATTTCTTTTTTAATTGAATTTTAACCAAATAGGATGAGTCATTTTCTTTTTCAATTTTTGAAGACTCGTTTTCAATATATCCAATTTTGAATAGTTTCTTTTGAACAGAATCTATTTCAGAGGATATTAACGAATAATTTTTATGACTTTTTGAATACCCTATTGAATCAACTAACCTGCTTTCAATATCATCATTACCAAAAATTTTAAGTCTTAAATTTTGGCCAATTGCTTTACAAGAAAAAAGTAGGTATATAATTAATATTGTGATTGATGTTTTTTGCACAACTAATAATCAAGGTTAATACATCGTAAAACTAACGGAAAAAGAACATTTATTATATAGTGTATAAATTAATTTTTGAATTCAAATGAAATTATTGCTCTACCTTTTATTAAAAAAGATAAAATAATTAATAAAAACACAAATTTAAAGTGTTGAATACTAATCAAAACGAGCTTATATTATAACTACTTTAAAAAAAATATGGTTATGTTGTGAAAATTAATCTTTTAGGGTTTGAAAAATACTTTTTTATTTCTACATTTGCAGCCCTCTAAACAGAGGTAATTTAAATAAACATATAAATTATATGCCAACAATTTCACAATTAGTACGAATAGGAAGAGCCAAAATAACCAAGAAGAGTAAATCGGCTGCTTTAGATTCGTGTCCTCAAAGACGTGGAGTATGTACTCGTGTTTATACTACAACACCTAAAAAACCAAACTCAGCAATGCGTAAAGTTGCAAGGGTAAGGTTAACAAACGGTAATGAAGTAAACGCATACATTCCAGGAGAAGGACACAACCTACAAGAGCACTCGATAGTATTGGTTAGAGGTGGAAGAGTAAAAGATTTGCCAGGAGTTAGGTATCACATCGTTCGTGGAGCTTTAGACACAGCAGGTGTTGCAGGTAGAACACAACGTAGATCTAAGTATGGAGCAAAACGTCCAAAACCAGGACAAGCCCCAGCAGCAACTGGTAAGAAAAAGTAATTAAAATCTTTTAAAGAAAAGACATGAGAAAAAGACAAGCGAAAAAAAGACCGCTTTTACCAGATCCACGATTTAATGATCAGTTAGTAACACGTTTTGTTAACATGATGATGTGGGACGGTAAGAAGTCAGTAGCTTTTAAAGTATTCTATGATGCAATGGATATTGTAGAAGCAAAAAAAGCTAGTGAAGAAAAAACAGCATTAGAAACTTGGAAAGATGCTTTATCAAATGTTATGCCTCACGTAGAAGTACGTAGTCGTAGAGTTGGTGGTGCAACATTCCAAATCCCAATGCAAATACGTCCAGACCGTAAAGTTTCTACGGCTATGAAATGGCTTATTAGCTATTCGCGTAAAAGAAATGAAAAATCAATGTCACAAAGACTTGCTTCAGAAATTTTAGCAGCAGCTAAAGAAGAAGGAGCAGCTGTTAAGAAAAGAGTTGACACTCATAAAATGGCAGAGGCAAACAAAGCGTTCTCTCACTTTAGATTTTAATAGGAAATGGCAAGAGATTTAAAATATACAAGAAATATAGGAATTGCGGCTCACATTGATGCTGGTAAAACAACAACAACAGAGCGTGTTCTTTATTATACTGGAGTATCTCACAAAATAGGTGAAGTGCATGATGGTGCAGCAACTATGGACTGGATGGAGCAAGAGCAAGAGCGTGGTATCACTATCACATCTGCTGCTACAACATGCGAATGGGTATTTCCAAGAGAAAATGGTGTTCCGACTGATGATTCACATAGTTACCATTTTAATATTATTGACACTCCTGGTCACGTTGATTTTACGGTTGAAGTAAACCGTTCATTACGTGTATTAGATGGTTTAGTGTTTCTTTTTAGTGCAGTTGATGGTGTTGAGCCACAATCTGAAACTAACTGGAGATTAGCTGATAACTATAAAGTGCCAAGAATTGGTTTTGTGAATAAAATGGACCGCCAAGGATCTGATTTCATGATGGTTAATAGACAGGTTAAAGAAATGTTGGGTTCTAATGCAGTGCCTATCGTTTTACCAATTGGTGAAGAAATTGATTTTAAAGGTGTAGTAGATTTAGTAAAGAACAGAGCTATTATTTGGCATGATGAGACACAAGGATCTACTTTTGACATCATTGAAATTCCTGAAGAATTAAAAGCTGAAGCTAAACAATACAGGGCATTACTTATTGAAGAAGTTGCTGGATATGATGAAAATCTTCTTGAAAAATTCATGGAAGATGAAGATTCAATTACAGAAGATGAAATTCATGCTGCTCTTAGAGCTGCAGTTATGGATATGTCAATTATCCCTATGATTTGTGGTTCTTCATTTAAAAATAAAGGAGTACAGTTCTTATTAGATGCTGTTTGTCGTTATTTGCCTTCTCCAATGGATAAAGAAGGTATTATAGGTACAAACCCAGATACTGAAAAAGAAGAAATCCGTAAGCCAAGTGTTAATGAGCCATTTGCTGCATTGGCATTTAAAATTGCTACCGATCCTTTTGTTGGTCGTTTAGCATTCTTCCGTGCTTATTCAGGTCGTTTAGACGCAGGTTCTTATGTGTTGAACAATCGTTCAGGAAATAAAGAACGTATTTCACGTATCTATCAGATGCACGCTAACAAACAAAATGCTATTGATTTTATTGAAGCAGGAGATATTGGTGCAGCTGTTGGATTTAAAGATATTAAAACAGGAGATACATTAACATCAGAAAAACATCCTATCGTTTTAGAAAGTATGAATTTCCCTGATCCAGTAATTGGTATCGCTATTGAGCCTAAAACTAAGGCTGATGTAGATAAGTTAGGAATGTCATTAGCTAAATTAGCTGAAGAAGATCCAACTTTCCAAGTGCGTACTGATGAGGCTAGTGGTCAAACTATTATATCAGGTATGGGTGAGCTTCACTTAGATATTATTGTAGACCGTTTAAGACGTGAGTTTAAGGTTGAAGTAAATCAAGGAAAACCACAAGTTGAATACAAAGAGGCTATTACAAAACTTGCACAACATAGAGAAGTTTACAAAAAACAATCTGGTGGACGTGGTAAATTTGCTGATATTGTTTTCAAACTTGAACCAGCTAGTGAAGGAAAAGTAGGTTTAGAATTCGTTAATGAAGTAAAAGGTGGTAACGTTCCTAAAGAATATATCCCTTCTGTTGAAAAAGGATTCAGACAAGCTATGGCTAATGGTCCATTAGCAGGATTCGAGGTTGATGCTATGAAAGTTACGCTTTTAGATGGGTCTTTCCATGCGGTGGATTCGGATGCACTATCTTTTGAATTGGCTGCTAAATTAGGTTTCAAAGCAGTTGCAAAACAAGCTGGAGCAGTAATTTTAGAACCAATCATGAAACTTGAAGTTATTACTCCTGAAGAAAATATGGGTGATATAGTAGGTGACTTAAACCGTCGTCGTGGTCAAGTTAATGATATGGGAGATAGAGCAGGTGCAAAAACTATTAAAGCTGAAGTGCCACTTTCTGAAATGTTTGGTTATGTAACTACATTAAGAACATTATCTTCTGGTCGTGCAACATCAACTATGGAATTTTCACATTATGCTGAAACACCTTCAAATATTTCTGAAGAGGTTATAAAAGAAGCAAAAGGTTTACAATCATAAAAAGTTAAGAAAATGAGTCAAAAAATCAGAATAAAATTAAAGTCTTACGATCATAACTTAGTAGACAAGTCTGCCGATAAGATTGTAAAAACTGTAAAAAGTACAGGTGCAGTTGTAACGGGTCCAATTCCATTACCAACTCACAAGAAAATTTTCACAGTATTGCGTTCTCCGCACGTAAATAAAAAAGCAAGAGAACAATTTCAATTAAGTTCTTACAAAAGACTTCTTGATATTTATAGCTCTTCATCAAAAACAATTGATGCTTTGATGAAACTAGAATTACCAAGTGGTGTAGAAGTAGAAATTAAAGTATAGTTAATACAACAAGGTAATTTCCTTGGAAACATGTCCTAAGCTGCGAGCGAAGGAAAAACGGTAAAAATACATTCAGGGTTGAACGTATTTCGACCCTGAATTTTTTAAATAAGTAAGTAATAAATTAAATAAATAATTATGTCTGGGTTAATTGGAAAAAAAATCGGTATGACCAGCATTTTCGACAGTAACGGGAAAAACATTCCTTGTACAGTAATCGAAGCTGGACCATGTATCGTTACCCAAGTCAGAACTGAAGAAATTGATGGCTACAAAGCTGTTCAATTAGGTTTCGATGACGCGACAGAAAAAAGTGCTACTAAAGCTGATCAAGGTCACGCTAAAAAAGCAGGAACTTCTGTTAAACGCAAAATCGTAGAATTTCAAGGTTTTGATAAGGAGTACAAGTTAGGTGATGCAATCACCGTTGAGCACTTTTTAGAAGGTGAATTTGTTGATGTATCAGGTATATCAAAAGGAAAAGGTTTTCAAGGCGTTGTAAAACGTCATGGTTTCGGTGGTGTAGGTCAAGCTACTCACGGTCAGCATAACCGTTTAAGAGCACCAGGTTCTGTAGGAGCTTCTTCTTACCCTTCAAGAGTATTCAAAGGAATGCGTATGGCAGGAAGAATGGGTGGAGAAAAAGTAAAAGTTGAAAATTTAAGAGTTTTAAAAGTAGTTGCTGAAAAGAACTTACTTGTTGTTAAAGGTTGTGTGCCTGGGCATAAAAACGCTTATGTAATTATTAGAAAATAATGAAAGTAGCAGTTTTAGATATAAACGGAAAAGACACAGGAAGAAAAGCAGAGCTTTCTCAAGATGTGTTTGCTATTGAGCCTAATAATCACGCTGTATATTTGGATGTTAAACAATATTTAGCAAATCAAAGACAAGGAACTCATAAATCTAAAGAAAGAAATGAGATTTCTGGAAGTACACGTAAGATTAAAAAACAAAAAGGAACTGGTACAGCAAGAGCAGGTAGCATTAAGTCTGGAGTTTTTAAAGGAGGAGGTCGCATGTTCGGTCCAAGACCAAGAAGCTACAGTTTTAAACTTAACAAAAGCTTAAAGCGTTTAGCGCGTAAATCAGCCTTAAGTATTAAAGCAGGAGAAAAGTCAATCGTAGTATTAGAAGACTTTAATTTTGATGCTCCAAAAACCCAAAATTTTACTGCGGTTTTAAAAGCTTTAAACTTAGAAAACAAAAAATCTCTCTTTGTGTTGGGAGCGTCAAATAATAATGTATATTTGTCGTCACGCAATTTAAAAGGGTCTGAAGTCATAACTAATTCAGAATTAAGCACTTACAAGATTTTAAATGCAAATCAAATTGTGCTTTTAGAGAGCTCTTTAGAAGGAATTGAATCGAATTTAAGTAAATAAGAAACAGATGAGTATCTTAATTAAACCTATAATCACAGAAAAAGCGACAGCTAATAGCGAAGTTAATAACTGCTATTCTTTCGCAGTTGATACAAAGGCGAACAAGGTGGAAATTAAAAAAGCAGTTGAGGCTGCTTATGGTGTTTCTGTTGAAAAAGTTCGTACTATAAATGTCCGTCCAGAAAGAAGAACCCGTTACACAAAAACAGGTATTCAACATGGTAAAACAAATGCTGTTAAAAAGGCAATTGTACAACTGGCGGAAGGTGAAATGATTGATTTATACAGTAACATGTAATTAAAGACTAATGTCAGTAAGAAAATTAAAACCAATCACACCAGGACAGCGATTTAGAGTAGTAAATGGATTTGACGCCATCACTACTGATAAGCCGGAGAAAAGTTTAATTGCTCCGCATAAAAAGTCTGGTGGTAGAAACAGTCAAGGAAAAATGACCATGCGCTACATAGGTGGTGGTCATAAAAAGAAGTATCGTATCATTGATTTCAAAAGAAACAAAGCAGGAATTCCTGCTGAAGTTAAATCAATTGAATACGATCCAAACAGAACAGCTTTTATCGCATTATTAAATTATCAAGACGGCGAAAAAAGATATATCATTGCTCAAAACGGTTTACAAGTAGGTCAAACTGTAGTTTCAGGAGAAAATATTGCTCCAGAAATTGGAAACGCAATGCCTTTAAGTCAAATTCCTTTAGGAACTATTATTTCTTGTGTAGAGTTAAGACCGGGCCAAGGAGCTATTATGGCTCGTAGTGCTGGAGCTTTTGCTCAATTAATGGCAAGAGATGGTAAATTTGCAACAATCAAATTGCCTTCTGGTGAAACAAGATTGATACTTGTTAATTGTTTAGCTACTATTGGAGTTGTTTCAAACTCAGATCATCAATTGTTAGTATCTGGTAAAGCAGGTAGAACAAGATGGTTAGGTAGAAGACCAAGAACTAGAGCAGTAGTAATGAACCCAGTTGACCATCCAATGGGTGGTGGTGAAGGTAAATCTTCAGGAGGACATCCACGTTCTAGAAATGGTATCCCAGCTAAAGGATATAGAACTCGTTCTAAAAAGAATGCAAGTAATAAATATATTGTAGAACGTAGAAAGAAATAAGACATGGCAAGATCATTAAAAAAAGGACCTTACGTTCATTATAAATTAGAGAAAAAAGTAGCTGTAAATGTTGAAGCTAACAAAAAAACAGTCATCAAAACCTGGTCTAGAGCTAGTATGATTACTCCAGATTTTGTTGGACAAACAATAGCTGTTCACAATGGACGTCAATTTGTACCAGTGTATGTAACTGAAAACATGGTAGGTCATAAATTAGGAGAGTTTTCACCAACAAGATCATTTAGAGGTCATGCAGGTGCTAAAAATAAAGGTAAAAAATAGTAAGCAATGGGAAGTCGTAAAAAACAAATGGCAGACACTATTAAGGAAGAGAAAAAGCAAGTTGCTTTTGCTAAACTTAACAATTGTCCTACATCACCAAGAAAAATGCGTTTAGTAGCCGATTTAGTAAGAGGTGAACGCGTAGAAAAAGCGCTTAGTATTTTGAAATTCAATCAAAAAGAAGCTTCTAGTAAATTAGAGAAATTGTTGTTATCAGCAATTGCTAACTGGCAATCTAAAAACGAAGAAGCAAGTATTGAAGATGCTGAATTAATAGTAACAGAGATTAGAGTTGACGGTGGCGCAATGTTAAAAAGATTACGTCCAGCACCTCAAGGTCGCGCACACAGAATTAGAAAACGTTCTAACCACGTAACATTGGTAGTTGGAGCTAACAATAACACACAAAGCTAAGATAGAAGTATGGGACAAAAAACAAATCCAATCGGAAATCGCTTAGGTATTATCAGAGGATGGGAATCTAACTGGTACGGAGGTAATGATTATGGAGATAAGCTTGCCGAAGACGATAAAATTAGAAAATACGTACACGTACGTTTATCTAAAGCTAGTGTATCAAGAGTAATTATTGAAAGAACTTTAAAGCTTGTAACCGTTACTATCACAACGGCTCGCCCAGGTATCATTATTGGTAAAGGCGGTCAAGAGGTAGACAAGTTAAAAGAAGAACTTAAAAAAATTACCGGTAAAGAAGTTCAGATTAACATTTTTGAAATTAAAAGACCTGAACTAGACGCATTTTTAGTAGCATCAAGTATCGCTCGTCAAATTGAAAACAGAATTTCATACAGACGTGCAATAAAAATGGCAATTGCAGCTACTATGCGTATGAATGCAGAAGGAATAAAAGTTCAAATTAGTGGCCGTTTAAATGGTGCTGAAATGGCACGTAGTGAACACTACAAAGAAGGACGTATTCCATTATCAACCTTTAGAGCCGATATTGACTATGCTTTAGTTGAAGCGCACACTACTTATGGTAGATTGGGTGTAAAAGTATGGATCATGAAAGGTGAAGTATACGGAAAAAGAGAACTTTCTCCACTTGTTGGAATGACCAAGAAGCAAGGAAAAAGTGGAGCAACATCAAATGCAGGTCGTCCTGCAAATGGTCCCGCTAAACCTCGTCGTAGAAAGTAATTTTTTATAAAGTAAAGAAAAATGTTACAGCCTAAAAGAACAAAATTTCGTAAAATGCAAACAGGACGTATGAAGGGGATCTCTCAAAGAGGGCATCAACTTTCAAACGGTACTTTTGGTATAAAATCGATCGATTCAAGTTTTTTAACATCACGTCAAATAGAAGCTGCGCGTATTGCTGCTACACGTTACATGAAAAGAGAAGGGCAACTTTGGATTAAAATATTTCCAGATAAGCCAATTACAAAGAAACCTCTTGAAGTACGTATGGGTAAAGGTAAAGGTGCCGTTGAATATTGGGTAGCTGTTGTAAAACCAGGAAGAATTTTATTTGAAGTTGGAGGAGTGCCTTTAGATATCGCAAAAGAAGCGTTACGTTTGGCTGCACAAAAACTTCCTGTTAAAACTAAGTTTTTAATCGCTAGAGATTACGAAGCATAATTTATTTGATATCATGAAACAATCAGAGATTAAAGAATTATCTGTAACTGAGTTACAAGAGAAACTTAGTGAAACAAAAAAGAGTTATTCAGACCTAAAATTAGCTCATGCAATATCTCCTTTAGAAAATCCAATTCAGTTACGTAATGTAAGACGTACTGTAGCTAGAATTGCGACAGAATTAACTAAAAGAGAATTACAATAATTCTGCTATAAGATGGAAACAAGAAATTTAAGAAAAGAACGTATAGGAGTTGTTACTAGTAACAAAATGCAAAAGTCTATTGTAGTTGCAGAGGTTAAAAAAGTAAAACACCCTATGTATGGTAAGTTCGTGTTAAAAACAAAAAAATATGTTGCACACGACGAAACAAACGATTGTAACATTGGAGATACAGTAAGGATCATGGAAACAAGACCTTTAAGTAAATCTAAATGTTGGAGATTAGTTGAAATAATTGAAAGAGCTAAATAATTATGTTACAGCAAGAATCAAGATTAAAAGTAGCAGATAACACTGGAGCAAAGGAAGTTTTAACTATCCGTGTTCTAGGTGGTACTAAAAGAAGATACGCTTCTGTTGGAGACAAAATAGTTGTTTCTATTAAAGATGCAACACCAAACGGTAACGTTAAAAAAGGTGCTGTTTCAACTGCAGTTGTAGTACGTACTACAAAAGAGGTAAGAAGACCAGACGGATCTTATATCAGATTTGATGATAATGCATGTGTGCTTTTAAATGCTCAAGGTGAGATGAGAGGAACACGCGTTTTTGGTCCTGTTGCTAGAGAACTTCGTGATAAACAATTCATGAAAATTGTATCATTAGCACCTGAAGTGCTTTAATGAATTATAAGATGACAAAGCTTAAAATAAAATCAGGAGATACTGTAAAAGTAATTGCCGGAGACCATAAAGGTTCTGAAGGTAAAGTACAAAAAGTATTGTTAGATAAGAATAAAGCGATCGTTGAAGGTATAAACGTGGTTAAGAAACATACTAAACCAAGCGCAAAAAACCCTCAAGGTGGAATCGTTGAAAAAGAAGCACCTATTCATATTTCTAACTTATCGTTGTTAACTGCAAAAGGTGAAACAACAAGAGTTGGATTTAAAATTGAAGGTGATAAGAAAGTAAGATTTTCTAAAAAATCTAATGAAGTAATTTAGTTATGGCATATATACCTAGACTTAAAGAAGAGTATAAAAGCAAAGTAATTGCTGCTCTTACAGACGAATTTGGATATAAAAATGTAATGCAAGTTCCTAAACTTAAAAAGATAGTAATATCTAAAGGAGTTGGAGCTGCAGTTGCAGACAAAAAGTTAGTTGACTACGCTGTAGAAGAATTAACTACTATATCAGGACAAAAAGCTGTTGCAACAATCTCTAAAAAAGACGTTGCATCATTTAAATTACGTAAAGGAATGCCAATTGGTGCGAAAGTAACTTTACGCGGTGAAAGAATGTATGAGTTTTTAGATCGTTTAGTTACTTCAGCCTTACCACGAGTAAGAGATTTTAACGGAATAAAAGCAACTGGTTTTGATGGAAGAGGTAACTACAATTTAGGAGTTACTGAACAAATTATATTTCCAGAGATTAATATTGATAAAGTTAATAAAATCTCAGGTATGGATATTACATTTGTAACTTCTGCAGAAACAGATAAAGAAGCAAAATCATTATTAACTGAATTAGGATTACCTTTTCAAAAGAACTAAGTTATGGCTAAAGAATCAATGAAAGCCCGTGAGGTAAAAAGAGCTAAAACAGTAGCTAAATATGCTGAAAAACGTAAAGCTTTAAAAGAAGCTGGAGATTATGAAGCATTACAAAAGTTACCAAAAAATGCTTCTCCTATTCGCATGCATAATAGATGTAAATTAACTGGAAGACCAAAAGGATATATTAGAGATTTTGGAATTTCACGTGTTACCTTCAGAGAAATGGCCAATCAAGGCCTTATCCCTGGAGTAAGAAAAGCAAGTTGGTAATATTATTTTAATAATCAGATTTAAGGTTCAACAAGAGGTTGAAAACCAAAATCACAAAATCAATTCATTATGTATACAGATCCAATAGCGGATTATTTAACAAGAATTAGAAACGCAGTGCGTGCTAACCACAGAGTGGTTGAGATTCCTGCTTCTAATTTGAAAAAAGACATTACAAAAATATTATTCGAACAAGGATATATTTTAAGCTACAAGTTCGACGATTCTTCTGTACAAGGAACAATTAAAATTGCTCTTAAATACAATAAAGAAACAAAAGAACCTGTAATTAAGAAAATTGAAAGAATAAGTAAACCAGGTTTACGTAAATACGCAAGTTCAAAAGAATTACCTAGAATTCTTAATGGTCTTGGAATTGCCATCGTTTCTACTTCTCACGGAGTAATGACTGGTAAACAAGCAAAAAGAGACAATGTAGGTGGTGAAATTTTGTGTTACGTTTACTAAAAAGATAAGACATGTCAAGAATAGGTAATAACCCAGTAGTAATTCCACAAGGAGTTACAGTTGATATAAAGGACGGAATAGTTACAGTAAAAGGAAAATTAGGAGAATTATCTCAAAATTTTGACTCTGTAGATATTAAAGTTGAAGATGGCAATGTTTTAGTAACGCGTTCTTCTGATACAAAAGACCAAAAAGCAAAACATGGTCTTTACAGATCATTAATGCTAAACATGATTCATGGTGTATCTAAAGGATGGACTAAAGAATTAGAGTTAGTAGGTGTAGGATATAGAGCTAGTAACCAAGGACAAACCCTTGAATTAGCTTTAGGTTTTTCTCATAATATTGTAATGAGTTTAGCTCCAGAAGTTAAAGTTGAAGCGGTAAATGAGAAAGGTAAAAATCCAATCATTAAATTAACGTCACATGACAAACAACTTGTAGGTCAAATAGCTGCTAAAATCCGTGATTTTAGAAGACCAGAACCTTACAAAGGAAAAGGTATTAAGTTTGTTGGTGAAGTATTAAGAAGAAAAGCAGGTAAATCAGCTTAATAAGTAAGTTATGGCATTGACAAAATACGAAAGAAGAATAAGAATTAAAAGCAGGATTCGTAAAATAGTTTCTGGAACAGAAGCTAGACCAAGATTAACTGTTTTTAGAAGTAATAAAGAAATTTATGCTCAAATAGTTGATGATGTTACTGGTAAAACTATCAGTGCAGCATCTTCAAGAGATAAAGATATTAGTTCTGTTAAAGCAAATAAAACAGAAGTAGCTACATTAGTAGGGAAAGCTGTTGCAGAAAAAGCTTTAAAAGCAGGTGTAGAAACCATCGCTTTTGATAGAGGTGGATATTTATATCATGGTAGAGTAAAATCACTAGCTGATGGAGCTAGAGAAGCAGGACTTAAATTCTAAGAAATTATGTATCGTAAATACAAAAGCGCAGAGTTAGTAAAACCAGGTGGATTAGATCTTAAAGATCGTTTAGTTGGTGTACAAAGAGTTACAAAAGTAACAAAAGGTGGTAGAGCATTTGGTTTTTCAGCAATTGTAGTAGTTGGTGATGAAGCTGGTGTTGTAGGACAAGGTTTAGGAAAATCAAAAGACGTAGCAAGTGCAATTGCAAAAGCTATTGAAGATGCTAAGAAAAACCTAGTAAGAATTCCTATTAAAAAAGGAACTTTACCACATGAGCAAAAAGGTAAATATGGTGGAGCAAGAGTAAATATTATTCCTGCAGCTGCCGGTACTGGAGTTATTGCTGGTGGAGCTGTTAGAACGGTTCTTGAAGCAGTTGGAGTTCATGATGTATTGTCAAAATCTCAAGGATCTTCAAACCCTCATAATGTTGTAAAAGCTACGTTTGATGCTTTACTTCAATTAAGAGATGCTAAAACAATAGCTAAAGATAGAGGTATTTCACTTGAAAAAGTTTTTAACGCATAATCACGATAGAGATGGCAAAAATTAAAGTAACAAAAGTTAAAAGCGCAATCAATCGTACTTTAAGACAAAAAAGAATTTTAGAATCTTTAGGTCTTAGAAAGATTGGTCAAGTAGTAGAGCACGAAGCTACATCAAGTATTCTTGGTATGGTAAATAAAGTAAATCACTTAGTTTCTGTAGAAGAAATTAAATAATAATAATACTGAAATGGATTTAAGTAATTTAAAACCTGCAGAAGGTTCAGTTAAAAATCAAGGGAAAAGAGTAGGTCGTGGTCAAGGATCTGGTAAAGGTGGTACAGCCGCTAGAGGTCACAAAGGAGCTAAATCTCGTTCTGGATATTCTAAGAAAATTGGTTTTGAAGGTGGTCAAATGCCACTTCAAAGACGTGTTCCTAAATTTGGTTTCACAAACATAAACCGTAAGGAATATCAAGGAATCAATTTAGATACTCTACAACTTTTGGTTGATGATAAGAAAATTAAAGATACAGTAGATTTAGATACATTATTCACAAACGGATTGACTACCAAAAACGATTTGGTTAAAATCATGGGAAGAGGTGAACTAAAAGCTAAATTAAAAGTATCAGCTCATAAGTTTACTGCTACAGCAAAAGCTGCAATAGAAGCTGCGGGTGGAGAAGCTGTAACTTTATAAGATCTTATTAAGAATATGAAATTTATAGAATCAATAAAAAATGTTTGGAAAATAGAGGAACTGAGAAACCGTATCATTCTTACACTTGGAATGCTTTTAGTGTATAGATTTGGTGCTCATGTAACTATTCCAGGTATTGATGCCGCACAGTTAGAGGGACTTAACTCAAGTACAAGTACAGGTATATTAGGTTTGCTTAGTGCATTCACTGGTGGTGCCTTATCTAGAGCTTCTGTTTTTGCATTGGGTATTATGCCATACATTTCAGCTTCTATTGTTGTTCAATTAATGGGAATAGCCATTCCATATTTACAAAAACTTCAAAAAGAAGGAGCAAGCGGTCAAAAGAAAATAAATCAGATTACACGTTGGTTAACCATAGCAATCTGTTTATTGCAAGCTCCAGGTTATTTGGCAAGTTTACCTGCTTTAGGTGTGCCACAAAGTGCCTTTTTATTAGGAACAGGGTTTACATTTTATTTTTCATCAGTAGCTATTTTAGTAACAGGTTGTATTTTTGCTATGTGGTTAGGTGAAAAAATTACTGATAAAGGGATTGGTAATGGTATTTCACTATTAATTATGGTGGGTATTATTGCTAGAATGCCAGCTGCATTTATTCAAAATGCTGCTAACCGATTAGAAGGTAATAACGTAATGCTTATTCTTTTTGAGTTAGTTATTTGGTTTGTTATCATTTTAGCTGCAATATTATTAGTAATGGCGGTTAGAAAAATAGCTGTTCAATACGCAAGAAGAACTGCATCTGGAAGCTATGAAAAAAATGTGATGGCAGGATCTAGACAGTATATTCCTTTAAAGTTGAATGCTGCTGGGGTAATGCCAATTATATTTGCTCAAGCAATTATGTTTGTTCCTGGATTAATCGGTCGTTCTTCTTTTCTTAAAGAAACTGCTACCGGAGCTTGGTTACAAACTAATTATGCAGATATTTTTGGGTTGGTATATAATATTACTTTCGCTTTATTAATAATAGTATTCACATATTTTTATACAGCGATTACTGTTCCAACAAACAAAATGGCTGACGATTTAAAACGTAGCGGAGGTTTTATTCCAGGTATTAGACCAGGTTCTGAAACTTCTGAATATTTAGATAAAATAATGTCGCAGATTACTTTGCCAGGATCTATATTTTTAGCACTTATAGCTGTGTTCCCAGCATTAATAGTTAAAATTATGGGTGTACAACAAGGTTGGGCGCTATTTTTTGGTGGAACTTCACTAATTATTTTAGTAGGTGTTGCCATTGATACTATGCAACAAGTAAATTCTTATTTGTTAAATAGACATTATGATGGCTTGATGAAAACTGGTAAAAATAGAAAAGCAATAGCTTAATACCATGGCAAAACAAGCAGCAATAGAACAAGACGGAACCATTATAGAAGCATTATCAAATGCCATGTTTCGTGTTGAATTAGAAAATGGTCATATTGTGACTGCGCATATCTCTGGTAAGATGCGTATGCATTACATTAAATTATTACCAGGAGATAAAGTAAAATTAGAAATGAGTCCTTATGATTTATCTAAGGCTAGAATAACTTATAGATACTAATACGATGAAATCGTGAGATTACATCTGACAGTAAAAAACAACTAATAAGAAACAGATGAAAGTAAGAGCATCAGTTAAAAAGAGAAGTGCAGATTGTATAATCGTGCGCAGAAAAGGTAGACTTTACGTAATTAACAAAAAGAATCCTAGATTCAAACAAAGACAAGGGTAGTTATGGCAAGAATTGCAGGTGTAGACATACCAAAAAACAAAAGAGGAGTTATCTCTTTAACTTATATCTATGGAATAGGTAGAAGTAGAGCAAAAGAAATTTTAGCAGCAGCTAAAGTTGATGAAAGCATTAAAGTGCAAGATTGGACAGACGATCAGATTGGAAACATTCGTGAGGCTGTATCTTCCTTTACAATTGAAGGTGAATTACGTTCAGAAACACAATTGAACATTAAGCGATTAATGGATATTGGCTGTTACAGAGGTATTCGTCATAGAGCTGGTCTTCCGTTAAGAGGACAACGTACAAAAAACAACTCTAGAACAAGAAAAGGTAGAAGAAAAACAGTTGCTAACAAGAAAAAAGCAACTAAATAATAATTAGTAATATGGCAAAGGCAAGTACTAAAAAACGTAAAGTTATTGTAGATTCTGTTGGTGAAGCACATGTTACTGCTTCTTTCAATAACATCATTATTTCACTTACCAACAAAAAAGGAGACGTTATTTCATGGTCTTCTGCTGGTAAAATGGGATTTAGAGGTTCTAAGAAAAACACACCTTATGCGGCTCAGTTGGCTGCAGAAGATGCTTCAAAAGTAGCTCAAGAAGCTGGTTTAAAGAAGGTAAAAGTGTACGTTAAAGGTCCAGGAAATGGTAGAGAATCTGCTATTCGTTCAATCCACAATGCTGGTATAGAAGTAACTGAAATCATTGATGTTACTCCACTTCCACATAATGGTTGTAGACCTCCAAAACGTAGAAGAGTTTAAGTTTAAACTGAAATTTTCAGTTAGCAATAATTATTTAACAAGTATCAACGGGAGATCAACGTTTATCGAAGGATAAGATTAAGACCTTAATTCATAAACACTCTCAAAACTAAATTTTAAAAATGGCAAGATATACTGGTCCTAAAACTAAAATAGCTCGTAAATTTGGCGAAGCTATATTTGGAGAAGATAAGTCTTTTGAAAAAAGAAATTATCCTCCAGGTCAACATGGTGCAAACAAGCGTCGTGGAAAAAAATCTGAATATGCAATCCAATTAATGGAAAAACAAAAAGCAAAATATACTTATGGTGTATTAGAGCGTCAATTCAGAAACATGTTTAAACGTGCAAGAGCTGCTCAAGGAATTACAGGTGAAGTTCTTTTACAACTATGTGAGTCTAGATTAGACAATGTGGTGTTCAGAATGGGTATTGCTCCTTCTCGTAGTGGTGCAAGACAATTAGTGTCTCACAGACATATTACTGTTAACGGAGAAGTTGTTAATATACCATCTTACTCTTTAAATGCTGGAGATGTAGTTGCTGTAAGAGAAAAATCAAAATCACTTGATGCTATTGATAGATCTTTATCAAATTCAAGTCACGTTTACGAATGGATTACATGGAACAATGAAACTAAACAAGGAACTTATGTAAGCATTCCTTCTAGAATTCAAATTCCAGAAAGCATTAATGAGCAATTCATCGTCGAATTATATTCTAAATAATAAATTAACAACATTGGTATTTAGCCAAAGGGTTTATTCGTCCTTCTTCAAACTTATAAACCGCGCAACTAAGTAACAATTAAAAAGAAGAAAAATAGTATGGCAGTATTTAATTTTCAAAAGCCCGACAAAGTAATCATGATTGATTCTACAGATTTTGAAGGGAAATTCGAATTTCGTCCTTTAGAACCTGGGTATGGATTAACAGTAGGAAATGCTTTAAGAAGAGTTTTATTGTCTTCTTTAGAAGGATTTGCTATTACATCGGTTAGAATTGAAGGTGTGGACCATGAATTTTCTGCAATTTCTGGTGTAGTAGAAGATGTTACAGAAATCATTTTAAATTTAAAACAAGCACGTTTTAAAAGACAAATAGAAGATATAGACAATGAGTCTATTTCTATTTCAATTTCTGGACAAGAACAAATCACAGCGGGTGATTTCCAAAAATTCATTTCTGGATTTCAAGTTTTAAATTCAGAATTAGTAATCTGTAATTTAGACCCAAAAGTGAGTTTAAATATGGAAATTACTATTGAAAAAGGTAGAGGATATGTTCCTGCTGAAGAAAACAACAAACCTTCTGCTCCAATAGGAACTATTTTTACAGATTCAATTTATACGCCTATAAAAAATGTTAAGTATAGTATTGAAAACTATCGTGTTGAACAAAAAACTGATTATGAAAAATTAGTTTTTGAAATCATTACTGATGGATCAATTACGCCTCAAGATGCTTTAACAGAAGCTGCTAAAACATTAATTCACCACTTTATGTTGTTTTCTGATGAGAGAATAACTTTAGAAGCTGATGAAATTGCACAAACTGAAACTTATGATGAAGAATCTCTTCATATGAGACAGTTGCTTAAAACTAAGTTAATTGATATGGATTTATCTGTTCGTGCATTAAATTGTTTAAAAGCTGCAGAAGTTGACACATTAGGAGACTTAGTATCTTTCAATAAAAATGACTTAATGAAGTTCCGTAATTTCGGTAAAAAATCTTTAACAGAGCTTGAAGAGCTTGTAATAGTAAAAGGTTTAAACTTTGGAATGGATTTAAGCAAATATAAATTAGATAAAGATTAATTACTTCATAATTTGCTCCTCAATAGTGGGTTGAAGCAAGATGAAGTTTAAAAACAAATGTCATGAGACACGGAAAAAAAGTTAACCATTTAAGTAGAAAAACAGCTCATAGAAAATCAATGTTGGCTAATATGGCTTGTTCATTAATTGAACACAAACGTATTAATACAACAGTTGCTAAAGCAAAAGCTTTAAAACAATTTGTTGAGCCAATGATTACTAAATCTAAAGAAGATACTACACACAACAGACGTCTTGTTTTTAGTAGTTTAAGACAAAAAGAAGCTGTAGCTGAATTGTTTAGAGATGTAGCTGCTAAAGTTGGTGATAGACCAGGAGGTTATACAAGAATTATTAAACTTGGAAATCGTTTAGGAGATAATGCTGATATGGCTATGATAGAACTTGTTGATTACAATGAAATCTACAACGCAGACAAAGCTAAAAAGAAAACAACTCGTAGAAGTAGAAGAGGTGGTACTAAAACAGAAGCCCCAGCTGCTCCAGTTGTTGAAACTCCAGCTTCAAATGAAGAAGAATAAATGTTATAAACATTCATAAAATTTAAGGATAAACTTTTTAGTTTATCCTTTTTTTTGCAATTTTGCCAAACCTTTCGAAAAAAATGAAATACCAAAAAAGACAAATAGCTATTATTTTACTGGCAGATGGAACTATTTTTTATGGAAAATCTGTAGGAAACAAACAAGGAACAGCCTTTGGAGAAGTTTGTTTCAATACCGGAATGACCGGATATCAAGAAATTTTTACCGACCCTTCTTATTTTGGTCAGCTAATGGTTACCACCAATGCTCATATTGGAAATTATGGAACCAATGTTGACGAAGTAGAATCAGATTCAATTAAAATCGCCGGTTTAATATGCAAAAATTTTAGTTATGATTATTCTCGTGACGCAGCAGATCAATCTTTAGAAGATTTCCTTAATACTAATAATTTATTTGCAATTTCAGATGTAGATACAAGAGCATTGGTTAGTTATATAAGAGATCATGGTGCTATGAATGCTGTTATAACTACAGAAATTGATGATGTTGAGAAATTAAAAATGCAATTAGCAGATGTGCCTAGTATGAATGGTTTAGAACTTGCATCAAAAGTATCTACAAAAGAACCTTATTATTTTGGAAACGAGAATGCAACTTATAAAATTTCTGCACTGGATATTGGTATAAAAAAGAACATCTTACGCAACTTGGCTAAACGTGATGCTTATATAAAAGTGTTTCCATATAATGCAACTTTTGAAGAGTTGCAGGCCTTTAATCCAGATGGATACTTTTTATCAAATGGCCCAGGTGATCCAGAACCATTAGTTGAAGCACAAGCTCTAGCAAAAGAAATAATTAAAAGAGATTTACCTCTTTTTGGAATTTGTTTAGGACATCAGGTTATAGCCTTGGCAAATGGGGTTTCAACCTATAAAATGCACAATGGACATAGAGGAATTAATCATCCTATTAAAAATTTAAAAACAGGTAAAGGTGAAATTACTTCACAAAACCACGGTTTTGCTGTTAATAGAGAAGAAGCCGAATCACATCCAGATTTAGAAATTACCCATGTTCATTTAAATGATAATACGGTTGCTGGTTTAGCAATGAAGTCTAAAAACTGTTTTTCAGTCCAATACCATCCAGAAGCTAGTCCTGGTCCTCATGATTCGTCTTATCTTTTCGACCAGTTTATTGAAAATATTAAAATAAAATAAATAAAAACCTCAGATATGTATTTAATGTTTGAGGTTTTTATTTTACTAAAACGTTATAGACAAGAATTTCTGTAATTCTTTAAAAACAAGTGAATTAAAACAAGATTAAACCGTAAATTTGAATAATAAAAGTTTTTAAATAAAAGTACTTATGAGTATAATAATTAATATCCATGCTAGACAAATTTTAGATTCTAGAGGAAATCCTACTATTGAAGTAGATGTTGTAACTGAAAATGATGTTTTAGGAAGAGCGGCAGTTCCGTCTGGGGCTTCTACAGGAGAACATGAAGCTGTTGAATTAAGAGATGGCGGAAAAGCCTATATGGGAAAAGGTGTTTTAAAAGCTGTAGATAATGTAAATTCTATAATTGCACAAGAACTGCTAGGTGTTTCTGTTTTTGAACAAAACTTAATCGATCAAATGATGATTGATTTAGATGGTACACCAAACAAATCAAAATTAGGCGCTAATGCTATTTTAGGAGTGTCTTTAGCAGTTGCTAAAGCAGCAGCAGCAGAGTTAAATATGCCATTATATCGTTATGTTGGTGGTGTTTCTGCCAATACACTTCCAGTACCAATGATGAATATTATAAATGGAGGCTCACATAGTGACGCTCCTATTGCTTTTCAGGAGTTTATGATTATGCCAGTAAAAGCGAAAAACTTTACTCATGCTATGCAAATGGGAACTGAGATTTTCCATAACCTAAAAAAAGTATTACATGATAGAGGATTAAGTACTGCTGTAGGTGATGAAGGAGGTTTTGCACCAACTTTAGCAGGAGGAACTGAAGATGCTTTAGATTCTATTAAGTTAGCTGTAGAAAATGCAGGTTATACTTTTGGTGGAGATGTCATGATTGCTTTAGACTGTGCTTCTGCTGAGTTTTATGTAGATGGAAAATACGATTATACTAAGTTTGAAGGTGATAAAGGAAAAATTAGAACCAGTGCAGAACAAGCTGATTATTTAGCTGAATTAGTTTCTAAATATCCAATTATTTCTATTGAAGACGGTATGGATGAAAATGACTGGGCAGGATGGAAATTATTAACCGATAAAATTGGTGGTAAAGTTCAATTAGTTGGTGACGATTTATTTGTTACTAATGTAAAACGTTTATCTCGTGGTATTGAAGAAGGAATTGCCAATTCAATTTTAGTAAAAGTTAATCAAATTGGATCTTTAACTGAAACTATTGCTGCTGTAAATATGGCAAAAAATGCAGGGTATACTTCTGTAATGTCTCATAGGTCAGGTGAAACTGAAGATAATACTATTGCAGATTTAGCAGTAGCTTTAAATTGTGGTCAAATTAAAACAGGTTCTGCATCACGTAGTGACCGTATGGCTAAATACAATCAATTACTTCGTATTGAAGAAGAATTAGGAGAAACAGCTTATTTTCCACAAGAAAAAGCATTTAAGGTTAAATAAACCTTGAACAAAATATTTTAGAAAAGCCAAATTCTTATGAATTTGGCTTTTTTTATGCCTTAAAAGCAACCCATTCATTTGTAACAATTGATACATATCTGATATTTAGTGACATAAGTCATTTTTTTTCTGGTTATTAAATAATAAATTTATAAACCTACACTTCATGCTAAACAAATTAAACTAATGATATGAACAATTTAAAAGACAAATTATATAGTAAAATTCTAGAGCATAGGCCCAGAACAGAAAGACTACTAAAGGAACACGGAGATGAAATTATTGATCAAGTTTCGGTTTCTCAAATAATAGGTGGAATGAGAGGGATTAAAAGTCTAATAACAGATATTTCCTATTTAGATCCTTTTGAAGGAATTCGTTATAGAGGTTATACATTGCCTGAGGTTTTAGAAAAATTACCAAAACCGGAAAATGCGGAGATGCCTTACGTAGAAGGGTTATATTATTTGCTGTTAACAGGTGAAATCCCCACAAAAGATGAGGTTGAGTCTTTAGTAGTGGATTTTAAAAATCGTAGAGTAGTTCCAAGATATGTATGGGATGTTATTGATGCATTTCCAAGTAATAGTCACCCTATGGCTATTTTATCTGCAGCTGTAATGAGTCTGGAAAGAGAGTCTCATTTTAGTAGTAATTATAAAAAAGGAATGAGTAAGATGGATTATTGGAGCTGTACTTATGAAGATGCTACCAATCTACTTGCTAAAATGCCATTAATTGGAGCTTACATCTATAATAAATTATATCATCCGGAACACGGTCATCGTTTCCCCGATCCATCTTTAGATTTAGGAGCTAATTTTGCTTATATGATGGGTAAAGATAAGCCTTACGATGATGTTTCAAGAATGTATTTTATTATTCATGCAGATCACGAGAGTGGTAATGTAAGTGCACATACTGGTCATTTAGTGGCAAGCTCTCTATCAGATGTTTATTATGCTACTTCAGCTATGATTAATGGATTGGCTGGTCCACTTCATGGATTGGCAAATCAAGAGGTCCTTAGATGGTTACAAGGATTAAAAGATCAAATGAATGGTAAAATACCAACAGAAGAAGAGATGAAAAACTATGTATGGGAAACTTTAAACAGTGGTCAGGTTATACCAGGCTATGGACATGCAGTTCTTCGTAAAACAGATCCAAGATATACTGTGCAAAGAGAATTTTGCTTAAAACACATGCCAGATGATCATTTATTTAAATACGTTGATGTTTTGTATAAAGTAGTTCCAGATATTTTAAGAGAACAAGGTAAAGCCAAAAACCCATGGCCAAATGTAGATGCACAATCAGGTGTTGTACAATGGCATTATGGGGTTACTGAATATGACTTTTATACTGCTTTGTTTGCAATAGGCAGATCTTTTGGGGTTTTATCTAATATAATTTGGGATAGAGCTTTAGGATATTCACTTGAAAGACCAAAATCAATAACAACTGAAATGTTAGAAAAAATGGTTGAAACTAAAAATCAAATGGCATTATCAAATTAGATTATTGTAAAAAAAGTATTTAAATTTTTAAATAAAAATAACAAAAGCGTTTATTTCTAATAAATGCTTTTTTTTGTATAACAAATTACCAATAATTGTATATTCTTAACCAAAATGTAGTAGTAATTTTTGTAAATTAGCATACCACAAAAAAAAATTAAACTTTATTATTTATGTCAGAAAAAGCCACTTTAGAAGTAAACGGTAGAAAATATGAATTTCCATTAAAAACAGGAACAGAAGATGAAGTTGCTATTGATATTAGTAATCTTAGAAGTGAAACAGGTGGAGTAATAACTTTAGATTCTGGATTTAAAAATACAGGCTCTTGTGAAAGTGCCATTACATTTTTAGATGGAGAAAAAGGAATTTTAAGATATAGAGGATATTCTATTGAAGAGTTAGCTGAAAAAGCAGATTTTTTAGAAGTAGCATACCTTCTAATTTTTGGTGAACTTCCAACAAAAGCACAACGCGATAAATTTCATGCCGATATTAAAGCGCAATCAGTTGTTGATGAGGACGTAAAAAAGATTTTAGATGCATTTCCAAAGTCCGCTCATCCAATGGGAGTTTTATCATCACTTACAAGTGCTTTAACTGCTTTCAATCCATCTTCAGTAAATGTAAATTCTGAAGAAGATATGTATAAAGCTATTGTTAAAATAATGGGCAAATTTCCAGTTTTGGTAGCTTGGACACACCGAAAAAAACAAGGCTTACCTTTAGATTATGGAGATAAAAATCTTGGTTATGTTGAGAATGTTTTAAAAATGATGTTCAGGCAACCTAATGAAGATTATGTTCAAAACAGAATTTTAGTTGATGCATTGGATAAACTTTTAATTCTACATGCCGATCATGAACAAAACTGTTCTACTTCTACAGTAAGAATAGTTGGTTCTTCTCATGCAGGTTTATTTGCCTCTTTATCTGCAGGAATTTCAGCACTTTGGGGGCCACTTCACGGAGGTGCAAATCAAGCAGTTTTAGAAATGCTCGAAGCTATTAAACTTGATGGAGGAGATACCAAAAAGTATATGGCAAAAGCCAAAGATAAAGACGACCCTTTCCGTTTAATGGGATTTGGACACAGAGTTTATAAAAACTTCGATCCACGTGCAAGAATCATTAAAAAAGCTGCCGATGAAGTATTGGATGATTTAGGAATTGAAGATCCAATATTAGATATAGCAAAAGGTTTAGAAAAAGAAGCTTTAAGTGATCCTTTTTTTGTAGACCGTAAGTTATATCCTAATGTCGATTTTTATTCTGGAATAATTTACAGAGCAATGGGAATACCAACAGATATGTTTACCGTTATGTTTGCTCTAGGACGTTTACCAGGTTGGATTGCTCAATGGAGAGAAATGCGCTTAGGAAAAGAACCAATTGGAAGACCAAGACAATTATATACCGGGGCAACCCAACGGTCTTTCGTTACGGTTGATGAAAGATAAAAAAATCTAAATTCAAAAATTTAAGCTTCATAATTTCTATGAAGCTTTTTTTATATCTTAGTCTCATGTTACAATTGAATATAAATAACGAAACATCTCGTTTAAGAGCCGTGGTTTTAGGAACTGCTCTTAGCAATGGACCTGTGCCAAAAATTGAAGAATGTTATGATCCTAAAAGCATTGAAAACGTAAAAGCTGGCACTTATCCAAAGGAAGAAGATATGATTCTGGAAATGGAAGCTTTTGAAGAGGTTTTTAAAAAATATGATGTTGAAGTTTTTAGGCCAGAGGTTATAAAAGATTGTAATCAAATCTTTTCAAGAGATATCGCTTTTGTTATTGAAGACAAAATTATAAGAGCCAATATTTTACCAAATAGAGAAGAAGAAATTCGTGCCATTGATTATATATGGAAACAAATTGATCCAGATAAACGAATAATTTTGCCAGAAGAATGTCATGCTGAAGGCGGTGATGTGATGCCTTGGAATGACTATATTTTTGTTGGCACCTATTCAGGTGAAGACTATTCAAGTTACATTACCGCAAGAACAAATATAGATGCCGTAATTGCATTGCAGGAATTGTTTCCACATAAAATGGTTAAGGCGTTTGAACTAAGAAAATCCAACACAAATGCTAAAGAAAATGCTTTGCATTTAGATTGTTGTTTTCAACCTATTGGAAAAAATAAAGCGATTTTACATAAAAATGGGTTTCTTATAGAACGGGAATACCAATGGTTGGTTGACTTCTTTGGAAAAGAAAATATTTTTGAAATTACCAAAGAAGAAATGTATAACATGAACAGCAATGTGTTTTCAATTTCTGAAAAAGTGATAGTTTCTGAAAAAAACTTTACACGTTTAAACACATGGTTACGCAAACAAGGTTTTACTGTAGAAGAAATACCTTATGCAGAAATAGCTAAACAAGAAGGTTTATTACGTTGTTCTACTTTACCTTTAATTAGGGATTAATTAAGTTTCGTTTAACTGTTAGTATAAGAATAGTTGCGTGATTAAGCACCTAATTTAGCAAAAAGAGAACGAACCAAAGGAAAATCCGTAGGATTTTCCGAATAGGCACGAAACAAGCAATTATTTTTAAACGGTGTTGTGCATTGTGTTTGTATTCAAATATGTTTAATATTAGATACTCAAATACTTAGAAATTTATTTAATAAAAATTTCTAAATTTGTATTCATGTCTCTTGAGTTACACGATTTTTTTTTAAAGTATCCAACCAATAGCAAACTTATAGGTGATGATTATTTATTTGTAGAATATAAATGTCCACTTGATTCCGGCAAATTTAAAATGTGGACAGATACACCTTTTTTAAGTTATGTTATAAGCGGTAAAAAAGACTGGACGTCTATTGATAAGACCTATACAATAAGTGCGGGAGAGGCTCTTTTTTTTAAAAAAGGACTTTACAACACTAAACAGTATTTTGAAGAAGATTACTGCACTATCGTATTTTTTATAACGGAAGACTTTATCAAGCGCTTTATGAATAGAAATCCAGAGATGTTTAAACAAAAAGATACTGAAATTGTAGAAACTCAAATTTTCAATATTAACGTTACTGATTCGCTAAAGGCATTAATTCTTTCAATTTTCAGTTATTTAAATCAAAATCATATTCCTAAAGAATTGGTTGAAATAAAGTTTAATGAGTTGCTTTACAATATTCTATTAAATTCAGCCAATAAAAACTTACTTTCTTTTTTCAATTCTTTAAAACAAGAGCAAAAGATAAATGTTGAAGAAGTAATGCTTAAAAATTTCCATTATGATCTTAAAATTGAAGAATATGCAAGATTGTGTGGAAGAAGCTTATCAACTTTCAAAAGAGATTTTCAGCAATATTTTAAAGTAACACCAGGAAAATGGTTAAATAACAAAAGATTAGAATATGCAAAAACGTTACTTAGCAACCTTGATTTAAATATCAACGATGTTTGTTTTGAGAGTGGATTTAAAAATATTTCACACTTCAACAGCAGTTTTAAAAAACACTACAAGTATCCTCCAAACCAATATCGAAAACTTTTTACAAAGGCTTAATAATTAAATATTTGCCAATTTTTTTAATTTGAACTTCTAAACAAAAAAAATGAACTTTTAAAAAAAATCAAAGAGTTAAAGACGCTATAGATTTGCATTATTATTAATTTTAAAAACAATAAAAATGGAAACATTAGCAAAAAAACTTAATGGATTTAGTTTAGAAGGGATTTCTAACACAGTAAGCGCTATTCAACAAAACCCAGAAATTGCAAAATTTGAATTACGCGCAAAAAACAAATGGATAACAGGAGGGCACAACAGAAGTAATATACAAGGTTTTTACGGTGCTTGCCAAGAAGATACATCTCGCGTAGTTCCATTTGTGTATGATAATGATGAACCACCAATTTTACTAGGAGAAAACAAGGGAGCAAACCCTGCGGAGGTTATTTTACATGGATTGTTGGGATGTATGACTACGTCAATGATGTTATTAGCATCTGCTCATGGTATAGAAGTTTCTAGCGTTTCATCTAGTGTTGAAGCTGATTTTGATTTACAAGGCTTTTTAGGTTTAGATCCTTCTATTGAAAAAGGAAGCCAACAAATTAGAGTGGAATTTGAGGTAGAAGGTGTTACAGAAGAACAAAAACAAGAATTGCTAAGTTTAGCAAAGCAATCTCCTGTTTATAACACAATCTTAAACCCAACCGATGTTCGAGTTGAGATTAAATAAGACTGTTTATTTGGCATTAATTAATTACATAAAAATCTCAGAAAATTTTCTCTTTCTGAGATTTTTATGTAATATTTAAAATTATGTTGCCTTTATTCAGGAAGGGTCAGCATTATGCACAACTATTATGATATGAAATCGTTTTAATATTTCATGTCAGACGTTAAACGAAGTTAGTTAAAAATTCTTACAGAATCAAGTTTTTTGAACCCTTAAAAAAGGAATCCATAATATTATCAAGTAAACACAATTAGCTTTACTTTTGTACTTTATAATATCATTATGAAACAAACTACTAACACTATTTTAATGATTCGTCCTGTAAATTTTAGGATGAACGAACAAACTGCTGTAAACAATTATTACCAAAAGGTTTTAGATAATTTACTGCCAGAAACGGTTAATGCTAAAGCACAGAAAGAGTTTGACACTTTTGTTGAAAAACTTCAGCAAGTTGGAGTGCATGTTATTGTTGTTAATGATACTAAAGATACTGATACACCAGATTCTATTTTTCCAAACAACTGGATATCGTTTCACCAAAATGGAACTGTTGGCTTATACCCAATGTTTGCAGAAAACAGACGTTTGGAACGACGTGATGATGTATTAGATATTCTTGAAGCCAAAGGATTTGTAATAAACGATATTGTTGATTATACAAGCGCAGAAGAGCAATCGGTTTTTCTTGAAGGTACAGGAAGTTTGTTGCTTGATCGAGTAAATAAAAAAGCTTATTGTGCAATTTCTCCAAGAGCAGACGAGGATTTGTTTATAGAGTTTTGTGAAGATTTTGATTATATGCCTGTTTGGTTTACAGCTAATCAAACCGTTAACGGAAAGCGAATGCCTATTTACCATACCAACGTCATGATGTGTTTGGGAGAAACTTTTGCTGTGATTTGTTTGTCAAGTATTGATGACAAAAAAGAGCGAAAACTTGTGGTTCAGCATTTAAAAGAAACAGGTAAAGAGATTATTGATATTTCTGAAGATCAGGTAAATTGTTTTGCAGGTAATATGTTACAAGTAAAAGGAGCTAACGATGAATTATATTTGGTGATGAGCCAATCTGCTTACGCCTCACTTACCAATACACAGTTAGAAACCCTGAAAAAACATAATAAGGCTATTGTTTCCAGTTCTTTGGATATTATTGAGGCTTGTGGCGGTGGAAGTGCAAGATGTATGATGGCTGAGGTTTTTTTACCTAAAGCTTAATAATTAATTTATTTAGATTTTGGAAGCTGTACATAAAAAGTGCTTCCAACATTTAAGTTACTTTCAACCCAAATTTTACCGTTATTTAACTCAACGAGTTCTTTACAAATAGAAAGCCCTAAACCAGTACCTTTTTCATTCTTGGTTCCAATGGTGGTGAATGAATTATTTTTAAAGAGTTTTTCAATGTTCTCTTTTGAAATTCCTATACCCGTATCGGCAATACTAATAATACAACTACCATTACTTATGTGATTTGAAATGGTAATTGAATCTCCATTTTTACAGAATTTTACAGCATTTGCAAGCAAGTTTTGAATTACAATTTCGAACATACTTCTATCGGCATAAACAAAATCACGTAGTGAATGGTCAATTAAATCAATGCCTTTACTGTCTAAACGTTGTTCTATTAATTTAATTTTGTCTTCAAAAACCTCTTGTACATCAAACAAAGTTGGTTTTGGCTCTAGTGAATGCATCTGGGATTTAGACCAGTTGAGTAAATTAAAAAGCAGTAAAGAAGCATTGTTTGCATTTTCACTTAATTCTGGAATTAAATTGTCGAATTCATCTCTAGATAATGAACCGTCTTTTAATAAATCGATAAAACCATTGATAGAAGAAAGAGAATCTTTTAAATCGTGTGAAATGATGGAGAACAACTTGTCTTTTACATTATTTACGTTTTCAAGATGTTTGGTTTGTTCTTGAAATGCTTTGTTTTGCAACTCAATTTTAATGTTCTTTTCTTCTAATTCTTGGGTGTATTTTATACTATTATTTCGTTTTAAATAAATCAAAATTAAGAAAGTAGAAACAATAGCCAATGCACCTAAAAGGGCATAAAATATTAATTGAAAACGATTTAATTTTTCATCATCTTCAATTTTAGTTTCTTTTAATAAAGTAGTGTTGTCTGTCTTTTCAATAATATTATCAAAGTCTGGATTGAGTTCTAAAGAGCTGTTAGATAAGGAGTCTTTAAAAGCATTATTATCATCAATACTATTCTTTAAATTATAATACTCTCTTTGCCAGGTGAAAGCTCTATCAAATTTTCTTTTGGTAGAATCTATAGCTTTCATGAGCTTGTAATACTTTAATAATTCTGTTTTATTATTAATGGATTTGGCAAGTGTGCCAGCTTCATAAAGCTGATTTTCGGCAAGTATTAGTTTTTTTTGATTATAGTTTAATTCACCAAGATTATTCAATGAAATTACTAAACCTAACTTGTTGTTCGATTTTCTGTTTAAACTTAATCCTTCAAGTAAATATTTGGTAGCCGCTTCATAATCGTTAAACTTCAAATACTCACCGCCAAGTTTTGGTAATACGTTTCCTTTAATAGAATCGTTAGAATTACCAACCATTTTAATAACGGTTTCATAATATTCTATAGATTTTCTGTATTCTTTTTTAGCAGAAAATAATTCAGCCAAACGGCTATTTGATTCAATTATTTCAGGCTTTTTATGTAGCTCGGTTTGAAGTTGTAAAGCTTTTAAATAGAATTCTAAGGCTTTATCTTTAGCATGAATACTGTAATAGGCTTTAGCTAAATTACTATAAGCTGAACAAAGTTCTGGTTTTAAATTACGTTTCTCAAGTTCCTTAATAGCAGATAATGAGTACTGCAAGCCTTTGGCGTAATTCCCGCGCTTAATTTCTATTAAACCAATACTATTGTTAACTTTTGCAACACCTAATGTATCCTTTAAATCTGTATATAATGCTTTAGATTTTGCATAACCGGTAACAGCATTTATATAATCGTTTTTGTTGGCGTAAATTAAAGATTTATAATAAGTAGTTTCAGCAATTCCATGAGTGTAATTCATGCTGCTTGAAAGTTTTTCACTTTCAAAAATATATTTTAAAGCTCTGTCATATTCGCTAATATCATATAGCTTTTGAATAAGTTTTAAAGAGGTTTCAACCTTTAATGTGTCAGATTCTTCGTAGGCTAATTGTATAAAAAGACTATCTATCTCTTTGGTTTGAGAATAACCAGAGTAAACGAGTAAAAAGAGTAATAGAGTAATAATTTTCCTCATACAATATTTAACATACAACCATCAATATTATAATCATATAATGTTTCTTGTTGAGGGAATTAAGACTATTTTATATAAGTTGTATTTGTTAGTTATTTTTTGTTAGTCTTCCGTTTAAAAAGAGAACAATAGCAATACAGTAACAAAAGTTGCGAAAAGCCTTTGAAAAATCTAATTTTTGCGTTTTACTACCAATAAATTAGATTAAATGAATATGGAGATTTGCAAAAATATCGACGAATAGATGAACGGTAAAAATCATAGAAAAACAACACTTTTTTTCTGAAAGGCAACCACTTTTATTCTTTTGTTTTATAAGGTTTTTATAAATATTTTTTTAGAATTATTTATATTTCTATTAATATTTAATACCTTAAAACAAAATATAAAATTTATAATATGAATAAAACGGTAACAGTGATACTATTAGTAGTAGGAGTAGTTCTATTAGGTTATGGAATTTATACATTAATTGCACCAGAAACATCTTTTAGCCTAGGCGATCTTAGTATTGAAACTCAAGATAACACAAATGCATACATAACAATAGCCTTAGGTTTAGTAGCCGTTGCTTTAGGTTATATTGGAGGCAAAAAAACGAAGTATTAATTTTGTTATAAAAAGCTAAATTCTACAATTTCATAATGTCAAGCTTTTATGTTTAAATTCAAAAAACATAAAAAACTTGTTATCTTTGCTCCCTTAAAAAGATATAATTAATGAGCCTTCAAGAAACTTTATCAATACAGGTAAAACAAGCCGTACAATCAACTTTTAGCATTTCTATAGATACAGTAGAGTTTCAAGCTACAAGAAAGGAATTTGCTGGAGATATTACAGTTGTTATTTTTCCTATGTTGCGTTTTATTAAAGGAAATCCTGTTCAAATTGGAAATGATATTGGAAACTATTTAGTTGATAATGTTGATGAAGTTAAAGCCTTCAATGTGGTAAAAGGGTTTTTAAATATTGAAATTGAAGATTCTTATTACATTCATTTTTTTAATGAAATAAACACCAATAACCAATTTGGTTTTGTAAATCCTACTACAAATGAAAAAGCGATTATGGTTGAATATTCTTCACCTAACACAAACAAACCACTGCATTTAGGACATGTTAGAAATAATTTGTTAGGCTACAGTGTTGCCGAAATATTAAAAGCTTCTGGAAAAAAGGTTTATAAAACCCAAATCATCAATGATAGAGGTATACATATTTGTAAAAGTATGTTGGCTTGGAAACGTTTTGGAAATAGTGAAACACCTGAAAGTACCGGTTTAAAAGGTGATAAGTTGGTTGGTAATTATTATGTGAAGTTTGACCAAGAATATAAAAAGGAGATTCAGTTATTAATTTCTAACGGAAAAACTGAAGATGAAGCCAAAAAACAAGCTCCAATTTTATTAGAAGCACAAAATATGCTTTTAAAATGGGAAGCAGGTGATGAAGAAACGGTAGCTCTTTGGAAAAAAATGAATCAATGGGTTTATGATGGGTTTGATATTACCTATAAAAATCTTGGGGTTGACTTTGATGCACTTTATTATGAAAGTAACACCTATTTATTGGGAAAAGAATTTGTTGCAGAAGGATTAAAATCGGGTGTTTTTGTAAAAGAAGAAGATGGTTCTGTTTGGTGTGATTTAACAGAAGACGGTTTAGATAAAAAAATAGTACAACGTGCAGATGGAACTGCTGTTTACATGACCCAAGATATTGGAACTGCTATTCAGCGAATTAAGGATTTTCCCGATGTTGGCGGAATGGTTTATACGGTTGGCAACGAGCAAGATTATCATTTTAAAGTTTTGTTTTTAATCTTGAAAAAACTTGGATTTGATTGGGCAAAAAACCTGTATCATTTAAGTTATGGAATGGTAGATTTGCCTTCTGGAAAAATGAAGAGTAGAGAAGGAACCGTTGTAGATGCCGACGATTTAATTGATGAAATGGCTTCAACCGCTGGAGAAATTTCAGAAGAACTTGGTAAACTTGATGGGTATTCTGAAGACGAAAAACAAGAACTTTATAAAACTATAGGGTTAGGTGCTTTAAAATATTTCATCTTAAAAGTTGACCCAAAGAAACGTATTTTATTCGACCCAAAAGAATCCATAGACTTTCAAGGAAATACGGGGCCTTTTATTCAATACACTTATGCAAGGATTCAGTCAATTATTCGCAAAGCGGATTTTGATTATTCTAAAACATTGACAGATATAACTTTAAATGAAAAAGAAAAGGAACTTTTAAAACAGTTGCAATTATTTCCTGAAGTTATTCAAAATGCAGCAGAAATGCATAGTCCGGCTTTAATTGCAAATTACACCTATGATTTGGTAAAGGAATTTAATTCGTTTTATCAGAATGTTTCTATACTTGGCGCCGATGATTTAAATGATAAAATTTTTAGAGTTCAACTTTCTAAAAAAGTAGCGTTAACTATTAAAAATGCTTTTAAATTATTAGGTATTAATGTGCCTGAAAGAATGTAATACTATTTAGGCTTTTTATTCGTTTAAAGAAAGGAACTTAACTATATAAAAATCGAAATGAGCAAAGAAGATAAATTATATAAAACAGCTTTTGCATTGGCTATTTTTACAATAATTTATAATATTGCTGAAGGCATTATCTCTACATATTTAGGATTTGAAGACGAAAGTTTAACCTTATTTGGTTTTGGTTCAGATAGTTTTATAGAAGTTATTTCTGGATTAGGAATAGCACATATGATTTTAAGGATTAAAAAGCATTCTGATAGTAAAAGGGACGATTTTGAAAAAACAGCTTTACGAATTACCGGATTTGCTTTTTATTTACTTGTTGTTGGTTTAGTAATTACAAGTATTTACAATATTTATATTGGTCACAAACCTATTACAACTTTTTGGGGAGTTGTAATCTCAGTTATCTCAATACTGGTGATGTGGGTTTTGGTAATATGGAAAAGAAAGGTTGGAGGTGAATTAAATTCTGAACCAATTTTAGCAGACGCCAATTGCACGTTGGTTTGTATATATATGTCTGTTATTTTATTGGTAAGTAGTGGTTTGTACGAACTAACCCATATTGCATATTTAGATAGTTTAGGAACTTTATTGCTTTCATACTTTGCTTTTAAAGAAGGAAAAGAATGTTTTGAAAAAGCAAACAGCGACAAATATTGTAGCTGTAAATCGCATTAAGCTATAATTCATTTAATTGTTTCAACCCTTCATAAATCACAATTCCAACGGCATTTGCAAGGTTAAGGCTTCTTACATTACTATTGTATATTGGAATTTTATATGTTTTTTTTGAAAAGTTTGCAATGATGTCTTTTGGCAATCCTACAGATTCTTTGCCAAAGATTATAAACATGTCGTCTTCAAAAGGAATTTCCCAATGTGTTTTGCTGCCATGACTTGATAGAAATACCATATTTGCCCCTTTGTTTTTGTCAAAGAATTCTTCAATATTTTCATAATAAAGAATGTCTAGATGTTGCCAATAATCTAAACCGGCACGTTTCAAACGAGTATCATCAATTTCAAAACCAAAAGGTTTTACCAAATGTAATTTAGAACCAGAAGCTAAGGCTAACCTTCCAATGTTCCCTGTATTATTTGGTATTTCAGGTTCAATTAAAACAATATTAAGAGGCATTTTTATTTATTAATTTAATTATAACAAGGCGGATTAGTAAAATGAAAGGAAAACCATGAAGTACGGTATCGAACCAATCCATGAGTTTCATTCCATTAGCACCACCAGCGATCCACCTTATTTTCCCGACAATATGAGGCTCTGGAAAAAATGGAGCTAAACCTAATGTTAGGCAGAGCAATAAAACGAGTTTCCAATTATTAAATGCGCTCATGATTAGTTTGTTTTAGGGTTTAGTTTTTTTAATTCAAAAAGATCCTTACGCCTGTCCTTTAAATTTCTAACACTTCCAAATTGATTTAGTTCTCTTAATAGATCAATATCTACATCAGCAATTAAGATCATTTCGGTGTTTTGTGTAGCTTCTGCCTTTACACCATTGGTTGGGAATGCAAAATCACAAGGCGTAAATACCATTGATTGCGCAAATTGTATGTCCATATTTTGAACTTTTGGCAAATTGCCAACACTTCCTGCAATGGCAACATAACATTCATTTTCAATGGCCCTAGCTTGGGCACAATGGCGAACTCTTGAGAATCCGTTTTGAGTATCAGTTAAAAATGGCACAAACAGAATATCCATGCCTTCATCAGCTAACAACCTACTCAACTCAGGGAATTCAGAATCATAACAAATTAAAATACCTATTTTACCGCAATCTGTATCAAAAGCTTTTAATTGGTTTCCACCAACCATTCCCCATACTTTGGATTCGTCTGGAGTTACATGTAATTTTTCATATCGTTCCATACTACCATCGCGCCTGCATAAATAACCCGCATTATGAAGTGTGTTTCCAACCATTTCTGGCATGCTACCAGTTATAATATTAATATTATATGAGATGGCCAGTTTTGAAAAACGTTGTACAATTTCAGACGTGTGTTTTGCTAATTCCCTTATTGCTTCAGGAGTTGACAAATGATTGTTTTCTGCCATTAATGGTGCATTAAAAAATTCTGGAAAAAGAGCAAAATCACTGCGATATCCAGAAACGGCATCAATAAAAAATTCAGCTTGCTGCATTAATTCGTCTAAATCTTTATATAGACGCATTTGCCATTGAACTAAACCAAGTCTAACAATTTTTTTAATGGTTGAAGCTTTTTTATTTTGTTTTTCATAATAGATATTGTCCCATTCTAGTAAAACAGCGTATTCATGCGAAGACGCATCGCCTTCTAAGTAATTTTTCAAAATTCTAGCAGGATGAAAATCATTTGAAATTTGAAAGTTTAAAACCGGGTCATGAATTTCTTTTCTTCTAACTTTTTCAATATATTGTTTTGGTGTTAATTTGTCGGCGTATTTGTGGTAATTTGGAATTCGTCCACCAAAAGCTAATCCTTTTAGATTCAATCGTTCACATAAATCTTTTCTGTAATCATAAAGACGTCTGCCTAATCTTAATCCTCTAAATTTTGGCAGAATAAATACGTCTATACCATAAATAACATCTCCGTTTTTAGTATGTGTGCTGAATGAATAATTGCCTGTAATTTCTTTATAAGTATGGTTATCATCAAATTTATCATAATCGATAATAATAGATAAGGCACATCCTGCAATTTGATCATTAACTTTAATAACAACTTGTCCTTCTGGAAAAATGTCTATCAATTTTTTAATTTGATGTTTTTTCCAAATGGCATCCGGCATTGTTGTGTACGAAGCAATCATCGCTTCTTTCAACTCCTGATAATCATCTAAGCTTAAAAAAGCTAATTCAATATTCTCAATGTCTTTCATGGATATAATATAAATAATTATTAGTATTAAACTAATTTTTTGTTTTATAATTTTATGAGAATACTTGATGAATAAGCCAGATTATTCTTTTATATTTTTTGTAAACTCGTTGATAGTTTTGATTCCGTTGTTTGAAACATATTTGATAAAAGCACTCCCTATAATGGCGCCTTTTGCATATTGAGTGGCTTGGTTAAATGTTTTATTATCTGAAATTCCAAACCCTATAATTTGTGGGTTTTTTAAATTCATTTCTGCAATTCGCTTAAAATAATTGGTTTGTTCTTCGCCAAAACCAGACTGACTTCCAGTAACACTGGCACTGCTAACCATATAGATGAATCCGTTTGAAATGGAATCAATAAAATTGATGCGTTCTACACTTGTTTGTGGTGTAATTAAAAACACATTGATCAACCCATACTTTTCAAAAATAGTTTTGTATTCGTCATGGTAAACATCAACTGGCAAATCAGGAATAATTAAACCGTCTATACCAATTTCCTGACATTTTTTACAGAAAGCCTCCACACCATATTGAAGCATTGGATTAAAATATCCCATAATTATTAATGGAATTGAAACAGTTTTACGAATATCTTTAATTTGGTCAAAAAGAACTTCCGTAGACATGCCATTTTTTAAAGCTTGCGTAGAACTTGCTTGAATAGTAGGGCCATCGGCAAGTGGATCACTAAAAGGTAAGCCAATTTCTATCATATCAGCACCACTTTTTTCTAAATCTTGAATAATAGATACAGTGTCATTAAGGTTTGGATAACCTGCTGTAAAATATATGGAAAGAAGTTTTTTATTTTCTTGTAATTTTTCTTGAATTCTGTTCATAATTATATGTTTTTCGTCATTGCTAGGAACAAAGTGACGTGGCAATCTGTTTGTTGAGATTCCTTCACTGCGTTCGGAATGACGTTATAATTTAAAATAGTTTATGTATGTATTCAAATCTTTATCACCTCTACCTGATAAACTAACTACCACGATGTCATTATGTTTGAATTTTTTATGTTCAAAAATAGCCAAGGCATGAGAACTTTCAATGGCAGGAATAATACCTTCTAATTTACAAAGCTCTAAACCAGCTTTCATGGCATCATCATCAGTAATAGACATGAATTCTGCACGACCAGTTTTGGCTAAATGCGCGTGCATGGGTCCAACACCAGGGTAATCTAATCCTGCTGAAATGGAATAAGGTTCTGTAATTTGCCCATCTTTGGTTTGCATTAATAAGGTTTTACAGCCATGAATAATACCTACTTTACCTAAAACCGAAGTTGCAGCACTTTCACCAGAATCGATACCTAAACCAGCAGCTTCAACCGCAATAATTTTCACATCTTCTTCGTGTAGGAAATTGTAATAGGTACCGGCAGCATTACTGCCACCGCCAATACAAGCTACAACATAATCAGGCTTTTCTGTACCTTCATGCTCTTTTAACTGCCATTTAATTTCTTCTGAAATGATTGATTGAAAACGAGTTACCATATCTGGATAAGGATGAGGTCCAATAGCAGAGCCAATGATATAATGTGTGTTTACAGGATTGTTAATCCAATCGCGAATGGCTTCGTTTGTGGCGTCTTTTAAAGTTCTGCTTCCTGATAATGCAGGCACTACTGTTGCTCCTAACATTTTCATACGGGCAACGTTTGGTGCTTGCCTAGCAATATCAATTTCACCCATATACACAATGCATTCAAGCCCCATTAATGCACAAACGGTAGCCGTTGCAACACCATGTTGGCCAGCACCAGTTTCGGCAATAATTCTTGTTTTTCCTAAGCGTTTAGCCATTAGTATTTGGCCAATAGTATTGTTTATTTTGTGTGCGCCAGTATGGTTTAAATCCTCACGCTTTAAATAAATTTTTGTATTGTATTTTTCTGAAAGGCGTTTAGCAAAATAGAGAGGAGATGGGCGACCAACATAATCTTTTAAAAGCTGATTGAACTCTTCCTTAAATGAAGGTTCTGCCATTATTTTTAAATAATTCTGACGTAACTCTTCAACATTTGGATATAGCATTTCGGGGATGTATGCACCACCAAATTCACCATAATAGCCTTTTTCATTAACGTTATAATTTTTCATGTTTTTTTGTTTTGTCAGGTCGAGTGAAATTCTTTTTCTAGAATTTTGTATCGAGACCATTTGACTTCTCGATATAATTTTTTCGTACCTCAAAAATCACTCGAAGTGACATAATTTTGCTTTAAATTCGTTTAATTTTTCTATATTTTTTAATCCAGGTTCCACTTCAAATTTGCTATTTACATCAATGGCATAACAATATTTTGAAACTTCACTTTTTTGAAATTCCTTTATTTTTTCAACTTCATCAATTCCAATACCACCGCTTAAAAAGAATGGTTTTGTAGATGGATAAGCATTTAAAACTTTCCAATCGAAAGTAAAACCATTACCTCCAGGCAATTTTCCTTTAGTGTCGAATAAATAATAATCACATACAGGTTCATAAGGTTTTAAAACTTCGAAATTGAACTCGTTCTGTATTGAAAATACTTTAATGATTTCAATATTATTTGATCTTAACTTATTGCAAAATTCAGGAGTTTCATTTCCATGGAGTTGTACTGCTTGTAAATTATGAGTATTTATTGTTTTGATGACTTCATCTAAATTAGCGTCAACAAAAACACCTACTTTTTTGATTGATTTAGGTAAATGAGGTATTGTTGAATTAAAATATCTAGCAGATTTTTCATAAAATATAAATCCAAGATAGTCTGGTTGCAAAGTAGCAACTTGTTCTATATTGTCCTGATACTTCATGCCGCAAATTTTCAACTTCATTTTTCTAATTCTTTTATAAATTGTTTTGCGCTTTCGCCTGCGTTATCAGTTTTCATGAAATTCTCACCAATTAAAAAACCTTGGAAGCCGTAAAACTGTAAATCTTTTATGGAAGCAACATTGCTAATGCCACTTTCAGAGACTTTTACAAAATCATTTGGTATTAATTTACTTAGTGTTTTACTGGTTTCTAAACTTACATCAAATGTTTTTAGATTCCTGTTATTTATACCTAACATGTCTAAACTTGGCATTAAAGATTTGTGCAATTCTTCTTCATTATGAACCTCTAATAATACATCTAGTTTTAGGTTTTTAGCAAATTCTGAAAATTGTTTAATCTCGTCTCGTGATAATATAGCTGCAATTAATAAAATAACATCGGCACCAAATGCTTTTGCTTCTAATAATTGGTATTCGTCAATAATAAATTCTTTTCGCAAAAGAGGCAAATTACAACTTGCTCTGGCTGTTAACAAATCATCTAAGGAACCACCAAAATATTTGCCATCGGTTAAAACAGACATGCCACAAACACCAGCATTTTCATAACCTTTTGCAACTTCAAACACATTTAAGGTTTGATTGATGAGCGATTTTGAAGGAGAACGACGCTTGTGTTCTGCTATAATGCCTGTTTGACTAAGTCGCAATTTATTTGCTAATGAAATTGTTTCTCTTTCAAATAAAACCGAATGTTCCAGTTGCTTAACCGGAATTAATGATTTTCTCAAATCAACTTCAACACGCTTATCTGCTACTATTTTATCTAAAATGTTCATTTACTTAATTCTTGTATTGTTTGTAAAGCTTTAAAACCTTTTCCGGAAAGTAAAGACTCTTTAGCTAATTCAAATCCTTGTTTGTGGTCTATTTGTTTCGTTGTAGCAATAGCTAAACCAGCATTCGCACAAACCACATTATTTTGTTGTTCGGTTCCTTTTCCTTGAATGACATTCATGAAAATTTTCGCGGCTTCTTCAACTGTATTTCCTCCAAAAATAGATTCCTGTGAAACTTCTGGAACTCCTAAATCTTCAGGCGAAAACATGGTTTCGGAATGATTGGAAATTACTTTTGTTTTTCCTGTTAATGAAATTTCGTCATAACCATCTAATGCATGTACAATGGAATAATTTGTGTCTGTGTTTTGATATAAATATCCATAGAGACGTAATAATTCTAAATTAAAAACACCAACCATTTGATTTTTAGGGAATGATGGATTAACCATAGGACCTAACATGTTGAAAAATGTTTTAACACCTAATTCGCGACGGATTGGGGCCACGTTTTTCATAGCAGGATGAAACAATGGTGCATGTAAAACACAAATTCCAGCTTTATCAATAGTACGTTTTAAAAAGTCAATATCATTTGAGAATTTAATGCCTAAATATTCCATAACGTTTGATGAACCACACGCTGAAGAAACACCATAATTGCCATGTTTTGCTACATTTACACCAGCGCCTGCTGTGACAAATGACGATAAAGTTGAAATATTGAATGTGTCTTTTCCATCACCACCTGTTCCACATAAATCAATGGCATTAAAATCTTTTAAATCAATAGAGATGCAAAGTTCTAAAAGTGCATCTCTAAAACCTTGCAATTCGTCCAGTGTGATACTTCTCATCATGTAAACCGTGAGAAAAGCAGCAATTTGACTTTGATTATAATCACCTTTTGAAATATTTACCAGTACCTGTTTTGCCTCTTCACTTGAGATGCTTTCGTGATTTATAAGCCTGTTTAATACGTTTTTCATTGTTTAACTATTAATCCAGTTTTTAAGAATTTGTTTTCCGTTTGGTGTTAATACCGATTCTGGATGATATTGTACCCCTTTTACATCATAAACCTTATGGCGTAATGACATGACTTGTCCGTTTTCATCAAAAGATGTTGCTTCTAACTCATCGGGCAAATCTGAATTTACAACCCAAGAGTGATAACGACCAACTTCAATTTCTTTTTCAAGACCATTAAATAAAGATTCATCATCTACGGTAATATTCACCTTTGTTGAGACTCCATGATATACGTCATCTAAATTTACGAGTGAACCGCCAAAAACTTCACCAATAGCTTGTTGACCTAAACAAACACCTAAGATGCTTTTTGTTGGTGCAAAGCGTTTAATTATGGCTTTTAATAAACCTGCTTCATCCGGAATTCCAGGGCCAGGTGATAATACAATTTTATCAAATGGTTCTACATCATCTAAGGTTAGTTTGTCATTTCTAACAACGGTAACTTCGCAGTTTAAATCTTCTAAATAATGAACAAGATTATATGTAAAACTGTCATAATTATCTATAACTAATACTTTTATCATCTCTAAATAGTTTCTGCTAAATCAATAGCTTTTGTTAGGGCACCTAATTTATTATACACTTCCTGTAATTCGTTTTCTGGATTAGATTTTGAGACTAAACCTGCGCCTGCTTGCCAATGTAATTTGTGGTTTTTACTTAAAAATGTTCGAATCATAATGGCATGATTGAAGTTGCCTTCAAAATCCATAAAACCAATAGCGCCACCATAAAACGATCTATTTGTTTTTTCGTATTGTTCTATTAATTGCATAGCACGATGCTTTGGAGCGCCACTTAAAGTACCAGCCGGAAAAGTGTCTGCAACTACCTGCATCGTTGAGGTTTCTTTATGTTTTTGGCCAGTAACTTTGCTAACTAAATGAATAACGTGTGAAAAAAACTGAACCTCACGATAAGTGTCAACAGTTACATTGCTTCCATGTCGGCTTAAATCATTTCTAGCTAAATCTACAAGCATCACATGTTCAGCATTTTCTTTATCATCTACCACTAATTTTTTTGCCAATTCAGCATCTTGAATATCGTTTCCGGTTCTTCTAAAAGTTCCAGCAATGGGATGAATTTCGGCTTTACCATTACTGACTATTAATTGGGCTTCAGGTGAACTTCCAAAGATTTTAAAGTTCCCATAATCAAAATAAAACAAGTAAGGAGAAGGGTTAATGCTTCTTAATGCACGATATACATTAAATTCGTCTCCTTTGAATTCTTGAGAGAAATTTTTTGATAAAACTAATTGAAATACATCACCACGAGCACAATGTTTTTTTGCTAACTCAACATGCTCTTTGTATTCACTATCAGATAAATTTGATGAAATCTCTCCTTTGGAAGTAAAACCATATGACGCAAAATTTCTTGCTTTTATAAGCTGATACACATCTTCAATATTGCTTTCATTTTCATAACAATGAGCAAAAATGAACGCCTCATTTTTATGATGATTAATGGCTATTATGTTTTGATAGACAGCGTAATAAATATCAGGAATATTTATTGAATCTTCTTTTTTAGAGATGTCTATGTCTTCAAAATATCTGACCGCATCATAAGCTATATATCCAAAAATTCCATTATTGATAAATTTAAATTCTGTTTCAGAATTCACTTTGAATTTTTTAGTGAACTTATTAATTTCATCAGTGACATCTGTGGATTCTGAAATATTTAAACTTGTAGAACTACCATCGGGAAAAGTTTGAAGAATTGTTTCATTTTCAACTTTAATAGATGCAATTGGGTTAAAGCAGATGTATGAAAAACTATTACTGTTAGCGTGATAATCACTACTTTCAAGCAATATGCTATTAGGAAAATTGTCCCTAATTTTTAAGTAAATACTAACAGGAGTTATGGTGTCTGCCAGAATTTTTTTGTAATGAGTGTAAAGGTTGAATGTTTTCATTTTTATTCATTAAAAAAGGCTTGTCGTGAATGACAAGCCTTTTGATATTATTAGTTTTTAAATATACTAAGCGACTACTTCACGAAATTTTGTTTCATAAGGCTCCACCACCAAGTATTATTTAAAATTGTGTTCATGTTTTTAATTTGGTCAAATATAGAAAAGACAATATTATTATACAATAGTTTGATGTTTTTTTAATTAAAAATTTGTTAAACGGGATGTGATTGACATTGTAATATTTAATTTTAGCCATATGAAATATATAGCATTAATTGTTTTAACTGTAATTCTTATAAGTTGCAAACAAAATAAGAGTGACAACAATTTATCTGAAATAAAAGAAGAGATAGTTGAAAACATGAAGTCTAGTGGAGATAGTATTCAACTGGATGTTTACGATTTTAATGGGTTTAAAAAGTTTTTAAATAAGAAAGACGATAAAATACATGTTATAAATTTTTGGGCGACTTGGTGTGCTCCTTGTGTGAAAGAGTTGCCTTTTTTTGAAAAACTTAATACTCAATTTGCGGATAAAAATATTGATGTTGTTTTGGTAAGTTTAGATTTTCCACATTTATACGAATCGAAATTAAAACCTTTTATTGCAGAGAATCATATCAAATTGAAGGTTATAGCTTTAGATGATGTTGATATGAATGCATGGATACCTCAAGTTAATAAAGATTGGTCGGGATCTATTCCAGCAACGATTATATATAAAAATGATAACTCTAAATTTTTTGAACAATCATTTACTTACGAATCTTTAGAGAACGAAATAATTAAATTCTTAAAACAATAAATTATGAAAACACCAGTTTTTTTGTCAATTATGTTAGTAACATTTATTAGTGATTACACTAGTAATAATGTTACTCTTAGAGAAGGTTATCAAGTTGGAGATGTGGTATCTGATTTTGAATTAAAAAATGTAGATGGTAAAATGATATCCTTATCCGATTTTAAAGAAGCTAAAGGATTCATTATAACATTTACTTGCAATACATGCCCTTTTGCTAAAGCCTATGAAGATAGAATAATTGCATTAGATAAAAAGTATGCTTCTAAAGGATATCCTGTAATTGCGATCAATCCTAACAATCCGCAAGTTCAACCAGGCGATAGCTATAAAAGTATGCAAGAAAGAGCTCAAGAAAAAGGCTATACATTTCCATATTTAGTTGATGAAGGTCAGCATGTATATCCAGAATTTGGTGCAACCAAAACACCACATATGTTTGTATTGCAAAAAACCAAAAAAGGAAATGTGGTTAAATATATTGGTGCCATTGATGATAATTATAAAGATGCAGGTGCTGTTAAAACAAAATATGTTGAAGATGCCGTTGATGCTTTATTAAAAGGAGAAGCTGTTAAACAAACAGAAACAAAAGCGATAGGTTGTTCCATAAAAGTTTAATTCAACAATATTTTTTATCAAATAAGTTATTGATAAATATTATTTTTGTGACTTAAAAATTTTAAAAAATGGAAAATTTATCACAAGACGAATGGGTAGAACAGTTAGAAAATGATTCTAATGCTGTGATTTTAGATGTAAGAACAGATGCTGAAGTTGCAGATGGAAAAATACCTAATTCAATACATATAGACATTTATAGAGGTGCAGAATTTGTTTCAGAAGTTGAAAAACTTGATAAAAGCAAAAACTATTATGTATATTGTAGATCAGGAAATAGGAGTGGGCAAGCTTGTAAAATCATGGAACAGATCGGATTTGAAAGCACCTATAATCTTATTGGAGGTATGATGCAATGGGAAGGAGAAATAGAATAATAATAAACAATCCATGAAAAATCTATTTATAGTTTTAAGTGTACTAACTTCTTTTATTTTTTTTAACTGTAAAGGACAGACAGATTCTGAAATTAAAAATATTTCTGTTCAGGAAATGAAGGAGCTTTTAAAAATGGATGATGTTCAGTTGGTTGATGTAAGAACGCCTGAAGAATATCATTCAGGATTTATAGCAAATGCTGAAAACATGGACTATTTTTCACCTTCTTTTGATGAAGAGATTAAAAAATTAGATAAAGAAAAACCAGTAGTTTTATATTGTAAGTCTGGTAACAGAAGTTATAAGTCTTCTGTAAAGCTTTTGGAATTAGGTTTTCATAAAATATATAATCTGGATGGTGGCATTATAAAATGGCAACAGGAAGGATTAGATGTTAAAAAAGAATAAAAAAAGCCTCTCAATTTTGAGAGGCTTTTTTTATCTATACTATTAAAAGCTTTCATTTTCAGTTATATATAAATTAATTTATTATATTTGAGTTACTCCAAACGATGAGCCTTCATCTTAAATGAATTAGTAGCGTTTTTCATTTATTATATAATTAAAATCCCCGATTATTTTTTCAAAAGTAAACTTTGCAATAGTTGCATAGTCATTAACCAACCAAACTTTTTAATTATGATTAAAAAACCAATTTTATTAGTATGCATGGTTGCCATGGTATTTGGCAACATGTTTATTTCGAATGCCCAAGATGATTCTAAAGATTACAAAATGTGGGAAGATATTATGTTAACTCCTGATAACACAAAACTTAAAGTTTTGCAAGAAAACATGAGAAAGCATAATGTAACCTATCATAAAGATGGACCTACAAAGTCAACGGTTTATAATATTGCTTCAGGACCAAATGCAGGTAATATTATTTGGGAAATGGGACCAATGATGTTTAAGCATAATGATATGCGCCCAGGTGAAGGTGCTCATGATGCCGATTGGAGGGATAACGTTATGCCTTATATAAAAAAGGTTCAAACTATTGAGTATTGGACAGCTGATAAAAAGCTAAATAATACAGATATGATTGAAAAAATGTCGCAATATCCAATTTCTTTTGTAAGATATTATGAAGTGGTTGATGGGACAGCTCCAGGCGTAAAAACATTCTTTGAAAGAATTAGTAAAACGGTAAAAGCTTTAGATGGAGTACATCCTTGGGGTGTTTATTACAACGAGTTCAGACAAGGAAATCTTGGTCGTCACATTGCTACTTTTTCGTTTAGCCCAAATTGGACAGAATTTGATAAAGATGTAAATTTTGTTGAGACGTTTAATAAAGTTAATGGTGAAGACTCTTGGCAAAATCAGCTAGACTTATATCAAGTAACATTTAAAAACACTTGGGATGAGATTTGGATGTATAATGCTCAAATGAGTGGAGATTAAACGGTTTTTAAGAGATTTTTTTAATAATTTAACCAATATTAAACCTCTGTTTTTATTTTAAAAAGGAGGTTTTATGTTTTGGATTCTTTATTTTAACTACTTTTTTTAGTTGTTTAACTATTAATTTATTATCACAAAATCAATTTATATATTTTTGTTTTAAAATTAATAGATTCGTAATAATTGTATTAAAATTTTGATAATATTAATTTTTAAGATAGATTTTTTATTATTCAATTTAATTAACATATGGAAAACGGTTACGTAATTTTAGGTATTATTGCTTTGTTGTTTCTAAGTATGTATGGGTATGCTTATGCATCTGTTACATTAGAAAAAATGCGCGATAAAAAAATAGAAAAAATTGAGCTCAAAAAAGAACAATTGAGGCTTGAAGAAATGGCTTTAAAGCAAAAAGCCCGAGACGAAAAAATGAGTCAATTAAATAAACGTAGCGAAGAAATAAGGCTTGAACTTGAAAAGCTTGAGAAAAAGAAGCAACAACAAGAAATAAAAAAGCTTAAAATAAGCTAAAGCTGTTTTTTTAATTAGATATTTTTTAAATAATATTCTAATTATATCAACTACGAAAGTCCTTAACGGTTCAATTTCCGTTAAGGACTTTTTGTTTATTATTTAAACATGATAACAATCACAAAATATTTAAATATATATCTTTAATATTGTGCAAGAATATAATCTTTTATTAATTTTAAAATAATCATATAATTAAAAAAACCTCATACAATGAAGCATATTAACCTTATTTCTGTACTTGTTATTTTTTTGTTTTTTGGCTGTAAAGACAAATATAAAACTGTTCCAACTGTTGTAAATAACGGTTCTCATGTTAATCCGCAAGTGTCAAATCCTGAGGCTGAAAAATTGCACACTGTAGTTGTTAAGGAGGTTATTCAAACACCAACCTACACTTATCTAAATGTAAATGAAGGCGATAAAAACTTTTGGATTGCTGTAAATAGTGGAGAGGCTAAAGTAGGAGAAACTTATTTTTATGTTGGAGGTCTTTTAAAAGAAAACTTTGAAAGTAAAGAATTAAACAAAACATTTGATGAATTATATCTTATAGGGAATTTAGTTTCGGCAAACCATGGAAATCAAATGAGTTCAAATGATTCAAAAAATGAGGATCTTGGAGCAGTCAAAGAACCTGTTACTAATTCGGTTAAAACAAATATTATTAGACAGAGTGGTTCTGTTAAAATCTCAGAAATAGTTAACAACCCAAAAAAGTACGAAGGACAAACTGTTCAAATTGATGGTGAGTGTACTAAAATTAATAATGGAATAATGGGTAAGAACTGGATTCATTTAAAAGATGGAAGCAAAGATGATTTCGATTTGGTAATAACTTCAAATGATGAGGTTACTGTAGGTTCTGTTGTTACAATTAAGGGAGATGTGATTTTAAATAAAGATTTTGGAGCTGGTTATAAATATGATTTAATTTTGGAGAATGGTGTTATTGTAAAAAAATGATAACAAGTAAGTAATCTTAAAATGGTTAGCCCATAATTTATTATTTTTTAAACATAAAATAAACGGCTAAAATCAAAAAAACAAAAGAGATAATATGATTAAATCTAAAAGTCTCTGTTTTAAACACTACTAACGTAAACACGGCAAAGACTAGTAACGTAATAACTTCTTGAATAACTTTTAATTGGATGAGTGAAAATGGTCCGCCATTTTCTTTAAAACCTATTCTGTTGGCTGGAACTTGAAAAACATATTCAAATAAAGCAATACCCCAGCTTATAAGAATAATTGTTATTAATCCTAATTTATTAAACCATTTCCATTCAGAAAATTTCAAGTGACCATACCATGCCATAACCATAAAGCTGTTGCTTATTATAAGGAGGAAAATTGTTAAAATTGCTTTCATAAATTTTAAGTTGAATATTTATTTAAATATATATTCAATTATGATATAAAGCAATTACTTGATTTATTTTTAAAAGGGAAGTTTTTAAAATAGAAAAAGGAAACACATCGCAATGTACTTCCTTTTTCCTCCATAATATTAGGTTACTATTCCTTTGTAGGAACCCTTAATATTACGTCACAATATACAAAAATATTGCTAAATAAAAAATGACTTTTGTCATGAAATGATTCTTATTTTTTGATTAAATTAATTGATTAAATAATCATGTTTACTATGACTAAGCTTAACAGTATTTTCCTTAATAAATTAAATAGTCTAAAAAAATCTGAAGATTTTAAACAAAATGAAAATCAAGATAATAATCCATATTCTTTGTATTCAAATCAATATTTAAATGCAAGTGAAGAACAAAAAAAATGGATGGATAAAAACTCTGATTATATTTTGAATAAAATTAAAACCTTGGAAAAAAAATATTGGTAAAAATATTTGCTATTTGACTTTAAAAATCCATAATCTCCATTGCTTAGATTATGGATTTTTTTATTTGGTCTAATTCGGTTTAAACTGTTATTTTTTCCAATTTAACCGTAAAGTGTCTCATAATGGGGGCTTCCTCAATGATTCTGTAACCTCTTTTAGCTTCGCTTCTGGTGGCATAAATTTCTTTAATCACAGAAGCAATATATTTCATATGATTTAAAGAATAGGTTCTGCGGGGAATTGCTAAACGAACCAATTCTAATTCCGGATATCTGTTTTTGTGAGTAAAAGGGTCTCTGTCTGCCAGTATCGTGCCTATTTCTACACCTCTAATGCCACCAACAATATAAAGTTCAATAGCTAATGCCTGCGCTCTAAATTCATCTCTTGGTATGGTTGGTACAAATTTATTGGCATCTAAAAATATAGCGTGACCTCCAAAAGGCTGCTGAACAGGTACTCCAAATTCTACTAATTGTGCTCCTAAATAGGCCACTTGCTTTATTCTTGTTTCCAAATAATCAAACTCTGTGGCTTCATCTAAACCTACTGCCAATGCACCCATATCTCTTCCGTTTAATCCGCCATATGTTATAAAGCCTTCAAACATGATATTATAAACAGTTGCTTTTTTGTAAACGTCTTCATCATTAAGTGCAATAAATCCGCCCATATTTACCAGACCGTCTTTTTTTGCACTCATGGTCATGCCGTCTGCATATGAGAAAAATTCTTTTACTATTTCCTTAATGGTTGACTCTTTGTAGCCTTCTTCCCTTATTTTAATGAAATAAGCATTTTCAGCAAAACGTGCGGCATCAATTATTAAAGGTATGTGGTATTTTTTACAAATTTTAGAAACCTCTTTAATGTTGTTCATTGAAACGGGTTGCCCACCTGCCGAGTTACAGGTTACTGTAACAATTACAAAAGGAATATTATTATTTGTATTGTTTTTAAATGCAATTTCTAATTTTTCTATATTAACGTTTCCTTTAAAAGGATGATATACAGTAGTATTAAAAGCTTCATCAATTGTACAGTCTAAGGTTGATGCTTTTCTAAATTCAATATGTCCTTTGGTGGTATCAAAATGGGAGTTGCCAGGAATTATATCGCCTTCCTTTACCAAAACAGAAAATAAGACGTTTTCGGCCGCTCTTCCTTGATGGGTTGGTAAAAAATAGTTGAATCCAGTGATGCGTTTTACGGTATCCTTTAATTTTAAAAAGGATTGAGATCCGGCATAGCTTTCATCGCCAACCATCATTTCTGCCCATTGCTTATCGCTCATCGCGCCTGTTCCAGAATCGGTTAACAAATCAATAAATACCTTTTCTGAGGTTAAATTGAATAAATTATAATCGGCTTCCTTTATCCATTGTTTTCGCTCTTCAATAGTTGAGGGTTTTATATATTCAACCATTTTGGTTTTATAGGGTTCAGCATATGGAAGATTCATGATTTTTGTTTATTGCAAAATTAGCAATAGTACACTTCTACCATATGACAATTGTCATTAAGGCAACTTTATTAGGTTTGCAAAGTAAATAAAGCTTGTGTTTTTCTTACAAACATTATATCTAAGTATTTTAATTTCATATATTTTAGGTATTATTGAAAATCATTTTGATTGTGAATACCGAGGGGAATTAGAAGTTAAAAGCAAAGGGATGATGAAGATGTATTTTGTAAATGGGAAAAAAGTTTAGTTTTGTTAAATAGTAAGTGAAATAGGTAGTTATCATGCAAGTTTTAAATAAATTTTCATTGGGAAGAGTGGCACTTCCTTTAGCTACGCTAACCGCTGTAACGGTAGCCATAATATTTTACCTTATAAGAGGCAGGCTCTCTCTTTTTTTTCACGGTTGTCTTTTTGTATATATTGCCTTCGGATTAATAAGAACTTATATTTCTTATAAAAATGAAGGCGGCATTGCTCAGCTTTTAAAGGATGTATTAGTAATAATAATTGGGTTTTTATTGTTATTTCTTTTAAGCTTAATATTAGGTTATTTTATTAATTGATTTAAAAAATCTGATTTCAATTAAATGATTGGTTTATTGTAGTCCTACAAATTTTTATTAGGTAATTTCTCCAGTCTTTCAACCAATTTACCTACGGTTAAACCTTGGACAATAATTGAAAAAATAACCACTATATAGGTAATTACCAAAAAAAGATCTCTGTGCATTTCTTGGGTTAAACCTAATGCCAATGCTATAGAAATACCACCGCGTAAACCTCCCCAGGTCATAATAAGATTGGTATAGGGAACAAAATCAAGTTTCTTTTTAAAGAAATTAATTGGCATCATTAAAGAAGCATAGCGACATATTAAAATAACAGGGATGGCTAATAACCCGGCAATAATATAATTTCCTTCAAATACCAATACTAACATTTCCATTCCAATAAGTACAAAAAGTATGGTATTGAGTAAAATATCTATAAGTTCCCAAAATTTATCTACATACGTTTCTGTAGTGTCAGACATGGCATTAGCGCGCACGGTATCGTTACCTACAAAAAGACCAGCAGCAACCATCGCTAATGGTGCCGAAAGATGTAATTTTTGTGCAATGGCAGTGCCTACCATAACTGTTGCCAGTGTGATAATAACTTCAATATCATAATCATCAATAGACTTTAACAATCTATAGGTTACCCATCCTAAAAGTAGACCTAAAGCTATTCCACCAATAACCTCTTGGCCAAATAGTTTAAGAACATCACTTACTTCAATATTTTGGTTACCAAAAGAAGCAATCTGGAATAAAGTAAGAAAAACCACGACGCCTATGCCATCATTAAAAAGCGATTCACCCACAATTTTTGTCTCAAGCTTTTTTGGAACCCCCGCTTTTTTAAGAATGCCTAGTACCGCTATTGGATCTGTGGGCGAAATTAAAGCACCAAATAGCAAACAAAAAATATAGTTAACGTCAAGTCCTAACCATTTAAGAATAAAGAACATGGTGGTTCCAACTAAAAAAGTGGAGATCAAAACGCCTAATGTAGAAAACACTAAAACGGGCCATCTTTGTATCTTTAACTGCTCAAAATTAGTATGTAAAGCACCGGCAAACAGAAGAAAGCTAAGCATAATATCTAAGAGAACGCTTTTAAAATTAATCTGATTAATCATGAATTTTTCAGCATCTAGGAGTCTAGTGTCAAAATAACTCAATGCAAAAATGGCTAAGGTAAACAGGATTGTGATGACCATCAATCCAATACTATTAGGGAATTTTAAAAACCGGACATTGATATACCCGAATGTAGCTGATAAAGCAATAAGAATAGTAATGATAAAAAAGTAGTCCATGAAATTAGTTATTTTTTAAAAATACAAAAAAACCCTCTAAATTTCTTTAAAGGGTTTATGGTTTAAGTGGAGCCGGAGAGAATCGAACTCTCGTCCAAACAAGTAACCAAAAGGCTTTCTACACGTTTAGTTTTTTCATGGTTTTCATTTGCAAGCTGATTAAAAACACTCTACTTGCAACTTAGCTTTTTAGTTTCAAAAGGGCATCAAAGCACTACCCAATCTATGTTAACTTTTACGATGCCTCTATACAGACCGCCGCTAACCAAGGCTTTCTAGAGACATTTAGCTCTCCTACCTAGTAGGACGAGGCTCATCTTACTTTATTCAGATTAAGCAGCTAAAGCGTAGTTATTCTCGCCGTTTAAATTTTGACCTAGCCTTTTACGTGTTTCAAAGTCATTACACGACGTGCTTACAATTTAATTAATCTCGCTGTCAAAACCAGTCGACCCCATTAATTATTGTATTTGGGCGTTACCCTAAAGGGTCAGGCTTTCAGCTGTATCTTTTGCTTTTGCAAAAGGATGTCGCTTTAATCCTTAACGCGGATTGCAAAGGTATCAAAAAGTTTGTATAACCATTCAAAACCTTTTACATTAGTACAAAATTTATACCAATTAATAGGTTGGCAGTTAATTAAAAAATTCATTACATATGGGCATTAAATTTGCAATCATTAAAGAACGCAAAACTCCACCAGACAGACGTGTTGTTTTGTCACCATCAAAATTATTACAAGCTAAACAACAATTTCCAGAAGCTGTTTTTAAAGTGGAGTCGAGTGATATTCGAGTATTTAAAGACAATTCGTATCAAAAGGCAAATTTTGAAGTGGTTAACGATGTGAGTGATTGTGATGTAATGATAGGAGTTAAGGAAGTTCCAATAGATAACCTTATTCCAAATAAAAAATACTTTTTCTTTTCACATACCATAAAAAAACAGCCTTACAATAGAAAATTGTTGCGAGCCGTTTTAGAAAAAAATATAGAGCTTTATGATCATGAAACGATAGTGAACCAAAAAGGGTTTCGATTAATTGGCTTTGGTCGGTATGCTGGTATTGTTGGTACATATAATGGTTTTAGAACATGGGGCTTAAAATTTAATTCCTGGTCATTGCCAAAGGCTGAAACATTACATGACCAAAAGGCATTAATAGATGAATTAAATAATATTTCTGTTCCAAATATTAAAATACTTCTTACAGGCAACGGTAAAGTGGCGCATGGCGCTCAGGAAATGCTGGATGCTATGCACATTAAAAAAGTGCCGGTTAATGATTATTTGAATACTGTTTTTAATGGACCTGTATATTGTATAATTGATGTATTGGATTACAATAAACGAAAAGACGGTCGAGTGATTGATATGTTTGATTTTTTTGATAATCCCCAAGATTATGAATCTGATTTTATACGTTTTACTAAAGTAACCGATTATTATATTTCAGGACATTTTTACGGAAATGGAGCACCAAAATTTTTTACAAAGGAAGATGTGAAATCATCAGATTTTAACATTAAAGTTGTGGCCGATATTAGTTGTGATGTTGATGGTCCAATTGCAACAACCATTAGAGCTTCAACTATTGCAGAACCCATTTACGGTTACAATCCACAAACAGGAGAGGAAATTGATTATAAAGATGAAAAAGCTATAGCTGTCATGGCAGTTGATAATTTACCTTGTGAGCTTCCAAAAGATGCAAGTGAAGGCTTTGGAGATCAATTTTTACAACATGTTATTCCGGCTTTTTTCAATAATGATGCAGATGGAATTTTGCAACGAGCCAAAATAACTGAAAAAGGAAAACTTACAGAACGTTTTGCTTATTTGCAAGATTATGTGGATGGGTTATAAGTTTTTTAGATAATAAAAAAAGTATTATGAAACCCGTAGAGCAATATTTTCTTAATCAAAAAGAGCCATATCAATCCATCATGCTTTTTGTTAGAGGAATTATTTTACACACACTTCCAGAGGTTGAAGAACGATATAGTTATACCATCCCGTTTTATAATTGTTACAAAAAACCAATGCTCTATTTAAATGTTTTAAAAGGAACAAATTATGTAGACGTTGCTTTTGTACAGGGAATTTTGTTGGAAAAAGACTTTCCTGTTTTAAAAAACAACCATAAGCGTAAGCAAGTACGGTCTATTCAATTAAAGACCATAGAAGAGTTAGACTATGATGATTTTGTAAAACTACTACATGCCGCTTCTAATTTACTGAGCAAAAGTAAAAGAGCGTGGTTTGTTTAAATTCTAAAGATACCTCCAATAGATAAAATCCGTTGTAAATAAAAGAAATGTTGCGAAGCACTTTCTGCAGTATTACTTGTTGTCCTGATGTCGGGCATATTAATATAGCCACCTTTTAAATCTGCTTCAATAAAGAAATGCTTGAAAAAAGTTAGATTAAGCCCCGTGTTTATAGAAATTCCGTAACCTGCTAAATGAAATTCATCATATCTATCCTTTTGAAGTAGTGTTGTGTTAGTTTTTGGATATAAAATTCCACCGCCTAAACCTTCGGTGAAATTAACTTGAAATTTATCGGTGTTCTGAATATGGAAAATAGAAGAAATGTCATCTACTCTTGCAAACTCTAAATACACATAATTTAAACCATTTGTGTGTTCAAATTTTAAAAAATCTTCAGAAACCAAAAATTGTTCATTGTTGTAAACACCATTATATACTGATCCTGGTTCTGTATCTGGTAAATCTATATAGCCTTCTAATCTTCTTGATTCATTTCGATACATAACATATTTCATATGATCTATACCAAAAGAAATAGCATATTTATCAGAAATGAAATAACCCATTTTTACATTTGTTTGAGGGATAGTTATTCTAGTTGGATTTATATAATCAACATGCCAACCTTTAGGTTTATCGTGAGCAGTTGCATCTTTAATAGTGAAATTATAATCTTCTCCTTTAAACGTAATATCAGATTTTGTATAAGATTCCCTGTTTCCTCCCCAACTAACAAAAAACTGCCCTTTTTTATTTTCTGTGTATTTTGATTGTGTTGATTTTTGTGCCGAAATGTTACAAGAAAACAAAAGGGACGCTATACCCAAAATAGGTCTAAAGTAGAAATTGTTCATGTTTTTAATGAATTAAAGGGTGTTAATGGTTTTTCTGATGGCCACCAAATTGGTTAATAACTTTTCTAAATAATCTAAATGAAGCATGTTAGCTCCATCACTTTTGGCATGTGCCGGGTCAAAATGAGTTTCAATAAATAAACCATCAACGTTATTTACTACACCTGCTCTTGCAATGGTTTCTATCATGTCTGGTCTTCCGCCAGTAACACCACTTGTTTGGTTAGGTTGTTGAAGCGAATGGGTTACATCAAGAATGGTTGGGGCAAAAGCTCTCATGGTTGGAATTCCCCTAAAGTCAACTATCATGTCTTGGTAGCCAAACATGGTGCCTCTGTCGGTTATCCAAGCTTTATCGTTGCCAGCATCTTTTACTTTTTGTACAGCATGTTTCATGCTTTCAGGACTCATAAATTGTCCTTTTTTCAAATTAACTACTTTTCCTGTTTCAGCAGCTGCGACAACTAAATCGGTTTGACGAACTAAAAAGGCAGGGATTTGCAATACATCAACATACTGAGCAGCCAATTTTGCATCAGATATTTCATGAATATCAGTAACGGTAGGAACATCAAAAGTTTCAGATACTTTTTTAAGTATTTTCAAAGCTTTTTCGTCTCCAATACCTGTAAAGCTATCAATTCTGCTTCTGTTTGCTTTTTTGAAACTACCTTTAAAAACGTAAGGAATTTGAAGTGAATCGGTAATCTTAACAACTTTTTCGGCTATTCTTAATGCCATGTCTTCTCCTTCAATGGCACATGGGCCACACAACAAGAAAAAGTTGTTTGAATCTGTATATTTAAGTTTAGGAATATCGTTAAGAGTCATAATTTCACATTTAAAAATGCAAAGTTACATATTTAAAAGCTTCTATGTATACTATTTCTTAATATCCATAATGCCATGATAAAATTTGAAAAAACAAAAATTCCTCCATATATTATAAAATCATTGAAAGTCAAACTAAAAGAAGAAATTTTTAGGGCATCAAAAAGGTAGGCTAAAATTAAATAGGAAGATAGGCACACAAAAGTAATACCTAAGATAAAATTGAGTTTTTTATTTGGCTTAACAATTTGCCATAAAAAAGGGATGCCTAATAAAAGGATTGGATAGGCGGTTATACCATTACTTTTGTTAATATCTGTAAACCAATAAGCTACAATACTGATAAAATATAGGTAAGGAATAAATTTTGTATATTGATTGATAAATTTCATCATAAACTTTTTATTATAAACGAAATTAAAAAACCTATATTATTTTTTGTTTTTAATTATAACATAAGTTTAACGTATTTACAAAATATAACGTACCTTTGCGCGCTTAAAAAAGGGCACCATTATGGCTAATATAAAAAATATTGCAATCATTGCACACGTAGATCACGGGAAAACAACCTTAGTTGATAAAATTATGTACCACTGTCATTTATTTCGTGACAATGAAAATACTGGTGATTTAATTCTTGATAATAATGATTTAGAACGTGAGCGTGGTATTACAATTACATCAAAAAACGTGTCTGTGATTTATAAGAACACTAAAATCAATATTATTGATACTCCTGGTCACGCCGATTTTGGTGGAGAGGTAGAAAGAGTATTAAATATGGCTGATGGTGTTTTACTATTAGTTGATGCCTTTGAAGGGCCTATGCCACAAACTCGTTTTGTTTTGCAAAAAGCCATTGATTTAGGTTTAAAGCCATGTGTTGTTATTAATAAAGTAGATAAGGAAAACTGTACACCAGAAGAAGTACATGAATCTGTTTTTGATTTAATGTTTGAATTAGGTGCAGAAGAGTGGCAGTTGGATTTCCCTACTGTTTATGGTTCAGCTAAACAAAACTGGATGAGTGATGATTGGAAAAATCCAACCACTACTATTGAGCCATTGTTAGATATGGTTATTGATCATATCCCTTCTCCTAAAATTTCAGAAGGGACAACACAAATGTTGATTACTTCACTGGATTATTCATCATTTACAGGTAGAATTGCTATTGGTCGTTTACAACGTGGTGAACTAAAAACAGGAATGAACATTTCCTTAGTAAAAAGAGATGGTAAAGTAACTAAATCTAAAATTAAAGAGCTTCATATTTTTGAAGGTATAGGTCGTAAAAAAGTTGAAAGTGTTCAAGCGGGAGATATTTGTGCATTAGTAGGTTTAGAAGGATTTGAAATTGGCGATACAGTTGCTGATTTTGAAAACCCTGAAGCTTTAAAAACGATAGCTATAGATGAGCCAACAATGAGCATGTTATTTACTATTAATGATTCTCCATTTTTTGGTAAAGACGGAAAATTTGTAACATCTCGTCATATAAAAGATAGATTAAATAAAGAACTTGAAAAAAACCTAGCATTACGTTTAAGTGAAACTGATAGCGCTGATAAATTTTTAGTTTTTGGTAGAGGCGTATTGCATTTGTCAGTATTAATAGAAACGATGCGTAGAGAAGGTTATGAACTTCAAATTGGTCAACCTCAAGTAATTATAAAGGAAGTTGATGGTGTAAAGTGTGAGCCAATTGAAGAAATGACTATTGATTTACCCGAAGAAGTATCTGGTAAAGCTATTGAAATGGTATCTATGCGTAAAGGTGAAATGCTAAGCATGGAAGCTAAAGGCGAACGTATGATTTGTAAATTTATGATACCATCAAGAGGTATTATTGGATTGCGTAATCAATTGTTAACAGCTACTGCTGGTGAGGCTATTATGGCACACCGTTTTAAAGAATATCAACCATTAAAAGGAGGTATTCCTGAACGCCAAAATGGAAGTTTGGTTTCTATGGAGAAAGGTCAGGCTATTCCTTATTCAATTGATAAATTACAAGATAGAGGTAAGTTTTTTGTGGATCCGGGAGAAGATATTTACGAAGGTCAGGTTATTGGAGAAAACTCTCGTGGTGATGATATGACTGTGAATGTTACTAAAACAAAAAAATTAAGTAACGTACGTTCTTCAGGAGCAGATGATAAAGCCAGAATTGTACCAGCTATTAAATTTTCATTAGAGGAAGCTTTGGAATATATTCAAAAGGATGAATATGTTGAAGTAACTCCAAAGTACTTACGTTTACGTAAAATTTACTTAACAGAAGTTGAAAGAAAGCGTAACAAAGCGATTTAAAATTTTAATTTGCAAAAAACTGAAAATGTTCTTTTAAGAAGAATTGTTCACTCAAAATATATAGATATTGTGGGTGTTATTTTAGTTTTAAGTATATGTATTTATAATGGTTTTCTGGAAACCGTATATTATCAAGGAGGAATTCAATTTGGAATTCCTCTTTCTAATTTCACGGAATATATTTCAAAAGGAGCATTTCCTATCGGGTTTCTTTCAACAATTGGAGCTATTGTATCTTTATTAGCAGCTAGAATGATAGTAAAGCAACAAAATTTAGGAAATTTAATAGGTGTTTTTACAACAATCAATTCTGGGATTATTGATTATTTATTTGGAAATCGTTCTGCAATAATAACGTATCCGTTAACTTTTATAATAGCCATTATAGCCACAAAAAAATGGCATTATGGGGAGCGTATAAAAAAAGCAGACGCTACTTATTTTTTGCTGATAATAGCTGCTTTTATTGTTTCTTATAGTCTTGTATGGTTTGGATTTTATCTTTTTGGAACAACAATTAAGAATGAATTTTTCAAGCATACTGTAGCAATTATTTTTGGAATTTCGTTAGTTGGAAATATTAGTACCGCTTTTAAATATGAGCAAACATTTTTAACATGGTCTTTTTATAATATTGCTCAAATTTTAAAAAATGTAATTCAAGGAAATTTAGCAAATGTTATAAAGCATTTGTTTTATCTTGTAAATGCTATTTTAACGTTTTTTGATTGGAAGTTGAATGGCGATTTAAAACTAGAAAAAGTAACAATTTAAGTATGGAAATATTAGTAATCTCTATTTCAGAATGGGTTGGTTATTTGGCAATGGCCACTGTGTTAATATCATTTTTAATGAAATCAGTTATCAAATTACGTATAGTGAATTCTATTGGTTGCTTGTTTTTTGTAATTTATGGGTTTATGCTTCAACCATTTTCTAAGCCAATTATTATAACCAACAGTATTATTTTTGCTATTAACATTTATTACTTATTTTTTAAGAAAAATTAGATTACTTTATTTTTCAAAATCTACTGCCTAATTCTTTTTTCAGGATAGTAGCTTTAAATGATTTTGTATATTTGAGCCAATTGAAATAGCTGGAAATTTGATAAAGTTTTACAATTTTTATTATAAATCTCTGTTATTTCATACACTAACAAATACTTTATATTAATTGAAGAAATTAATAGACTACATAAATAATAATGTTTTAGTTAAAGTAACTTCTTTACAAACAGCCTCTTTATTAACCAAAATCATTGCTGGAATTTTAACCTCAAAGGCTATTGCTATTTTTATTGGAGCTGAAGGATTAGCATTAATTGGAAATTTAAGAAATTTTGTAAGTTCAGTTCAAACCATTTCAATTCTTGGTTTTTATAATGGAATGGTTAAATATGTTGCTGAGTTTAAGGATAATACTATAAAGTTAAGTAAAGCCTTATCTACCGTTTTTTATGTTGGTTTTATCTCTACTATTTTAGTATCAGCCATGTGTTATTTTTATGCAGATAATATTAATGACATAATTTTTCCAACCTATAATGATTATCCATATGTTATAAAGATTTTTTCTATTGTTTTGCCTTTTTATGCATTGAACATGTTTTCTTTTTCAATAATGAATGGTTTTTCAAACTATAAAATGCTCATTATTATAAATATTATTGGGCAAATTTTAGGGCTTTCAATTACGTTATTATTGATTTATCAAAATAAAATAGAAGGCGCTTTAATCTCTGTTGCCATTGCTGAAGCTTTAATATGTTTGATAACATTAGTTGGTATTATTAATCGTAGAAGTTTAGTGTCTCTAATTAAAGTAAAGCAAATAAGCTTTAATTTTTTAAAGAAAATGAGTTCTTATAGCATTATGGCTTTATTTTCAGCAGTTGTTTTGCCATTGGTTTTATTGGCTATCCGTAATTATATTATTGATAATGTTGGATATAAAGATGCGGGTTTTTGGGAGGCTATGACTAGAATTTCCAAGTATTATTTAATGCTCATTAATTCATTAGTGGCATTGTATATTTTACCAAGATTTAGTGAAATTGATAAGATTAAAGAATTTAGAAAAGAAGTGTTTGGTTTTTATAAAACTGTAATACCCATATTTGGTTTAGGTTTAATAATCATATATTTTTTAAGACCTTTTATTGTTACAGGTATATTTTCAGATAAATTTCAACCTGTAGAAAATTTGTTTCTCTGGCAATTATTAGGTGATTTCTTAAAAGTATTATCAATTGTAATTGCCTATCAGTTTTTGGCAAAAAAAATGTTTTGGCACTATATAATTACAGAAGCATTTTTAGTTGTAATGTTATATATTACAAGTGTGTATTTTATTGACATTTATGGTGTAAAAGGAGCAGTTATAGGTCATTTTGTTAGTTATTTTATATATTATTTAGTTGTTTTATTAATATTTGGAAGTTCGCTTTTTAGAGTGGATAGCCTTAATAAGTAAAACAAAATTTAATTTATTTTCGTTGTAAAGATTTAATAAAATAATATTTAATGGATAGTTATGAGGTTGTAAGGTATTCAGCAAATTTATATGATGAGTGGAATAACTTTGTTTTGACTTCAAAAAATGCTACATTCCTTTTTCATCGAGATTTTATGGGATATCATCAAGATAGATTTGAGGATTTTTCATTGATGGTTTATCATAAAAATAAATTAGTATGTGTTTTCCCCGCAAATATAAATGCAAATAAATTACATTCACATCAAGGATTAAGTTATGGCGGACTGATACTTCCTAGTAAAAGTTCTTTTAATTCAGTTTTAGAGTCTTTATATAGTATTTTAAAATTCAGTTATAACCAAAATATAAAATCTATCATTTTAAAGCAACTTCCAAGAATATATCATTTAAGACCATCGGATGAATTAGATTATCTGTTATTTATTTTAAAAGCCAAATCAAATAGAAAGGATATCTCAATGACTATTTCATTGAATAAAGCTTTAGAATTTTCTGCTTTACGAAAGCGCCAATTAAAAACCGCATTACAAAATGATTTGAAAATTAAGTTAGAAGTTGATTTTACAGCTTTTTGGAATGATGTTTTAGTACCTAATTTAAAATTAAAATTTGGTGTCAAACCAGTACATTCATTATTTGAAATAAATGCTTTGCATGAAAAATTCCCAAATAATATCAAACAATATAATGTATATTTAAAAGATGAAATATTAGCTGGATGTACAGTTTTTGAAACAGAAAACGTTGCTCATTTGCAGTATATTTCTACAAAAAAAGATAAGAACATTGGGGCTTTGGATTTCCTTATAAATAAATTGATTTCTGAAGTGTATAAGGATAAAGAATATTTTGATTTTGGTATCTCCAACGAAAATAAAGGAAAAAATATAAACTTGGGATTACTTAATTGGAAACAAAGTTTTGGTGCTTCTGCAATTGTTCATGATTTTTATGAAGTAGAAACCAAAAATTATCAATTATTAAAGGACATATTTATATGATCAAGTTTTTAGATTTAAAATTGATAAATAAGCCTTTTGAAAATGAATTTAAAAAGGAGTTTAACAGTTTTTTAAATTCAGGTAATTACATTTTAGGTGATGGAGTTTTAAAGTTTGAAGAAGAATTTTCTTCATATTGTGGCACAAAATATTGTATAGGAACTGGTAATGGGCTTGATGCACTTCATTTAATTTTTGAAGGGTACAAAGTTTTAGAAAAACTTAATCAAGGAGATGAAGTCATTGTACCTGCAAATACTTATATAGCTTCTGTTTTAGCCGTAAGTAATTCAGGGTTAAAACCAGTATTGGTTGAGCCAGATTTAAACACTTATAATATTGATGTTTCAAAAATTGAGCAAGCAATAACATCAAAAACTAAAGCCATCTTGGGAGTTCATTTATATGGTCAGTTATATAATGTACAAGGATTGGAAAGGATTTGTAAACAAAATAATTTATTGTTGATAGAAGATGCAGCTCAAGCACATGGAGCTCAATTTACAGACTCAAGGAAATCAGGAAATTTGTCTGATGCAGCAGCTTTTAGTTTTTACCCAACAAAAAATTTGGGAGCTTTAGGTGATGCTGGAGCTATAACTACCAATGATGAAGAGTTGGCAGAGATTATTTTTAAGTTAAGAAATTACGGAAGAGTTTCTACTTATAGCAATGAGTTAAAAGGTTACAATTCTAGATTAGACGAGCTACAAGCAACTTTTTTAAGAGTAAAACTTAAACATCTCGATGCACTTAACCAAAAAAGAAGGGAAATTGCTCAATATTATATAGAGAATATAACTTCAAAAGATATTATATTACCACCATTTAACAATATTAAGCAACATGTGTTTCATCAATTTGTTATAAGAAGTAAGAGGCGAGATGAGTTAAAAAAGTATTTATATAATAATGGAGTAGAAACTTTAATTCATTATCCTATACCAATTCATAAGCAAATGGCTTATAAAGAGTTTAAGTGCATTGAATTACCTGTTACTGAAATAATTCCTAATGAAGTTTTGAGTTTGCCTTTATATTTGGGATTAACTAAAAGTGAAATTTCAAAAATAGTTTCTATAGTAAATCTCTTTAAGTGGAACCGATAAAAAAAAATAAAGATTTTTTTTTAGTAAAATTGTTTTCAGTAAATTCTGCTGGAGTAATTTTGAGGGCTTTTTTAGGTTTTGTTTCACAAAAATTAATAGCAGTTTATTTAGGGCCAAATGGTATGGCTTTAGTTGGAAATTTAAGAAATGCCTTGAATTTGTTTAGTCTTTCTTCAACTTTAGGGGTAGATCAAGGTGTTTTAAAATATCAATCTGAATTTGAATCTAAACCTAATGAGTTAAAAAAGCTTTACGAAAGCTCATTGGCATATAGTTTAATTGGGAGTAGTATTATTTTCTTGATCTTATTTTTTGGATCAACCTATTGGAGCAACTACTTATTTAAGACACCAGAATATAATTACTTGTTTGTTGTTCTTGCTTTTACTTTGCCCTTTATGGCATTATTCAATTTATGCTTTGCAATTATTAATGGTCAGTTAAATTATAAAAAGGCCACTCTTGTTTCCTTTACAGCATATGCGTTAGTTACGGTGCTTATCTTTTTTATGGTTACAAACTATGATTTATCAGGTACATTATTAGCCGTTATTTTAACTCCAATTGCTCAAATATTGTCTTTACTGGTTTTTGCAAGAAGTGAAATGTATTTGTTTTATGGTTTGAAAATAAGATTTCATAAATTTTTTAGAAATAAACTAGTTGCATTTATTGTTATGTCTTTTGCTGCAGTTGTTCTAAATAATATTGTTGAAATTCAATTAAGAAATTATTTGATCAATAAACTATCCATACAAGAGGCGGGTTATTGGACTTCTATGTTAAGTCTTTCAAATTATTATTTATCTTTTATGACAGGAGTCTATTCATTGTATATTTTACCAAAATATTCAAAAATGAATAATATAAATGAATTTAAAAAGGAACTTTTGAACATTTATAAAATAATTATCCCAATTTTTGTTATTATGTTTATTGGGATTTATGTGTTTAGAGAATTAATTATACAAATTCTATACAGTAAAGAATTTATACCCATGCAAAACTTGTTTAAATGGCAATTAATAGGTGATTTGGTTAAGATTGTTGCCGTCATAATGGCTTATCAATTTATAGCGCAAAAGGCATGGAAAATTTTTATAATAACAGAAATCACTTCTTATGTTTTACTATATGTTTTTGGTATTTTTTTTGTTTCAAAAATGGGTGTTGAAGGCATCGTTTTTGCGCATTTTTTAAGACATGTAGTATATTTAATAATGATTATATTTTTAGTTCAATACATTTTTAAAAAAGATAAAACTATTGATGAGAGCAAGCATTCATAATTTGAAAATCCTAGATATACCCAAGATTAAGGATCCTCGAGGCAACCTTGCAGTTATTGAGAACGATGTTATTCCATTTAAAATGCAACGTGTTTACTATTTGTTTGATGTTCCAAGCGGTACAAAAAGAGGAGGTCATGCTCATAAAACACTTAGCCAATTTTTAATTGCATTAGCCGGGAGTTTTGATGTTATTGTAAAAGACGGAATTGAGGAAAACAGAATAACACTTAACAATCCTTCAAAAGGATTATTAATTATACCCGGAATTTGGCGTGAATTAGAGAATTTTTCATCTGGCGCAGTTTGTTTAGTATTAGCTTCAGATGTTTATAACGAAAAAGATTATATAAGGAGTTATAAAAAATTTACCAGTGAAAAAAAATGATGCTAAAGTATTGAGACTAACTTTCTTATTAGTTTATTTTGACTAGCAGCAAAATGAATATAATCTTTTATACTTTTCGATTTTAATTTTTTAAAAGATTCTACACCAATTTCTTTTTTTTCAAAATAACCTGCTAAAAACAATAATTCTTTATAGTAATCATTATTAAATTTTTCATTAATACTAGAATCATAATTGTACTTTTTATTAAAAAAGTCAAACAAATTTTTCATTTGATTTTTTAAAAAAAAATGACTTTCAAAACTTTTTTTATGAGAATAAGAATAATCATGAACTCTATATATATGCAATGATTCATTTATAGTTGTGAAATTTGTATTCATTGCTAAATCTACAAGAATAGGGTAATCTTCAATAGTAAGATTCATATTTAAGTAGGTGTCAAAATCAACAAATTCATTTAGATGTTTTTTTCTAAAACAAATGCCAATTGGTGTTAATTTTCCTAGAAACAGTTGTTTTTTGTATTCTTCTCTGTTAGCTTGAATGACCTCTTTATTTTTAAAAGGTTTTATAATTTTATTTTTTTCATATAGAAAATCAACACCGCTATCAACAAAACCAAGGCTAGCATCGCTTTTTAAAACATCTACCATTTTTTGTAAAGAATTTTCTTTTTTTAGCAGATCATCGCCTGCAATATCGAAAATGAATTCACCTTGACATCTTTCAAGGGTCGCTTTAAAGTTTCCTAAAATCCCAAGCTTTTGTTTGTTTTTTTCAACTTTGAAAAGATGTGGAAACATTGATTGATAGGTGTTAACAATTTTTAACGTATCATCTGTAGAACAGTCATCTCCAACTACAATTTCATAATTAAAATCAACTTTTTGTTTGAGAATGGATTGTAGAGTATCCTCAATATACTTTTCGTTATTGTATGTAATTAGATGAACCGATAAGTCTATCATATTGAAGAGATAAAAACTATTTAAATTTACTTAATATTATTAAAATTTAATTGAAATAAAGGTAAAATAGAAAAATTAATCACTTATTTTTGGTAAGTGCCATGTTGAAAAAAAATGATAAATAAAAAGATTGCTTTAGTAGGATTTAGATTAAATACAGGTGGCAGTGAAAGAGTCATGGCAAATTTATCTAATTTTTTTCATGATGAAGGGCTTGAAGTGCACATTATTATATTTCATGATGATTTGGGATATAACTTTTCTGGAACTATATTTAATCTTGGGAAATATAAAAGCCAATCCAATACTATTTTTAATAAAATTAAACGTTTTTATTATTTAAATAATTATATAAAAAAACATCAATTTGATTTTATTATAGATTTTCGCTTTAGGATAAATATAATACAAGAATTGCTAATTAATAAATGGATATATAAAGCAAAAACCATTTATACAGTGCATAGTTCACAATTATATTATTATATGCCTAATTATACACCGTTAACAAAATTAATTTATGGATTAAGCTATAGTATAGTTTCTATTACAAAGGAAATGCAAAGAATGATAGAAGAAAAGCATGGTTTAAAAAATGTGATAACAATTTATAATCCAATAAATATAAAGCAAATTGAAAAGGAGGCAAATGAATATTTAAATATGGGTTTTGAATATATCATAAGTGTAGGGCATTTCAATACTAACCAGAAACAGTTTGATAAACTTATCTTAGCCTATTCAAAATCTATTTTACCAAGAAAAAATATTAAACTTGTATTGTTAGGAGATGGTGATAAGAAAAGTGAATTAATTAAAATTGCACAGTTCAATAATATTGATAACATGATTTGTTTTCTAGGCTTTAAAACGAATCCATTTAAATACATCAAACAATCAAAATTTTATGTAATGACTAGTTTGCATGAAGGATTGCCAATGGTTCTTTTGGAGTCTTTAGCTTCTGGCACACCAGTTATTTCATTTGATTGTCCGACAGGACCAAGCGAAATTATTCAACATAAAATAAATGGTCTCCTAATTGAAAATCAAAATTTTGAAGCTTTTATTAAAGCTATGAATGAGATGTTAATAGATAAAGATTTATATTCAATATGCAAAAAGAATGCTAAAGAAAGTGCAAAAAAATTTTCTTTAGAAACCATTGGGATGCAATGGTTGGAATTAATGAAATACAATTAATTTTTTGAAGCAACTATTATATATAACAACTAATTTACAAGGGTCAGGTGGTGTAGCTAGGATACTTTCTGTTAAATTAAATTATCTCATTGAGAAGTATCATTACAAGATAGCTGTAATTAATTCTAATCAAGATAATGATGATTTTTTCTTTGATTTTGATTCAAGAATAATTTTTTATGCTGTTAAGTCTAAATCAATATCAACCTATAAAACGCAAATTAGATCATGCATAAAAAAAGTTAATCCAGATATTATTATTAATTGTGATAATGGCTTAAAGGGTTCTTTGATACCTTATCTAATAAAGAATAAGATTCCTCTAATTTATGAAAGACATTGTAGTAGAAACATTAGCGTTGCAACAATATTGGAGAAGGTCAAAATGATTATATCTAATTTGTTTTTGAGAATAAATAGTGATTCCTATAATTATTTTGTCATTTTAAATGAAGAGGAGAAAAATGATTGGAACATTAAAAATATTAAGGTATTGCCAAACCCATTGTGGTTTAGTCCGCAAAAACCAGGAAATGTTGGAAATACTAAAATTGCTGTTGCTGTTGGACGTCATTCCTGTGAAAAAAGATATGATAAATTAATAAATATATGGCAATTAGTAATAAAACAACATCCAGATTGGATTCTTAAAATTTATGGAGCCAAGGATGAAAATCTATCATTAGAAAAAATAGTTTTAGACAAAAAATTAGAAAGCAATATTAAATTTTACAATCCTGTAAAGGATATATCTAAAATATTTTCTGAAGCATCAATGCTTTTATCAACATCTGAGTCAGAATCTTTTGGTTTGGTTTTAATAGAAGCAATGGCCTTTGGTAAACCTGTCGTGGCTTTTGATGGAACTTCAGGAACAAAAACCATTATTGAAAATGGGAAAAATGGGTTTCTTGTGAAAGAAAATGATATTGATGCTTTTGTAGAAAAAGTAAATCTACTTATTGGAGATGTGAAATTGAGAGGTTTAATGGGGGAGAATGCCAAGAAAGGTATTGAAACATATGATTTAAATAAAATAATGAAACGTTGGGATACTTTGTTTAAATCTCTTAATTAGGTATTTTTAAAGTACAGAGATACCCTATTTTATATATTTTAAATAAAACTAAAGATGGATTTTTAGATAATAGTTGACTCCTTAGAATCTGTTTTATTATTTCAAATAAAAAGGCTACAAATCCCCTTAGTTTTAAAACTTCAATGATATTAAAAAGTAATAGAATCCTTACAAATTTATGAGAAATTTTATGAGTGTTGTATAAGAGAAAAATATTTTCTAATGCTGTTTCAGTTTTTTTTAAAAAGAACTCATTAGTGTCGATATCTCCATGCATTACAGCATTGTCTATGTGATCTACTTTCAAATTTAATAAGCTTGCTTTGTACGCAAATAAAGTGTCATCATGGCCGTATTTATTTGTGATTGGGTCGAACTTAATGAGATTGAAAGCTTTTTTTTTAATAAGGGTGTTGTTAAACATTAAACAAATATACTTTTTCTTAGATCGGACATTCGCTATTTTGTCTTCTATGAACTTGCCGTATTTCCAACGTAACCTTTTATTTGTATCTGTAACAGAATTTGGATGAATTCTTCCTCCATATATAACATCTATGTTTTCAGATATTGACTTTATATATTTTTGAATATAGTTTGCATCAATAACAATAGAATCACCATCTAAAAACAATAAGTTTTTATATTTTGATTTTGACACTAAACGATTTCTGTTACTGCTAAAACCTAAATTTTTTTCATTGGACAAAAATGTACAATTTTTCAATAAATTGATTTTTTCATTTTCTATGTTAAAGCTAGATTTTGAGGCATCATCATAAACTAATATTTCAAATAAAACATTGCAATTTAATGCTTGCTCATGAAGTTCCTTAACTAGAGGATAAGCATTATAATTATAGACAGGAATTAGAATTGATAGCATAATTAATTTCGTCTCTGCACTACCTCAAAAACCTGGTTTTCATCACACTTAAGTGTTTTGCTTGGGTATTTTAAAAGCAAAGCATAATCGTGTGTTGCCATTAAAATAGTGTTTCCGTTTTTGTTAATGTCCTGTAAAACTTCCATGACTTCAACACTTGTTTGTGGATCAAGATTTCCGGTAGGTTCATCAGCCAAAATAAGTTCTGGGTTGTTAAGTAAAGCTCTTGCAATAGCAACGCGTTGCTGTTCGCCTCCAGAAAGTTCATGGGGATATTTAAATCCTTTAGTTTTCATGCCTACTTTATTTAAAACTTCCTCAACTCTGGTATTCATCTCTATTTTATCTTTCCAGCCAGTGGCTTTTAAAACAAACAATAAATTGTCGTTGATGGTTCTATCTGTAAGGAGTTTGAAATCTTGAAAAACAATGCCTAATTTTCTCCTTAAAAAAGGTATATCTTTATCTTTTAGGTCTTTTAAATTATGCCCTACAATATGCCCTTCACCTTCAGTTAAAATTAAATCGCCGTAGAGTATTTTCATGAAACTACTTTTTCCTGAGCCTGTTTTTCCTATCAAATAAACAAATTCACCTTTATTGATTTCAACGTTCACATTAGAAAGGACAAGATTGTCGCCTTGAGAAATAGAAGCGTCTTTTAACTGTAAAATAGGATTGGACATAAAATTCAAAAAATATTTAAGAACTGTAAAGGTATTACTAAAATATCAAAAGTCAAAGGTTATCAATAAAGGAGTAAAAGTTAAGCTTTAACAAAGTTAAATTTTCCAAAAATTTAATTTTAATAACTCGGTTTATAATTATAGCACGATTGTTGCGTTATAAGATTTAGATTAAATTATCTTTGATTTTTAAATTAAACCTTATTTTTTAATGACTCTGAAAAAACTAGTTTTCTTTTGGATTGCCATAAGTTTTAGCTTCCACTTAAGAGCCCAACAATCTGCAGCTTACACCAACGATTTAGTAGATTATCAAAAGGCATTATCCCTATACAATAATCAACAATATTTAGCATCACAATCTTTGTTTGGCGCTATTCAAAAAACAGTAAAAGAAGAAGTTTTACAATCTGATTGTGCTTATTATATTGCCAATTGTGCTGTGAGATTGAATCAGCAAAATGCCGACAAATTGGTTGAAGATTTTGTGAAGAAATATCCAACAAGCACAAAGCGTAACACTGCTTTTGTAGATGTAGCCGATTATTACTTTGAAAACTCAAAATACGCTTATGCCAGAAAATGGTATGATAAAGTAAATGAAGATGCTCTATCCAGGAAAGAAACTGAAAAATTCAATTTTAATAATGGCTATTCGGCTTTTGCATCAAAGCAATATAAAGACGCGAAGAAATATTTAAGTAAAGTTGAAAATTCAAAAGAATATGGTTCGCAAGCCAAATATTATATTGGTTTTATGGCTTATGAAGGCGATGATTATAACAAAGCAAATGAATATTTTGACCAAGTAAGCAATCAAGAGAAATACAAAGAAAAATTATCTTACTATCAAGCCGATTTAAATTTCAAATTAGGAAATTTTGAAAAAGCTATCGAATTGGCAAAGGATAGACTTGCAACAAGTGATGATGCTGAAGTCTCCGAACTTTCAAAAATTATAGGTGAAAGCTATTTTAATTTAGAAAAATATGCCGAAGCTATTCCTTATTTAAACGCCTATAAAGGTAAAAATGGAAAATGGAATAACACAGATTTTTATCAATTGGGTTATGCCCATTACAAACAAAAAGATTATGAAAACGCCATTTCAGAATTCAATAAAATAATTGGAGGAAATGATGCAACGGCTCAAAATGCCTATTATCATTTAGGTGAAAGCTACATTAATCTTAACAAAAAGCAGGAAGCTTTAAATGCTTTTAGAAATGCATCCCAAATGAGTTACGATTTAAAAATTCAAGAAGATGCCTGGTTAAATTATGCTAAGATTAGTTATGAAATAGGAAACCCATATCAATCGGCACCTCAAGTTTTAGCCAGTTATTTAGAAAAATATCCAAAGTCAAGTTATAAGGAAGAGCTTGAAACCCTTTTAATTGATTCATACATTACTTCAAAAAATTATAAAGAAGCCTTAAAATTACTAGAAGGTAAAAAAAGTTTTGAAAATAAAGTAGCTTATCAAAAAGTAGCCTTTTACAGAGGAATTGAACTCTATAATGAAAATCAATTTCTGGAAGCAGGTACACTTTTTAGTCAATCTTTAAAAGAGCCAAGAGATGATAAATACATTGCAAGAGCAACTTTTTGGAAAGCAGAAACGGACTATAATCTAACCAATTATGAAGATGCTTTGATTGGTTTCAAACAGTTTGAGCAACAAGCTGTTTCAAAATCAACTCCAGAGTTTGAAAATATAGATTACAATTTGGGTTATACCTATTTCAAACTTAAAAATTATGAGCCAGCTACTCGTTATTTCAATCAGTTTGCTTCAAATAAGAAAGATGATAAAGTAAGATTGAACGATGCTTATTTGCGTTTAGGTGATGCTTATTTTGTAAGTAGTGATTACAACAATGCTATTAAAGCTTACAATAATGCTATTAAACTAAGTGAAGTAGATTCTGATTATGCTTTTTTCCAAAAAGCAATAAGTGCTGGTTATATTGGGCAAGCTTCCAAAAAAATCTCTGAATTAGAACAGTTTATTTCAGATTATCCAAAGTCAAAATTGCGTGATGATGCCATGTATGAATTAGGTAATTCATATGTGAAAGCAAATGAAACTGAGAAAGCGATGCAAATGTACAATCGCTTGAATGCTGAATATAAAATGAGTTCGTTTGTGCCAAAATCATTATTACGTCAAGGATTAGTGTATTATAATTCAAGTAAAAACGATTTAGCTTTAACTAAGTTTAAAAAAGTTGCTTCAGATTATCCAAACACACCAGAAGCAGTTCAAGCCGTTTCTACAGCACGATTAATATACATAGATATGGGTCGCGTTGACGAGTATGCGTCTTGGGTAAGAACACTTGATTATGTAGAAGTGTCTGATTCTGATTTGGATAATGCCACTTATGAAGCTGCTGAAAAACAATATTTAGATAATAATACCGATAAAGCAATTGCTCAATTTAATGGTTATATCAATAAATTTTCAAATGGATTACACGCATTGCAAGCTCATTTTTATATAGCTCAATTGTATTATAAAAAAGATTTAGCTTCTAATGCAGCACCTCATTATAAATATGTAGTTGATGCATCACAAAATGAATTTACAGAAGAAGCTTTATTGCATTTATCACAGTTTTATTTGGAATCAAAAAATTATAACCAAGCAATGCCATTATTACATAGATTAGAAGAAGAAGCTAATTTTCCACAGAATGTTGTGTTTGCACAATCTAATTTAATGAAAGCCAATTATCAATTAGAAAAGTATAAAGAAGCAGTTTCATACGCAGAAAAGGTATTGTCCAACTCTAAAATAGACAATAAAATTGAAGCAGATGCTCATATCATTATTGCGCGTTCAGCTATGAAAACAGGTGACGAAGCTAAAGCAAAAACCAATTATGCCAAGGTTGAAACTGTTGCAACAGGTGAAACCGCTGCTGAAGCTTTGTATTTTAATGCATATTTTAAAAATAAAGAAAGTAAGTATGAAGCCTCAAATACTACAATTCAAAAATTGGCTAAAGATTTTTCAGGATATAAATATTACAGTGCCAAAGGATTGGTCTTAATGGCTAAGAATTTTTATGCGCTTAATGATGCGTATCAGGCAACCTATATTTTAGAAAGTGTTATTGAAAACTTTAAAGAATTTGATGACCTTGTTGCTGAGGCTAAAGCAGAATTAACTATTATAAAATCTGAAGAAGCTAAAACCAATTCATCGATTAAAACCGAAGATTAATAAATCATCAATCATAGTTTAAAAATCAAAAAAAGAACATATGCGAAAGCACATAAATAAAATCATAATAGCAGTTATTGCATTAAGTACTTCTATAGTATTTTCTCAGGAAAAAGATACCATTAGTACAGGTGTTATTAATGTAGTAAAACCCTATACGCCTACAATTGCAGATGCTTTTAAAGTAAAAGAAACTCCATCAATTGATGATGAAGAAACGGCAACAAAAAAGGAAATAAAATATAATATTTTCTCTTTTCCGGTAGCTTCAACTTTTACACCAGCTAAGGGAAAAGCAGCTGTTGTTGACAAAGCGAAACCAGTTAAATTATATGACAACTATGCTACTTTAGGTGTTGGAACATATACAACGATTTTAGGTGAAGTCTATTTAAATCATGCCATTAGCAGAACAGAAAGTGTAGGGGGTTATGTAAGCCATCATTCTTCTCAAGGTGGGATTGAAGATTTACTATTGGATGATAATTTTTCAGACTCAAAAATTAATGTAAACTATGCAACTAGATTAAGGGATTTATCTTGGAATGTTGAGGCTGGTTTTCAACAACAAAGATATAATTGGTACGGTTTGCCTCAGTCTATGGTCGATGATGCAGAAGCAAACAATGTAAAAGGAGGTCACTCATTTTTCGGAGTACATTTTGGTAGTGATGTCACTTTTGAAAACACATATATCAATTCTGGAAGTTTCTTGTTTAGACGTTTTGGCGATAATCAAGGTTCGGGAGAAAACAGATTTGTTGTAAAGTCAGCCATTGATATACCAATTGACAGGGAAGAGATTTCAACAGATATTGTGTTTGATTATTTAGGTGGTTCTTTTGATAGAAGTTATTATTTAGACGAAGAGTTAAAATATGGTAATTTTCAAATAGGAGTTTCACCAACTTATGAATTAAAACAAGACGATTTAACTGTTAATTTAGGAATTTCTGCCTTTTATATGAAGGATACTGAAGCTAGTGAAAGTAAATTTTATATCTATCCAAATATCACAGCGTCTTACAGATTGGTAAACGATATCTTAATTGCTTACGGTGGAATACAAGGTGGCTTGATTCAAAATTCATATTATGATTTCGCTTCAGATAATTCGTTTGTATCACCAACATTATATATCATGCCAACCGATCAGTTGTATAATGCATCAATTGGATTAAAGGGAAAAGTGTCAAGTAACATGAGTTATAATATCAGCGGGCATTATTTAGCAGATAGAAATAAAGCACTTTTTATAAATAATGATATTACGGCAACTTCTCAAAACTACTCTTACGGAAACTCCTTTGGAATTGTGTATGATGATGTTGATACCTTTAGTCTTGCCGGAGAAATAAATGTGGATGTTAATAGAAATTTCAAGTTAGGAATTAAAGCAGAGTACTTTAGTTATTCTACAGATGGTCAGGCAGAAGCTTGGAATTTACCAGATGTAAAAGGTTCTTTGTTTTTAGATTATCAAATAAATCAACAATGGTTTGCAGGTGCTAATTTATTTTATGTAGGTGAGAGAAAAGACCAATTCTTTTTAAATGATGGTTCAACAACTACACCATTTACAGTTGTTTTAGATAGTTATTTTGATGCCAATGTTCATTTGGGCTATCATGTGAATGAGCAACTTTCGGTATTTGCAAAAGCAAATAATTTAGCTAACGATGCTTATCAACGTTGGCAAAACTTCCCTGTGCAAAGCATTCAGTTTTTAGCTGGAGCCACTTATAAGTTTGATTTTTAATCTCCTTATTTTTAAAAAATTATGTGAAGCGTTCTTTTTAGAACGCTTTTTGTATTTTTACTAGATTCAGTAAAATCACCAACATGAAAAAAATTATTTTATGGCTATTACTAATTTCAATTGTGTCTTGTCAAAAGAAAATTCAAGTAGATTCAATTGTAATAAATGCTAAGGTTTATACCGTTAATTCAAATTTTGATGAAGCTGAAGCATTTGCAATCAAAGACGGGAAATTTGTTGAGGTTGGTTCTTCTGAAAATATTCAAAAAAAATATACTTCAGAAGAAATTATTGATGCAAATGGCAAAACCATTGTTCCAGGTTTTATTGATGCTCATTGTCATTTTTTAGCTTTAGGGTTTAATTCTCAACAAGTAGATTTAGTTGGAACCACAAGTTTTGATGAGGTTGTTAATAGAGTGGTGGATTTTTCAAATGCAAATCATTCAAAATATATAATGGGAAGAGGTTGGGATCAAAATGATTGGGAAAACAAAGAATTTCCAGATAATAAATTGCTCAATAAATTATTCCCAGAAACACCAATTGTTTTAACACGTATTGATGGTCATGCCGTTTTGTGCAACCAAGCCGCTCTAAATTTGGGAAATGTAACCAAAGAAAGTAAAATTGATGGAGGAGAAATAGTAGTTAAAGAAGGGGAATTAACAGGTGTTTTAATTGATAATGCAGAAAGTTTGGTAATGAATTTTTGGCCTAAACCAACTCGAGAAGACACTATAAATGCCTTAATAAAAGCGCAAGACATTTGTTTTGAAAATGGTTTGACTACTGTGAATGATGCTGGATTGGACAGAAGTGCTATTGAAATCATTGATAGTTTGCAACAATCTGGAGCTTTAAAAATTAGAGTATATGCTATGGCTTCTGGCACACCCGAAAATGTAGATTACTATTTGGATAAAGGGATTGTTAAAACCGAAAAACTAGATGTTAGGTCGTTTAAATTTTATGCCGATGGAGCTTTGGGGTCAAGAGGTGCTTTGCTTCGTGCCCCTTATAGTGATAAACCAAATCATTTTGGACTGTTGTTAACCGATTTAGAAACTTTTAGTGACTATGCTAAACGAATTGCTAATTCAGAATTTCAAATGAATACGCATGCCATTGGTGATTCTGCAAATCATGCTGTTTTAAATATTTATAAAAGTGTGTTGGATGGAAAAAAAGGCAGACGTTGGAAAATTGAACATGCTCAAGTTATTTCGCCAGAGGATTTCGATTTATTTGATGACATCATTCCATCGGTGCAACCAACCCATGCAACCAGCGATATGTATTGGGCAGAAGACAGATTAGGTCATGACCGTATTAAAGGTGCTTATGCGTATAAAGATTTATTGAAAGCTTATGGAAAAGTAGCTTTAGGAACCGATTTTCCAGTTGAATATGTGAGTCCGTTTTATACGTTTTATGCAGCGGTTGCTAGACAAGATTTAAAACAATATCCAGAAAGTGGTTTTCAAATGGAAAATGCTTTAACGAGAGAAGAAACTTTAAAAGGGATGACTATTTGGGGTGCTTTTTCAAATTTTGAAGAAAATGAAAAAGGAAGTATTGAAGCAGGTAAGTTTGCAGATTTTATAATTCTGGACGAAAATATTGTGGAAGCACCAATTAAAGATATTCCAAACATAAAGGCAATTAATACGTTTGTTGATGGTAAGTCTGTAACGAATTAATAGATTCTGGCCAAATAATCAAAATGGTCACCTTCTAAAACAAGGTCACATTTTAAATTAACTGTTTCACAAGCCAGTTTTAAAGTTTCAAAATCTAAATATAACCATTTCATAGGTTCTTCTTTAATGCCTTTATAGCTTAAAAAATAGTCAAGCTCACCGTAATAGTTTGAATGTGTATCTATCCAAAAGCCACCATCTTCGTCTTCGTACATATATTTTATGTCAGAAGAATCTATTAAGATTTGGCCGTTAGGTTTTAATAACGATTTTAGATGTTTTAAATATTTTGAAACTTGTGACAATTCCTGAAAAATTCCGGTGCCATTCATGAGCAATAAAATAGTATCAAAAGTATCGGTTTCATCTAAAACTGATTTTTCTTCAACATGTTTTAAACCTCTTAGTTTACAGACTTCAATAGCGCCTTTTGAAATATCAATGGCTTTTACATTAAACCCTTTTTCCTGAAGACATAAACTATGGCTTCCGGCACCACAACCAACATCCAAAATCATTCCTTTGGCAAGTTTTAAGGCTTTTTGTTCTAGTTTAGGCATGTCTTTAAAATTCCTGAAAAGATAGGAGATAGGTAAAATATCATCGTCTGATATATTAGTTGAGGTTATAATATCTTCAGAAAATTGATTATTTTGATAATCTAATAAGGCTTGCCCGAATAAATCTTTCATTTAAAACAGTATTTTTGTACCATGCAAGACTTTATAAAAAATCTTCCAAAGCTCGCCAAAGATAAGCATAACGAAAGCAAAAAATTCTTTGATAAGCTAAAAAAGAAACCACCAAAGAATTTGGATTATGTGATGCTGGAGTTGCATGAACAAGAGTTTAAGCGTACCGACTGTTTGCAATGCGCAAATTGTTGCAAAACAACAGGACCGTTATTTACTGATAAAGATATTGAACGTATTTCAAAGCATTTCAGACTAAAACCGCAACAGTTTATTAGTCAGTATTTACGTATTGATGAAGATAACGATTACGTTTTGCAAAGTGTGCCTTGTACTTTTTTGGGAGCAGATAATTATTGTTCGATATATGAAGTTAGACCCAAAGCCTGTAGTGAGTTTCCGCATACCGATAGAAAGAAGTTTCAGCAAATCTCAAATCTTACATTAAAGAATGTGGCCATTTGTCCGGCAGCATATAATATTGTTGAGGAAATGAAAAAATTGATCAAGTAAATATACGTTTGGTTTTTTTGTTATATTTAAAAAACTAAACTGATTAAAATGCAAGATTTTTTAAACCACTTTGAAACCATTCCTTCTTCTCACAGGAGTTTAATTTTAGTTGGTGGCTTGACTTTTTTTTGGTTGTTAGAAAGTTCGGTACCATTATTTAAATTCAAATATAAAAAGTGGCAACACGCTATTCCTAATTTATTTTTTACTGTAACAACTATTATTATAAATTTTGTTTTGGCCTTTTTATTGTTGAAATCGGCCGATTGGGTGATGCTCAACGATTTTGGTATCCTTAATTGGTTGCCAAAAATACCGCTTTGGCTCTATATAATTTTAGGAGTTTTATTTATGGATTTTTTTGGTGCCTATTTACCACATTTTGTTGAGCATAAAATAAAGCCGTTATGGATGGTTCATTTAGTACATCATACCGATCATTATGTAGATACTACGACTGCTAACAGGCATCATCCTATTGAAAGCGTAATTAGATTTGTGTTTACACTTTTCGGGGTTTTTATTATTGGAGCTCCAATGGGAATCGTTATGCTTTACCAGTCTTTATCTTTAGTTGCTACACAATTTACTCATGCTAATATAAAATTACCTAAAAGCATAGATAAGACTTTAAGTTACGTTTTGGTATCTCCAGACATGCATAAAGTGCATCACCATTATGTGTTGCCTTATACCGATTCCAATTATGGTAATATTTTTTCTATTTGGGACAGATTGCTTGGAACCTATATGCATTTAGATAGAGAAAAACTGGTTTTTGGCGTAGATGTTTTTCCAGATGAGATTGAAAATGGACAAATTAATAACTTATTGAAACAACCTTTTCAAAAATATAAAAAGCCAACTATTATTAATCAATAAAGAAAGATTCTAGTTGATTTCCGAATTCTACCATATTTACCCCTGTTAAATTGGTTAAAACAGTTATAACCAATTCTTCTTCTGGATAAATTAATAATATTGTAGAAGCGCCAACGCCACCACCAGTATGATAATATTTAGGTGTTCCTTTTTGCGAATGCCCAACAGAGAATCCAATGCCGTAACCAGTTTTGTTTCCAGATTTTAAGCGTTGAGAAGTAATTATTTCAGATAATGCTTCTTTTGATATGATTTTTGGAAAAATAATTTCATTCCCAAATTTTACAATATCTTCTGAAGTTGATAAGAATCCGCCACTTGCAACTTTATATTCGTTTGAAACCGGTTTAGCAATAACAGGTTTCTTTAATGAGGTACTTTTATAAAACTCAGTTTTATTTGTTACTTTGATATCTGAATTATCTGTTGATGAATGAGTCATCTCAAGAGGTATAAAAATAGAGTCATTTACAAATTTGCTAAATGGAATACCGGAAGCTGTTTCCATAATTTCACTTAATAATGCATATCCCATTGAACTGTAATGGTATTGCGTGCCAGGTTCAAATAACAAATCATCATCTTTAAAAAGTGATAACCCTTCACTAATAGTCATTTTTATATTGAGCGCATATTCGTCAATATCCTTATAATGCCTAATGCCTGCAAGGTTACCACCAAGTTGGCGCACATTAAAATCATATGCTTTTTTGGGATAATTTGGTAAATAGTCATAAATACTTTTATTAATATCTATCAAGTTATCATCCATCAATTTTGCTAAAGCCACACCTGTAATGGATTTAGAAATACTGGCAATTCTGAATATTGTTTTCTTGGGTTTTACTCTAACTTTAGGTTTTAAGTTGGCATGTCCAAACCCTTTAGACCAAATAAGTTTTCCATGTTTTGAAACAGAAATTGACATACCGGGAATATGATTTGCCTTTAAAAACTCTTTCGCTAATTTTTTAGCATTTTTTGGTTTTGTATGTTGAGGGTTATCGGTTGTTTGGCTAAATCCAACAGAACTTAATGTTAGCATTATAAATGCAATAATCTTTTTCATTAATTTAATGATCACTTTTTAATTGTAAATTAAATAGTTTGCTCTGGTTTTTTTAAAAGCTTCAATACCTTCCTTCCAGGTTGCTTTTATGTCAGTTTCAGATAATCCAGCTTCAATTTGTTGTTGCAATTTTGAGGTGCCTGCATGTTTAGTGAAATTTTTTTGATTGAAAACTAACGATTTGTCATTTGCATTTTCATAAGCTTTAATTACCCATTTCACCGAAACAGATTTGATATGAGGTTCTTTGCTTAAATCTTCTCCGTAACAAAGTTTGTCTTTGTGTTTTGGATCTTTAGCTCCAGGACTTTCAATAGGTGTATAAGAAAAATTAAGTACATCCTTATTAAGAAACGGTGCACCATATCTTTGAAACTGAAATTCTGTACCACGACCAGCATTAATATTAGTGCCTTCAAATAATCCCATACTTGGATATAAATTTATTGCTTGGTCGTTTGGAAGGTTTGGTGATGGTTTAATAGGCAGACTATATTCAGTTTGATGCGTGTAATTTTTAACGGGGATTATTTTTAAATCACATTGAATACCATTTTTCAACCATTTTTCACCATTAATCATTTGTGCATATTCAGCAATGGTCATGCCATGAACCAAAGGAATTGGATGCATACCTAAAAAACTTTTATTTTCAACCTCTAAAGTCGGTCCGTCAACATATTGCCCGTTTGGGTTTGGTCTATCCAAAACCAATAACGGGATTTTAGCTTCAGCACAAGCTTCCATTACGTAATGCAATGAAGAAATATAAGTGTAAAAACGAACGCCAACATCTTGAATGTCAAAAATCATGACATCTATATTTTTAAGTTGCTCTGGTTTAGGTTTTCTGTTATCGCCATGAAGTGATAAAATCGGGATACCGGTTTTAGCATCAACACTATCATTTACATGTTCTCCAGCATCTGCTATTCCTCTAAAACCATGTTCTGGAGCAAATACAGTCTTAATATCCACTTTTAAAGCCAATAATGAATCAACAAGATGTGTGTATTCATTTTTTGATTTAAAAATAACACTCGTTTGGTTGGCAACAATACCAACTCTTTTACCTTTTAAAAAAGGTAAATAAGCATCAGTTTGATTAGCTCCTACAATAGGAACGGGATTTTGATTACAACTAACTTCTTTTTTAGTTTCAATTTTGGCAAAGTTTCCATAAGGAATCATCGCTAAAACAAAGAATAAAACTGTATTTTTGAAAATATTAAATATCATATTAAATTGAATTACGAGTATTTTATAGCTAAACGTATTATTGGTAGCAAAGCGTATAAAAGTAGCATTTCGGCACCAATAATAAAAATTGGTATTTCGGCTATTGCTATAGGTATTGTAGTTATGATGATTGCTATTGCAACTGGTATTGGTTTGCAGCAAAAAATACGTGATAAAGTGGTTGCATTTAATGGACATGTTATTATTTCAAATTTTGATAGTAATAATTCTCAAGAAAGCATTTTCCCAATTTCAACCAAACAAGATTTCTATCCTGAATTTAAATCGGTTAGTGGTATTAAACATATTCAAGCAATCACTACAAGATTTGGAGTTATACGAACTGAAACAGATTTTGAAGGCGTGGTTTTAAAAGGTGTTGGTGCAGATTACAGTTGGGATTATTTTAAAGATTTTTTAGTAGAAGGACGTTTGCCAGATTATACAAAAAAAAGAAACGAAGAAGTTTTAATGTCTCAATACATTGCCAACAGATTAAAATTTAAAGTAGGCGACACGTTTCAAATGATATTTGCCAAAGATGACCCTGATAAATTGCCAAATATTATTACTTATAACATTGTTGGAATTTATAATTCGGGCTTTCAGGATTTTGATGCAACTTACGTTATTGGAGACATTCGTCATTTACAGCGTATCAATAATTGGGAAGATGACCAAGTAGGAAGCTTTGAAGTATTTATTAACGATTACAACGAGTTGCAACAAAAAGGTGTTGAAATTTATAAAAACACGCCTTCAACTTTAAATACTCAAACGATTAGTGAAAAGTATTTTTCAATTTTTGAATGGATAAAAATATTCGACAAAAACATTTATGCCATTATAGCTATTATGATTCTGGTTGCAGGCATCAATATGATAACTGCCTTATTGGTTTTAATTCTTGAGCGCACACAAATGATTGGGATTTTAAAAGCCCTGGGAAGTAATAACTGGAGTATTCGAAAACTATTTTTATATAACGCATCTTATTTAATCCTTTTAGGATTGTTCTGGGGAAATCTTATAGGTTTAGGTTTACTGTTTGCTCAAAAGTATTTTAAATTATTTCCGTTAGACCCAAGCATTTATTACGTAAGTGAAGCACCCGTTTATATTAATTTTGGTTATATAATCACATTAAATATATGTACGCTCATACTTTGTTTAATCATGCTTTTGGTGCCATCATATATTATCACAAAAATATCACCAGTAAAAGCCATCAGATTTGAATAGTTTTGGGCGTTCCCATGCTTTTCAGCATGGTCGTGCTTTATTCTTTGTTTTATATTTTAAATTATGGAACTCATGAATATAAATATTTCGCCAGTCGCTTTTTTCAAAGAGCTCTAACAATGGTTCTATCACTAACGCAACTTATCATACTTTTAACAGTTTACAATTTCCTTTTTGTTATTTTTGAAAACAACAACTAACTCATGGATTACAAAAAAAACATACTAGAAACTATAGGCAACACACCAATGGTAAAGATTAATAGACTTACCAAAGATTTACCTTGCTTGGTTTTGGCAAAATATGAAACTTTTAACCCAGGCAACTCTACAAAAGATAGAATGGCTTTAAAAATGATTGAAGATGCTGAAAAAGCAGGTCTTTTAAAACCAGGCGGAATAATCATAGAAGGAACCTCAGGTAATACTGGTATGGGCTTGGCATTGGTTGCGATTATAAAAGGATATAAGTGCATTTTTGTTATAGGAGATAAACAGTCTAAAGAAAAAATGGATGTACTTCGTGCCATGGGAGCACAAGTCATAGTATGCCCAAATAATGTTGATTCAACAGATCCTAGGTCTTATTATTCTGTGTCTAAAAGATTGGCTGAAGAAAATCCAAATTCATGGTATGTTAATCAGTACGATAATCCAAGTAATTCATTGGCGCATTATGAATCTACTGGTCCAGAAATTTGGAAACAAACAGATGGTAAAATCACGCATTTTGTTGTTGGAGTGGGTACAGGTGGAACCATTTCTGGTGTGGGTAAATATTTAAAGGAACAGAATCCTAATATTAAAGTTTGGGGAATTGACACCTATGGTTCTGTATTTAAAAAATATCATGAAACAGGTATTTTTGATGAGAACGAAATTTATCCATATGTTACAGAAGGAATAGGTGAAGATATTCTTCCTAAAAACGTAGATTTCTCTGTGATTGATGGTTTTACTAAGGTAACCGATAAAGATGCTGCTATTTATACGCAACGGTTGGCTAAAGAAGAAGCCATGTTTTTAGGAAATTCAGCTGGGGCTGCTATTAAAGGAGTCCTTCAGTTACAAGAACATTTCACGAAAGATGATGTTGTTGTGGTATTATTCCATGACCACGGAAGTCGTTATGTTGCCAAAATGTTTAATGACGACTGGATGCGAAAAATGGGGTACTTGGATTGATTTTTTTAACGATTGTATAAGAATAGTGTGTTTTTGTTTTCTTTTATTTTCCTTCGGAAAATCAAAAGCTAGTAAACGAGCAACTAACATTGGTTTAGCTAAATCTAGCAATTTTTTATATACGGCTTGTTGTAGGTAGTGTTTTTATTCCGATTTTTCATATTCTGAATAATTATCCACAGTCGTTTTTCCGTTTATAACTAAAGTGTTCATTATATCAGCATAATTGGCTGTTTGGTTGTCAAAATCTTTTTCGAAAGTCAAGAACAGAATATTGTACAGATATTTACCACTTACAAAACTTGAGTTAATTCCTTTAAATTTATTTTCCCCTTTTGATGTCGAAATGAAATGTCTTAAAGGTTTTATGTTGTTGTAAAGAACTAAATCAATTTCTGACACCTCGCAACCACAGGTTTCTTGGTAATAAGTCTCATATTGTCCGTCCAAAAGATTTCCTTTTTCAAATCCGTGTTCGGTTATTTTGGATATCAATAAAGTATATTGAAATTCATTCCCAGATGTTTTTACAAATACATCAATTTCCGCATTTGGTTGATTCCGATTAGAGTATTTTAAGTCCGAGTCCGATAAAAAAACATAATCTTGATTGTCATCCACGAAGAATTTTTTTTCAGTCTGCGAAAAGGATACATTTGAAACAAGTCCAAATAGCATTATTAATCTAGATAGTTTATTCATTTACGATTTAGTTTACATTACCTACAATGCTCCGATATGATTTGTTTTAATTGATTATATCGGACGTTAAACGAAGTTAGTTAAAAATTCTTACAAAGTTATCTTAACTATTTTCAATATCACTTATATGATGCTCTAATGCTTTTACCGAAATTTGAATTTCTTTAATTAATAAAGCCAAAGAAATAATTAATAAAATTAGTGCCAAACCAAAAACCCAAACTGCTATGGTTTGTTGTTGTATATAAATCAAAAACATGGTAAGAACGCAAAGCAATAAACTGGTTATACCAAATATTTGCATAGATCTGGTAAGATACAAACGTTGTTTTATGTTTTTAATTTGGTCAATATATACTTGTTCTTTTTTTTGAAGGTATTTATCATGTAAACCTCTTATAACCGAAGCATAGGCCAAAAACCTATTGGTATATGCTAGCATGATTAACGAAATTGCCGAAAATAATAATGCAGGCGTAGTAAGGGTTAATTGTTCCATGGGCTTAAAGTGTTAATAGTTTTTCTCCAAAGGCATGCACTCTATCCCATTTGGTATATTCTATTTCGGCATCTCTGTTGGTTGGTCCATGTGTCATCCACATAATGAGCTGAATCATTATTCTATCAAAAAAAGTGTATTTTTTATAATCTATTTTTCCAGCAAATACTTCAACATAGGTTGGTTTCCAGGTAATGGTTTTAAAAAATTTCACCACATAGGGATTCGTGTCTGGTGCACTTTTTTCTGGTTTGCGCGCCACTAAATTGACCGAAAAGAAAATAGAAGTTTTAGCTTCCAATTCTTCTTTATGAGTATTTATAAATTCAATAATTTTTTTGTTGTGAACTCCATAACGTATGCTAGCTCCAATAACTATTTTGTCGTAAGGACTGATGTTTCCATCAAAATCATCAATAGAAAATAAATCAACCGATTGGTTGTGTTCATTTAATTGTTTTGTAAGGGCATTACAAATTTTTAGGGTTTGTCCATCTACAGATGAATATATAATAAGAAGGTTTGCTTGCATGGTTTTTAATAATAGATAAAGTTACACATTTATTGACTTTAAAGCAAAAATGCAGAACCACTATTATTAAACTTTTAAACCTTTGATTTTTATGATATTTTACATGATGTTTTTTTATTTCAAATCAATTACATAGCCAACAGAAATGCTAAAAAAGCTATTTGATTTTAGTTTGGGTTCGGTTTCAACTCGTGAAGGGAGGTTAATGTTATAGCCTAATTCAAAATCCCAAGATTTTGTTGACAACGTTAGCGGTATATTTATTTGAGTGTTTAACAAATCAAAAATATCATTATATATATACTCAACAGTAGTAACATCACCTTGTACATTCAATTGCTCCAATGCCGTGGTCTGTTGTGCAACGATAAAATTAATTTGTGGTCTGAATTTTAGGTTGAAATCTCGTTCTTTTGCAATGGTAAGACTGGCATAACTATGTGAAACAATTTGAAAGGATTGATCGGTTCCAAATAAATAAGAAGTTGCCAGTTTTGTACCAAGGGTTCTTTTTTTGTTTCTAACCCCAAAACTTAAATCTAAAGAGTTTGTAAAGGTGTCCCAACCGTTGGAATAAAAATACCTAGTGTAGCCAACATTATAATGAAAAAGTTTATCTTTTCCAATGGTGTTATAATAACCCAGATAAACATTGGTAAAGTCCCAATTAGGACTAAAGGTTTCATAATAAATGCCTGAAACACTCACATTAAATCCAGAAGAACTATAATAGGATATTTGCGGAACTACATTAAACTGGTCAATTCCAGAATCGCGACCGGTAAAAAATGTATTGCTGTTAAATGATACGCTGGTATAAATAAAATTATAGGTATTAAAAGAATCTAAAATATCATTGATAAATTGCTCGTCATTAAAAAAGAGTTCGTCTAGAAGGGCATCTATTTCATCTTCTTTGGGGTCTTGGGCATATAAATTAACAGAGGTTGCCACTGTAAACAGCAGCAACCAAAATGTTAATAAGTGTTTATTAAATAACGAATGGGTTTTCATTGTTTAGAGATTTTAGTTACCTCCGTTACCATTTCTATTTCCACTGCCAGTTCGAGTTCCATCATTGTTTCTGGTTTTGTCTCCATTACCGCCAAAACCTTCACTGTTTTTCATTTCACCTTGACCAGATTGTTGTCTAGTTTGTTGCATACGTTCTTGTAGCATTTGTCTTTGTTCTTGGGTTAATGTTTGTCTGAATTGTTCTCTTAATTGGCGTAATTGCCCTTCTTGACTTTGTACCATTTGATTTTGGGCATCAGTAAATGTTTCTCTCAAACGTAATCTTATTTGTTCTTTTGTTTGAGTTTTGTCTTGTAAAATTGCTAACTGTTCATCAGTTAAGGACGCTTTAAGTTGTTCTCTGTTTTGTAACATTAACTGACGTTGGGTTTGCAACATTTCTTTTTGCTTAAGGGTTAATTGTTTCATAATTGGTGTATAATTATCGTCTTGGGCAAAAAGTACACTACTAGTAGATAATAGCATGATAAAACTAAAGAGTGCAATAACTGTTTTTAAATGTGTTGTTTTCATAATGTATGAATTTAAATTATTTATGTGTGTTTTATTACTTAGAACTTAAAATTTGAAAATAGTTTGGAATTTTATAAAATTATATTTTCAATCAAGCTTTTGTCTAGGTAATTGTTTATTAATGAGTCTTCTATTAAAACAGAATCCATGAAAATGTTTTCTAATTGTTGTTCAGATAATTCGGCTTCAATTACAACATTTTTAACAATATAATGATCTAAGTAGTTTTCCATATTGGAGTCTTCTACCATAAGTGATGATATTAAAAAATCACTGTCAAGCAAATCTTGGTTTATTAACTTAAAATCTTCTGTATTTGTGATTTGATGTTTAATTTCTTCATCATCATTACTCATCCAAAATGTTATTGAAATGGCAATAATAATAGTTGCCGCAATAGGATATGCAATAATTGGTCTTAACCAGAAAACAGTTTGTTTTGATTTTTTAGGTTTAATAACCATATTAAGAATATCCTTTTTTGATTTTGCAAAGTAATCATCAGGAATGTCCATTCCCAATTTGTCTTTGTGCAATTTTGTGATATCTTCTTTATGTAATTTCGATTTTTTCATGTTGTTGTTTGCTGTGATTTTGTTAGACCTTAGTTCTTTTAAATAGTTTGTTCAGCATTCGGTTAATATTTTGTCTTCTATGGTTTTTACCGCACTGTAATAGGCTGACTTTAGGGTATTCTCACTAATGTTTAAAATATTTGATATTTCACGAAAACTCAAATCATCAAAGTATTTCATTTGAAAGACCCGTTGCTGTTTTTTTGGTAGTTTTAAAATGAGATTGTTTAATTTTAATTGTAGCTCATTACCATTAAAAAACTCATCTTGTGTTAAGTTTTTAGTATAAGTATTGTTGTGTTCTATTGAAACAGATGTTTTTGTTTTTTCTAAAAATCTAATGGATTCATTATAGGCAATTCTATACATCCAGGTATGTAAGGCGCTTTTCTCTTCAAATTTGTCAATTCCTTTAAATATTCTGATAAAGGTCTCTTGTAATACATCGTTGGCATTGTCATGGGTAATAACTATTTTACGTATATGCCAGTACAACCGTTCTTGATATAAATCAAGCAAGTCCGAGAAGGCTTCGTTTTTAAGCTTCGGGTTTTTAAGCCTTTCTATAAGTTTGGTATCTTGGTTCAAAACACAAAGATTTTACTATTTAGACCTTACTTTTCGCAAATAGTTTGTTTTAAATTACAAAAAAAATATTTATTTAAATTGCATGGGTTTTTATTAGTTTAGTGGTATGCAAGAAGATTTTTTACATTATATATGGCGATATAAAAAGTTTGAGTTGTCAAATTTAAAAACGACAGAGAATGAAACTATCTCTATTGTTTCTTTTGGCAGTTATAATCAAAATTCTGGACCTGATTTTTTTAATGCGCAAATTAAATTAGGCAATCAACTTTGGGCTGGTAATGTAGAAATTCACGTAAAATCGTCTGATTGGTTTTTGCATAATCATGAAATGGATTCAAATTATGATAATGTGATTCTTCATGTTGTTTGGGAGCATGATACCAATGTGTTTAGAAAAGATAATTCTGGTATTCCAACTTTAGAGTTGAAGGATTATGTTTTTAAAGATGCATTGAACAATTATGAAAAGCTTTTTTTAAAATCAGAAAAATGGATTAATTGCGAACTTGATTTTTCAAAGGTTGATGATTTTACTGTAAATAATTGGTTGGAGCGTTTGTACTTTGAGCGCCTTGAAAGGAAATCAGAAAATATAAAGCAACTTTTGGTCGATTCTAAAAACGATTGGGAATCGGTTCTATTTAAAATGTTGGCTAAAAATTTTGGTTTAAAAGTTAATGGTGAAGCTTTTTTGAGTGTTGCTAATTCTTTTGATTTTTCAATAGTTAGAAAATTGCAATCTAATCAAATGGCATTAGAATCCTTATTTTTCGGGCAATCAGGATTATTGGAAGACGACATACAAGATGCTTACTATTTGAAATTAGCAAGAGAGTTTGAATTTTTAAAGCAAAAATTCAAAATATCAAACCAGAATGTATTACCTATTCAGTTTTTTAGATTAAGGCCACCAAATTTTCCAACCATTAGACTGTCTCAATTGGCAAGTTTGTATAACAAAAACCAGAATCTGTTTTCAAAAATCATCGATCTAAAAAGCATTAAAGAATTTTATAATCTTTTTTCGGTAGAAACTTCATTGTTTTGGGAGTCACATTACACATTCAATAAAGTGTCTAAATCTTCAAAAAAGCAGATTTCTAAATCATTTATAGATTTGTTGTTGATTAACACAATTATACCAATTAAGTTTAGTTATGCGCTTCATTTAGGAAAAGAAATAGATGATGAAATTCTAAAATTGGTTCAGGAAATTGCTTCAGAAAAAAACAGTATCATAGAAAAATTCGAGTCTTTAAAACCAATTTCCACTTCAGCTTTACAATCTCAGGCTTTAATTCAGCTTAAAAATGAATATTGTAATAAAAACAAATGTTTACAATGCGCTATTGGTAGTGCAATATTAAAGGGAAATTGTTAATTTGCAGCATGAATATTTTTTATAAAATCTTATTGTATTTTCAAAAACGAGGCTATTACGTTTGCCAGCGTATTGCAGACAGATTAGGTATAAGAGCTAAAATAATTAGAACAACTTTTATGTACTTAACTTTTGTAACATTAGGTTTTGGTTTTGCACTTTACTTATTTATTGCTTTTTGGATGCGTATTAAAGATTTATTGCATACTAAACGTTCATCGGTTTTTGATTTATGAATCCACTTTTAATTTTTTTTAAGAAAAAAGTTTATACAGCAATATTTTTATTGCTTGCTGTTTTGGCTTCCGGCATAATTGGATTTAGGTTGATTTCAAATTATTCTTGGATTGATGCCCTTTACATGACAGTAATTACCATTACAACCGTTGGTTTTGGCGAAGTTGTTCCGCTTGATAACCAATCGAAAGTCTTTACAATTTTTTTAATTTTAATAAGTATTGTAGTTGTTGGGTATGCCTTATCGATTATTACCGAATATATTTTGAGCAAAAATAATGTTGAAGAATTAAAACAAAAAAAGATGCAAAAATTGATTGATAGTTTTAAAAACCACGTTGTTATTTGTGGGTATGGTAGAAACGGAAAACAGGCAGCAATAAAATTGGCAGCCCATAAAAGATCGTTTGTTGTTATAGAAAAAAACCGGGATGTTATTGAAAAACTTCAAATGGATAATGTACCATATGTAATTGGAAATGCCAATGAAGATGAAATTTTATTGCAGGCAGGAGTTGATAGAGCATCTTGTTTTATTACTGCTCTACCAAATGATGCCGATAACCTTTTTGTGGTGCTTTCAACTAGGCAAATAAATAAAAACATAAATATTATTAGTCGAGCCTCTCAAGAATCGTCTTATGAAAAATTAAAATTTGCAGGTGCTAATAATGTTATCTTACCCGATAAAATTGGGGGCGATCATATGGCATCATTGGTTGTGGTTCCTGGCTTAATGGAGTTTCTTGATAATCTCTCGATTGTAGGTAAGTCAAATATAAATATTGAAGAGATTGCAGTTGAAAAATTATATGATACTAAACGAGCTAGGACAATTAAAGATTTAGATTTAAGACGAAAAACTGGATGTACAGTTATTGGGTATAAAGATGAAAACGGAGAATATATTGTAAATCCTGAAGCAGATCTTGAATTAGCTCCAAATTCAAAAATAATTGTATTAGGAAGACCAGAACAGATAGAAGGATTAAATAACGAATATAATATAGATTGATATAATCAATGATTTTAACAACAGATTTTTTAAAAAACCATTTTTTTTTAGCATCTTGCTGCCTTTTAATAAGAATTTTTCAATAAAACACTAATTAACTCCAACCTTATGAAGAAATATCTTCTTTCAATTGTCACTTTAATAATACCTTTTTTAAATTTTGCTCAGCAATCTGCTGAAAAAGGAATTGATGAAAAAGTTAATGATGCCTTTATGCCATTTGCTACTTGGTGGGAAGGATTTATTTTAACAAGAGTTCCTATTGGAGACTATCAAATTCCTTTTGTTGTGCTTCTTTTAGTATGCGGAGCAACATTTTTCACTATTTATTTTAAGTTTCCAAGCATTACTAAGTTTTGGACTGCTGTAAGCACCGTTCGTGGAAAATATGTTGATATTGAAAAACATGGCGTTGATAAGCTTTATAATAATGATGAAGCTCTAGCTGTTGAAGATATTCCAAATACAATAAGAGACGAAAGTGCTCACGGTGAAGTTAGTCATTTTCAAGCCTTGGCAACAGCAGTTTCTGGTACTGTAGGTTTAGGAAACATTGCAGGAGTAGCCGTAGCTATTGGTCTTGGTGGTCCAGGTGCTACTTTTTGGATGATAGTTTGTGGATTATTAGGGATGTCAACAAAATTTGTTGAATGTACACTTGGTGTTGCATATAGAGATATAGGAAAAGATGGTACTGTTTATGGAGGCCCTATGTATTATCTTTCAAAAGGATTGAAAGAAAAAGGTTTTGCGACATTTGGTAAAATTTTGGCTTTTATTTTCGCACTACTTTGTGTGGGCGCTTCTTTTGGAGGAGGTAATGCTTTTCAATCTAATCAGGCAGCCGTTCAAATTTCTTCTTTACTTGGGTTAACTGGAGGTTCTTCTGGTTTTATAATTGGAATTATTCTGGCTATAATTGTTGGAGTCGTTATTATTGGAGGTATTAAGCGTATTGCTAGTATCACAGAAAAAATTGTTCCATTTATGGCAGGTTTATATATTATAGCTTCATTGATAATAATTTTTGCTAATTTCAGTGATATTGGTTTAGCATTCTCATTAATAATTGATGGTGCATTTTCTCCAATGGCAGGACTTGGTGGTCTTGTAGGAGTTTTAATTGTTGGTTTTCAAAGAGCTGCGTTCTCAAATGAAGCAGGTGCAGGTTCAGCAGCAATTGCCCATTCAGCTGTACGAACAAAATATCCAGCTTCAGAAGGGATTGTTGCATTACTGGAACCATTTATAGATACGGTTGTAATTTGTACCATGACTGCTTTGGTAATTATTTTCTTCAATATTAATGGTACAGATCCACAATCTGTTTTCGATTATACAGCACAGCATGGAAGTAGTGTTATTTTAAAAGCTACTGAAATGCCTATTAGTGGTGTTGATTTAACCTCGATGGCATTTGATTCTGTGATACCGCATTTTTCTTATGTATTAACAATCGCTATAGTCTTATTTGCTTTTTCAACCATGATTTCTTGGTCATATTATGGTCTTCAATCTTGGAAATATTTATTTGGAAAAGGAAAAACAGCAGACTTGGTTTATAAAGTTTTATTTTTATTATTTGTAGTTATTGGTGCCGCAGCAACATTAGATGCAGTAATTAAATTCTCTGATGCTATGATTTTAGCATTAGTATTCCCAAACATGGTAGGTCTGTTATTCTTATTTCCTAAAGTGAGAAAAGAGATGAAAAGATATTTGGATGCTATTTCAATTAAAAAAGAAGCTATTCAAGATGGAGCAGTAGATATTACGAAACATATGTAACTAATTAATACGCCTAAATATGAAATCCCATTTCAAGTTTTCTAAAAGTCAACGAAATGGGATTTTTTTATTAGTAGTCATTATTATTGCTTTACAATGTATTTATTTTTTTGTTGACTTTTCAAACCCCAAATATTCAGTTGATACCGATGAATTAAATAGATACCAGCAAGAAATAGACTCATTAAAACAAGTTGAGTTATTGGAAAAAACTCCAAAAACTTATCCGTTTAATCCTAATTATATAACAGATTATAAAGGTTACACTTTAGGAATGAGTAGTGAAGAAATTGATAGGCTTTTAAAATTTAGAAGTCAAGGGGAATGGATTAATTCGGCAAAACAGTTTCAGGAAGTCACACATGTTTCAGATTCGCTTTTAAATAAAATATCACCATTTTTTAAATTTCCAGAATGGGTTTCGAAACCAAAGGCAAATACAAATTTCTATAATGATAAATCAAAATCTTTTGAACAAAAAAGAGATTTAAATACTGCAACAGCAAAACAACTTCAAACTATAAATGGTATTGGAGAATATTATTCTGAACGTATTATAAAACTTAGGAATACATTTATCGGCGGTTTTATTGCTGATATACAATTGCAGGATGTAAATGGGCTAACTCATGAGGTTATTGAAAAAATAACCAATGAGTTTACGGTTAAAACTCCCAGACAATTTCAAAAAATCAATTTAAATACTGCTACAGTCGATCAACTTGTAACTGTTCAGCATATAGATTACGATATTGCTTACAATATTATTGAGCAAAGAAAATTAAGAGAAGGATTTAAGTCTCTGGACGAATTAACAAAAGTAAAAGACTTTCCAATTAATAAAATCGAGATAATTAAATTATATTTGTCGCTCGATTAAAAAAAACAATAAAATAGCGTGTATGAATAGTATGTACTTCACAGAAGAACATAAGCTTTTTAGAGAGAGTATTCAAGATTTTTTAAAAAAAGAAGTAGTTCCGCACATTGATAAGTGGGAAAAATCCGGAACCATTGAAAGATTTATTTGGAAGAAATTCGGAGACATGGGCTTTTTCGGAATTTCTTATCCTGAAGCCTACGGAGGGTTAAACCTAGATCTTTTTTATGCAGTTATTCTGTTAGAGGAACTTCAAAAAATTAACTCTGGTGGTTTTGCTGCGGCCATATGGGCACACATGTATTTAGCAATGACACATTTAAATAAAGAAGGCAGTCATGAGATAAAACAACAGTATTTAGTGCCAAGTATTTCCGGTGATAAAATAGGCTGTTTATGTATTTCAGAACCGTTTGGTGGAAGTGATGTTGCAGGTATGCGAACTACTGCTGTAAAAGATGGTGATCATTATATTATTAATGGTTCAAAAACATTTATTACAAACGGAGTTTATAGTGATTATTTAGTAGTTGCGGCAAAAACAAATCCTGAATTGGGAAATAAAGGAATAAGCATTTTTGTAGTTGATAGAGATTCAAAAGGTTTGTCGGCTACCAAACTAGATAAGTTAGGTTGGAATGCTTCAGATACAGGGGAAATAGCGTTCGACAATGTTAAAATTCCAGCTACCAAACTTTTAGGAAAGGAAAATGCTGGCTTTGGTTATATCATGCAGCATTTTGCTTTAGAAAGATTAATTATGGGGATTAATGCACATGCCAGAGCAGAATATGCTTTAGAATATGTGTTAGAATATATGTCGCATAGAGAAGCTTTTGGAAGAACCATTGATAAATTTCAAGCCTTACGTCATAGTATTGCCGATTTATATACAGAGATGGAAATATGCAAAGAGTTTAATTACTCTGTTGCTTACAGGTTGAATAATAATGAATATATGGTTAAAGAAGCTTCCATGTCTAAACTAAAATCAACTAAAATGGCTGATGAGGTTATCTATCAATGTCTTCAATTTATGGGCGGTTATGGATACATGGAAAATTATCCAATGGCACGACTTTTAAGAGATAGTAGGTTAGGGCCAATAGGCGGAGGAACCTCAGAAATACTAAGAGAAATATTGGCTAGAATTATTATTGATAAAAAAGAATACAAGCCCGTAACATAATTTTTTAAATATTAATTGTTAATTATCAATTAGTTTATATATTTGCAAACCGAAATTTAAAAGAGAGGAGGTTAAGACACTATGTTAATAATACCAATAAAAGAAGGAGAAAATATAGATAGAGCGCTAAAGCGTTTTAAAAGAAAGTTCGATAAAACAGGCATTAAACGTCAGTTACAAACACGTAAACAATTTACAAAGCCTTCAGTAGAACGTAGAGCTCAAGTACAAAAAGCTCAATATATTCAAGGTTTAAGAGATGCGGAAGACAATATTTAATTGTTTTTAATCTCATATAATTTAATTCCCACTTTATGTGGGAATTTTTTTTGCCCAAAACTTAAATACAAATAAAACTTTGTACATTTAGCAGAAGCCTTAATTAGAAACATGTCATTCAAAGCCTTTACAGATTATTTATTGTTAGAAAAAAACTATTCTAAATTAACAGTTATTGCTTACCAAAATGATTTAATGAATTTTGAACAATTTATTAAGGCAGAATACGATTCTGAAGACGTTAAATCGGTTAATTATCCTCAAATAAGAAATTGGATAGTTTCCTTAGTTGAAAGTAATATTTCAAATAGAAGCATAAACAGAAAAATATCTTCGTTAAATACATACTTTAAGTTTCTTCTAAAAATCGGTGAAACTGATAAAAACCCATTAGCAAAACATAAAGCTTTAAAAACAAGTAAAAAAATTCAAGTGCCTTTTTCAGAAACTGAAATAAATATGGTGCTAGATGAATTGCATTTTGAAGATGATTTTGAAGGGATAAGAAACAAATTGATAATTGAACTTTTTTATTCAACAGGAATTAGGCGCATAGAATTAGTGGAATTAAAACTTTCTAGTATTGATTTTGATACTAAAACGTTAAAAGTATTAGGAAAGAGAAATAAAGAACGAATCGTTCCTTTAATAAAGCCGGTATTAGACACGATGGTTAAGTATCTAAAGGTCAGAAGTCAATTAAAATGTGTCGATATTAATAACTTATTTTTAACAAAAAAAGGAGTTAAAATATATGAAACACTTGTTTACAGAATAATAAATGAGTATTTTAGTATTGCATCTACTAAGTTAAAAAAGAGCCCACATATATTACGGCATTCTTTTGCGACACATTTACTAAATCAAGGTGCCGATTTAAATGCTGTTAAAGAACTTTTAGGACATTCCAGTTTAGCTGCCACACAAGTTTATACTCATAATAGTATTGCTGAGTTAAAAAAGGTGCATATAAACTCACACCCAAGAAGTAAAAAATAGCAGTATAAGTTATTGTCTAACCTAAATATAAAAAGTATGAAAGTTAACACGCAATCAGTCAATTTTACTGCAGATAAAAAGCTGATAGATTTTATTCAAAAGCGTATGGATAAGTTGGATTTATTTTATGATAAAGTCATTTCTTCCGATGTTTATTTAAAAGTTGAAAACACCAGTGATAAAGAAAACAAAATATTTGAAGCCAGAGTGAGTGTTCCAGGTGATAGCTTTGTTGTGAAAAAGCAATGCAAAACATTTGAAGAAGGAGCAGATATGGCTGCGGCTTCTTTAGAAAGACAGTTAAAAAAGAGAAAAGAAAAATTAAGGGAACATTTACAATAAAATTTATTGAAAAATGTTTTGATTAAAAAAATAATTCTATACATTTGCAGTCCGTTAGAAATAGCGGGCTTTTTTTTGTGAAAAAAAGGCAGAAAAAGCCGATGTAGCTCAGCTGGCTAGAGCAGCTGATTTGTAATCAGCAGGTCGTGGGTTCGAGTCCCTCTATCGGCTCAAGTTCTTTAAATAGAGTGAATAGTTTTTAATTGGGGAGATACTCAAGCGGCCAACGAGGACAGACTGTAAATCTGTTGGTTTCACCTTCGCAGGTTCGAATCCTGCTCTCCCCACATTTTAAACATAGGATTTTGAAATAATTGCGGGAGTAGCTCAGTTGGTAGAGCGTCAGCCTTCCAAGCTGAATGTCGCCGGTTCGAACCCGGTCTCCCGCTCTTTTTTTAAAGCCGGTGTAGCTCAGGGGTAGAGCGTTTCCTTGGTAAGGAAGAGGTCACGGGTTCAATTCCCGTCATTGGCTCTATCAAAGTTTAAAAAATAGACACTAATATTATTATATAACTAAGATTAAATAAATTAAACATGGCAAAGGCAAATTTTGATCGTTCAAAACCACATTTAAATATAGGTACAATTGGACACGTAGATCACGGTAAAACAACTTTAACTGCTGCTATTACAACTGTTTTAGCTAAAGCAGGATTGTCTGAACTGAGAAGTTTCGATTCAATCGATAATGCTCCAGAAGAAAAAGAAAGAGGTATTACTATTAATACATCTCACGTAGAGTATTCAACTGCAAATCGTCACTACGCACACGTTGACTGTCCAGGTCACGCGGATTACGTTAAGAACATGGTAACTGGTGCTGCTCAAATGGATGGTGCTATTTTAGTGGTTGCTGCTACCGATGGTCCTATGCCGCAAACTCGTGAACACATCTTATTAGGTCGCCAAGTTGGTATTCCTCGTATGGTTGTTTTCTTAAACAAAGTTGACATGGTTGACGATGAGGAGTTATTAGAACTTGTTGATATGGAGGTTAGAGATTTATTATCTTTCTATGAATATGATGGTGATAATGGTCCTGTAATTCAAGGTTCTGCTTTAGGTGCTTTAAATGGTGAGCAAAAATGGGTTGACACAGTTATGGAATTAATGGATGCTGTTGATAGCTGGATTGAATTACCTGCTCGTGATGTTGATAAGCCTTTTTTAATGCCTATTGAAGATGTATTCTCTATTACTGGTCGTGGTACTGTTGCTACAGGTCGTATTGAAACAGGTATTGCTAATACTGGTGATGTTGTAGATATTATTGGTATGGGTGCTGAAAAATTAAGTTCTACTATTACTGGAGTTGAAATGTTCCGTAAAATATTAGATAGAGGAGAAGCTGGAGATAACGTTGGTATCTTATTAAGAGGTATTGAAAAATCTCAAATATCTAGAGGTATGGTTATCTGTAAAAAAGGTTCTGTAACTCCACACGCTAAATTTAAAGCTGAGGTTTATATCTTGAAAAAAGAAGAAGGTGGACGTCACACTCCATTCCACAATAACTATCGTCCACAGTTCTACGTTCGTACAACGGATGTAACTGGTACAATTTCTTTACCAGCTGGTGTAGAGATGGTTATGCCTGGTGATAACTTAACTATTCATGTTGAGTTAATTCAACCAATAGCAATGAACTTAGGTTTACGTTTTGCAATCCGTGAAGGTGGTAGAACAGTTGGTGCTGGTCAGGTTACTGAGATTTTAGACTAATACAGTATAATAAATAATAAGTTAAGGTATTCCGTTTTTATGGAATGCCTTCACTTATGTTTACGGGTTTAGCTCAGTTTGGTAGAGCACTGGTCTCCAAAACCAGGTGTCGGGAGTTCGAGTCTCTCAACCCGTGCTTGGAAATTTTAAACTTCTTTTTTTGAATTATAAATTTCAAAAAAGATAAATACGAGACAAGGATTTTATTAAAAACAATAAAATTTTAATCCGTTAAAAATAAAGAAAAATATAAATGGCTGGAATTGTAAATTATATCAAAGAATCATTTGGAGAACTTAAAAATAATGTAAGTTGGACGCCAAGGGCTGAAGCTCAAAGTTTAACTGTTTTAGTTGCTGTATTTTCTATTGTGTTTTCTTTAGCAATTTGGGGCGTTGATACCGTTTTTAGCAAGGTGATAGCATTTTACTTTCAATTAATTAATTAACAGTAAAATTAAATTCTATGTCTGAAGTAGGTGGAAAAAAATGGTATGTAGTTAGAGCGGTTAGCGGTCAAGAAAATAAAATAAAGTCCTATATCGAAAATGAAATTGCTCGTTTAGGTCTTCAAGATTATGTTGATCAAGTATTAGTTCCAACAGAAAGAGTTATTCAAATCCGTAATGGAAAAAAAATAAATAAAGAAAAAGTTTTCTTTCCAGGATATATAATGATTCAAGCCAACTTAACAGGAGAAGTTCCTCATATTATAAGATCTGTAACAAATGTTATTGGATTTTTGGGTGAAACTAAAGGAGGAGATCCTGTGCCGTTAAGACAATCTGAAGTAAACAGAATGTTAGGTAAGGTTGATGAATTGACAGTTGATGCAGATGCAAATGTGTCAATACCTTTCACAAAAGGCGAAACAGTAAAAGTTATTGATGGTCCATTTAATGGATTTGATGGAACTATTGAAAAGATAAATGAAGAAAAGCGTAAACTCGAAGTAATGGTTAAAATCTTTGGAAGAAAAACACCATTAGAATTAAGTTATATGCAAGTTGAAAAAGTTTAATAATTGTTACAAGTATATATAGATGCGCTTTTCAGCTTCAATTTAAGAAGCGTATCAAATTAAATTTTTAAAAATGGCAAAAGAAATTGGTAAAGTAGTTAAACTACAAGTTAAGGGAGGTGCTGCGAATCCGTCGCCACCGGTTGGACCCGCTTTAGGTGCTGCTGGAGTTAATATCATGGAGTTTTGTAAGCAGTTTAATGCTAGAACACAAGATAAGCCAGGTAAAGTATTACCTGTTGTTATCACTGTTTACAAAGACAAGTCATTCGACTTCGTCATTAAAACTCCTCCAGCTGCAGTACAATTATTAGAAGCGGCCAAGTTAAAAAAGGGTTCAGGAGAACCAAACAGAAAAAAAGTAGCTAAAGTTTCATGGGACCAAATTAAAACTATAGCAGAAGACAAAATGGTAGATTTAAACGCATTTACTATTGAATCTGCTATGAGAATGATTGCTGGTACCGCAAGGTCTATGGGAATTACCGTAACCGGAACCGCTCCAAATTAATCTATTAAAGACATTAAGAAATGGCAAGATTAACAAAAAAGCAAAAAGAAGCTTTAGCAAAAATAGAAAAAGGAAGACTTTATTCTATTAACGAAGCATCAGAATTGGTTAAAAATATAACCTTTACAAAATTTGATGCATCTGTTGATATCGCAGTTAAATTAGGAGTTGATCCTAGAAAAGCGAATCAAATGGTAAGAGGTGTAGTATCATTACCTCACGGTACTGGTAAAGACATGAAAGTTTTAGCATTAGTAACTCCTGATAAAGAAGCAGAAGCAAAAGAAGCTGGTGCTGATTATGTAGGTTTAGATGACTATCTTGATAAAATTAAGAATGGTTGGACAGATGTTGATGTTATTATCACTATGCCAAGTGTTATGGGTAAATTAGGTCCATTAGGACGTATATTAGGTCCTCGTGGTTTAATGCCAAACCCAAAAACAGGTACAGTTACTATGGATGTTGCAAAAGCAGTAGCAGAAGTAAAAGCTGGTAAAATTGACTTTAAAGTTGATAAAACTGGTATTGTACATGCTCCAATTGGAAAAGCATCATTCACCGCAGATAAACTTGCAGGAAATGCAAATGAACTAATTCATACATTAATTAAATTAAAGCCAACTGCAGCTAAAGGTACTTATGTGAAAAGTATTCACATATCTAGTACAATGAGTCCTAGTGTTGCTGTTGATCCTAAAGTTAGTTAATTAGTTAAAAACTTTTATTATGACAAGAGAAGAAAAATCACAAGTAATTGAAGAGTTAACTTTACAATTAGCTGATAATGCTAATATTTATTTAGCAGATATTTCAGGATTAAACGCAGGTAGCACTTCAAGTTTACGTCATGCTTGTTTTAAAGCAAACGTAAAATTAGCGGTAGTAAAAAATACATTACTTGAAAAAGCAATGGAAGCTTCAGATAAGGATTTTGGAGATTTACCATCAGTTTTAAAAGGTAACACTTCAGTAATGTATTCTGAAACTGGTAATGCTCCAGCCAAAATTATAAAAGCGTTTCGTAAAAAATCTGATAGACCTTTATTAAAAGGTGCTTTCATAGCAGAAGCAATTTATATTGGTGATGAGCAATTAGATGCCTTAGTAGATATCAAATCAAAAGAAGAGATGATAGGAGAGATTATAGGTTTACTACAGTCTCCAGCTAAAAACGTTGTATCAGCACTTAAATCAGGTGGTGGTAAACTGGCAGGTATCTTAAAAACGTTATCTGAAAAATAAGATAACATTAATTAGTACGCACTATATTACAATTATATTAAAATTAAAAATTTATTAAAACGATAGAAAAATGGCAGATTTAAAAGATTTCGCAGAACAATTAGTTAACTTAACAGTAAAAGAAGTAAACGAGTTAGCTACTATTTTAAAAGAACAGTATGGTATTGAGCCTGCTGCTGCAGCTGTAGCTGTTGCTGCTGGTCCTGCTGCAGGTGGTGATGATGCTGCTGAAGCTCAAACTGAATTTACAGTAATATTAAAAGCAGCTGGTGCTTCTAAATTAGCTGTAGTTAAATTAGTTAAAGAATTAACTGGTTTAGGTTTAAAAGAAGCTAAAGAATTAGTAGATAATGCACCAAGCCCAATTAAAGAAGCAGTTTCTAAAGACGAAGCTGAAGGATTAAAATCATCTTTAGAAGAAGCTGGAGCTGAGGTTGAGCTTAAGTAAGCTTAACAACCAAACAATACAAAGGTTTAGGTCTGAAGGTTAACTTCAAGACCTAAACCATTTTGCGTATATAATCATTAGATACGCTTTAACTATTATTTTTTAATCATAATTCCGTCCATTGATGTTATCAACACAAGCTGAAAGATTAAATTTCTCATCTATTGTAAATAGAACAGAATATCCAGATTTCTTGGATATTCAGATTAAATCCTTCCAGGATTTTTTCCAATTAGAAACAAAATCTGAAGAAAGAGGAGATGAAGGTCTTTATAATACCTTTATGGAGAACTTTCCTATTACAGATTCTCGTAATCAATTCGTATTAGAATTTTTAGATTACTTTGTAGATCCACCACGATATGCTATTGATGAGTGTATTGAAAGAGGTCTAACATATAGCGTTCCGCTAAAGGCTAGGTTAAAATTGTATTGTACAGATCCTGAGCATGAGGATTTTGAAACCATTGTACAGGATGTGTATTTAGGAACCATTCCTTATATGACACCAAGTGGTACTTTTGTTATCAATGGTGCTGAGCGTGTGGTTGTATCGCAATTACATCGTTCACCAGGGGTGTTCTTTGGGCAATCATTCCACGCTAACGGAACAAAATTATATTCTGCTAGGGTAATTCCATTTAAAGGTTCTTGGATTGAATTTGCTACAGACATTAATCAGGTAATGTATGCTTACATTGATAGAAAGAAAAAATTACCTGTTACAACATTGTTCAGAGCTATAGGTTTTGAACGTGATAAAGATATTTTAGAAATTTTTGATCTTGCTGAAGAAGTAAAAGTATCAAAATCTGGATTAAAGAAAGTATTAGGACGCAAGCTTGCTGCACGTGTTCTTAATACTTGGCATGAAGATTTTGTTGATGAAGATACTGGAGAAGTAGTATCTATTGAGCGTAATGAAATCGTACTCGATCGTGACACCATTCTTGATAAAGATAATGTAGAAGAAATTATTGAAGCAGATGTTCAAACTATTCTTTTACACAAAGAAAGTGCACAACAAGGTGATTATGCCATCATTCATAATACATTGCAAAAAGATCCAACAAACTCTGAAAAAGAGGCTGTTGAACATATATACAGACAACTACGTAATGCTGAACCACCAGATGAGGAAACAGCACGTGGTATTATAGATAAATTATTTTTTAGTGACCAACGTTACTCATTAGGTGAAGTAGGTCGTTACAGAATGAACAAAAAGTTAGGTCTTGATATTGGTATGGATAAGCAAGTGCTTACTAAAGAAGATATCATCACCATTATTAAATATTTAATCGAGCTTATCAATTCAAAAGCTGAGATTGATGATATTGACCACTTATCAAACCGTCGTGTACGTACAGTTGGTGAGCAATTATCTCAACAATTTGGTGTAGGTTTAGCTCGTATGGCGCGTACTATTCGTGAGCGTATGAACGTACGTGATAATGAAGTGTTTACTCCTATAGATTTAATTAATGCTAAGACCTTGTCTTCAGTAATTAATTCATTCTTTGGAACAAACCAATTATCTCAGTTTATGGATCAAACAAATCCATTAGCAGAGATAACTCACAAACGTCGTTTATCAGCACTAGGACCAGGAGGTTTATCTCGTGAAAGAGCAGGTTTCGAGGTTCGTGACGTTCACTATACACACTATGGTCGTTTATGTCCAATTGAAACACCAGAAGGACCAAACATTGGTTTGATTTCTTCACTTTCAGTATATGCTAAGGTTAATTCAATGGGATTCATTGAAACTCCTTATCGTCCTGTTGATAATGGTGTAGTTGATATAAAAAATGAACCAATTTATTTAAGTGCTGAAGAAGAAGAAGGTAAGTTGATAGCTCAAGCAACTGTAAAGGTTGATGATGAAGGTAAAATTTTACATGAAAAGGTAATTGCAAGAATGGAAGGAGATTTTCCAGTAATTGAACCTACTTCTATTCATTTTACAGACGTTGCACCAAACCAGATTTCATCTATCTCGGCTTCATTAATTCCGTTCTTAGAACATGATGATGCAAACCGTGCGTTGATGGGATCAAACATGATGCGTCAAGCTGTACCTTTATTGTTGCCACAAGCTCCAATTGTTGGAACTGGATTAGAGCGTCAAGTTGCTTCAGATTCTCGTGTACTTATTAATGCAGAAGGAGATGGTGTTGTTCAATATGTAGATTCTACAGAGATTGTTATTAAATATAACCGTACTGAAGACGAAGCAAAAGTGAGTTTTGATAGCGATGTTAAAACGTATCCACTTGTGAAATTCAGAAAAACTAACCAAGGAACAAGTATCAACTTAAAACCAATTGTGGTTAAAGGAGATAAAGTAACTAAGGGCCAAGTTTTATGTGAAGGCTATGCTACTCAAAAAGGTGAGTTAGCATTAGGTAGAAACATGAAAGTAGCTTTTATGCCATGGAAAGGTTATAACTTTGAGGATGCAATTGTAATTTCTGAAAAAGTAGTTCGTGAAGATATCTTTACATCTATTCATATTGATGAATATGCACTTGAAGTACGTGATACTAAATTAGGTAATGAAGAATTAACCAACGATATTCCAAATGTTTCTGAAGAAGCAACTAAAGATTTGGATGAAAATGGTATGATTCGAATCGGTGCCGAAGTAAAACCTGGTGATATTCTTATTGGTAAAATTACTCCTAAAGGAGAAAGTGATCCAACTCCAGAAGAAAAATTACTACGTGCTATCTTTGGTGATAAAGCTGGTGATGTAAAAGATGCTTCTTTAAAAGCTTCTCCATCATTAAATGGTGTAGTAATTGATAAAAAATTATTTGCTCGTGCCGTTAAAGATAAGCGTAAAAGAGCTCAAGATAAAGATGATATTGTACATCTTGAAGCTATTTACGATGCTAAGTTTGAAGATTTAAAAACTGTTTTAATTGACAAATTATTCAACATTGTAAACGGAAAAACTGCTCAAGGTATTTATAATGATTTAGGAGAAGAAGTATTGCCAAAAGGTAAAAAATTCACTCTTAAAATGTTAAATGCTGTTGATGATTATGCACATTTAGTTTCTGGAAAATGGACAACAGATGATCATACAAATGATTTAGTTGCTGATTTAATCCATAACTATAAAATTAAAGAAAACGATTTACAAGGATCTTTAAGACGTGAGAAGTTTACAATTTCTGTTGGAGATGAATTACCTGCAGGTATTATCAAATTAGCTAAAGTATACATTGCGAAAAAACGTAAGTTAAAAGTTGGTGATAAAATGGCGGGTCGTCACGGTAACAAAGGTATCGTAGCTCGTATTGTTCGTCATGAAGATATGCCATTCTTAGAAGATGGAACACCAGTTGATATTGTATTAAATCCACTTGGAGTACCATCGCGTATGAATATTGGACAGATATATGAAACTGTACTTGGTTGGGCTGGACAAAAATTAGGTCGCACATTTGCAACACCTATTTTTGATGGTGCTACTTTAGATCAAATTAATGAGTTGACAGATGAAGCTGGAATTCCAAGATTTGGCCATACATACTTATATGATGGAGGAACTGGTGAACGTTTTGACCAACCGGCAACCGTTGGAGTTATCTATATGTTGAAATTAGGACATATGGTTGATGATAAAATGCACGCTCGTTCTATAGGACCTTACTCATTAATTACTCAACAACCTTTAGGTGGTAAAGCACAATTTGGAGGTCAACGTTTTGGTGAGATGGAGGTTTGGGCACTTGAAGCTTATGGTGCTTCTGCTACATTACGTGAAATCTTAACTGTAAAATCTGATGATGTTATTGGTAGAGCTAAAACGTATGAAGCCATTGTTAAAGGAGAGCCAATGCCAGAACCTGGACTACCAGAATCTTTCAATGTGTTAATGCACGAATTGAAAGGTCTTGGATTAGACATAAGACTAGAGGAATAATATATTGCACATCACTTTTTTTAAGTGATGTGCTAAAAGTTTACAAATAATTCGATATCACCATATATTATGGCAAGAAAACAAGATAAGAATACAGTACAGAGATTTAATAAAATCTCAATTGGTTTAGCATCACCAGAATCTATTTTAGCAGAGTCTAAAGGTGAAGTTTTAAAGCCAGAAACTATCAATTATCGAACTCACAAACCAGAGAGAGATGGTTTGTTCTGTGAGCGTATTTTCGGTCCTGTTAAAGACTACGAATGTGCTTGTGGAAAATATAAAAGAATTCGCTACAAAGGTATTGTTTGTGACCGTTGTGGTGTTGAAGTAACAGAAAAGAAAGTACGTCGTGATAGAGTAGGACACATCAATTTAGTTGTGCCAATTGCTCACATTTGGTATTTCCGTTCTTTACCAAATAAAATAGGCTATTTATTAGGGTTACCATCTAAGAAATTAGATATGATTATTTACTACGAACGTTATGTAGTAATTCAACCAGGTAACGCAAAAAATGTTGATGGAGAGCCTTTACAACAAATGGATTTCTTAACTGAAGAAGAATATTTGAATATTCTTGAAACACTTCCGCAAGAAAACCAATATTTAGATGATCATGACCCTAACAAGTTCCTTGCTAAAATGGGAGCTGAATGTTTAATTGAGTTATTATCAAGAATTGATTTAGAAGCTTTGTCTTATGAATTACGTCATAAAGCGAACACAGAAACTTCTAAACAACGTAAAACAGAAGCGTTAAAACGTTTACAAGTTGTTGAGTCTTTACGTGAATCTAATCAAAATAGAGAAAACAGACCAGAGTGGATGATTATGAAGGTAATTCCAATCATTCCGCCAGAATTACGTCCTTTAGTGCCGTTAGATGGTGGTCGTTTTGCTACATCAGATTTAAATGATTTATACAGAAGAGTAATTATTCGTAACAACCGTCTTAAAAGATTGGTTGAGATTAAAGCTCCTGAAGTAATTTTACGTAACGAAAAGCGTATGCTTCAAGAATCTGTAGATTCATTATTTGACAACACACGTAAATCGTCTGCTGTAAAAACAGATTCAAACAGACCATTAAAATCACTTTCTGATTCATTAAAAGGAAAGCAAGGTCGTTTCCGTCAAAACTTACTTGGAAAACGTGTTGATTATTCTGCACGTTCTGTAATTGTTGTTGGACCAGAATTAAAATTATTTGAATGCGGATTGCCAAAAAACATGGCTGCAGAACTTTACAAGCCTTTTGTAATTAGAAAATTAATTGAAAGAGGTATTGTAAAAACTGTAAAATCTGCTAAAAAGATTATAGATAAAAGAGAGCCAGTTGTTTGGGATATTTTGGAAAATGTTCTTAAAGGACATCCAGTATTGCTAAACCGTGCTCCTACATTACACAGATTAGGTATTCAGGCGTTCCAGCCTAAACTTATTGAAGGTAAAGCTATTCAGTTACATCCATTAGTTTGTACAGCGTTTAATGCGGATTTTGATGGTGACCAGATGGCGGTTCATTTACCATTAGGGCCAGAAGCTATTTTAGAATGTCAACTATTAATGTTGGCATCTCATAATATCTTAAACCCTGCCAATGGTTCTCCAGTAACGGTACCTTCTCAAGACATGGTACTTGGGTTATATTATATGACCAAAGAACGAAAGTCTACACCAGAGGCACCAGTTAAAGGAGAAGGGTTAACTTTCTATGCACCAGAAGAAGTAGAGATAGCTTTTAATGAAAAGAAAGTTGATTTAAATGCATCTATAAAAGTTAGAACTTTAGATATTAATGCAGATGGAAAACTTGCTCCAACTATTATTAGTACAACTGTTGGACGTGTTTTATTTAATGAAAAAGTTCCTCAAGCAGCTGGATATATTAATGAAGTACTTACCAAAAAATCTCTTAGGGACATTATTGGTAACATCTTAAAATACACGTCAGTTCCTGAAACAGCAGAATTCCTTGATGAAATTAGAACATTAGGATTTAAGTTTGCGTTCCAAGGTGGATTATCATTCAGTTTAGGTGATATTATTATTCCACCAGAAAAAGTAGATATGATTGCTGCTGCTAACAAGCAAGTAGATGGAATTATGGCTAACTATAACATGGGTCTTATAACTAACAACGAACGTTATAACCAAGTTATTGATATATGGACTTCTACAAACGCAGCATTAACCGAGTTGTCTATGAAACGTATTCGTGAAGACCAACAAGGATTTAACTCTGTGTATATGATGCTTGATTCTGGAGCTCGTGGATCTAAAGAACAGATTCGTCAGCTTACAGGTATGCGTGGATTGATGGCGAAACCTAAAAAATCCAATGCAGGTGGTGGTGAGATTATTGAAAACCCAATTCTTTCTAACTTTAAGGAAGGACTTTCAATTTTAGAATATTTTATTTCAACTCACGGTGCTCGTAAAGGTCTTGCCGATACAGCATTAAAAACTGCCGATGCAGGTTATTTAACGCGTCGTTTGGTTGACGTTTCACAAGATGTTATTATTAACACTGAAGATTGTGGAACTTTAAGAGGTGTTGAAGTAGAGGCATTAAAGAAAAATGATGAAGTTGTAGAAACTCTTGAAGAAAGAATCGTTGGTCGTGTAGCATTAAATGATGTTTACAACCCACTTACAGAAGAGTTATTAGTTGCTTCTGGCCAATTAATTGAAGATGATATTGCTAAAGCAATTCAAGAATCTCCAATTGAAAGTTTAGAAGTACGTTCAGCATTAACTTGTGAAGCTACAAAAGGAATTTGTGCTAAATGTTACGGTCGTAATTTAGCTACTGGAAAAATGGTTCAACGTGGAGAAGCTGTTGGTGTTGTTGCCGCGCAATCTATTGGAGAGCCAGGTACACAGTTAACACTTCGTACGTTCCACGTAGGTGGTATTGCTGGTAACATTTCAGAAGAAAACAAATTGGTAGTTAAATTTAATGGTGTAGCAGAAATTGAAGACCTTAAAACTGTTAAGGGTGAAGATAGTGAAGGAAATGCAATAGATATTGTAATTTCTCGTACATCTGAATTGAAACTTATTGATAAAAAGACTGGAATTACCTTAAGTACAAATAATATTCCTTATGGTTCAACCGTATTTGTTAAAAATGGTAATGAATTAAGTAAAGGTGATGTTGTATGTTCATGGGATCCATATAACGGTGTAATTATATCTGAATTTGCTGGTCAAATTAAGTATGAAAATATTGAACAAGGTATGACTTATCAAGTTGAAATTGATGAGCAAACAGGTTTTCAAGAAAAAGTAATATCTGAAGCAAGAAATAAACGATTAATACCAACTCTTCATGTAGAAGATGGTAAAGGAAATGTTTTACGTTCTTATAACTTACCAGTTGGAGCACATTTAATGATTGATGATGGAGAGAAAATTAAAGTTGGTAAAGTTTTAGTTAAGATTCCTCGTAAGTCAGCAAAATCTGGAGATATTACAGGAGGTTTACCACGTGTAACAGAATTGTTTGAAGCACGTAATCCTTCTAATCCAGCTGTTGTTAGTGAAATTGATGGTGTTATCTCATTTGGTAAAATTAAAAGAGGTAACCGTGAAATAGTTGTAGAATCTAAATTGGGTGAAGTTAAGAGATACTTGGTTAAATTATCTAGTCAAATTCTTGTTCAAGAAAATGATTACGTTAAAGCAGGTATGCCACTTTCTGATGGTTCAGTAACTCCAGATGATATTTTAGATATTAAAGGACCTTCTGCAGTACAACAATACTTAGTAAATGAAGTACAAGAAGTATATCGTTTACAAGGTGTGAAAATTAACGACAAGCATTTTGAAGTTGTTGTAAGACAAATGATGCGTAAAGTAAGAATCATTGATTCTGGTGATACACTTTTCTTAGAAGATCAATTAGTGCATAAATCAGATTTTATTGAAGAAAACGATAAAATATTTGGTTTAAAAGTAATTGAAGATTCAGGAGAATCTGTAAATATGAAAGCTGGACAAATTATTACAGCTCGCCAATTAAGAGATGAGAATTCTATTTTACGTAGAGAAGATAAGAAACTTATAGTAGCTAGAGATGCACAACCTGCAACTGCAACACCTATTTTACAAGGTATTACAAGAGCATCTCTTCAAACAAAATCATTTATTTCAGCAGCATCTTTCCAAGAAACTACAAAAGTTTTAAACGAAGCAGCTGTTGCAGCTAAGATAGATGATCTTGAAGGACTAAAAGAAAACGTAATTGTTGGACATAGAATACCAGCTGGAACCGGTTTGCGTAGATATAGCAACATTATAGTTGGTTCTAAAGAAGAGTTTGATGAAATGATGCAAGCTAGAAAAGAAGTAAATTATAATTAAATAGTTAAGATTCCCAATTTTGTTGGGAATCTTTTCTTTTAACTAATACCTATTACCATGGCAGAAGATAATAAAGCACCTAAACCAGGACAAATTAACATCGAATTAGATGAAGCAGTAGCTGAAGGAACTTATTCAAATTTGGCAATTATTAATCATTCAGTTTCAGAATTTGTTGTAGACTTTGTTAATATTATGCCTGGAGTTCCTAAAAATAAAGTGAAGGCTAGAATTATTTTAACGCCGCAACATGCTAAGCGTTTACTTAAAGCTTTAGGAGAAAATATTTCAAGATTTGAAAGTGCTCATGGAGAAATTAAAGATTATGAACAACCTCCAATACCTTTAAATTTTGGACCAACTGGTCAAGCATAAAACATTAAAAAGCCCATTGAAATATTTCAATGGGCTTTTTCTTTAAAAACACTTTTAAATAGAAATTTAACTAGCCTTCTTATTGTTGTTGTTATTTCTGTATTTTAATGCTCCAGAAGGGCATTTTCTAATTTGATTAATAACAGTATTGGTTTCAGCATTATCAAGATTTATCCAAGGAATAATTGATGTTCTAAAAACACTTGATAATTCTTTAGCGCATTTTTCTGCATGAATACAAATGCATGGCTCGTACGTTACAGTAATTTCATCATTACTGAATTCATTAGTATAAGAATCCATAGGCGTTCATAATTTGGGGTTATGAATTTATTAAAATCGTAAAATAAATAGTTTAAATTAATAAATCAATATTTTTAAAAGACAAATATTAAGAATACTTCAAAAACATAAAAATATTTTCGTTAACTGGTTAAAATTCAGAGGTAAAATGAAATTTTATACTTGGATATTTTTGTTCTGTCATTTGTAATGAAAAGGCTGAATCTGCTAAAAACACCAATTGATTTTGTTTGTCCTTTGCCAAATATCGTTGTTTAACTCTAATAAATTCTTTGTATTCATCAGTTTTTGAACCTTTAGGATCGACCCAACAAGCTTTATAAACATTTAAGTTTTCGTAAGTACATTTAGCACCATATTCATGCTCTAAACGATATTGAATCACTTCATATTGAAGTGCTCCAACAGTACCAATAACTTTTCTTCCATTTAACTCCAAGGTGAATAACTGGGCAACACCTTCATCCATTAGCTGGTCTATACCTTTAAAAAGTTGCTTCGATTTTAATGGGTCAGCATTATTTATATACCTAAAATGTTCTGGAGAAAAACTTGGAACACCTTTATAATTAATAAGTTCTCCTTCAGTTAAAGTGTCTCCTATTTTAAAATTTCCTGTATCGTGCAATCCTACAATATCACCAGCATATGAGATGTCTACTATTTCTTTTTTCTCAGCAAAAAATGCGTTAGGACTTGAAAATTTTAATTTTTTTCCTTGTCTAACATGCAAGTAAGGTGTATTTCTTTTAAATACTCCCGAAACAATTTTAACAAAGGCTAAACGGTCACGGTGATTAGGATCCATATTAGCATGAATTTTAAAAACAAACCCTGTAAACTTATCTTCATCTGGTTTTACTAAACGCTCCTCGCTTTGTTTAGGTCTGGGTTGAGGCGCAATTTGAACAAAGCAATCTAATAATTCCCTTACACCAAAATTATTTAAGGCAGACCCAAAAAATACTGGTTGTATAAGGCCTTCCAAATAGTCTTCTTTGTTAAACTGTGGATAAATTCCATCAACCAATTCTAAATTTTCACGTAATGCAATAGCTGCCTTATCACCAACAATTTTATTAAGTTCAGAAGATTCTAAATCAGAAATTTCTATAGTTTCTTCAATGTTTTTTCTGCTGTCTCCACTAAAAAGATTGATATTCTTTTCCCAGATATTATAAATTCCTTTAAAATCATAACCCATTCCTATAGGAAAACTTAATGGTACAACTTTTAAGCCTAACTTTTGTTCAACTTCATCCAGTAAATCAAAAGCATCTTTTCCTTCTCTGTCTAATTTATTAATGAAAACAATCATAGGAATGTTTCGCATTCTACAAACTTCTACAAGCTTTTCGGTTTGCTCTTCAACACCTTTGGCAACGTCAATCACAACAATAACGCTGTCAACAGCAGTAAGAGTTCTAAAAGTATCTTCAGCAAAATCTTTATGGCCAGGTGTGTCTAAAATATTAATTTTTGTTCCTTCATATTCAAAAGCCAAAACAGAAGTAGCCACAGAAATTCCACGTTGGCGCTCAATTTCCATGAAGTCACTCGTAGCACCTTTTTTAATTTTATTGCTTTTTACCGCACCTGCTTCTTGAATAGCTCCACCAAAAAGCAACAGTTTTTCGGTTAAAGTTGTTTTACCTGCATCAGGATGTGATATTATCCCAAAGGTTCTTCTTCTGTTTATTTCTTTAATAAAACTCATAATCTTTATTCCAAATCGGTTGCAAAGATAGTATTAATAATTTCAAAAATGTGATGGTTTCAAAAGGTATTGCTTCCCTGCATTCAATAGTGTTTTATGAAAACTAAGCGATCTATTGACCGAAAATCAACAAAGGTATTTTAAATTTGATGGAAATCAATAATAGTCTTAGTAAAAACTTCTCCTCAACTTTTTTATAAAATATTTTCTTACAAAAAATTTTGAAAATGTTGAAAAAATGTTTAGCTTAACAAAAATTAACAAGACTTTTCTAGTAATTTGAATGAATAATATTAAGATAAAATGATATAGAAATACATACAAATCTACAGAGAGGCGGTCTCAGACACTTTTTATTTAAAAAAAGAATATGATTTAAATTAAAACAACCTACAATGAAATCAATACCTAACCTACTATTTATCCGCATTGGATTAATTTTTGTTGCTGTAAACTTTTGGCTCCTTCAACCAACAAAAGCAGATAAATCACCTTCAATATATTGGAATGTTTCTGAGGACATTGACTATGTAAATGAAATTGCACCTCATTTTATTGATAAGCAAAACAATTGGTTGGATGAGTTTAATGGCAATTTTTATTGGTGGAAGGATATTTCTACAGAGTATATATTTAATCCATCCAATGCACCCTGCAATGAAAAGGTGCCTTTGGTTAATGATTTAAATTTCGACAATCTTGTTGCAACTATAACAGATGATGTGCCAGAACTTATTGTTTGTTTGGGAAGTGTAACAGGAGTATCAAATTTAGTAGATTCAGACATCAGTAATTTTACTTCAATTAGCATGACTGGGTTGGCATGCGAAGCTGAATTAAGCGTTTCTGATACTGATAATGAAGTGTACCCAGCAGGCACGTTTGCTGGTTATAAAGTAAGCTCAAATGGTCTTTTGCAAGTCTCTATTGGTGCCGAGGTCACTATAAGTACATATTTAGATGGAAATTTGAAAGAAACTTACAATGCTGTAACCAGTTTGGTTGGAGTAGATACTAGTTTGCTTGATGCAGAAGGTAATGTAATACTTGGATTTGTAACCTCTCAGGATTTTGATGAGATACGCATTGGTTATAATTCCTTAATAAGCCTTTTGTTTTCTGCTCAGGTGTATTATCCTGTTATTAAAAAGTATTGTGCTGGATCTTCTTTAAACTGTAACGAAAAAACGACGCTTAGCAATCCTGAATTTCCAACAGTTATTAATGGTAGTCAAACGGGAATAGGAGGGGTAGTATGTGCGTTATGTGGGATTACAAATTCTGATAATATCTTAACATCTGACAATACCGATTATGCCTCAATAAATTTAACCCTTGGAATAGGTGCTACAGGATCAATTTCAGTAGAAAATGTTTTAGATACCAATGCTGCTGGAACCTTTGCAGGTTTTGAAATATCAAATGCCAATCTTTTAACTGTTGATTTCTTGGATGGTATCACAATTAACACATATTTAAATGGTGTCCTGCAAGAATCCCAAACAGGAATAGGAAACTTGTTGTCAGTAAGTACTACATTACTAACGGGTGATGGGCGACGGGTTATTGGTTTTGTTTCTACGCAACCTTTTGATGAAATTCAATTTATAGTTTCAAATACACTGTCTGTCAATCTTGGAGAGACTAGGGTGTATGGTGCAGTGGTTGAAAATTTCTGTTCTGGACCAAGTTTAATATGTAATGAGGTCGCTGGATTTAATAATACTGATTTTCCAGTCATTGTAAATTCTGAAAATACTGAAATAGGTGGTGTTGCATGTGCATTATGTACCATTTCAAATACCGAAAATCTTATCACTAGTTCAGATACAGATTTTGCTACCATAGAACTTACAGCCGGAGTCTTAGCCTTTGGCTCAATAGCCGTTGAAGATGTACTGGATACGTATCCGGCAAATACATTTGCAGGCTTTGAGATTGAAAATACAACTATTTTAGATGTAGATATTTTAGATAATATCACTATCACAACCTATCTTGACGGAACGCTTCAAGAAAGCAAGACTGGAGTAGGGGCTTTACTGGGCGCAGATACCCCTTTGTTAACAGGAAGTAGTGGACGTCGTATTGTTGGTTTTGTGTCGTCACTTTCTTTTGATCAGGTTAAATTAACTCTTTCTAATTTGGTTAGTGCTGATTTAGGTAAAACAGACGTTTTTAGAGCTGTTGTTGAAAAACTCTGCCCGGGAGACATACAATGTAACCAAACATTATGGTTGAATACAGGAAGTTCTGGTTTCCCTGTTATCATCAATTCTTTTGAAACAGGAACAAAAGGGGCTGTTTGTGTGGGCTGTTCTGTAGATGATGCTCAAAATGTAATTACGCCAGATGCAGTAGATTTTGCTCAAGTTCAGGTAACGGCAGGAGTCATATCGGCCGGAACTATTGCGGTTTTAGATCCAATGGACACATTCCCTATTGGTAGTATTGCAGGGTTTGCCATTCAGGATATGGAATCACTTGTTGAAGCTGAATTGTTCAATACCATACAAATCTGTACTTATTTAGATGGTACACTACAAGAATGTGGTACGGCAGGAAATTTAATCAACCTGACAGCTGTTCTGGATATTTTTGGAACAACCTCCGGACGTTATAATGTAGGTATACAAACAACAAAAGAGTTTGACGAGATAAGAATTACGATAGGAGATTTAATAGATGCTACATTGTTTGATAACACAACAAGAGTCTATGGAGCATTTGTTGATACTAGAACTGCTGATGGTTCTGGTCCAAATGGTCTGAATTGTAATCCAAATGCCGTTGACGATTCAGTGAGTTTAGATGAAGACACGAGCACCAACATAGATGTTTTGGTTAATGATGACTTTGGAGGCGATGGCCCAAGTACGGGGACAATAACCATTGTGACCCCTGCAAGTAATGGCACGGCCACAGTGAACGATAATGGCACACCCGCTGATCCAACGGACGACACGATAGATTACACCCCAGACCCCAATTATAATGGCCTAGACAGTTTCACCTATGAGATATGTGACAGCAATGGGGATTGTGATACGGCAACGGTTTCAATTACGGTGAATGCAGTTAATGACCAACCAAACGCAATAGATGATAATATTAGCATAGGGCTTAATTCTAGTACCAACATAGATGTTTTGGCCAATGATGACTTTGGGGGAGATGGCCCAAGTACGGGGACAATAACCATTGTGACCCTACCAGCAAATGGAACGGCCACAGTCAATGACAATGGTACACCAAACGACCCAACAGATGATACAGTAGATTATATACCAAATGTTAATTACAGTGGTCCTGACAGTTTTACATATCAGATATGCGACAGTAATGGGGATTGTAGTATAGCTACTGTGGAAATAGCTATTGATTGTACTGATCTTGATGGTGATGGTGTTGGGGATTGTATTGATAATTGTCCATCAATATCCAATCCAGGACAAGAGGACTGTGACAATGATGGCATAGGCGATGTCTGTGAAACGGATACCGATGGGGATGGAGTTCCTGATGATTGTGATATTTGCCCTGGCTTTGATGATACATTAGATAGTGACTCAGATGGTATTGTGGATTGTATTGACAACTGTCCAGCGATATCCAACCCAGGACAAGAGGACTGTGACAGTGATGGCATCGGAGATGTCTGTGAAACAGATACCGATGGAGATGGTATTCCAGACGATTGTGATACAGAAGAATGTGATGGACTGGACAACAATGGCGACGGAAACATAGATGAAGGGTTTGACCAAGACAGTGATGGGATAGCCGATTGTTTTGACAACTGTCCAGCGATATCCAACCCAGGACAAGAGGACTGTGACAGTGATGGCATCGGAGATGTCTGTGAAACA